>JAGZRA010000044.1:0-12489 GCA_018381885.1 Parahaemophilus parainfluenzae | reverse complement strand
GGTCCCACCTGACCCCATACCGAACTCAGAAGTGAAACGCCGATGCGCCGATGGTAGTGTGGGGCTTCCCCATGTGAGAGTAGGACACCGCCAGGTACTTTTTATTTTGTTAGTTTATTTTAAGAGTAAATTAACAAAATAAAAATTTTGGCAGCAACAGTGTAATGGTCCCACCTGAATCCATACCGAACTCAGAAGTGAAACATTGTTACGCCGATGGTAGTGTGGGGTTTCCCCATGTGAGAGTAGGTCACTGCCAATCATACCTCATTTAGCGGAGTGGTAGTTCAGCTGGTTAGAATACCTGCCTGTCACGCAGGGGGTCGCGGGTTCGAGTCCCGTCCATTCCGCCAATTCTTAATACCAATAGGGGCGTAGTTCAATTGGTAGAGCACCGGTCTCCAAAACCGGGTGTTGGGAGTTCGAGCCTCTCCGCCCCTGCCATTATTCCATATCAATTTATCTTTAATTCTTTATAAGAATATTGTCTATTTTGCTATTCGTTTTATACTAATTGCATCTTAGTGTTTCAGAGATATTCTTATGCGTTATTCTATTCAAGATTTTATTCAATTAATTGCACAATTACGTAATCCTAATGGCGGTTGTCCTTGGGATCTTAAACAAAATTATGACTCTATGATTTCTTGTTTAACTGAAGAAACTTATGAAGTCATTGATGCCATCCAAAAGAAAGATATTACGAATTTAAGAGAAGAGCTTGGTGATCTTTTATTACAGGTAGTATTCTTCAGTCAGCTTGCTTCAGAGGATGGTTATTTCACATTTGATGATGTTCTTAATGATGTTTCTGAAAAGATTGTACGTCGTCATCCTCATGTATTTGGTGATGCAACAGCAGGAAATGAAGATGAAGCTTTAGCCCGTTGGAACAGCATCAAAGCACAAGAAAAATCAGCTCAAAAGCAACAGTCTATTTTAGATAATGTGCCGAATGCTTTTCCTGCATTGTTAAGAGCTCAGAAAATGCAAAAACAGTGTTCAAAGATTGGATTTGATTGGAATGAACTTGAGCCTGTATTTGCTAAAGTTGAAGAAGAATTGAAGGAAGTACGAGATGAAGTCAATCAAACACCTCGTAATCAAGAAAGAATAGAAGAGGAAATTGGGGATTTATTTTTTGCGACAGTCAATTTGTCTCGTCACCTTAAATGTAACGCAGAAGAGGCTTTACGTAAGGCGAATAATAAATTTGAACAACGTTTTCGCAAAGTCGAAGGAAAGACATTAGAACGAGGCGTATCACTTAAAGATCTTTCTTTAATCGAAATGGATATTCTGTGGGATGAAGTGAAAAAAGAAGAAAAATAACCGAAATGGCAGAGGGCGTTTTCCTCTGCCATTTTTTATTTTATGGAATGGATAAGTAACATATAAGCGCTGATTACTAATAAAATAATACCTAATAGTTTTTTGACTAAGTGCGGTGATAATTTGCCTCGGATTTTCATTGAGAAAAATCCGGTTACAAAAGCACTTAGTACAACAATAATCACAATCGAAAAATTGACGTAACCGATTTGCCAACCAAAGTGATAAGTCGAGCTTTTTGAAAGATAGCCATAAAGGCTACCTAACCCTCCAATAAACATCATCGCATTGGTATAAGGGGCAATTTGATGGGCTTTAACGGATTTTAATTGTCCAATTAAAGGCGCCATAATTGAGCCACCTCCAATGCCGGTCATGCCAGCAATAAATCCACCTACCGTTGAAAGCCCTATCCCTTTAATCGTTTCATCCGCTGTAGATTGCTGAATTATTGCGGTTTCTTTACTAAAGATAGTACGAATTGCTAATAGGGAAAGTGTGATAACAAACACACTGATGATGGCAATATCGGGTACATAAAAACTGGATTCGAATCCTAGCTGCACACCAATAATCATACCCACAGACCAAATGAGCATCGCCTTGTAATTAATCGATACTTTTTGTTTGTAAAAATAAATTAAGTTAATAAAGGATGATCCCATAACAATCGTCAATGATGTTGCAGCAATCATTTGTAAAGGGAACTGTGGGAATAAGGTGTAGAGAATAGGTACCATCAATACGCCGCCACCAATGCCAAAAATAGCGGACATTATATTTGTCATCACACCACATAAAATTAAAATAAAAATTAACTGTAAACTCATTTCAAACTCCTTTTTTTGTGGGAGTACGGCATTATTATTCTTTTGGATAAATAAATAATTTATGATCTTGCTCATAATTATCTATAAAAACAGACTTTATTTTAATTTTGTGATCCTTCTCACACAATCAGTATGACAATTATCATATGCTCTTTATACACCTAGCAGTAGTCTATAAATGGATATTAATAATGGCTTCTACAAGGAGGAGCATATGCTATTAACGGTTTCGAGTTTCCTCATCGTAACAGCTTTGGTAGCCTATATTTCATGGCTACGGACGAAAAACGATGATTTAACCACCTCGAAAGGTTATTTCTTAGCGGGACGAGGATTAAGCGGTATTGTGATTGGTTGCTCAATGGTTTTAACTTCACTTTCTACTGAGCAATTGATTGGCGTGAATGCCGTTTCTTATCAAAACAACTTTTCTATTATTGCGTGGACTGTGCCAACGGTGATTCCGCTTTGTTTCTTGGCGCTTTATATGTTGCCGAAATATTTGCGTAACGGTTATACCACCATTCCTGAATTCTTTGAAAATCGCTTTGACCGACAAACACGTTTGATTATGTCTGGATTATTCTTAGTCTTCTATCTTTTAATCGTTATTCCGACCGCACTTTATACTGGAGCGATTGCCTTTAATAAAATCTTCAATCTAGAAACGATCTTCGGATTAAGCTACGCTCAAGCAATTGTCTATACCGTAATTGCTATCGGTGTAGTGGGAGCGATTTATGCAATTTTTGGTGGCTTAAAAGCGGTGGCAGTTTCCGATACTATCAATGCCGTAATTTTAGTGATTGGTGCATTGCTTGTGCCTGTATTTGCATTGCTTTATTTAGGTAATGGTAGCATTTCTGAAGGCTTGAATATTATCACCACCACTCACGTTGAAAAATGGAACGCCATTGGTAGCTCAACAGATTCTACTCCTTGGCCAACAATTTTTACCGGTATTATGGTTGTTCACTTCTTCTATTGGACAACGAACCAAGCCATCGTACAACGTTGTTTAGGGGCGAAGGATTTAGCATCGGGTCAAAAAGGGATTTTAATTGCAGCACTTTTCCTACTCACATTACCGATTATTCTTAATTTACCGGGTTTATTGAGTTTCCATATTTTAGGTGAAGGCTTAAATCCAATTGATACATCTTATCCATTGTTGGTTAATAAAGTGATGCCGACTGCATTGCAAGGCTTCTTTATTGCGGCACTTTTCGGTGCAATTTTAAGTACCTTTAACTCATTCTTAAACTCTGCAGCGACCATTTATTGTAAAGACTTATTACCATCTATCAGTAAAAAACAACGCACCGATCAAGAATTGATCGTCTATGCGAAAAAAGTCTCTACCATTATGGCGATTGTGACCATGATTATTGGCCCACTTTTGATGTTCGGTACAGATGGTATTTTCTTAATCACTAAACGCTTTGCTGGTTTTGTGAATATTCCGATTGTTGCGCTATTTGCTGTTGGTTTATTTAATAAAACAGTTTCTGGCTTGGCTGCACGTATAGCCTTACTTGTACACGTGGTACTTTATTTCAGTATTGTTTGGGTGTTCAATGTGAAAATCAATTTCGTGTATGTCATGGGCGGATTATTCGTATTTGATGTTGTCTTGATGTTGATTCTAGGTCAATTTTTAAAACGTGAACCTTATGTGGAAAATACCATCAATAAAGGCAATGTAGACTTAACCAATTGGAAATACATAAAAGTAACATCTGTTTCATTAATTCTTGGTTTAATTGCGCTTTATGCATTCTTATCACCAATTGGTATTGCTTCACCAGATGGCAATCCAATGTTAGTGTTGGAAGTGTATGCGGTATTACAACTCATCGTGTTGATTGTCTTTAGACCAAAAAATGAAAAAACAGAACATCAATTACATCTTTCTAACCAACATTAAGCAGTCGGGCGTACATCACGTACGCCCTTAAAATAGATAAGGATTGTGTATGAACATTATCTATATTTTACTCGACCAAGTGCGTAAAGATATGCTGGGGGCTTATGGTCATCAGATCGTTAAAACCCCGAATATTGACCGCCTAGCTAAAGATGGCGTACGTTTTAATAATGCTTTTACGCCCGCTTCCGTTTGTGGACCAGCACGGACTTCACTCTTTACCGGTTTAATGCCATCTACCCATGGCATCATTCGTAATGGTGAAAAAGGCGGTACCGGTGAAGTGAGCGAAGCTGCACCGAATATCGGTAAACTAGACGGCTATAACACCTATGTTGTGGGGAAATGGCACGTGGGTACAAAATCCGTACCGGAAGATTACGGCATCAAAGGGCATAACTTTGATGGTTACGGTTATCCAGGCAGTGGCGTGTATAAAAATTTAGTGTTCAACCAACCGCCGACACATTCCAATCGTTATAAAGAATGGTTAGATGAAAAAGGTTATGAGATTCCAGAAGTGAGTCGTGCTTATTTTGGGGATAACCCACATTTACGCGTGCAAGAGCTTTGCGGTTTGCTTTCAGGCACAAAAGAACAAACCATCCCGTATTTCATCATTGATGAAGCGAAAAGCTATATTAGTGAATCACTTGCTGAAAATAAACCGTTCTTTACATGGATTAATTTTTGGGGACCGCATACGCCTTGTATTGTGCCAGAACCTTATTATTCTATGTATCGAAAAGAAGATGTGGTGCTAGATGAAAGCTTCTTCAAGCCACTAGAAGGCAAACCTGGACACTATCGTACCATCTCTAAAATGTGGGGCATGTGGGAAGCGAGCGAAGATCATTGGAAAGAAGTGATCACAAAATTCTGGGGCTACATTACTTTGATTGATGATGCAATTGGTGAGCTATTTACCTTCTTAGAAAACAACGGTATTTATGACCGCACTTTTATTGTGGCAACTGCTGACCATGGGGATGCGATGGGCGCTCATCGAATGATTGAAAAAGGGGAGTTCATGTTTGATACCACTTACAACATTCCGATGATTATTAAAGACCCAAATTCAAACCGCGTTAATCAACAAGATGATAATCTTGTCTATCTCCATGATTTAACCTCGACCGTTTATGATCTCGCGAATCAGCCTATTCCTCAAGCCTTTGAAGGGGAAAGTATTTTGCCGATTGTTCGTCAACATCAAGATAATCAACGCAAAGGGATATTGGCACAGTTGGCGGGGCATTTTGTCTATTTTGAACAACGTATGTGGCACCGTAAGGACTATAAATTAGTGTTTAATGCTTCGGACATTTGTGAGCTTTATGATGTGAAAAACGATCCGGCTGAAATGCATAATTTGTTCTACAAGCCAGAATATGAGGCGGTCAAAAAAGAGATGCTGGAAGAAATGCGTCAAGAAATGAAACGCTTAAATGATCCATTAGAAAATTGGGTATATCGGATTATAAACGAAGTGTAAAACCAATAAAAAATTGACCGCACTTTTAAGGGACGATTATGGAAAATTGCGCAATCAAGCCTACTGAATTATCATATTGTCAGTTTACTGAGCTGCATCACTTGCCGAAAGGTTCCTTCTTGTATCAACAAGGTGAATCAGCACATGAATTTTATTATGTGCAAGCAGGCTTGGTTGGCTTATTTCATACCCTTGAAAATGGCAAGGAAAGCTTAGTGCGATTATATTCCAAGGGCGATTATTTTGGTTTTCGAACTTTGTTTTCGATGGCAGATAAACATTATCATTGCAATGCAAAAGTCTTAATTGATGCGGAGATTACTCGCATCAAACCTAATGTAGTGAGCGAGTTTTTTACGCATAATACGGTGATGAGCCAATGTTTATTGCAGATTTTGGCAGATGAATTACGCGAAGCAGAGGAACGTTTGGCAAAAAGTGCCTATTTGCGTACTTTAGATCGCGTGATGGATAGTTTGTATTTTCTCAAACAACATTTTCCTGATTATAATTGGACATACCGTGAAATTGCAGAATATGCCGGCTGTGAAACTGAAACCGCGATTCGTATTGCAAAAGAACTCAAACAAAATGGCGCATTAGACCGAATATCAGGTCACAAATGATGTTGTAACAAAGGATGGTTGATGTCTGTTTTTCCACCACAAGCTCATTTTCACTTAATGGCGAAACCAAGCAGTTTTCACTGTAACATTCAGTGTGAATATTGCTTTTATTTGGAAAAATCAGAACAGTTTGGACAACATGCGCCTTTTATGTCGAAAGACACCTTAAAACATTATGTCAAAAACTATATCCAATCTCATGCCGGTAATGTGGTTGAATTTGCTTGGCAAGGGGGGGAGCCCACTCTCTTAGGCTTAGATTTTTACAAGCAAGCTGTTGAATATCAGCAGGAATTTGCCCAAGGCAAACAGATCACAAACGCCTTTCAAACCAATGGTATTGCCCTTAATCGGCAATGGGCTACATTTTTCAAACAACATCATTTTCTCATTGGGCTTTCTATTGACGGTTTAAGTGCTGTGCATAATCGTTATCGTATTTCGGGTAACGGTAATCCCACTTTTGAAAAAGTCGTAAAAGCGTTAAATCTGCTACAAGAATATGGCGTGGAATTTAACACCTTAACCGTCATTAACGATCAAAACTGGCAAAAAGGAAGAGATACATACCTCGCACTCAAACAACTTGGCTCGACTTATATGCAGTTTATTCCTATCGTGGAACGTCATGCCCAAACACAATCACTAGCCGATTTCTCGGTACCATCAGAAGGTTACGGGCAATTTCTCGTGGATGTCTTTCATGAATGGCATGCTCATGATGTGGGAAACGTTTATGTGTCGCAGTTTGATAATTTGTTAGGGCAATGGCTCGGTTATCCTTCTACAACTTGCGTTCATCAACCCACTTGCGGTCAATCTCTTGTGGCGGAAGCCAATGGTGATGTATATGCTTGCGACCATTTTGTGTACCCCGAATACAAGGTCGGCAATTTAACTCAGCAACCTTTAACGGAGATTGTGCTTTCCAGTAAACAGCAACAATTCGGTTTAGAAAAATCACAAAAATTGACCGCACTTTGTCGGCGTTGCGAGTTTCGTAAACTCTGTTATGGCGGCTGCCCGAAACATCGTTTTATTTCTCTCGAAAATGAACCTAATCCACATAATTATTTATGTGCCTCTTATCGTTATTTCTTTGAACAAACGGCGCCTTATATGCAAGCCATGGCTCGTCAAATTCGATTACATCCATCCGCCGCTTAAGGTAGAATAGTGTCTTTCTACTTTACTGTTTGATTGATATGAATCCTTGGACATTACTTGCTATCTCTATTTGCCTTGAAATCGTGGCAACGAATTTATTAAAAGTCAGTGATGGCTTTACCAAACTTTTACCCACCGTTGGCTCATTAACGCTATGGTGTTGGCATTGTTCTGACTGCGATCGTGGCGTATTTCGCTTTGGGTCAGAAAATCGATACCGCTGGGCTGATTGGTATGGCATTGATTATCAGCGGTGTTTTAGTGATTAACTTGTTTTCTCAAACAGGACATTAATCCTCCAAATGAAATGTGATCGGGCTCACAAATTTAATTTTTCTTCAAAATAAAATTATGTCAGCAATCGATTCACCGCTATAATTCTCCGGCATTTTTAACCGCACTTTGTGCAGCTTTAAAGGAAATTCTATGAAAAAATTACTTTGCTCATTATTTGCGCTTTCTGCAATTAGTACTGCAATGGCGCAAGAAGTGAATATTAAATTATTAGGGACCTCCGATGTTCACGGTCGTATCGTACCTTGGAGCTATGGTGCAGACGTAGAGGACAAATCTGGTTCTTATGCACAAATTGCAACTTATGTGAAAGATGTGCGTAAAAATAATAAAAACGTGGTGTTAGTGGAAGTCGGTGATGCGATCCAAGATAACCAAATCGATGTGTTTGCAAAAGATAAAAAATACTATAAAGATCACCCGGTTCCAAAAGTATTAAACGAAATGAATTATGATATTTTCGTCTTGGGTAACCACGAGTTTAACTTTGGGATGAAAGCATTAGATGAAATCCTAAAAGATATCAAAGCGAAAAAATTAACCGCAAACTTCTTTAAGTACCCCAATGTCAGCAAAATTTGAAGAAGATACGGGCAACTTAAAAGACATGAAATTTACTTCACCGACAGAAGAAGCGCGTACACAAGTTGAAAAATTAAAAGCAAAAGGAGTGGATGCGATTATTGCGGTCACTCACATGGGTATCGAAAATGAAAATAATATTCCTGATACTGGTATGCGTGATGTCATCAATGCAGTAGATGGCATTGATGTGGTTATTGCAGGTCACATGCACAAAGATGTACCAAGTGAAACCATTAAAAATACACTAATCACTGAACCACACCGTTACGGTACCGTGGTATCTGAAGTGGATTTAACTTTTGATATCAACGATAAAAAAGAAGTGAAATTAGTGAAGAAAGAATCTAAAACGGTTCCAGTTAAAGCACTTGAAGCAGATAAGAAAATTGTGGAAATCTACAAACCTTATCACGAGAAATTACGTGAATTAAACAACGTAGTAATCGGTCAAACAGCGAATGAAATGGTACCTCAAGAGACTAAACACGGTGTATCTGCTGCATTCTCAAAAGATACCGGTTTATCTTCATTTATTAATGATGTTGAACAACATTACAGTGGCGCAGATGTGGTGACTTTCTCTTTCGACCATCAAAAAGCCCGTATGGATAAAGGCGATATCAAGAAAAAAGACATCATCTTTAACTATCGTTATGCAGGTGGTGATGTCACCGTTTATGAAATGACCGGTAAACAATTGAAAGAATATATGGAATGGTCAGCGAACTACTTCGATACTATTCAACCAGGTGATACTGAATACCGTTACAATGCGGAACGTAAAAAATCAAAATATGTGACTTACGACATTTTCGGTGGTGTAAATTACAAAATTGACTTACGTAATCCAAAAGGTAGCAAAATCGTTGATTTAACCCTTGCTGACGGCAAACCAGTGACAGATGATATGAAATTAAAAGTGGGTATGAACTCATATCGTTTCGCTCAATTAAACGGTAAAGGTGGTATTTGGGAAGGACAACAAATTCCGGTACTTTGGGAATCTAAAGTGGCAATGGGCCGTGAAAAAGGTACTATCCAAAATATGATGATCGATTACATCACCAACGTGAAGAAAGGCAAAATTGATGGTCAATCTCACAACCGTTGGGAAATCATTGGATTAAACTAATCAGCCCTTTTTAAATACGATAAAAACCAACCGCACTTTGAGTATATTGAATCAAGTGCGGTTATTTTTTTCTTTGTTTTCAGCTAAAACTTGTAAATAATCAAGGTAAAATTGAGCTCAACGTAGTAAACTACAAGTACTTTTATCCTTTAGGAGATGACAAATGAAACCTTATTTAATCGCCCCTTCTATCCTTTCTGCAGATCTTGCTCGTCTTGGTGATGATGTGCAAAACGTATTGAATGCAGGTGCGGATGTGATTCATTTTGATGTAATGGATAATCACTATGTGCCAAATTTAACCTTTGGCCCAGCTGTTTGTAAAGCTTTGCGTGATTACGGTATTAAAGCACCTATTGATGTGCATTTAATGGTGAAACCCGTCGATCGTATCATTCCTGATTTTGCCAAAGCGGGTGCGGATTACATTACATTTCATCCTGAAGCCAGTGAACATATTGACCGCTCTTTACAGCTCATTCGTGATCACGGTTGTAAATCTGGTTTAGTGTTTAATCCAGCGACGCCATTAAGTTATTTGGATTATGTATTAGATAAGGTGGATGTGATTTTGTTAATGTCCGTGAATCCAGGATTTGGTGGGCAATCCTTCTTACCTTCCACATTGAAAAAATTACAACAGGCACGTCGTCTGATTGATGAAAGCGGTTTAGATATCCGTTTAGAAGTTGATGGTGGGGTAAAAGTGGATAATATTGCAGAAATCGCCGCAGCCGGTGCAGATATGTTTGTGGCAGGCTCAGCGGTTTTTGGCAAACCAGATTATAAACAAATCATTGATCAAATGCGCGCGCAGTTAGCTTCAGGTAAATAGATGGTAGTAATCATGAAGACTCAATTTAAAGTTATCGGTTTTGATTTAGACGGTACGCTTGTGAATAGCTTGCCAGATTTAGCGTTGTCTGTGAATTCTGCTTTAACAGACTTTGGTTTACCTCAAGCACCAGAAGAGTTAGTGTTAACTTGGATTGGTAATGGGGCGCCTGTATTGATTGCACGAGCTTTAGAATGGGCAAAAGGGCAAACAGGTAAAGACTTTTCAGATGCTGAAATGGAGCAAGTCAAAGAGCGTTTTAACGTGTATTACGCGGAGAACCTTTGTAATGTGAGCCGTTTATATCCAAATGTCAAAGAAACATTGGAAACCTTGAAAGCGCATGGTTATACCTTAGCTGTGGTAACGAATAAACCAACTCGTCATGTTCAGCCTGTATTGGCGGCATTTGGTATCGATGATTTATTCAGTGAAATGCTTGGTGGACAATCATTACCTGCGATTAAACCACATCCAGGCCCATTATATTATTTATGCGGTAAATTTGGCGTAGAACCTCGCCAAGTGTTGTTTGTAGGTGACTCTCGAAATGACATTCTTGCGGCACATTCAGCAGGTTGCCCGGTTGTGGGATTAACTTACGGATACAACTACAACATTCCAATTGCTGAATCAAATCCAGATTGGGTGTTTGATGACTTTGCGAAGTTATTAGAGATTCTTTAATCTATCTTAAAGCGTAAAGTGCGGTCAAAAATGACCGCACTTTTTTCTTAAACCTCCCACCAAATCAACGCCCATTTGCGTTGTCCGTGTTTTATCGGTTCATTGTTTATTTGTTTTTGTTGATAGAAGTGAGCTAAATTTTGTTTTTCTTTTTCGGTGAGATTGCCGAGAGAAAACTCCACAGAATTTAATAAATCCTCAAAGGTGTCGCCTTGGAAATGCCCCGACTCCGTTTCAATAAAACTCACATTGGCGTGAATGCTTTTTTGGTAAAGGCGATTAACTAAATAAATATAAGTTGGGAAGCCTACATCATCACGGCCAATAGCTTTAAATACGCCTTCATCGAGAAAATGGCGTTGTGTCACCGAGGTTAAAAAGACGCGTTTTTTTGCCTTACTTTGTAGCTTTTCAATCATATCATCCAAATCATCCACAAGCGTCGAGCGAGAGGCGAGTATCACATCTGCTTGAGGCACATCATCCCAGTTATCCGACCATGATTTATGTAGAAGCGAATTACAAACGTGCCGGGGCCACAGCCGATATCTAATACCGTTTCATTGGGTTGCACATTCATGGCTTTAAGCAACATCTCGTTATAACGGCTTGGTTTACCCACTAAATTCTCAGCCATTTTAGGCGCTTTTTTATCCCACTTTGTCGCTGGAAGATTATAGTGATTGCAGGCTTTCAGATGTTGTTGATAGAGATCGTTGAAATTAATGTCATTAATGATCATAGTGGCGCCCCAAAGTGCGGTTATTTTTTGGATTGTTTTTAAATTGCTTGATGATTATATGCTTTCTCCCACGGAAAATCATTTGAAAATGATTGACGCAAACGTTTTCGTTTTGGTGTGTTTTCCTTTATAATAGCCCGCGATTTTCATCTCAAACACAACTCAAAGGTACCCGTATGTTTCAAACTTTTCGTGGCGCAAAAATTTCAACAAAATCAATTACCGGTAAAATCGGTTTATGCGGAATATTTGCATTTTGTGGAATTAAATCGACCGCTTGTTAGCGAGCAGGAAGCAAAACTAAAAGCATTGTTACATTACGGCCCAACCTTGACAGAACATGATGCCAAAGGCGAAACTTTTATCGTGATTCCACGCGTTGGCACGATTTCTTCTTGGTCTTCTAAGGCGACGGATATTGCACATAACTGCGGTTTAAATGAAGTAGAGCGTATTGAGCGTGGTTTGGCGTATTATTTTGAGTTAAGCCAACCGCTTGATGAAAAAACAACAGAAAAATTGACCGCACTTTTACACGACCGAATGATGGAAACCGTGGTGCGCAATCCGCAAGATGCTGAGATTTTATTCCGTCATCAAGATCCGAAACCGTTTAAAACGGTGGATATTTTAAAAGGTGGACGCGAAGCGTTAGTGACAGCCAATGTAGAATTAGGTTTGGCACTGGCAGAAGATGAAATTGATTATTTGGTGGAAAACTTCACCCAATTAGGGCGCAATCCGCACGATATTGAACTTTATATGTTCGCGCAAGCCAACTCTGAGCACTGTCGTCATAAAATCTTTAATGCCGATTGGATTATCGATGGCAAAAAA
>JAGZRA010000043.1:0-7758 GCA_018381885.1 Parahaemophilus parainfluenzae | reverse complement strand
GAAACAAGAAGAGATTAAGCGTCAGCAGGAAATTCAACGTCAAAAAGAACTTGAAAAACAAAAGCAGCAAGAAATTGAAAAGCAAAAACAGCAACAAGAACTTGCTCGTCAAGAGGCGTTAGAAAAGCAGAAACAAGCTGAAGAAGCGAAAGCAAAACAAGCGGCTGAAGCAGCGAAATTAAAAGCTGATGCAGAGGCAAAACGTTTAGCGGCAGCAGCTAAACAGGCTGAGGAAGAGGCAAAAGCTAAAGCACAAGCCGAAGCTCAAAAAGCGAAAGAAAAAGCTGAAGCAGATGCTAAAGCCAAGGCTGAGGCAAAAGCGAAAGCCGATGCTGAAGCAAAAGCGAAGGCCAAGGCAGAAGCAGATGCTAAAGCCAAAGCTGAAGCAGATGCTAAGGCTAAAGCAAAAGCTGAGGCTGATGCAAAAGCGAAAGCAGATGCAGAGGCAAAAGCGAAGGCTGAAGCAAAAGCTAAAGCGGATGCAGAAGCAAAAGCGAAGGCTGATGCGAAAGCAAAAGCTGACGCAGCAAAACGTAAAGCAGATCAAGCGGCTTTAGATGACTTCATGAACGGCGGTGATGTCGGTGGTGGTAGTGCATCTAAAGGTGGTAATGCAAATAAAGGTGGTACACAAGGTAGTGGTGCAGGACTTGGTGCAGGAGATGGTGGTAAAGTTGGTGACCAATATGCGGGTGTCATTAAACGTGAAATTCAACGCCGTTTCTTAAAAGACCCAAGCTTTGCCGGTAAAGTTTGTAGCATTAAAATCCAGCTCGGTCGAGATGGTACTATTTTAGGCTACCAACGCGTTTCTGGACCTGATGATATTTGTACTGCAGCATTAAGTGCGGTAGCGAGAACGAAAAAAGTTCCAGCAGCACCATCTGATGCTATTTATGAGAAATATAAAGCGCCGACTATCGATTTTGATATCAATGCTCGATAATCGGTTTTAAGAAAGTAACAACGTTAAAATAAGGTGATTAAATGAAATTGATCAAACGTGTTATGGGGCTATTTGTGGTGATGTTTGCATTTGCAAGCACAGCAATGGCAGAAGATGAAGTTCGAATTGTGATTGATGAAGGTGTTGATGGCGCTCGTCCTATCGCAGTTGTTCCTTTCGCAGGTTCTGCACCTGAAAATATTGGTCAAATTGTTGCAGATGACTTACGTAATAGTGGTAAATTTAACCCAATTCCAGTAAGCCAAATGCCACAACAACCAACGACTGCAGCAGAAGTGAAACCGGAAGCTTGGACTGCTTTAGGTATTGATGCTGTTGTGGTAGGTCAAGTGACATCAAATGGTAGCGGTTATAACATTTCTTACCAATTGGTTGATACGGTAGGTGCATCAGGTACACCTGGTGCGGTGCTTGCACAAAATAGCTATACAGTGACAAATAAATGGTTACGCTATGGTGCACATACTGTGAGTGATGAAGTATTTGAAAAATTAACCGGTATTCGTGGTGCTTTCAGAACGCGTATCGCTTATGTGGTGCAAAAAAATGGTGGCTCACAACCTTATGAAGTTCGTGTAGCAGATTATGATGGTTACAATCAATTCATCGTAAATCGTAGCTCACAACCAATTATGTCTCCAGCATGGTCTCCAGACGGTAAACGTTTAGCTTACGTATCTTTTGAGAACAAAAAATCACAACTTGTTGTACAAGACTTAGGTTCAGGTTCTCGTAAAGTGGTTGCTTCTTTCCCTGGGCATAACGGTGCGCCAGCATTCTCTCCGGACGGTTCTAAACTTGCCTTTGCTTCTTCACAAGATGGTTTATTAAACATCTATGTAATGGGCTCAAATGGTGGTACACCGACTCAATTAACTCGTGGTGCAGGTAATAATACCGAACCATCATGGTCTCCGGATGGTAGCTCAATTCTCTTTACTTCAGATAGAAGTGGTTCACCACAAGTTTATCGCATGAGTGCAAGTGGTGGTGGTGCATCACCAGTTGGTGGTCGCGGTAGTGCGCAAATCAGTAGTGATGGTAAAACACTTGTGATGATCAACGGTAATAACAACGTGGTGAAACAAGATCTCACCAGCGGTAGTTCTGAAGTATTAAGTACATCTTTCTTAGGTGAAAGCCCAAGTATTTCTCCTAACGGTATCATGATTATTTACAGCTCTACACAAGGGCTAGGAAAGGTGTTACAATTGGTTTCTGCAGATGGTCGCTTTAAAGCGAGTCTTCCAGGAAGTAATGGCCAAGTGAAATTTCCGGCTTGGTCTCCATACTTGACTAAATAAAAAAAACTCATTGAGGAGAAATCTAATGAACAAATTTGTTAAATCATTATTAGTTGCTGGTTCAGTAGCTGCATTAGCAGCATGTAGCTCATCAAACAACGATGCAGCAGGCAACGGTGCTAACAACGGTCAAACTTTCGGTGGTTACTCTGTTGAAGATCTTCAACAACGTTACAACACCGTTTACTTCGGTTTCGACAAATTCAACATCGAAGGTGAATACGTTCAAATCTTAGACGCTCACGCTGCATACTTAAATGCAACTCCAGCTTCTAAAGTTGTTGTTGAAGGTAACACTGACGAACGTGGTACTCCAGAGTACAACATCGCTTTAGGTCAACGTCGTGCTGATGCAGTTAAAGGTTTCTTAGCTGGTAAAGGTGTTGACGCTGGTAAAGTATCAACTGTTTCTTACGGTGAAGAAAAACCTGCAGTGTTAGGTCACGATGAAGCAGCATACTCTAAAAACCGTCGTGCAGTGTTAGCATACTAATTTTTAAAGAATTTTGATTCTTAGAAAAAGGGAGAGTAGAAATACTCTCCTTTTTTATTTTGTTCTAAGATATTGTTAGAAATTGACGAGTATTCACGCAATTAACACAATTTCTTCAGATTTTTCTTGCGTCAGAAAATAAAATCGGTAATATACGCACCTGTTACGAAATGATGTGGGTCGTTAGCTCAGTCGGTAGAGCAGCGGACTTTTAATCCGTTGGTCGAAGGTTCGAATCCTTCACGACCCACCACTTTTATTTCGAAGAATTCCCAAATGGGTCGTTAGCTCAGTCGGTAGAGCAGCGGACTTTTAATCCGTTGGTCGAAGGTTCGAATCCTTCACGACCCACCATCTATTTAAAGATCATTATTTAACCGGTTGGGTTGTTAGCTCAGTTGGTAGAGCAGCGGACTCTTAATCCGTCGGTCGAGAGTTCGAGCCTCTCACAGCCCACCAGTCAACATCTTATTTCTCCTGTTTGTTAAAAAATTTACAAAAAATTAAAATATTTTTAAAATTCTTGACTATATTTGGCGGTTATTATGGTAGAATATCCACAACTTTAAGTCGGGCATAAAAATGTTACAAAATATTCGTATTATTTTGGTTGAAACATCACACAGTGGGAACATCGGTTCTGCTGCACGTGCGATGAAAACGATGGGATTATCCAATCTCTATTTAGTATCACCAAAATCGGTGGATGAACAATCTATTGCATTAGCCGCTGGCGCAGATGACCTCGTGCTAAATGCCCAAATTGTCGATACTTTTGAGCAGGCAATAGAAGATTGCTCTTTGGTAATTGGCACCAGTGCGAGATTGCGTCATTTACAGAGTACGTTGATTGAACCTAGAGAATGTGCAGAGAAAGCCTGTGCTCATCAAGGCCAAGTCGCGATTGTGTTCGGTCGTGAGCGTGTTGGGCTCACAAATGAAGAATTACTTAAATGTCATTATCATTTAAATATTCCCGCTAACCCTGAATATTCCTCGCTAAATCTAGCTATGGCCGTACAGTTAGTGAGTTATGAAATGCGGATGGCATTTTTAGCTAAAGAAAGAACGGAAAGTACACTTTCTACAATAGAAAATATCTATCCGACAGCGCAAGAAATGGAGTATTTTTTTGCGCATACGGAACAGGTATATCAATCACTTGGTTTTATTCAAAATCAAGGTGTTATACAAAAGTTAAGACGGCTTTATAACCGTTCTTCTCTCGAAAAAAATGAATTAAATATTTTGCGTGGAATGTTAAGTGCGGTCGAAAAACGCCTTAATCTGCAAAAAGACTAAAATTGACTATCATAGTCAGATATGTAAACTATCCAAACGACGATTATAGGGATGCTTTATGAAACTTACATCTAAAGGACGATACGCGGTTACCGCAATTTTAGATATCGCATTACACGCAGGGACAGATCCAGTTTGTTTAGCAGATATCTCAGAACGTCAAAATATTTCACTTTCTTATCTTGAGCAATTATTTGCAAAATTGCGTCGAGGTGGATTAGTAAAAAGTGTTCGCGGTCCAGGTGGTGGTTATCGTTTAGCATTGCCAGCGGATCAAATTTCTATCGGTATGGTGATCTCTGCCGTTAATGAGAACATTAATGTCACAAGATGTCTTGGCAAAGGAAATTGCAAAGGTGGCGTTGAATGTTTAACTCATTCTTTATGGCAAGATTTAAGTGATCGAATTTCTGATTTTTTAGATGAGATTACATTAGCTGAGCTTGTAGAGAAAAAAGCTGGGAAGCATAAAGCTCACAAAGATTTTGATGACTTAATTGTGGTCAACCAATAATGGGAAAGTAGATTCAAGTGCGGTCAAATTGATAGCATTTTTAGTAGTTATTTAGGAGTGAAAATGAAATTACCAATTTATTTAGATTATGCAGCAACATGTCCAGTTGATGAACGTGTGGCTAAAAAAATGATGGAATATTTAACTATTGATGGTGTATTCGGTAATCCTGCATCTCGTTCACATAAATTTGGCTGGCAAGCTGAAGAAGCGGTTGATATTGCACGTAATCAAATTGCGGATTTGATTGGTGCAGATTCACGTGAAATTGTGTTCACTTCAGGTGCAACAGAAGCAGATAACCTTGCAATTAAAGGTGCAGCGCACTTTTATCAAACAAAAGGTAAACACATTATTACTTGTAAAACTGAGCACAAAGCCGTATTAGATACTTGTCGTCAGTTAGAGCGTGAAGGCTTTGAAGTCACTTATTTAGATCCAGAAGAAGATGGTTTAATCGATCTTGAGAAATTCAAAACTGCATTGCGTCCAGATACGATTCTTGTATCAATTATGCATGTGAATAATGAGATTGGTGTGATTCAGGATATTAAAGCAATTGGTGAGCTTTGCCGCGCAAATAAAACGATTTTCCACGTAGATGCGACCCAAAGTGTTGGTAAAGTCGAAATTAATCTTGCTGAATTACCGGTTGATTTGATGTCAATGTCTAGCCACAAATTGTACGGACCAAAAGGTATCGGTGCATTATATGTATGCCGTAAACCGCGTGTTCGTTTAGAAGCGATTATCCATGGTGGTGGTCACGAACGTGGTATGCGTTCAGGTACATTACCTGTACACCAAATTGTGGGTATGGGCGAAGCTTATCGCATTGCAAAAGAAGAAATGGCGACAGAGATTCCTCGTATCAGAGCTTTACGCGATCGTTTATATAATGGTTTAAAAGAAATTGAAGAAACCTATATAAATGGATCAATGGAACACCGCGTAGCAAATAATTTAAATATCAGCTTTAACTATGTTGAAGGTGAGTCGTTAATGATGGCATTACGTGATATCGCAGTATCTTCTGGCTCCGCTTGTACGTCTGCAAGTTTAGAGCCATCTTATGTATTACGTGCATTAGGTCGTAATGATGAATTAGCACATAGCTCAATTCGTTTCACACTTGGTCGTTGGACAACGGAAGAAGAAATTGATTACACCATTAATTTAACACGTAATGCAGTAGCAAAACTTCGTGAATTATCGCCACTTTGGGATATGTTCAAAGAAGGCATTGATTTAAATACTATTGAGTGGTCAGCCCACTAATTTTAAAGGCGGCTAGTCCGTCTGATAGCAACTTATTTAGGAAAGGAACATAATATGGCATACAGCGAAAAAGTTATTGATCATTATGAAAATCCACGCAACGTAGGTTCGATGGATAAAAAAGATAATTCAGTAGGGACGGGTATGGTTGGCGCACCGGCTTGTGGTGACGTTATGCAGTTACAAATCAAAGTAAATGACAGCGGCATTATTGAAGATGCGAAATTTAAAACCTATGGTTGTGGCTCTGCGATTGCATCAAGTTCTTTAATTACGGAATGGGTAAAAGGTAAATCGTTAGATGAAGCAGGCGCAATTAAAAACAGTCAAATTGCGGAAGAACTTGAATTACCACCGGTAAAAGTTCACTGCTCAATTTTAGCAGAAGATGCAATTAAAGCCGCTATTGCTGACTATAAAAATAAACAAGGTAAGTAATCAAAGTGCGGTTGAAAATGACCGCACTTTATCAATTTAAGG
The DNA here is from genome assembly GCA_018381885.1 of Parahaemophilus parainfluenzae. Lineage (GTDB taxonomy): Bacteria > Pseudomonadota > Gammaproteobacteria > Enterobacterales > Pasteurellaceae > Haemophilus_D > Haemophilus_D parainfluenzae_AH. The sequence continues at coordinate 1,420 of JAGZRA010000043.1, read as the reverse complement.
ATCAGAATATGTCTATAACACTCACTGAAAAAGCGGCACAACGAGTTCGTACTTTTCTTGAAAATCGTGGAAAAGGCATCGGTTTACGCTTAGGTGTGAAAACATCAGGTTGTTCGGGTTTAGGCTATGTGCTTGAATTCGTTGATGTGCTCAATGATGACGATCTTGTTTTTGAGCAGCATGGCGTGAAAGTGGTAGTCGATCCAAAAAGCTTGGTTTATTTAGATGGCATTGAGCTAGATTATGTCAAAGAAGGCTTGAACGAAGGCTTTAAATATAACAACCCGAACGTAAAAGAATCTTGTGGTTGTGGTGAGAGTTTCCACGTTTAAGGAATAGAAATGACAAATCCTTTTGCTATTTTTGATTTACCCGTTGCTTTCAATGTTGATCAAGCCCTTTTGTCTGAACGCTATTTAGTGCTTCAAAAGAGTTTGCATCCTGATAATTTTGTTACGGCAGATGCTCAAGAACAACGCATTGCAATGCAAAAGTCGACAGAAGTTAATGATGCATTAAAAACCTTGAAAGACCCAATTTTACGTGCGGAAGCAATTATTGCGTTAAATACGGGAGAAGCACAGGATTTAGAGCAAAAGAGCACACAAGATGTGGCATTTTTAATACAGCAATTAGAATGGCGAGAAGAACTCGAAAATATTGAGCAAAGCCAGGATGAGAATGCATTAGAATCCTTTGCGAAACACGTTAAAAAAGAAACAAAAGAAATGTTGACCGCACTTGAAGCACAGCTTAGTGAGCAACAATGGTCAACTGCTGCACAATTCTGCGATAAATTACGTTTTCTTAAAAAATTGGCGGATGAAATTAGCCAAGTAGAAGAACGTCTATTTGAATTATAATCTTAAGGGCGTTTAATACGCCCTTTTCGCTATTGATAAATGGGCTATCGCCCTCATACGAATGAAACCCGATTATGCAAACTTTAGAACAACTGACTGATGCCTCAAAATCTGCGTGGGGAACCATTTCCCAATGGATTGAGCATGCTCGTAATCATTGTGAAGTGATTAAAAAAGATCAATCCAGTGCAGAACGTGAGCTTTTCACTATGCAAATGCCAACGTCTTCTCCGATGGGCTCGGTGATTTATGAAACTGGTGGCATTTTAATCCATCATGGTTGGTTGCGTATATTGGGTTCAGGTAGTTTTAAATTACCACGTGGCTTAATGGACTGGAATTTCAGCAAATCCTTTAATCAATCAGGCGATAAACCGAAATATTTGCTCGTTGCAGATGATGTCATTGGGGGATATTTTGCTTTAAATGGTGGTTCTTTAGGGGATAATCTCGGCAAAATTTACTATTTTTCGCCGAAAGACTTAACTTGGCATGATTTAAATTTTACCTATACGGATTTCTTAGCTTGGGCATTAAATGGTGACATTGAAGCATTT
>JAGZRA010000042.1:0-7816 GCA_018381885.1 Parahaemophilus parainfluenzae | reverse complement strand
CAAAGGTTACCGTCCACAATTCTATTTCCGTACAACTGACGTAACTGGTACAATCGAATTACCAGAAGGCGTGGAAATGGTAATGCCTGGTGATAACATCAAAATGACAGTAAGCTTAATCCACCCAATCGCGATGGACCAAGGTTTACGTTTCGCAATCCGTGAAGGTGGCCGTACAGTAGGTGCTGGTGTTGTTGCGAAAATCATCAAATAATTGATGAATTAACTGTAACAAGTTAGATAAAGAAGGCGTATCGAAAGATACGCCTTTTTGTTTGCCTAAAATTCCGCAAAATTATAATGAAAATTCAAATTAAAAAAGTGAATGTTAGGAAGAGAGAAATATTTGTTAGAGGAAAAAAAGTGGCGGAAGGCCATGGGAGTTGAACCCACCCGGGAACGCTGGCGTCCCCAACAGGATTTGAAGTCCTGCCACCTCACCGGAGATGACGACCTTCCGTTATTGAAATTGCGGTTACTTTAGCGTAAATTAGTTTATAATTCAACGCCATTTTGAAATAGGAATTAAAAATGACCGCACTTTTTCAACAACTTCCTTCGGTAGATAAATTTTTAAAAACACCAGAAGGTGAAATGCTTTTAACTGAATTTGGTCATTCAGCTGTCGTGCGTGAATTGCGCCAATTATTGTCTGAAGGGCGCGAGTTTATCAAACAACATCAAAACTTACCGCACTTTTTTGCCGATCACCTAAGTACATTACATCATTTACAACATCGCTTGGTTCAACAAAATCATGTGCAAATAAAATCAGTCCATAATTTAACGGGCACGGTATTACATACAAATTTAGGGCGAGCCTTATGGGCTGAAAGTGCACAGCAAGCGGCACTTCATGCGATGAAAGGTAATGTTGCGTTAGAATATGATTTGGAAGAAGGCAAACGCAGTCATCGGGATAATTATATTAGTGAACTACTTGCACAACTCACAGGTGCAGAGGCAGCGTGTATCGTTAACAATAATGCGGCAGCCGTACTCTTGATGTTGGCCACCTTTGCAAAAGATAAAGAAGTTATTATTTCTCGCGGGGAGTTAATTGAAATTGGCGGCGCATTTCGCATTCCAGACATTATGGCTCAAGCAGGCTGTAAACTTGTTGAAGTCGGAACTACAAACCGCACACATTTGAAAGATTACCGTCAAGCAATCAATGAAAATACTGCTTTCTTAATGAAAGTACATTGCAGTAACTATCATATTAGTGGATTTACCGCTTTGGTTTCAGAACAAGAGTTGGTTGATCTTGGACGAGAATTTGATATTCCAGTGATGACGGATCTGGGTAGTGGGGCATTGATTGATCTAAGCCAATATGATTTACCGAATGAGCCAACGGTGCAAGAAAAAGTCGCACAGGGCGTAAACTTGGTATCATTCTCGGGCGATAAATTATTGGGTGGAACACAAGCCGGTATTATCGTCGGTAAAAAAGAGTGGATTGCTCAGTTACAAGCTCACCCATTAAAGCGCGTATTGCGTTGCGATAAAGTAATTTTAGCCGGGCTTGAGGCAACATTACGCCTCTATCTACAACCCGAAAAACTCACAGAAACGTTGCCAACTTTGCATTTACTCACCCAATCAATGGATGTATTAAAAGAAAAAGCTGAACAACTTAAAGCCCGTTTAGCAAATCGCTTAAAAGATTACCAGGTTGAGATTGAAGAAAGCTTTGCTCAAATTGGGAGTGGCTCTCAACCGATGGCGACGATTCCTTCTATTGCGGTAACGATAGCTGAAAAAACAGAGGCAAAATTGACCGCACTTTTAGCAATGTTCAAAGCGTTAGAACAGCCGATAATTGGCCGTATTGAGAAAGGAAAGATTTGGTTAGATTTACGTAGTGTGGCTGACTTTAAGGCATTATTAGATACGGTGGAAAAATTATGATCATAGTAACATCAGGGCACGTCGATCATGGTAAAACAGCCCTTTTAAAAGCACTGACAGGTACGAATACCGCCCATTTGCCGGAAGAAAAAAAACGTGGCATGACCATTGATTTGGGCTATGCCTATTTGCCTTTAAAAGAGAAAGTGCTTGGGTTTATTGATGTACCTGGCCATGAAAAGTTTCTCGCCAACATGTTGGCCGGGCTTGGTGGTGTGCATTATGCCATGCTTATTGTTGCAGCCGATGAAGGGATTGCCGCACAAACTAAAGAACACTTAGCGATTTTACGTCAGCTTCAATTTACTGAAATCATGGTAGTGATTACCAAGGCTGACCGAGCAACAAATGAGCAAATCGAGGCGCTAAAAACACAAATTCAGATAGATTATCCATTCTTAGCTGAATCTCATTATTTTATTACATCGGCACAAACGGGCTTAGGAATTGATGCGTTACGAGATTATTTAGCCAATTTACCGGAATTAGCCGAAATAAATAAACCGTTTCGTTATGCTATCGACCGTGTCTTTAGCGTGAAAGGGGCAGGGACTGTTGTGACTGGAACTGCATTTGCTGGCTCAGTATCTATTGATGACGAACTTTTCCTTTCAACAGGACAAAAGGTTCGTGTTAAAAATATCCATGCTCAAAATACACCGAGTGAGAAAGGCTTGGCTGGTCAACGCTTAGCGCTCAATTTAAATGTCGATTTAGATCGTATTCCAATGCAGCGTGGAGATTGGTTGTTAGCCTCAGAACCACTTGAGCCAACTGATCGTATTACCATTGAAATTACGCCTGAAGTGAATTTGAAAGATAGTCAGCCTGTGCACATTTATCATGCAGCAAGCCGCACAACAGGTAAGCTTACCTTGCTTGAAAGCAAAAATGCAATGAAAAATGACCGCACTTTGGCGGAAGTCATTTTAGAGCAGCCATTATTTTTGGCCTTTGGGGATAAATTAATTTTACGTAGTGGCGATGCAAAAGTATTAATTGGTGGAGCGAAGGTACTCGAAATTTATTCACCAAAACGTTATAAGCGTACAGAGGCTCGTCTAGCGTTCTTAGCTAAACTTAATCAGGCTCAAACCGCCACACAACGCATCGGATTGACCTTACAAAAAGAGGCGGTTTCAGCTCAAGCGCTAATGTGGAGTGAGCAGCTAACTGAAAATCAACTGGCAGAAGCGTTGACTGAAAACGGTGATATTCGTTTCCAAAATTGGTGTTTTAATCGTGATTATCAACGTGAAAAAACGCAGCAAATTTTGACCGCACTTGCTACCTATCATGAGCAACATAATGATCAGCTTGGTTTGAGTAAAGCCCGTTTATACCGTATTGCTACGTTAAACCAACCAGAAAATCTGATTTATCATTTCATTGAAGAAATGCTTGATGAAGGCCAATTGCAGCAGACTCGTGGCTGGCTACATTTGCCTTCGCACAAAATTCAATTTTCAGCCGAAGAGCAAAGCTTATGGCAAGCAGTGTTAGCAGAATTTGAAAAGGCACATGGACAAGCCATTTGGGTGCGTGATATGGCAACGGCATTGGCGCAAGATGAAAGTGTAATGCGTAATTTTATGTATAAAGCGGGTAAGCTAGGCTATCTCACGCCAATCGTAAAAGATCGTTTTTTCCTGACAGAGAGCATTTATGCTTATGCTCGCTTAATTAAGGAAATGGCAGGCGAAGAAGGTAAAGTTGCCGTAAATGAATTACGTGATAAGCTTAATTTTGGTCGAAAACTGACAGTGCAATTGATGGAATATTTTGATCGTACCGGCTTTTTACGCCGCAAAGGCAATGATCATATTCTACGTGATAAAGACACATTTGATTTATAGGTAATATATGAAAAAGACATTCATTTCAGCCTTAATTTTAACCGCACTTTTTACGGTAACAGGTTGCGAAGATAAAGAAGCGAAAGCAACGATTGAGCAACAAACACAGACAATTGCGCAACTGACGGCAGAAAATACGCAATTAAAAGCTGAAAAAGAGAAGGCTGAGAAGGTTATTCCGGCAATTATTGCTCAAGATGATGTGATTTTTGATAAAGAGGAAACCATCAAATACCCTAAATCGGCCAAAGAAGATGAATATGTTCCTACTGAAGGTAAACTTCATTACAGTATTTCTACACTAAAAACGAATATTGAGTGGCTAGATAAACTACTTTTAGAGCAAATTTCAAAAAATGCTGATGGTAAACCAAGAAGCCGCGAGCAGCTTATTGAGGATTACCAAAAAGCATATGATGAAGCTAAAAAAGAAATGTTGGAATCTCCAATAATGGGGATTGATGAAACCTTAGATTTAGCATTTAGCCACCAAAGAGGTAAGCTTGCTGTCTTTTTAATAAACTATTACAGCTATGGTGGTGGCGCTCATGGAGTTGGTGGTTATCATTATCTTAATGTTGATTTAGAAACAAAAAAACTACTTTCATTTGATGATGTTTTTAAACCAAACCAGCAAGCTAAATTAAAAGAGTTGCTTTGGGAACGTTACACTCGATACGGCGAGGTAAAAGATGAGGAAGCATTTACATCAAAAGATGCTTTTGAGGTGACCGATAATTTCTATTTAGATCATGATGGGATTCATTTTGCATATAACGTGTATGAAATTGCGTCTTATGCAGAAGGACCACAGGAGCTGGTTATTGAGTGGTGGAATGCCTCTGCGTTATTGAAGCCTGAATTTCTTCAGAAACAGTATTATTCCGTTTCGAGTAATACGGCAGAATAACAAAAGTGCGGTCAAAATTGGCCGCATTTTTATTGGCCTTTTTTCACCCAGTATTTAAAAGGGGTATCTTTGGTTTCACTCGCTAAAAGGGTATGTTCCATAAATTGGCAGAAGCTTGGGATATCGCGAGTGGTGGCGGGATCGTCCGCTAGAATAAGCAGAACTTCACCTTCATTCATGTGGCGAATGTTTTTTCTCACGAGCATTACAGGTTCAGGACAACGTAAACCAACGGTATCAAGAGTTTTATCGACAGTAATTTCAGTCATTGTTATTTATCAGTTTTATTGAAATTGAGCTACATCATACAATAATTATGGGGAAATTTCGATAAATCCGCTATCAATGATAAACTACGCAACAAATTCATTTGAACAATTATTCCATGGCTGAATACCTTATCCCCAAAAGTGCGGTCATTTTTGAAGAAGAAATTAAGAAAAGTCGATTTATCACGTATTTGCAACATACAGAAGGACTTGAACAAGCCAAAGCTTTTTGGGCAGAAATTAAATCGCAGCACCCTAATGCCCGCCATCATTGTTGGGCTGCAGTGGCCGGCAAGCCAACGGATTCTCAACAATTAGGCTTTTCCGATGACGGCGAACCGGCAGGCACCGCAGGAAAACCGATGCTATCGGCTTTGCAAGGTAGTCAAGTCGGTGAAATCAGTGCCGTTGTTGTTCGTTATTATGGTGGCATTTTATTAGGCACTGGCGGTTTAGTTCGTGCTTATGGAAATGGTGTTCAGCAAGCTTTAAAATTATTGGAAACTGAACGAAAAGTAGAACATCAGTTATTCCAAGTTCATTGTGATTATGCACAATTAAATTGGATCCAAAATTTATGTGAACAGCATCAAATTGAAATTTATCAGCAAGATTTTCAAGTGCAAATTACATTACAGTTAGGCATTAGTGAAGATCAAATTAAACCTTTTGAACAAGCATTAATTGAGCGTTCTGCAGGAACGTTGAAATTAGAAGAAATGAATTAAGCGAGATATTGTGCATATTTTATCCATTATTCGGATTATCGGCATTTTGATCATGTGTTTTTCCGGCACGATGCTGATTCCAGCCTTTGTGGCGCTTATTTATGGCGATGGCGGCGGTAAAGCGTTTATGCAAGCTTTTGCATTAAGCTTAACCGTGGGCATGTTGCTTTGGTGGCCTTGTCATCACCACAAACAAGAATTGCGATCTCGTGATGGTTTCTTAATTGTGGTGGCATTTTGGTTCGTTTTGGGCGGCCTAGCAACCTTGCCATTGCTATTATTTGATTCACCTCATTTAACAGTGGCTTCCGCCGTGTTTGAAGCATTTTCTGGGCTAACAACCACGGGTGCTACCGTCATGACAGGATTAGATAATTTACCGAAAGCCATTCTGTTTTATCGTCAATTCCTACAATGGTTAGGCGGGATGGGGATCATCGTACTTGCGATTGCGATTATTCCTTTATTAGGTATTGGCGGTATGCAGTTATACCGTGCAGAAATGTCAGGCCCAATGAAAGATCAGAAAATTCAGCCACGGATAGCGGAAACAGCAAAGGCATTGTGGTTTGTTTATTTCTTTTTAACCATGTCTTGTGCCTTGGCTTATTGGCTAGCGGGTATGACACCGTTCGATGCGATTACGCATAGTTTTTCAACCGTATCTATTGGCGGCTTTTCTACTCATGATGCTAGTATCGGCTATTTTAATAGTTCGGCGATTAATTTTATCACGGTCATTTTCTTGTGGATTTCGGCTTGTAACTTCGCATTGCACTTCAGAGCATTTTCGACTTTAGGGCGAGAAAATATTTTGAAGATTTATACAAAAGATCCAGAATTCCGCTTCTTTATGAGTATTCAAATTTTGCTTATCGTGGCTTGTACATTAGTGATGATAAGCCATCAATATTTTGATTCCTCATGGCAAGATTTTGAACAAGTCGTATTCCAAGCGGTATCGATTTCAACCACAACAGGCTACACCACATCTAATTTTGCTGAGTGGCCTTCTTTTGTGCCAATGTTATTAATTATTGCTTCTTTTATTGGAGGCTGTGCGGGATCAGTTGGTGGCGGTTTGCGTGTTGCACGGATTTTAGTGCTATATCTTCAAGGTGCAAGAGAACTGAAACGATTTGTACACCCTAATTTAGTGTATCCAATTAAATGGGGTAAAAATGTCCTTGATGAACGAGTGATTGGGAGTATTTGGGCCTTTTTCTCAGCGTATCTATTGGTATTCACTATTTGTTTATTAAGTGTGATTGCATGTGGTGTCGAACCTTTTGACGCCTTTAATGCGGTATTAGCAAGTATTAATAACCTTGGACCGGGATTAGGTTCAGTAAGCAGTAATATGACGGCGATGCCAGATAGTGCTAAATGGGTACTCACCATTGCGATGGTATGCGGTCGTTTAGAAATTTTCACATTATTGGCGCTCTTCACCCCGGCGTTTTGGAAGGCATAATGAAAACATTAATTTTATATTCAAGCCGTGATGGACAAACTAAAAAGATTGCTGAGTTTATGGCTCAGTATCTTGAAGGAGAAGTGGTGGTTTCACCGTTAATGGAAGAGCAGGATCTTCAAGTTTTTGATCGGGTGATTATTGGGGCATCTGTTCGTTATGGTCACTTTAATAAACAGGTGTATCGTTTTGTAGAACGCCATCACGAATTGTTGAATGCAAAAAGTGCGGTCTTTTTTGGTGTAGGTTTGACAGCGAGAAAAGAAGGGAAAGATACGTCAGAGGGAAATGTTTATGTTCGTAAGTTCCTTCAACGCATAAAATGGACACCGGCAAAAGTAGGCGTGTTTGCAGGGGCATTGCTATATCCACGCTATAAATGGATTGATCGTGTCATGATCCAATTGATTATGAAAATTACAGGTGGTGAAACAGATGCGGCCAAAGAAATTGAATATACCGATTGGGGAAAAGTAAAGGCATTTGCAGAAAGTCTGAATTCGTAGAATAAAACACCATAAAAATTGTGTTTTTTAGACGATTTGATTAAAAGATCTTCAACCAATAAAAAATTTACATTTTTTTACAAAAAGATCTTGCAAAGGCATCTGAAATGCCTATAATACGCCCCACACAACGACGCGCTGTTGTGACTCTTAAGAAAA
>JAGZRA010000041.1:0-10507 GCA_018381885.1 Parahaemophilus parainfluenzae | reverse complement strand
CTTTAATGCCGATTGGATTATCGATGGCAAAAAACAGGATAAATCCCTGTTTAAGATGATTAAAAATACCTTTGAGAAAACCCCTGATTTCGTGCTTTCTGCTTATAAAGATAATGCTGCAGTAATGGAAGGCTCAAAAGTAGGCCGTTTCTTTGCGGATCAAGATGGGCAATATCGCTATCACAATGAAGATGCTCATATCTTAATGAAAGTGGAAACCCACAACCATCCAACCGCAATTTCACCATTCCCGGGGGCTGCGACAGGTTCAGGCGGTGAGATTCGTGATGAAGGTGCAACGGGTCGTGGTGCTAAACCAAAAGCAGGTTTAACCGGTTTCTCGGTATCAAACCTTGTCATTCCAAACTTTGAGCAACCTTGGGAAAATCCGCTCTCCAAACCAAACCGTATTGCTTCAGCCTTAGATATTATGATTGAAGGTCCATTAGGTGGCGCAGCATTTAACAACGAATTTGGTCGTCCTGCGTTATTGGGTTATTTCCGTACCTATGAAGAGAAAGTTAATAGCTTCAACGGTGAAGAAGTGCGTGGTTATCATAAACCAATTATGTTAGCGGGCGGTATCGGTAATATTCGTGGTGAACACGTTCAAAAAGGTGAAATTCCAGTTGGTGCGAAATTGATCGTATTAGGTGGCCCTGCCATGAACATCGGCTTAGGCGGTGGTGCGGCTTCATCTATGGATAGCGGTAAATCAAAAGAAGATTTAGATTTTGCTTCCGTTCAACGTGAAAACCCAGAAATGGAACGCCGTTGCCAAGAGGTGATTGACCGTTGTTGGCAATTAGGCGAAGAAAACCCAATTCTTTTTATTCACGATGTGGGCGCAGGCGGTTTATCCAACGCCATGCCTGAATTAGTACACGATGGCGAACGTGGTGGTAAATTTGATTTACGCTCTATTCTTTGCGATGAAAAAGGCATGTCGCCATTGGAAATTTGGTGTAACGAATCACAAGAACGTTATGTATTAGCGGTTGCACCAGAAAAACTCGAATTATTTACCGCACTTTGTGAACGAGAGCGCGCGCCATTTGCGGTCATTGGTGAGGCAACGGAAGAGAAACATTTAACCTTACACGATAGTCATTTCGACAATAACCCAATTGATTTACCAATGAATGTGTTATTAGGCAAAACCCCGAAAATGACCCGTGAGGTTTCGTCAAAAACTGTCGAAAATCGACCGCTTGCAACGGAAAATATTCAACTAAAAGAAGCCTTCCATCGCGTATTACGCTTACCGGTGGTGGCTGAAAAAACGTTCTTAATCTCCATTGGTGACCGTTCGGTAACTGGTATGGTGGCGCGCGATCAAATGGTCGGTCCGTGGCAAATTCCGGTGTCTGATGTGGCCGTCACAACCGCTTCATTAGACAGCTATCACGGTGAAGCTATGGCAATGGGCGAACGTGCACCAGTAGCGTTATTAGACTTTGGTGCTTCTGCACGTTTAGCGGTAGCGGAATCCATTACCAACATTGCGGGCACCAACATTGGCGATATTAAACGCATTAAACTTTCTGCAAACTGGATGTCTGCAGCGGGTCATGGTGGTGAAGATGCCGGCTTATATGAAGCGGTAAAAGCAGTCGGTGAAGAGCTTTGCCCGGCATTAGGCATTACTATTCCAGTGGGTAAAGACTCCATGTCGATGAAAACCACTTGGGAAGAAAATGGTGAGAAAAAATCCGTTACCGCTCCGCTTTCTTTAGTGATTTCATCTTTTGCGCGCGTGGAAGATGTACGTAAAACCGTGACACCACAATTACGCACAGACAAAGGCGCTAGCCGCTTATTGTTGATTGATTTAGGAGAAAGAAAAAATCGCTTAGGCGCGACCGCACTTGCGCAAGTGTATAAACAATTAGGTGACAAACCAGCCGATGTGGTGAACGTAGCCAAACTGAAAAACTTCTTCGATGCAATGCAAGCATTAGTAGCAGAACGTAAATTATTGGCTTACCACGACCGTTCAGACGGTGGTTTAATTACCACGCTTGCAGAAATGGCGTTTGCGGGTAACTGTGGCGTGGATGTGGATATTTCTGCCTTAGGTGACAATGACTTAGCCGTGTTATTCAACGAAGAATTAGGTGTGGTGATCCAAGTATCAGAAAGCGAATTAAGCGCTGTGCGTGAGGTATTAAAAGCCCATGACTTGCTTGGCTTAACTTATGAACTTGGTTCTGTAAGCTTAGAAGATCGTTTTGAAATCACGCGCGGTAGCAAAAAATTATTAAGTGAAAAACGCTCTGAATTACGCGGTATTTGGGCAGAGCTTACTCACCAAATGCAACGCTTACGTGATAATCCAGAATGTGCCGACCAAGAATTTGAAGCGAAAAAAGTAACAAATAATAAAGGTTTATCTGCTCACTTAACTTATGATGTGAATGAGGATATTGCTGCACCTTATATCAGCAAAGGTGTGAAACCAAAAGTAGCCGTATTGCGTGAACAAGGCGTAAACAGCCATGTTGAAATGGCAGCCGCGTTTGATCGCGCTGGCTTTGCGGCGATTGATGTTCACATGAGCGATTTAATGGCAGGCCGTTACAACTTAAACGACTTCAACGCGATGGTGGCCTGTGGTGGTTTCTCTTACGGTGATGTATTAGGCGCAGGTGGCGGCTGGGCGAAATCCATTTTATTTAACCCACAATTACGCGATCAATTCAGCCAATTCTTCGCCAATGAAAACACCCTTTCATTAGGTGTATGTAACGGTTGTCAATTTATCTCCACTCTTGCGGAAATCATCCCTGGTGCAGAAAATTGGCCACGTTTCGTGCGTAATAAGTCAGAACGTTTTGAAGCCCGTGCTGCGATGGTGAAAATCAACGACACCAACTCATTGTGGTTTAAAGGCATGGCAGGTTCACATATGCCGATTGCAGTTTCTCATGGCGAAGGTCGCGTAGAATTCAAAACACCTGAGAATTTGACCGCACTTCAAGCGCAAAACTTGATTGTGGCACAATATATCGACAGCCATTTGAATGTAACTGAAACTTACCCTGCTAACCCGAATGGTTCGGCATTGGGGATTACTGCCATTTCTAACGTCGATGGTCGTATTGCCGCGATGATGCCACACCCAGAACGTGTATTCCGTGCCGTGAGCAACTCATGGTATCCAGAAGATTGGTCTGAAGATGGTGCTTGGATGCGAATTTTTAGAAACGCGAGAGTGAATTTTAAATAATGTGAGATTGCTCACAGAAAATTAATTAAAAATAAGAGATACTATTAAATTGGTATCTCTTTTTTATTGCATAACCTGAGTAATAAAAAAATGCCAACAATATTAGAGAGTAATATTGTTAATGTTTATATAAAAATTCTTGGGCATTATGCCCGTAATATCAATTGAACTATATGAGGAGTTCTACATGAGTGCATTAGTTACATTGCTAGCTAATATTGTTGCGCCATTGCAACGTCAATTTATTAACTTTATCCGCATTGCGATTTGTGTTGTGATGGTTTGGATTGGAGGTTTAAAAGTTTGCCAATATGAGGCAGATGGTATCGCACACTTTGTGTCAAATAGTCCTTTCTTAAGTTTCCTTTACAAAAACGGTGCAAATGAAGTGACAAATGATAAGGGTGTTTTAGTGAAAGAATATACCTTATATAAAAATCCTGAAGGCAAAATGGTCGCAAAAAATATCGAATGGCATAAAGCCAACGGCACCTATACCGCTTCTTATATTATTGGTGCAATCATTGTGACAATTGGTATTTTAGTATTAGCGGGAATTTGGTCTCCAACATTAGGTTTATTCGGAGGCTTACTCACGTTTGGTATGTCGATAGTCACGCTGTCGTTCCTGATATTTACGCCAGAAACCTGGGTGCCGAATTTAGGTGGGGACTTCCCAACACCTAATTATGGCTTCCCATATCTCTCAGGTGCTGGCCGACTCGTGATTAAAGATATTATTATGATGGCAGGCGGCTTAGTTGCTGCAGCAGAATGTGCGAAACGCTATTTAGATAATAAAAAACAATTTGCGTAATAGCTAGATTTTAAAAGGCTTGCTGGGATAAACAGCAAGCTTTTTTGTTATTAAAAATTGATGAATTATGTATCGTATATTCCAGTGTAGAGAATAATTCATGCTATCCAAAATGTGAGCATCAAGGATGGTTGCTTAAATGTGGGTTTTAGGTATGTTAGGTGTTGTATTAGGATGGTTTTGGGTTATATTATTGGATAATAATTTTTATCCATCTTTATATTAATAAGGACTATTTATGTCAAAAAGAATTCAAGGGAAAATTAAGAAATTATTGGCAAATAAACGTTCGGGATTTATTCATAAAGTAGAGGGGGGTTCTGAAAAAGATTTTTATTTTATAGAGTCTAATTTAAGCAATATTAGCTTTGAACAACTATCAGAAGGAATGGAAGTTAGCTTTATTCCAAATATATCTGATGAACAATGTTATGCTAATAGCATAGAAAGTACGATTCCTATTGGTATTCAGCAGAGCAGAATAAAAATAATTAATGTAGAAAAAGAAAGTGGATTTATTCTTAGTGTAGATGGAAAGAGAGATATATATTTCCAAAGAGCTAATCTTATTGATGGATTATCTTTTTCATCTCTAAATAAGGACGATATTGTTTTTTTTGAGATTAGAGTTGGTAAGGATGGTTTTCTATCTGCAATAAATATAAGAAAAGATAATTCACTGGTTGGAGGAAAAACGAATATTACTTTAATGGAAACAATACATAACATCATAAAGACAGTAAGGGATAATGCTAATCTGATTTCAGATCCATATGTCTTTGAAGATTATTGTTTTACAATATTAAAGCTACTAGGCTTGACTGATACATATCAATATCCAAGAGCTAAGCAAGCAGGAAATGCAGATGGTTTCTTCAAAATTAAGGCTCTTGAAGTTCTTTATGATTGTACATTGTCCGAGTATTACCAGGATTACAAAAAAGATCAGATAGAAAATTATATTGCTAGGTTAAATAAGACTCAAATAACTATAGATACTAAAGAGATTAGTCTCAACACAACTAACAATAAGCAAGTGTGGATCATTACTAAAAATAAAACTAGAATAATCAAAGATAGTGATAATATTTTGGTTAAAGAAATATCATTAAATGATTTGATTGATGTTTTAGAAGAAAGATTAAGTAATTTAAAATATGATAATTTAATGACTAGATTATTAGAGTTAGGAAGTTAAGTTTATCAAGTAATAAAAAGAGCGATCAAAAATCACAACGAATTTTGACCGCTCTTTTTATTACTTTTACTTACGTATTATTTTTGTTTTTTCAAAAACTCAACGCCAGTATCTGGGAAGTCGGTGAATACACCGGTTGCGCCAGATTTATTCAATAATGCATCGTACATTTGATTTACGTCAGTGAAGAATTCAGGTAAAGCATCTTTACGCACGGTGTATGGGTGTAATTCCACTTTGTATTGTGCGAGTTCTTTCACTAATGGGGTGTACACGATGTTGCCTGGTTTAGATTTTTCTTTATCCACTAACATGTACCAGCCTGGGCCAACGCCGTCAGCATATTTCACCACTTCAGCCATTGCACCTGGTTTGAACATCCAATCGTAATCGTAGTTCACCCATTTGCCTTTCGCATCTTTTTCTTCAGTTTCATGCCAGTCGGTGTATGCCACTAATTGAACAAGTTTTAAATCCATGCCCATTTTTGGTAGCAATTCGTTTTTGATACGTTTTAACTCATTGAAGTCGAAGGTTTGTAAGTAAACCATGTCAGATTTCTTATCGTAACCGTATTTTTTCAACACTTTAAGGGTTTCAACTGCAATGTCTTTGCCGTTTTGGTGGTGGAACCAAGGCGCTTTGATTTCAGGATAGATACCCACTTTTTTACCAGTCGATTTTTCTAAACCTTGGATGAATTCTAACTCATCTTCAAAAGTATGGATTTTGAAGTGTGATTTCCAAAGTGGGAAACGGCCTGGATATACTGCAACTTGTTTACCATCTTTGGTTTCAAAGTTTTCAGTCATATTTAAACTTTGAATTTCTTTTAAGGTGAAATCGATTACGTAGTAACGACCATCTTTACGATGACGATTTGGGAATTTTTTCGCGACGTCAGTTAAACCATCTAAGAAGTGGTCATGGATAACCACTAAACGACCATCTTTTGTCATCGCTAAGTCTTGTTCTAAGTAGTCTGAATGTTGTGCGAATGCAAGTGCTTTAGACTCAAGTGTATGCTCTGGTAAGTAACCACTTGCACCACGGTGCGCAATGATAATTTTGTCTGATTTCATAGTGTCCACAGAAGAGTGTGCGCTACATCCTGCAAGTACGCCTGCAGCTAATAAAGAAAGCGCTAAAGTTTTGAGTTTCATGGTGTGTTCTCCTTGATTTACTTATTACATCTTGGTTTCATGTCGTAAAAATAGATTTCACTAATTTCACGGTCATATCCTGGATAAAATCCTTTTGGCATCCCTAACACAATTTGTTTGCCTCGGTTTGCATGGACAAGTAGTTGTTTTGTTTTTGGATTCACATTCAAGCCTTCGACTTCGCCTACATCTCGAATGTCATTCAATGTTTTTTCTAAAACAACTCGAGCTTCATTATTTTTATCTGAAATTTCTACACGATAAATATGATCAGGTTCTTTTTCATCTGCCGTACCATCATCAGATGTGACGTAGAGATCACCGTTATAGGCATAAACACCTTGAATCCATTGTGGAACAGGTTGTAAATGCACTTTACGTTTATATTTACCTGTTGAAAGATCATATTCATATAAATAACGACCACTTTCCTCACCAACCCAAGATGCCATCCAAACAGAATTGTGAACGGTATCTACGGTGATGCCGGAAACTTCGACTTGACCTGACTCAGGATTAAAATCAACTGATCTTTTTAAAGCGAGGGTTTCTGGATCGTGAATCGCAATTTGAATATTTTTACCTACGCCGGCATCAAACCATTCGGAGGAAACATAAAGTTCATTGTTGTAGATATCAATGTCGCCAATGTGATTAGCTTCTTTTTGGTAGCCGACAAAAGGATCTTTATTTTCTTTAATCAGTTTTCCATCCATATCGTATTTGGCGAGCGTTTTACTACCCGATACGTATAAATATTGACCATCAGTGGTAATGCCTTGACGTCCGTTGACTTCGAGTACTTTGTCTAATTTATAAGTATAAGCGGGGAGTGCTGAACGATAGGGCGCTTCACAAGTTTGATTTGCGAATGCTGCATTTGCCATAACTGCCGCGCCTAACATAATGGTTAATTTATTCAATTTCATTACATTATCTCCTTTTAAAGTGCGGTTAAAAATTCAGTTGTTTTTTGTAATAAAAAAGGCGGCAAGCCTTCGCCTGTCGCCTTTAATTTATAGATTATTTACCGTAGGTATCGCCTAATTTCGCTTTGTGTTTACCTTCTTCAACCATTACGATGAAGAGTAATAACACCGCTAAGACACCACCACCGATCATGACGTAGAAACCGCCGTCCCAGCCGTAGTGTTGTGCTGCCCAACCGATAACAGCTGAAGCTGACACAGTACCACCTAAGTAACCGAATAAACCGGTGAAACCTGCTGCTGTACCTGCTGCTTTTTTCGGTGCAAGCTCAAGAGCGTGTAAGCCGATTAACATTACAGGACCGTAGATTAAGAAACCGATTAAGGTCATTAATACGAAGTCAGTTAATTGATATGGGTTTTCATACCAAGCTGCATAGTTTGCAAGTTCTGCTTCTGGTGTAGCTGGGTTCATCCAGTATGCTACAACTGCTGCTGTAGTTAAGATCATGAAGATGAAACCGGTTAAACCACGTTTACCTTTGAAGACTTTATCTGATACCCAACCACATAATAATGTACCTGGAACTGCTGCTAATTCATAGATTGTGTATGCCCATGCGGTACCTTTGATGTTGAAGTGTTTTACTTCACTCAAGTAAACAGGAGACCATTTCAATACGCCGTAGCGGATTAAGTATACGAATACGTTAGCAATCGCGATGTACCATAACAATTTGTTTTTCAATACATAAGTTACGAAGATTTCTTTTGTGCTTAAATCGTTTTCGTAAGTTTTTTCGTTATAGTCATCTGGGTAGTCATTACGCCATTTTTCGATTGATGGTAAACCACAAGATTGTGGAGTATCACGCATCACGAAGTAAACTGGAATTGCACAGATCATTGCCGCAATACCCGGATAGTAGAGGGATTGTTGCCAAATGTCTTTTGCTTGTGCTTCGATACCATGAGTGCTGAAGAACACGGCACTTGCTAATAGCACCATTGCACCCGGCATCATACCACCGATGTTGTGCGCGGTATTCCAGATAGATACGATAGTACCGCGTTCTGATTTAGACCACCAGTGTACCATTGTGCGACCACATGGAGGCCAACCCATACCTTGGAACCAACCATTTAAGAAGATCATTACCCACATGATGGCAATGCCTGAAGTTGCCCATGGGAATAAACCCATCATGGTCATACAAAGACCAGAAAGCAATAAACCAAATGGTAAGAATACACGAGGGTTCGAACGGTCAGACATACCTGCCATTACGAACTTAGATAAACCATAGGCAAGACCAGCCGCTGAGCCGATAACACCTAGTTCCGCTTTTGAGTACAAGCCGGCTTGAATTAAACCAGGTTGTGCTAAGTCAAAGTTTGCACGTACAAAATAGTAAGCGGCATAACCAAAGAAGATCCCTGCAAACACTTGCCAACGTAAGCGTTTATACGTGGAATCAATTTTCTCCGCTGGAAGTTCCGCAATATGCGGAGCGGGTTTAAATGGTCCAAACATAATTTCTCTCCAAAATCATTTTAATTATGAGTCCACCCCCATGATGGGGATAGCGTGCATGATAAAATAAAAATAGAAATTAAAAAGAGAAATAATTCAAAAATGTGATGCATTTCACAAAATATTTTTTAACAAATGAGCGAATTCGAAAATTGTGTGATCTATCTCACAAAACAGCTTTCTTTTTCGCTCAGAATGTTGTGAATTTAACCGCTCTCCCATACAATAGCCATGGAATTTGTAACAGTTTTTACGTTTCTTTTTATTAATATTTTGGCTTTGGGGGTAACAATGGGATTATCGCCTAATATGTATCGTGATGTGGGTGATTTTTCACCTATCTCGACGGATGTGATTATCATTGGTGGCGGTGCGACTGGTGCGGGGATTGCTCGTGACTGTGCATTGCGTGGAATTAACTGTATTTTATTAGAGCGTCGTGATATTGCGACAGGCGCAACAGGTCGTAACCACGGTTTGTTACATAGCGGTGCGCGTTATGCCGTAAACGATCAAGAATCAGCAGAAGAATGTATTAAAGAAAATAAAATTCTGCGCAATATCGCTCGTCACTGTGTGGATGAAACGGAAGGTTTATTTATTACCTTACCTGAAGATTCCCTTGATTATCAAAAAACCTTCATCGAAAGTTGTACCAAATCCGGTATTGAAGCGGTCGCCATTGATCCTAAACTAGCCCAAATTATGGAACCATCAGTAAACCCAGATTTAGTGGGTGCCGTTGTGGTGCCAGATGGTTCAATCGATCCTTTCCGTTTAACGGCTTCTAACGTGATGGATGCCACCGAAAATGGTGCGAAAATGTTCACTTATTGCGAAGTGAAAAGCTTAATTCGCGAAGGTGGCAAAGTAATCGGTGTGGATGTTTACGATCACAAAAATCGCGTAAATCGTAAATTCTTTGCGCCATTAGTCGTCAATGCAGGTGGTATTTGGGTGCGGATGCGGACATTCTTGTGCCAGGGGATACCATTTGTGTTATCGGTACAACCTCTAGCCGTATTCCTTACGATCAAATTGATAACATGGAAGTCACTCCTGAAGAAGTGGATATTCTGTTCCGTGAAGGGGAAAAACTTGCGCCAAGCTTGCGTCATACTCGTGTATTACGTGCTTATGCCGGTGTGCGTCCGTTAGTCGCGTCAGATGACGATCCATCAGGTCGTAACGTAAGTCGCGGTATCGTGTTACTTGACCACGCAGAACGTGATGGTTTAGATGGCTTTATCACGATCACTGGCGGTAAATTAATGACTTATCGCCTAATGGCAGAATGGGCAACGGATCTTGTTTGTAAAAAACTCAACAAAACCGCACGTTGTACAACCGCTGAGCGTCCATTGCCGGGTTCAACTGAAAGCCGTGCAGAAACCAATCAGAAAGTGATTTCACTTCCAAGTACAATTCGTTATTCAGCCGTGTATCGTCATGGTTCACGTGCCACTCGCTTATTAGATAAAGAACGTCTCGATCGTTCAATGGTGTGCGAATGTGAAGCCGTGACAGCGGGTGAAGTACGTTATGCCGTTGATGAATTAAATGTGAATAACTTAGTGGATTTACGTCGCCGTACTCGTGTGGGTATGGGGACTTGCCAAGCTGAGCTTTGCGCATGC
>JAGZRA010000040.1:0-19550 GCA_018381885.1 Parahaemophilus parainfluenzae | reverse complement strand
CTGCAATTTCTTTCTTTTCGGTTTCAATTTCTTCAATCGCTTCTTCAAGCGCATTTTCCAAAGTTGATTTTTGTTTTGTCATTGACTATTCTTACCTTTCGTACATAAAAGATAAGAAAATGTAGCAGAAACAACAAATTAAATCTTTGTGCAACTGCTACATAATACCGAAAATCTCTTATATTTTTGACCGCACTTTAATGCTTCTTCCCGACTTATCTACCAAACAGCGAAGCCCAAAATCCTTTTTTATTTTCAACTTTCTTTTGCCTCGCTTCTTCCATTCTTTGTTTGACATAATTTACCCAAACTTGATGAGGGGCATCAAAATCAAATGATTTCATAAAATCATAAGGAATTTTATATTCTGCTAATGGATTTATATCAATCAATTCTTTTGGAGCTATAGGGCTATCAATACCCAAATCAAAACCATGGATTGCTGCGATTTTGGCATACATTAAAACTTGCGGTTGCAAGTAAAAATCAAAATGTAAAAGAGTGTCTTTAGCTGCTCGTTTAGCAAACTTAAGTTCGAGTAATTTATCTAAAGCCTCTTGCATTCCTTTTATATTTTTATCTGCTAATGCCACATAAAATTCATGATCGGGAATGCGCTTTAAATCGCTACGGGCTTTTTTCTCATCATTTAAGAACGTGAGTGCGCGCTCTTTTAATAATTGCCAATCGCCACTTAACGCCAATAAAGTGTTCGCATTAAAAAAAGGTCTGGTATCAGTTCGTTTATAGGGAACTGAAATATCGACAATTTCATCACGATGTTTAATCAGATAATCAATCAACTTTTGATTATCTGAAAGTAAGATCATGAAAAAGAAGTTAGTATTAAATCCATTATATGCCCATTGGAAATCATATTCAGACAAAATACCTAAGAAACCCGCAATAGAAGCATTTTCTTTAAATCCTGAAATATCATTTTCTAATAAATGCTTAGAGGCTAATGCACGATGAAAATCATTTAAATAATGAATTAAAGAAAAAACATTACCTGTAAAATTATCTATAGGAGCTAACGTTGAAAACAATTCTTTATGATTGAATTTAACATATTCCTCAACTCTAGCTAGAGTAAAATTCTTAGCTTCATCATAGGTTTTAGCAATCTCACTACCTAAAAACACTTTATATTTTTCCATCAAAACCTACTTTTTCAAATCCATACTTTCCTATCTTGCTTAAATATCAACCGCACTTTTATTTTATCAATTAGCTATACTGCTGCCGATACTTCTCTAAATTATCTTGAAAATGCTGAATATAGTATTCGATATCTTTTTCTCGGTAACCAAGAATTCGACCAATTTCACGTTCCACTTTTGGATCGAAACCATTCACCGTGCTTGCAGGAAGTAACACTTCCATTTGTTCAGCGAGTGCAAGAGATTGAGGTAAATAGACAATAAAATCAGTTAAGCAAACATCATTTACATGACGTTGCACTGTTTTTGAATGAAGCATTCCTAGCTCAAGATAAGGGAGAAAGGCGTCAGGAATACCGAGCTCCTGATTGAATAATGCCACTTGCTTTTCGCCCCTTAACATTAATTCCAGCTCCTTGCCTTCATGCGGCCCAAGAATACCTTTTTCCATAAGAATATTCCTTTCGTTGAAATAAAAAAGGGGATTGGATGATTGACCAGATCCCCTTCATTGTACGCCTATTTGGCCACAATTTTCATCTAAATGACGAAATTATTTTTTCCAATTTTTCAACGCATCGGCAAAGGCATTCCCCATCGCACTATTTCCTCTTGGATTGCGATCTTGGCGAGGCGCATTGCTTCTTGCTTTTGTACTTAAAGTGCGGTCAGATTTGCCGTCATTTTTGACCGCACTTTCATCTAATCGCATCGTTAACGCAATACGTTTACGTGGCACATCCACTTCCAACACTTTCACTTTCACGATATCGCCGGTTTTCACCACTTGATGTGGATCTTCCACGAATTTATCGCTTAATGATGAAATATGCACTAAACCATCTTGGTGAACACCGATATCCACAAATGCGCCGAAGTTAGTCACATTGGTGACAGTACCTTCTAAAATCATACCTGGTTTTAAATCGGTGATTTCTTCCACACCTTCTGCAAATACTGCAGTTTTAAACTCACCACGCGGATCGCGCCCCGGTTTTTCCAATTCTTTGAAAATATCTTGAACCGTTGGTAAACCAAATTGCTCATCAATAAATTGTTTTGCATCAAGCTGACGTACCACACCCGCATTACCCATTAAATCTTGGATAGATTGCGCGGTGGCTTGCAAGATTTTTTTGACCACAGGGTAAGCTTCTGGGTGAACACCTGAAGCATCAAGTGGATTTTTCCCGCCAGCAATACGCATAAAGCCCGCACATTGCTCAAAGGCTTTTGGGCCTAAACGCGGCACTTTTTTCAATTCGCTACGGCTTTCAAAACGGCCATTTTCATCACGGTATTCCACAATATTTTGCGCTAAGGTTTTCGTCATCCCCGCCACGCGAGCAAGCAATGGTGCGGATGCCGTATTCAAATCCACACCCACCGCATTTACACAATCTTCCACCACCGCATCTAACTTACGCGCGAGCTGGCTTTGGTTTACATCGTGTTGATATTGCCCTACACCAATAGCTTTCGGTTCGATTTTCACTAATTCCGCCAATGGATCTTGTAAACGACG
This sequence comes from Parahaemophilus parainfluenzae, assembly GCA_018381885.1. GTDB lineage: Bacteria > Pseudomonadota > Gammaproteobacteria > Enterobacterales > Pasteurellaceae > Haemophilus_D > Haemophilus_D parainfluenzae_AH. The sequence continues at coordinate 16,862 of JAGZRA010000040.1, read as the reverse complement.
GGCGATAGAGACCGCACCACGCAAAGATACATCTAAATTCGGGAATTCATTTGCCGCAAATTCAGAGGCGGAATAAACGGATGCGCCGGCTTCACTCACCACAACGGTTTGCGGTTTATTTTCTTTGATTTCTTTAATCACGTCTTTCGCAAAACGTTCAGTTTCACGAGAAGCGGTACCGTTACCAATTGCAATTAACTCTACGTTATGTTTGCGGATCAAGCTGAAAATCGCCACTTGCGCTTCGGCTTCACGGCCCGTATGTGGATAAATGGTGGTGGTATCTAATAATTTACCTGTATTATCCACCACCGCGACTTTAACCCCCGTACGTAAGCCCGGGTCCAAGCCCATGGTACTTTTCGCGCCAGCGGGTGCAGCCATTAAAAGTGCGGTCAAATTTCGAGCGAAAACATCAATGGCTTCTTCTTCCGCTTTTTCACGTAAACTTGCCATTAATTCCGTTTCTAAATGCAGCGACACTTTGATTTTCCATGTCCACGCAATCACTTGCTCACGCCATTTATCCGCAGGCTGCCCCGTAAAACGTACATCTAAATAATCACGAATAATTTCTTCACAATAACTTTGGCGACTTCCCTCTTCCGCATCAGGATCAGCATTTAAGCTTAATTGTAAAATGCCCTCATTACGTCCACGGAACATGGCTAATGCACGGTGAGAAGGCACATTTTTCAATAATTCTTGATGATCGAAATAATCTTGGAATTTTGCCCCTTCCGTTTCTTTGCCTTCGATCACTTTCGATACAATAACCGCATTTTTCGCCAAATAATCGCGGACTTTCGCTAATAAACCTGCATCTTCAGCAAAACGTTCCATTAAAATATAGCGTGCACCATCAAGCGCTACCTTAGTATCGGTTACGCCTTTATCAGCATTCACAAATTCCGCCGCAGCCGTTTCAGGATCATTTTTTGGCTCGTTCCAAAGTAAATCAGCCAATGGCTCAAGACCCGCTTCAATCGCAATTTGCCCTTTCGTACGGCGTTTAGGTTTGTACGGCAAATACAAATCTTCTAATTCGGTTTTGCTTTGTGTCGCATAGATTTTATCACGCAATTCATCGGTCAATTTTCCTTGCTCTTCAATAGATTTCAAAATAGTTTGACGACGATCTTCTAATTCACGTAAATACATTAAACGGGTTTCAAAATGACGAAGTTGGGTGTCATCCAAGCCACCAGTGGCCTCTTTACGATAACGGGCGATAAATGGAATGGTGTTGCCATCATCTAATAATTGAATGGCGGCGAGGATTTGTTGGGGTTGAACGGTTAATTCTGCCGCAATAATTTGGCTAATTTGTTGATTTAACATTGTCATACTTCTTTGTTATTAAAGGATTCGATAAAAACGGGAATAGAATACTGGTTTTAGACAACAGGCTCAAATATAATTCAAAAAAATTTCTTTTATTTTTATTATGGCAAAATCAAATTACATTACCCGTCAAGGCTGGCTTGCGCTTGACCAAGAACTTAAATTTTTGTGGAAAGAAGAACGCCCCAAAGTTACCCAAGCGGTTTCAGATGCTGCCGCACTTGGTGACCGCAGTGAAAACGCGGAATATATTTACGGCAAACGTCGCTTACGTGAAATTGATCGCCGTGTGCGTTTTCTTTCCAAACGCTTAGAAGTACTACAAATCGTGGATTACCATCCGAAACAAGAAGGCAAAGTATTTTTCGGTGCATGGGTTGAGCTAGAAGATGAAGAGGGTGAAGTGAAGCAATATCGCCTTGTCGGCTGCGATGAATTCGATCCTGCTAAAAACTGGATCTCCATTGATTCTCCCGTCGCACGCGCTTTAATCGGGAAAGGCGTTGATGATGAAATCCATGTTGAGACACCCTCTGGTAAAGTCGTGCTCTATGTGAACCGAATTTGGTATGAGAAATAGTTACTCTCAAAAACAAAAGAGCGGTCAAATTGACCGCTCTTTTTTATTCTATTAATCGGAGCAATTATGCTTTATCACCAATTAATACAGACTCTAACGCAATCTCAATCATATCATTGAAAGTTAATTGACGTTCTTCTGCAGTGGTTTGTTCGTGTGTACGAATATGGTCTGAAACGGTACAGATACAAAGTGCTTTTGCACCATATTCTGCTGCTACACCATAGATACCCGCTGCTTCCATTTCTACACCTAAGATACCGTATTTTTCCATCACATCAAACATGTCGAAATCTGGCGTGTAGAATAAGTCTGCGGAGAAGAGATTTCCTACGCGAACGTGTTTACCTTTTTCTTTTGCTGCTTGAACAGCGGCTTGTACCATATCAAAGTCAGCAATTGCAGCAAAATCGTTATCTTTGAAACGAATACGGTTTACTTTTGAATCGGTACATGCGCCAAGACCGATGATAACATCACGGACTTTAACGTCCATACGTACGGCACCACAAGAACCAACACGGATGATTTTCTTCACACCGTATTCAGTAATTAGTTCTTTCGCATAAATTGAGCAAGATGGGATACCCATACCGTGACCCATAACAGAGATACGACGACCTTTATAAGTACCGGTATAACCCAACATATTGCGAACGTTAGTCACTTCTTTCGCATCTTCTAAGAATGTTTCAGCAATATATTTCGCACGAAGCGGATCGCCTGGCATTAATACAACATCTGCAAATGCGCCTTCAGGAGCGTTAATATGTGGAGTCATTGTTTTTTCCTCTTGTTGATAAATAAAAAATCATTTAAGCAAACGTTTTCGCCTGCTTTAAAGTACAACACCACGAACGATTCGTGGTGTTGAGAGATAAAGTGCGGTCAAAATTCACCACATTTTAATTACATTGCTACGCCGCTTAACTCGATGAATAAACCTGCGATAGTCGCACTCATTAAGTTAGCTAATGTACCTGCAACAACTGCTTTTAACCCTAAGCGAGCCACATCACCACGACGATTTGGTGCCATACCACCAATACCGCCGATTAAGATTGCGATAGAGCTAAAGTTAGCGAAACCACATAATGCGAAAGTAATGATGGCTTTGGTTTTTTCACTTAATACAACTGCAGCGTCCGGTTGTAAATATTTCGCGAACTCTAAGTAACCCACGAATTCGTTCACCGCTAATTTCATACCAATCATTTGACCAGCAATTGCAGATTCATCCCAAGATACACCGATTAAGTAAGCTAATGGTTTGAAGATCCACCCAAAGATTGATTGTAACGTTAAATCACCGTAACCGAACCAGCCGCCTACGCCGCCTAAAATACCGTTAATTAAAGCAATTAAACCCACGAAAGCGATTAACATCGCACCTACGTTTAACGCTAATTGCATACCGGCACTCGCACCACCTGCCATTGCTTCAAGCACGTTAGTCGGTTTTTCGCTATCATCCGTTTCAGGTTGTTTATCAGTAAATTGTTCAGTTTGTGGGAATAAAATTTTCGCAAATAATAAACCTGCTGGTGCAGCCATGAAAGAGGCAGCGATTAAGTAAGTCAACGGCACGCCCATTTCTGCATAACCCGCCATTACTGAGCCCGCGATAGAAGCAGTACCACCCGCCATAATAGCGAACAATTCAGATTGGGTCATATTTTTAATGTAAGGACGAACCACTAAAGGTGCCTCAGTTTGACCAACGAAGATATTCGCTGCCGCAGACATTGATTCTGCTTTAGATGTACCTAACGCAGCTTGCAATGCACCACCAATCACTTTGATGACCACTTGCATGATGCCGAGGTAGTAAAGCACAGAAATTAAACCAGAGAAAAAGACGATGATTGGTAACACTTTCACCGCGAAGATAAAGCCGGCATTTGAAGGATTTGCTAAGCCACCAAAGACGAAGTTAATCCCTTCATTACCATAAGCGATAACATTTGATACACCATTTGCTGTCGCTTGTAATGCATCGCGACCAAACGGCACATACAAAATAAGGGCCGCAAATCCGATTTGGATCGCCAAAGCCCCTAATACAGTGCGTAAATTAATCGCCTTACGATTATTTGAGAATAATACGGCAATGACCAGTAATACGACAATGCCTAAAACGCTACCTAAAATACCCATTTTTTTCCCCTAGGTTGGTTAGATAAGTAAGTGAATAAAATTGTCCTATTCTACTTGTTTTTCGGTAAAAAGTCGGAATATTTTTACTCCTTTTTGTCATGTTTGCTTATAAAATGGTCACAATTTTGGTCAGACCACAAGATTTCGCATAATTTTCAAGTGCTTGGGTCTGTTCAACAGTTGGGACATAAGGCGTGAGTCCTTCGGCGTCTCGTGCACCTTTTGTGTGCATTCGGATAATTTTGAACAACACATCCGGATAGTCTTTCAATAAGGACGCAACCTTTTCCACCAACTTTTCTGCATCAAAAAAATTTGCCACATAAACTAACCGCACTTCTTCCACTTTATTTAATGGTAATAATTGCGCCAAGTTCTTCAAATTGCGATCTAAGTTTTCTTGCTTGATATGTTGATGAGTGGGGATGATGTTTTTCGGGACAATGCCTTGACGATTTTGTCTATCAAAGCACAAATTTTGTAACCCAAGCCCTTCTCCTTTCAAGTCAAAGAGAAATTTGTCTGTGACATCAATTAAGGGACGAATTGCTTCAAATTCAAAGAAACCACTGCTATCTAAATAGCAAGTTAGCCCTTCCTCACCTAGCTTTTGAAACAATGGAACGAGCTTTTTATGATGAATGGTGGGTTCACCGCCAGAAACGGTTACACCACGAATGAAAGGTACCGCATCCATTACTTGCTCATACAAATACTGCAGACTGACTTGATGAGTCCCTTCTGCATAACGAGGAATGGTTTCTGGATTATGGCAATAAAGGCAGTTTAGCTTACAGCCTTGTAAGAAAATACTGGTGCGATTCCCCTGTCCTTCCACATTAGAAAAAGGAATAATACGATGCAGGGGAACATAAATATCAGAAAGTGCGGTCACAAAAAACGCTGTTTTCTAGAGTAAGTCATTACTTACGAAAGTTTCATTTGGAAAATCACTAATTCCGCTTGGCAGCAAAATGTGAAAACCGCTTTAAGCAAGTATCCATCTTCAACCTGTTGAATTTCAGACTGAATTTGGCAAGGTTCACTTTCGATATCACGTGCTTTTAACGTGAAATATTCCAATGCACCTTCTGCATCTTGACGAGTGGCGTAAAACTGTTCGATAGGTAAACTACAATCACTGTTATCAAACAATGATTTCATATCGAAAGTATTACAACCTACACATTCAATTGGTTTTTCAGTTTGAATGGCCATCTTTTTCTCCTTATCTAAAAAAGCCGTGATAAAACACGGCTTATTAAGTTTAAAATTATTTTGCTGCAACAAAGCCGACGGCTTCGTACACTTTGGCAAGGGTTTCTTTCGCTCTTGCACGGGCTTTTTCCGCACCTTGACGTAAAATCTCGTCTAAAAGTGCTTCATCATTACGATATTGATAGAAACGTTCTTGTAAACCCGCAAGTAAGTTTGACACTTCGTCAGCCACCGCTGTTTTTAAGTGGCCGTACATTTTACCTTCAAATTCTTTTTCAAGGTCTGCCACAGATTTATCCGTCACTGCAGAAAGGATATCTAATAAGTTAGACACACCCGCTTTGTTTTTCACGTCATAACGTACAACAGGTGGTTCATCAGAGTCTGTTACCGCGCGTTTGATTTTTTTCGCCACCGATTTTGGATCTTCAAGTAAGGTCACCACGTTATTACGGTTATCATCTGATTTAGACATTTTTTTATCTGGATCTTGCAAAGACATAATACGCGCGCCGGCTTTGCCTAAGAAAATTTCAGGAATCGTGAAAATATCACCATAAAGAGCATTAAAACGAGCGGCAATATCACGGGTAATTTCTAAATGTTGTTTTTGGTCATCCCCTACCGGCACGCTTTTCGCTTGGTAAAGTAAGATATCTGCTGCCATTAAAACCGGATAATCAAATAAACCCACATTAATATTTTCAGCATAACGTGCTGATTTATCTTTAAATTGAGTCATACGGCTCATTTCACCAAAATAGGTGTAGCAGTTTAATACCCAGCTTAGTTGAGTATGTTCTGGGACATGAGATTGCACGAAGATCGTGCTTTTATTCGGATCAATGCCACAAGCCAAGTAAAGGGCGAGCACATCAAGGGTGGCTTTGCGAAGTGCTACAGGATCTTGACGTACAGTGATGGCATGTAAATCCACCACACAGAAAATACACTCATAATCTTCTTGCATTTTCACCCAGTTGCGAAGTGCACCTAAATAATTCCCGATAGTTAATTCGCCGGAAGGCTGCACGCCACTGAATACAATTGGTTTTGTCATTGGTTATCCTTTTATTCTGTAAACTGAATTGGCGCTATGATAACAAAAGATAGGGCGTTTTTTAATGATTGAGTTCAAAACAATGTGTAAAAATGCTATATTACGCCAAAAATTTCTGCAGCTCACAATTTATAATCCCAATGAAAAATTATAATGATATGGCTCTGGCACTTGCCGGTGTTTGTCAATCAGTCTTATTAATCAGTCAATTAGCTCAAAAAGGCGAAGTTGATAACCAAGATGCATTCCAAACGACCATTCATTCTCTTCTCATTACTCAACCCGAAGATACATTAGCCGTATTTGGCGGTGATGTTCAACATCTTAAAGTGGGATTAAACACGCTTATCGAGCAACTCACCCAATTAAACGACAAAAATTTATTAAATTATTGGGGTAGCTTGTTAGCGTTAGAGAGCAAATTAAACAAACAACCTGAAATTAAACAAGAACTTGGCCGCCGTATTGCTCGTTTACCGGAACAACTTGCTTATCACGACAATCAATTTGATGATGAGATATTTTCTATCATGGCAAACATTTATGTCGATACGATTAGCCCTTTAGGCAAACGCATCCACATTATTGGTTCGGCATATCATTTACAGCAACAAAGCGTGCAAGACAAAATTCGTGCGTGTTTACTTGCCGGCATTCGTTCTGCTGTTTTGTGGCGTCAAGTCGGCGGCAGCAAATGGCAACTGTTATTTCATCGTAAAAAATTAGTGCAAGCGGCACGACAACTCTACTTAACTTTAAATTAATCCTTGGAGAACTCTTATGCAACTTTCCGCATTAACCGCTCTTTCCCCGATTGACGGTCGTTATCAAGATAAAGCCACTGCATTGCGTGGTATTTTCAGTGAATTTGGCTTACTCAAATTCCGTGTCACCGTGGAAGTACGTTGGTTACAAAAATTGGCGGCGACCGCTGAAATCCAAGAAGTTTCTTCTTTGTCCAAAGAAGCAAACGATTACCTTAATAAAATTGTGGAAGAATTCAGTCTTCAAGATGCTGAACGTATTAAAGAAATTGAGCGCACCACGAATCATGACGTCAAAGCGGTTGAGTATTTCTTAAAAGAAAAAAGCGAAGCTTTACCAGAATTAGCCAAAGTTTCTGAATTTATCCACTTTGCTTGTACCTCAGAAGATATTAACAACCTTTCTCATGCCTTAATGTTAAAAACAGCACGTAAAGAAGTAATCTTACCGGAATGGCAAAAACTGATTGATGAAATCACCCGTCTAGCGAACGAATACAAAACCATTCCATTACTTTCGCGTACACACGGCCAACCTGCTTCACCAAGTACTGTGGGTAAAGAAATGGCGAACGTGGTTTACCGTTTAAAACGCCAATTCAAACAACTTCAACAAAATGAAATCTTAGGTAAAATCAACGGTGCTGTGGGTAACTACAATGCGCATTTATCGGCTTATCCAAATATCAACTGGCACAAATTTAGTGAAGAATTTGTCACCTCATTGGGTTTAGATTGGAACCCATACACCACGCAAATTGAACCTCACGATTACATTGCTGAATACTTTGATGCCGTGGTACGTTTTAATACCATCATCATCGACTTCGACCGTGATTTATGGGGCTACATTGCATTAAATCACTTTAAACAACGCACTATCGCGGGTGAAATTGGTTCATCCACCATGCCGCATAAAGTGAATCCTATCGACTTCGAAAACTCAGAAGGTAACTTAGGTTTAGCCAATGCTGTGATGACTCACCTTGGTCAAAAATTACCCATTTCTCGCTGGCAGCGTGACTTAACCGACTCTACTGTATTACGTAACTTAGGTGTGGGTTTAGGTTATTGTTTAATTGCGTATGCTGCAACGCGTAAAGGTATCAGCAAATTAGAAGTGAACGAACAACATCTCCGTGATGAACTCAACCAAAACTGGGAAGTTTTAGCTGAGCCAATTCAAACGGTGATGCGTCGCTATGGTATTGAAAAACCATACGAAAAATTAAAAGAGCTCACTCGTGGTAAACGCGTTGATGAAAAAGCAATGCGTGAATTCATCGAAAAACTGGATATTCCGGCTGATGAAAAAGCCCGTTTACAACAACTTACCCCTGCCACCTACATCGGTGCAGCCATAGAGTTAGTAGAAAAACTTTAATAACATCTTTTTATGCCCTAAAAAATCAAAGTGCGGTCAAAAACACGCGTGATCATACACCCAATTAAAAATAAAGGTATAAACTGTCACCATCACCGTTAAACTGAAATCCATCATAAAAGCTGTAATCCAATCCACTTTTAAAAAGTAAGCAATGATCGGCACGGTGAAAATAAGCAAACCGCCCTCAAATGAAATGGCATGTTAAGTACGAAATATGACACCTCGATTTTCTCGCGGCCCCGTAAATACTTTATCAAGGAAATAATTAAAGATGAGATTCCATAGCATGGCTGTTAAGGAAACCAGGACCATGGAACCAAAGAGAACAGAAACACTTTCTTCCGTAAAGAAATACAAGGCGAAAACGGAAAGCAGCACAACCGTGGCTTCAAACAAGGTCGCGTGAAAAAATCGCTCAAGAAAGCTCATTCATCATCCTTTACAAAGCAAAAGTGCGGTCAAAACTAACCGCACTTTTCATAGATACTTCATTAATTGGTTTTTAATTTATTCCAATATTTTTCGTAAATGTCCACTGCTTCACCCACATCGCCTTGCATAATGCCTTTTTCAATGTTTTCAGCAGATGGGAACAAGGTTGGGTTATTCGCCATTTCAGGTGAAAGTAACGCTTTCACGCCTTCATTTGGCATAGAGAAGCCCATTTTTTCAACGACTAATTTTGCATTTTCAGGGCGAAGTAAGAAGTCGATAAATTTATAAGCTCCTTCAACATTGTTCGCGCCTTTTGGTATCGCATAGTTATCCATCCAGAAAATCGCGCCTTCTTTTGGATATACAAATTGGATACTTGGATTTTCTTTGTGTGCTAAATAAGCCGAACCATTCCATAACATCCCGATAGAGGCTTCACCTTGAACAAACGGCACTTCTGGCGAGTCAGAGTTAAAAGTCACCACATTTGGTAACAATTTCACTAAACGCTCATAAGCCGCTTTAATATCTTCTTCATTCGTGGTGTTTGGTGATTTACCATCTAAAAGTAATGCAATGTGGAACACTTCACGCGCATCACTAGTTAATAATACTTTACCTTTGTATTCAGGGTTCCATAAGTCAGCCCAGCTTGTGATTTTGCTTGGATCAATATCATCCGCATTCACGCCGATACCGGTTAAGCCATAAACATAAGGCAGAGAATATTTGTTATTTGGGTCAAATTCCTTGTTTAATAAGTTTGCTGGAATTTGTTTAAAATTACTTAATTTGCTGTGATCAAGCTCTTGTAACATATTTTCTTTCGCCATTTTATTGACGTAATAGCTTGATGGGAAAACTAAATCATAGCCACTACCTGTACTAGAGGTCAGCTTCAATTTAGCATACATTTCTTCATTACTTTCAAATGTCGAATAAATCACTTCAATGCCGGTTTCTTTGGTAAATTCCGCAACCAAATTAGATGGCACATAGTCAGTCCAGTTGTAAACATAAAGTTTTTCAGCAGCGAATGCTGCAGAGGTTGCTACAAATGCAACAGCAGAAAGACAAAGTGATTTAATGTATTTAACAGCATTTTTTTTCAATTTATTGACCTCCTCAGGACAATCAAAATAAACCTTAAGTAATCGTTTACCTATGCAAACTTGGTGGAGTATAGCACCTTTTTTGCAAAAGGTTTGACATATTTTCCCATCAGGGTAAGATTCCCTCAATTTCAATTTTATGTTAATAAATTAGGCATCAATAATGCTCGAATTCGCTCATCAAGAACATATCAAATCTTATTATTTCGACAGTCGAAACCAAACCTTCGAATTGCCGCCTCTCACTCAGCAAGAAGAAGCGGATGTTTGTGTTATTGGTGCGGGTTTCTTCGGTTTATCTGCCGCCCTTGAATTAGCAGAAAAAGGCAAGAAAGTCATTGTATTAGAAGGTGCCAGAGTGGGATTTGGCGCATCCGGCAGAAGTGGCGGTCAAGCCATCAACGGTTTTGAAGAAGGCATTGATGAATATATTGCACAAGTGGGCTTTGATAAAGCAAAACAACTTTGGGATATGTCGCTAGAAGCTATTGATATTATTGATGAACGTATTGCGAAATATGGCATTCAATGTGATTGGAAAAAAGGTTATGCCACATTGGCGTTAAATGAACGTCGTATGGACGATCTCATTGAAATGGAAAAAGCCAGCCATGCGACTTTTGGCTATGACAAGATGCAACTTTGGGATAAAGCCAAACTTAAACAACATTTAGGCAGTGATATTTATGTGGGTGGTTTATACGATAGCAATTCAGGCCACTTACACCCACTTAACTATTGCTTAGGCTTAGCAAAAGCCTGCTTGGATTTAGGCGTGCAGATTTATGAACAATCGCCTGTTGTGGATTTAGTGGAAAAATCAGGCTGCATTGAAGTCAAAACCGATGAAAGTGCGGTCATTTCTCAAGACGTTATTTTAGCCACCAACGCTTATATTGATGCACTACCGAAGTCCATTCATCACGGTATTAATCGCAAAATTTTACCGGTCGAGAGCTTTATTATTGCGACCGAACCTTTAGATCAAGCCACGGCTGACTCAGTGATCAACAATGGCATGTCTGTTTGCGATAACAATATCTTGCTCGATTACTACCGCTTGAGTGCGGATAACCGTTTGTTATTTGGTAGTGACTCAAGCTCAGAAAAAGATATGGTGCAAATTATGCGTGGCAATATGTTGCATGTTTTCCCACAGTTAGAAAATGTCAAAATTGACTATGGCTGGGCAGGGCCAATTGATATGACAATGAACGCAAGCCCGCATTTTGGTCGTATTTCACCGCATATTTACTTTGCACAAGGTTATTCTGGACACGGTGTCGCACTCACTGGACTTGCAGGACGCATTATTGCAGAAGCAATTTTAGGTAATGACGAACGTTTGAGAATTTTTGAAGGGTTGAAAGTCCCTTCGTTTTACGGTGGAAAATATCTTAAAAACTTAGCCACCAAGATCGGCGTACTCTATTACAAATTCCTCGATCGTTATCGTTAATTAAAAAACAAAAGGCGTGTTAAATACACGCCTTTATTGTTTCGATGACATTTAAGGTTTAATGTCTCGTAAAATAGGATTTTGCATGGAAATCAAGGTTTCCGTCGATTGAATTTCATCAATTAGCTGAATTTTAGTCGCCAGCACGGAATGTAATTCAGCAATCGTATGTGTCATCACTTTAATAAAAATCGAATAGTTACCCGTGGTGTAATAGGCTTCCACCACTTCATCAAAGGTGTCTAGCTTTTTAATCACTTTTTCATAATCTTTTGCACTTTTCAAAATAATGCCAATAAAGCAACACACATCGTAACCCAACTTACGCTCATCAATAATCGCTTTTGTCCCTTCAATCAGGCCAGACTGACGCATTTTCTCTACACGAACATGAATTGTACCCGGGCTCACGCCAAAGTTTTTGGCCATTTCTGCATAAGGTGTACGAGCATCTTTAGTCAGTACACGGAGAATTTGGCGATCAAGTGTATCGATATTGTTCATAAAACACTCCTTATTAGATCTTTTTCAAAATATCTTATTTATTTTTGATAATATTCAACATTTAAAACAATGTAAAGAAATTACTTGAAATAATTTGTCATTTTATTGAATAATGCACAACAAATCTTACCAGTTATTATAAAAAGAAGGATAAATATGAAAAAGACGTTTATTTTACAACAACAAGAAATCAGCTTTGTGAAGAACACCTTTACTCAAAACTTGATTGAACAACTTGGCATTATCGAAGTACAAGGTCCTATCCTTAGTGAAGTTGGCAACGGTATGCAAGATAACTTATCAGGCATTGAGAAAGCTGTTCAAGTAAACGTGAAATGTATCCCAAACGCCGTTTATGAAGTCGTTCACTCATTGGCTAAATGGAAACGCCATACTCTCGCACGTTTCCACTTTAAAGAAGGTGAAGGCTTATTTGTTCATATGAAAGCATTACGTCCAGATGAAGATTCATTGGATCAAACTCACTCTGTTTATGTGGACCAATGGGACTGGGAAAAAGTGATTCCTGAAGGTCGTCGTAACTTTGCTTATTTAAAAGAAACTGTACGTTCTATCTATCGTGCAATCCGTTTAACTGAATTAGCCGTAGAAGCTCGCTTTGACATCCCATCAAGCTTACCAAAAGAAATCACCTTCGTTCACAGTGAAGATTTAGTGAAACGCTACCCAGATCTTTCAAGCAAAGAGCGTGAAAACGCCATTTGTAAAGAATATGGTGCCGTGTTCTTAATTGGTATCGGTGGTAAATTATCAGACGGTAAACCACATGATGGTCGTGCACCAGACTACGATGACTGGACAACTGAATCAGAAAACGGCTACAAAGGTTTAAACGGCGATATTTTGGTATGGAACGCTGAGTTAGGTAAAGCGTTTGAACTTTCTTCAATGGGTATTCGTGTGGATGAATCTGCATTACGTATTACCTCTCACCATCGGTGGTGGTATCGGTCAATCTCGTCTGGCAATGCTTTTACTTCACAAAAAACACATTGGTGAAGTGCAATCAAGCGTATGGCCAAAAGAAATGTTAGAACAATATCAACATATTCTTTAATCGAAAGAGAAAATAAAAAGTGCGGTGAAATTTCACCGCACTTTTGTTTTTAGGAAATTAATTAATCTTGTAATGCACCACTGTTAAACATTGGTAATCCCATTGTTTTTAAGCTATCACGATAAATACCCAGCAAGTCTTTCTCCGTAATTTTTTGTAACTCATCTAACGGTTTATCTAACGCTGCTACGGTTTCAATCACAAGACCTTGTGGACCGGATTCTTGCGTCGCAATTTCAAATAACGCTTGTCCGCGACGAACATGACTACCCGAGCTAATCAACACGGCATGTTTGATTTTGTGTTTCGCTAAAGAGTAACGAGAGAAAAGCGCATTTTCGACTGTTGAACGCGCATAGTTATCCGAATAAATACGGCTTGCATCAACGCCTTTCTCAATCAACCATTGCTTCATTAAATCCCCTTCGGTTTTATTGTTTTGTGGCACTCCGCCTGTCACAATAATTAACGCATCTGGATTTTGAGTCGCAATTTCTAAGGTTTTCTCTAAACGTTGTACCAAAATGTCATGCATGCTGCCATCTGGATTTAAAGCGTATCCCAACGTAATAATCGCCGATTGCGCCGGTAACTTGGTTTCGAGTTTATCGGTAATTGGCTGGTTAGCCGCTTTATCAATCACAGCAAAGACTTTTTCTAATTTACTTGCGCTTTCTGGGGAAAGTTGTTTTAAGCGTTCTAAATGTTTTGTCGCTTCCGCTTGGTTGCCTTTAAAACGATTCCATGCAGCCAAGTAAGTATGCGCTTTCACATCATCTGGCGCCACATCAAGCACTTTTTGATAAAGCTCAATGGCTTTATCTGTATTGCCGTTATAAATATTGGCATTCGCTGCACCAAACAAAAAATCTACACGATAAGGCTCAAGCTTATACGCTTCTAATAAAAGATCCGCAATACGCTCCATATTGGAAGGAAGTTTCGCGGTAAAACCTGCATTTGAAACACGAGCCGGTGAGTTTTGGATTTTCACTGCTTGTTCAAGCAATTCATCCACAACCTGTCTTTGAGTAAGAAGTTGTTGATAATTTAATTGAGGCTCAAGCACTTTCACTTCTGCCGTGCTGGCGAAGCTATTTACTGCAAGAGATGAAAGCACCGCAAGTAAGGAAACCTTGAAGATTTTTTGCATAATTAATTCTCCATATTGGATTGAATAACAAAAAGAGCGGTCACTTTTTTATCAGTTTCCGCTCTTTTCACTAAGCTTGATTCATCGACATACACAATAACGTCAATGGATGGATACAAGTCACATTAGATGACATATCGATCTGCCATTTACAAGTTTGGCATTCAGAGATCACGTAATCAAATCCGCCTGCATTGATGTTATCGAATAAGTTTTTACCGATAGATTGAGGTGACATGCGGTGTGATAAGCCACTCGCAATTTCAATGGTTTAAGCGGTAAGGTTTTACCTTCTTTAAAGAGTTGATATAAGAATGGTGTCACCATGTGAATATGCGGACGAACCTTGGCATTGTCGATGCCTAAAATATGATGATATTCATCACGTAAATTTAGGGAACAACTTGATGCTTCACTGATCACATCCAAGCCATTTTCATCTACCATTTTACTTATGTAATCAGTATTAAATTGTGCGATTTTCTTCGCACGTTCTGGGAATTGGTTTACGCTTAATGGCAAGCCACAGCATTTTTCTTTTTCTAATAACACCACGCCAATATCCATAGCATTGAACACTTGAATAAATTCTTTACCCAATTGTGGATTATTGTAGTTCACGTAACAGCCGTGGTAATACGCCACTTTGCGTTCGAATTTTTGTTGGCTTTCCACCATTTTCTTCATATACCAGCTGCGGAACGTACCAAAGGAATATTTTGGTAAGGTACGATGACGGCTGATTTTTAACGCTTTTTCCAACACAAATTTTGTCGCTTTCAAGCCCGTAATCGTATTCACAATTGGTGCAAGCGGTGTATTAAGTGAACCCATAATATCGGTGTTACTTAAAATCGCATCACGTAATTTTTGCACGGCTGGCTTGTGTTGTTGAGCAAGGTATTTATTTCTTGCACGAACAATAATGTCACCAATTTTTACATCAGACGGACACGCAATTTCACAACGTTTACAGTTAGTACAATATTTCAATGCTTCATCATAAAGCTCGGCTGATTTTAAGCGTAAACGCTCACCATCTGGGCCTGATTGTTTTGGACCTGGATAGTTTGGATTTTGACGCGAAACCGGACACACCGCCGTACAAGCCGTACATTTAATACAGCTCTCAAAGCTTTCATCAAAGGCATGATGATGTTGTGGTGCATTAAGGGATTGTTTTGCATTTTCAATTAATTGTTGAATGTTCATAACGCCTCCTTAATGTGTGTTGTGAAGAATTTCATCCGCAACAGCAAGCGCTGTTACCACTGCCACGCCTGAACCACAACCGAGTTCTAGTGCATTGAAACCACCAATCACATTACCCACCGCATATAAATTCGTTAAAAATTGACCGCTCTTTTGTACTTGGCATTTCGCATTAATCGCCACGCCTGCAGATTGGTATGGTTGTGGATTTGAGAAACGGTGATCTGTCCAAGTAAAACGATCGGTATCGTTAAAGCCTTCCACACCGATAATGTCAGAATGGAATACGGGCTCGTAGATTTTATCGAATTCAGAGACTAAACCTTTACTGAAGAAGCTGCCGGAAGCTAAGACGAAATGCTCAGCCGTGATTTCTTCCTCTTCGTGCAAACGCGTTTGAATAGCACGAACTTTGTTGCCATGAAAATGTGCTTTTAATGCGCTATCACCATTCATCATGAGTCCACCTAATTTCTCAAAGCGATGACGTAATTGAATACGTTGACGCATACCTAATAAAGAAGGCGGTAAAGTTGGCAATTCAAATAATGGCAAGCCAGTTGCTTTACGAAGTGACTCCATAAACTCTTGATTTTCTAGGCCGAAACAAGCTGGTAAGAAAATCGCTTCTGTACCTTTCGCAGCTTCTTTCATTTCAGCCACAAGATCATCAAATTTCAGTTTATATTCTAAAACTTGCGCAATGTTCACACTGCGGAATTCACGCGAATTGGCACGTAACTGATCCAATTCAGGAATATTTAAAAAGCCCGTTTTCACGTCACAATGAGCAAATTGTGGATTGAGCGTAAGGTTATCCGCCAATAATTCTGGTTGGAAATCGTGGTAGCCTTCAATGCCTAAAACCGCAATTTTTTTATACGGGAATGCAGTTTCGCCTTGTACGGTTGGCACGCTATTTGGTGAAAGCCATGCACCGCGTAAACTGCCTAAACCCGTTACACGAAGATGATTTTCTGCGGTTGAACCAATTAAATCTAAATTTAACGATTCCGCTAATTTCTCGAAATCTTGCGCTTTCGCTAATACACGTTCAGCACCCATAATGCTATAAGGGTGTTGTGGTAATTGAGCTGCAAGTGCGGTCAAATTTTCAGGAATATTTTTAACAAACGCACCATTTGGTAAACGGCTTAATAAATCCAATGAGCCGGATGCAAAATCAATCGCCGCTTGGCCGTTATTGATAATGACACAACGTTTGCCTTGTTCTTGTAGGGCGATGCCGCAAGTTAAACCTGCAAGGCCGCCACCAATAATCACTACATCAAAATTCATTGTTATCCGTCCCTTGCTGTTTGTCAGTTTCAAGCGGTTGAACATCGTTTAAGCCCAATACACTGCCATACATCCATGAAGTAAATTCCGCTTCACGAAT
>JAGZRA010000039.1:0-21664 GCA_018381885.1 Parahaemophilus parainfluenzae | reverse complement strand
GACCAATACTTTTGGCACAGCAAGGGAGACAAACACAATTTCTGAATTACCTGGCAAAATGGTGGCACTTAAGAAAGCGCTGAAAAACATCAGCCATAAGCCATGGGTTTGCCAAAAATCAGCCCAAAAGCTGAAAGAGAAAATGTCCCACATTAGGCTATAATAATCTCGCGCGTTCTGACATCAAATACATCCATTCCTGCACTTAATCCCGCTTTTACGCCGAGATCGGCATCTTCAAAGACGATACAGCGTGATGGTTCAGCTTTTGCCAGTTCTGCACAGCGTAAAAAAGTTTCTGGATGCGGTTTATGTTCTTTTACATCATCAGCACTGACAATGGCATTAAAGTAATGTTTGATATCTAATTTTTGCATCAACATATCAATGATTTTGCGGTTCGAACCAGAGCCAAGCGCAATTGGCTTTTGTTGATAGTAATGACGCACCACATCAAAGGTCGGGAGTAATTTTGATTCTGTTGGAATCAATTCATAAGAAAGTTTGCGTTTTGCTTGTATCACTTCATTTAAACGTTCTTGTGGCATACCGGCATCTTGCATAATAGCTGAGGCGATAGTGCTCACGGTTGCGCCACCTAAATCATACATAATTTGGCTGTTAAAACGATAACCGAATTGTTCCCCTACTAGGTTCCATGCGCGTGCATGCACTGGCATGGTGTCGATTAAGGTGCCATCCATATCAAAAATCAAGCCATCATATTTTTCAAAAAGTCTGTTATCTATCATTTATTGCTTTCCTAGTTCGTAAATTTTTTCACTTTGTTTCAATTTTGTGATCTGTGCACTGGTAATTTTATGAAATAGCGGTAAAGTTACCCTATATCAAAAAGGAATGTTATGTCGCTACTCAAACAATTAACCCGTTGGAAAATTCGCGGTCAGATTGATCAGGACGTTATTGATATTATTCTGACTTTGCAAAGTCGCCTAGAGCATCATTGGCGCATTGATGTGTCCATTCCAACTGTCATCACACTCTTATTACATATTGCCAACAGCCTTGCTCGCTTAAAACGAGGCGGTTGCGTTTCTCCGCTCTATCAACCTTTTTATGATGAAATGCAAAGTGCGGTCATTTTCCCCGATGTTTTGGAAATTCACCACGATTTGCTTTCTTTTATTCCGCAAGATATTCCCGAAGCCGAGCAGAGCTATTATCTCGCCAATATTTATAGCTTGCTGTTGGAGCAAGATAAAAAATAAGGGCATGAAAGCCCCTATTCTATCAGTTAAAAATCAAACTGAGTTCTAAATCTTTGAGTAAATTGCTTTCTAAGCGCAATTCATTCCACACTAACGGATTGTTATCCAAATAATGTTTCTCAAAAGTCAGTTCCCAAGTCTGCAAAGAGCGGTCAATTCTGAGACTAATTTTGTCCGTGCTGTCTGTCGCTTGGCGAGATTTATTTAAAATCACTGAAATGCGTAAAAGAAGCAGTAAAACAAGGACATCTTCATCGGCATAACGAGCAAAAATCGGTAAATCATTTTTCTTAAATGAGCTGGTATGATAACGAACTAAATTCACCAATAAGCGTTGTTGCTCGCGATCAAAACCCGGTAATTCCATATTTTGCAGAATATAAGCGGAATGTTTTTGCACATTGCGATGATTAATGACAATGCCGACTTCCAATAAACGCGCTGCCCAAATCAACAGATTTTTCATTTCATCAGCAAGATGCGGTTTTTGCCAATGGGTGTATTGGTTAATCAAGGTTTTCGCACTATTGGCTACGCGCTCGGCTTGCGCCAAATCTAAGTTAAATTGTTCGGCAAGCCCTAATGCGGTACGAGTACGGATGTCTGAAACCTGGAAGTTTTGTTCCAGGCTGTAAATCACCCCTTCACGCAAAGCGCCGTCAGAGTAGCGCATGTTTTCTAAGCCAAAAACGTCAAAAACGGCACTTAAAATGGCTAGGCCTGGCACAAATACATCCACGCGATCAGGGTTTAATCCCGCGATATTGAGCTCTTCAAAATGGGATGCTTGTAAGGTTCGTTCAATTAAATTTTGTAAGCGTTCAGCCGTGATGATGCCGTTCGGATCAAGCGTTGCGGTAATCACTTGATAGACGGTTTTAATCGTGCCCGATGAGCCTAATACCGATTGCCACCCGAGCTTGCGATATTCCCAGCTTAAATCTTCAATTTTATTGACCGCACTTTGGCGAGCTTGCTCGAAGTTTTCTTTGGAAATTTCGCCATTTGGGAAGAATTTTTTGGCAAAGCTCACGCAGCCCATGTGACGACTTTCCGCCACTAATGGGGTGAAATCATCACCGATGATCATTTCGGTCGAGCCACCACCAATATCGATGACCAGTTTACGTCCGCTTTCGGGTTGAGTGTGGCAAACACCCGCATAAATGGTTTTGGCTTCCGTTTGACCGCTAATAATATTAATGGGATAAGGAAAGACAGTGGCTGCCTGACGTAAAAATTCGTCATTATTGACCGCTCTTCGTAAGGTATAAGTGCCGACGACATTCACATCTTCTGGCGCAAAACCTTGTAAGCGTTCAGCAAAAAGCGCAAGGCAATTTACACCGCGCTCAATGGCTTCTTGGCTTAATACATTGTGCTCGTCTAAGCCATCGGCAAGTCTCACTTTTTGTTTTAAACGAGAAAGCACCTGAATCGAGCCATTGATAATCCGTGCCACAATCATGTGGAAGCTGTTTGAGCCTAAATCAATGGCGGCAATCTCCCGGGCCTCACCTCGGTGATGAGGTTCTGCGAGTTGAGCCAGTTGCTTGTCTTTATGCATGTCCTTTCCTAAAATTCAAATTGATACAATAAATCAAAAACTTGGTTTGTGCTGGAAACCGATTGGAAATAAAGTTGCGGCATTAAGCGGTAACGTAAAGTCACTTCGGCTAAGCCATCAAACAATCCTACACCGTATTTTACTTGTAAGCGTTTACCAATATTACCACTAACTTGTACTTTGGAGCTATCCCCAACACCGGCAGTGCCTAAGTTTAAGTCTTGAATACCAAAGGCTTCACCAATACCGCCGACGACTTTACCACTTTTCGCTAAACCTAAGCCAAGTAATGCCGCACCCACAGAACCACTAGAGCCTGCTTCACCGCTGTTTTCTAATGAGCGACCGGTTAATAAATAAGAAAGTGCCTGGTCTTGAGATTTGGCTGGATCAGAGAAAATCGTGACTTGTGGGCTAGATGCCATACCAATCACTTTTACCCCTGCGGTCACTTTACTGTCTTCCATGGCTTCTGGGTTACGAATCGCTTCAATGTTTAACATCGGTTGTGAAGGTAAACCGGCGAAGCTGATTTGCCCTTTACGAATTAATAAATCCTGTCCAAAAGAAGCATAACGACCATTTTTCAGGTTAATTTGACCAAATAAACCTAATTTGCCTTTATCCTGTTTCACAGAAAGTAAGCCGTTCAAATTGGTTTTTAAACCATAGGCATCTAAATGCACATCGTCGCCGATTTTAATTTTTAAATCAGATTGAATTTGCATGCCCGATTTAGTTTCGGTTGCAAATTGGCGATTGATGAGTTCTTCTTTACTTTTTCTCGGGCCATTTAAAATCACTTCGTCTTCACTCACAGGCTCGGCATTATCCGGCAAGCTTTCAATGGCAATTCTTGCCCATGGAATATCCACGTTTCCGCTCAAATCTAAGAGTTTTGGCGAGGCTTTGACAACCACATTCGGGCTGACTTTTAATTTCGCCATAGACGGAATATCGACTTTGAAGTTATCCGCTTTCGCTCTAACTTCTGCTGTCCAGTTATTCATGTTAGCCCAGTTAGCTTGCCCATTAATATTCAGCTTACTATCTGGTGTTTGAACATAGCCATTTAAGGTTGAAGAGGTACCATTAAAGCGGATTGCCACTTGACCATCAGTGACATCAAAAGGCAGGCTTTTCAGTTTCGTTTTTATATTGCGAATATCGAAATTACCGTTTAATAATGGTTTTTCTAAATTGCCACCGAAACTTAAGCGAGAAACCACTTCACCATCCATGCTTTCCCCGCTAGAGAAAAGTTGATTCGCTAAGGATAAACGTAAACCTTCAATGGTAAAGGTACCACCTAATTGACGGCCTTTACTTAAATCATTAATTTTTAAGTCCGTGCCGATTCGACCTTGATTCTGAACGTTAATGTCTGATTTCAAGGTTAAATTGTTATTTTGAATATCGGCATTCACACTTAATTTAGGAATATCTAGCTTAAAGGTGCGGTAGTCTAATTTTTGTGCCACACTAATGTTATTACCTTCTACTGCCACATTCAGTTGTAACGGTTTATCGCT
Organism: Parahaemophilus parainfluenzae; assembly: GCA_018381885.1. Classification (GTDB taxonomy): domain Bacteria; phylum Pseudomonadota; class Gammaproteobacteria; order Enterobacterales; family Pasteurellaceae; genus Haemophilus_D; species Haemophilus_D parainfluenzae_AH. The sequence goes on along the minus strand of JAGZRA010000039.1, from coordinate 17,336 downwards.
GAACCACGCTACTTTACCTCGGCTTTGTAACTGGCCTTTGAGCGTGTCTTGTCCCATCAGTTTATTCACTAAATCTAAATTAATGCGTTTAAGCTCAAAAGGGACTTCGCCGTTTTTCCCTGCTGTAAATTGTTGAGGGAAACACAGATCTAAGTCTTGGTTAATCCAGCAGTGTGAACCAATGGTGGCTTGGATTTTTTTATTATTATAAGTCACCGGAATGGTTTGGTTTACTTTAAAATCACCGATAGGTGAGCTTAGGCCCACTTGGCTTAAATTACCTTTCCACTGCTGAGAAGTGCGGTCAAAATTACCGGTGATTTGTAAATCAGCTGCAACAGGTTCACCTTTGGATTTTAAGTTAAGCGTATGATGTTTTTCATCACCCGATGCATTCAAATCAATATTATGCAATTTAATGCTGTCGCCATAGCGGAAGTTTTCCGCTTTGACGTTAAGTTCACCTTTCACTTGCGGTTCACTCACAACATTACCTTTAATTAAGGCTTTAGATAAGTCTAACCCTTGGAAGTGCAGGCCTTGTACGGTTAAATCAGTATTAATGGTTGGTGCAGTAAGTTTGCCTAAGATCTGTGCTCTGCCGACCACGGAGCCCGCTAAATCTTGCCACAGACCACGCAAGCTTGGTGCGTTGATATCTAAATTTAGGTTTGATTTATCACCTAATATACCTTTTGCCGCAATGCGGTTTTCGCCATAGTTCAGCAATAAATCAGGAATGTTTAATAAGGTTTCATTACTTAAAAAGGCACTTCCTTTTAAGCTTAATGGGCGAGAAGAGAGACTACCCGTTAAATCCACGGCTGGCACATCTACTTTCCAATGATTGGAATCAGCGGAACCTTTTGAGCTCACTTTGCCTGATAATACGGCTGGCATGGCCGGCACATAAGGGCGAATGTTCATTTTGTTTAAATCAGCAGTTACATCCCATTGCGCGCCATCTTTCCAGTTTGAGGAGCCCGTTAAACGTGCCGTACCATCTAGGGCAGCAAGTTTTAATTCGTTGAGGGTAACTTCATAGAGTTTACCGTCTGCATTCAAATCAATATGGGTGTGAGGGATATGATCCATACCGTCCACACCACCGACAACCTCTGCATGATAATTCAACAAATCGCCCGTGAGCTTGATATCGACATCGTTAATTTTAAGTGGCGCCAGGCTATCAGCGAAGGCGTATTGACCTTTTTTCGCTTTTAATTGCAGATTTAATGGCATTTTATCTTCAGCTAGTTTCACATCACCCGTTAAGGTCGCATCAAGTACGCCTTGTGTGGTTAACGAAAGTGCAGTTGTTTTTTTCAATGAACCCGATAAATTGAGATCAACTTTGCTGGCAGGCAGAATGGTTTTATCTTTTGATTTAAACGCTTGGAGATCCGATTTTAATGTGAGATCAACAGGAAAATCTTCATTGAGCTGGAGTTGTCCTTTGCTAGAAAGTGTACCGAGAGAGCTGTCAATTTCGAGTTTTTGTAATTTCACTAAATGATCGGTGGCATCCGCTTGTAATTCTACTTTAGGCACGGTGATTTTTTGTGTTTCTTCGCCTTTTTCATTGAGCGATTGATATTGCCAGTTTGTACCCAAAACACTTGGAATGTGCATATCAAAAGGCAAGTTCACCGTATTTAAATTACCTAAAAAAGCCGGTGTGAGTGTTTGCTCAATTTGCGCCCAATCAATGGGTTTTGCAGGTTCTTTTTGCTCAGACTGAGGGGGATTCGGTTGAGTTTGGGAGACCGTTGAGAAAAGCACATCTGAAAGCGTGGTGGGCTCAAGGGTCAGGCCAGATTCATTATTTAAACTGACCGCACTTTGAAATGACGAAAACGTAATATTGCTTTTATCGAGTTTCATATCAAAGTCAGTAATCGCCACATTTTTCACTTTTACAGAAACCGGTAAATGGATTTTTTCCATTGGACCACTTTCTGTTTCTTTCTCTTCGGAAGGCGGCATAACACTGGTATCAATGGCAATTTTCGGCCGCGTTAAGCTGAGATCATCAACAATAATATCTCCCGACAGTAAACGAGCTAAATTTAGTTGTAAGCGCGTTTTAGGAAGAGCCACATCTACGTCGGTTGTTTGAAAACGTAAATTTTCTAAGACTAAACCATCTTGTAAGCCACCGCTGACTTGCTCAATAGATAAGCTATCGAGCATTTTATCGGCGAGTTGAATAATTGCACGTTGCCCACTATCAAAAGAAAGTGCTGTGACTAAGCCTAAAACAGGGACAAAAATGACCGCACTTCCGACACATAAAATTTTACGGCAGGTCTTTTTCTTTTTGACGGGTTGTGTGGTTTGGTTATCTGGTTGTTTTTCTTGTTCAGACATAGTCATACCCTAAATTTCAGCCCCTAAGCCAATGTAAAATTGAATGTTTTTGCTGTTATCTTTATCTCGAATTGGCGTCGCAATATCAAATTTGATAGCGCCAACTGGCGATGCCCAACGCACACCGAAACCTGCGCCGTAGCGTAACTCATTTGCTTTGTAAGCATCTGCGGCTAAACCTGTATCCGCAAATACGGCTCCCCACCAATTTGGGTAAACTTGATATTGATATTCAAGGCTACCTGTTACTAAGCGAGAGCCGCCGACTAATTTCCCCTCTTTATTTTTCGGCGAAATTTTCTTATAACCATAACCTCGCACGCTGCGATCCCCCCCCGCAAAGAAACGTAGTGCAGGTGGAATTTTACGAATATCCGCGGTATTTAAATAACCAATTTCTGCACGGGTAATAAAACGGTGATTTTCTGCGTAAGTACGAATCCATGCGGTGGAAGCTTGAACTTTAAAGAAATTAGCTTCTGACATCCAAAGCTTATTTCCTAAATCGACAGTGATTTTTTGGGTATCTCCCCATGTTGGGAATTGGCCACCTCTTAAACGGGTACGGCTAAAGCCCCCAGTTGGATAAACCAGGAAGGTTTTATCGGTGAAATCAGCTTGTGTGTAGCTGTCATAACGGACACGAAGTCCGTATCGTTTTTATTTTCTTTTTCATAACCGGTTGAAAATTCATAATAATAATTTAATGGATTTTTCAACAATGGCATTTTATAGGTGGCTTCAAAGTTTTGTTTTGGCGCAGAGACGTAAAGATTTGTACGGAAACTATGACCTCGGCTATTAATCCAAGGTTTTGTCCAACCAATTTGGACATGAGGGCCCGTATCGGTTGCAAAACCGACCCCGAGCTCCATTGCGTTTTTCTTGCGTGGATAAAGCAACAGTTCGATATCCACTAATTTTTCTTCTTCGCGGACATGAGGCTGTAAAAGCACTGAGCTAAACCAGTTGGTAGAAGAAAAATCGTTAGTTAATTCAGATAAATCGCTGACTAAATAAGGATCGCCCGATTTAATGTTGAGCATATTTTGCAAATAGTCTTCGCGAATTTGGGAATGGTTGAATGTGATGTTGCCGTAATGATAACGCACGCCACTATCAAACAGCATACGCCACCATGCTTCATGGGTTTCAGGGCTGATTTCTAAGCGAGAAATTTGGAATTTTCCGTCAAGATAACCACGAGCAAGGGCAAGGTTTGAAATGCTGCTTTTATAGTCATCGTATTTTTGATGCTCAACTAACTCACCTTGTTTTGGCAAGTTTTTACGGAGTGCTGTGAAGTTTTCGTCTTCTGCCGCTTCGCCTATAATTTCAACGTCTGTTCCGGCAATTTTGCTTGGTTCACCGGGTTTTACATTGGCGATAAGTAAGTCTCGTTGACCTTTGCGTTTTTTCAATTCAAAGGTGACTGAAGAACCATAATAACCGAAGACTCGAAGGCCTTTATCGACAGCATCTGAAACTAATTGTTTATACCGATCTGAGCCGTCCATCTCACCTTTATCAATGAGTTTGACATTCATATCAGTATTGCGAATGGCACGTTCACCCTTGATACCGCGGATCTCAATATCTACGGTTTGTTCTGCAAGGGCTGAAAAACTCATCCATCCAAGCAAAAGAGCGGTTGTTTTTAACGAAATTTTTTTCATTTTATTACAAGCTAAACTTTAAGAAGATCCACATCAAACCGCCTTAGTTTACCTATAAAATAAAGGGATTACCAATGCAATTATGGATGGGATTTGAAATTGTTATATGCATTTGAGCGTTAATACGACAATGGGATCAAAGAAAGAGTTTCCTTTGCTTTGAAAAAAATAGTGATTGTTCTCTTTATTCAGACATTTAACCAAAATGTAACCGGGCCATCATTGGTCAGCGTTACTTGCATATCTGCTGCAAATTGTCCGTTAGCAACGGTAACTTTTTCTGCACATTTTTGTGAAAAATACACATACAATTCGTTAGCCAATGCTGGTGCAGCACCTTTTGAGAAACTTGGTCTCAGGCCTTTTTGCGTGTCAGAGGCTAAAGTAAATTGGGATACCACAAGCACTTCGCCACCGATTTGCTGCACGTTTAAATTCATTTTGTCATTTTCATCGCTGAAAATACGGTAGTTTAATACTTTCTCGGCGAGTTTATCCGCTTTGGCTTGGTCATCTTCTTTTTCCACGCCTAATAAAACCAATAATCCTTTGCCGATTTGCCCCACAATTTGACCTTCAACTTCCACTTTAGCTTGCGTAACACGCTGAATTAACGCAATCATTTTACTTCCTCTAAATTCGTTTGATCCATTGACCGCTCTTCTGCAAGTACTGCGGCTAATTGTGCGCCGAATAACACCACTGTCCAGCTGATTTGAATCCACAATAACATAATGGGTAGTGTTGCCATGGCACCGTAAATTAATTGGTAAGACGGGAATGTCGTAATGTACCAAGCAAAGGCCTGTTTTCCTAAGGTAAAGAAAATCGCGGCAATTAATGCACCTGCTGCAGAGTGTTTGATGCTCACTTTCTTATTTGGCACGACCATATAAATGAGCGTGAAGATAAACCAAGTTGAAAGAAATGGTACAAAGCTGAGGAGTTTTAAACCAAAAGAGAGCGTTTCCGATTGCTCGAACATGGCTTTGACATAAGAACTCGCAGCAATGCTGGTACCGATTAAAAGTGGACCGAGCGTTAAAATGAGCCAATAAATAGCAAATGACGTAAAGATCGGGCGATTACTGGTATCTTGCCAAATGCCATTAAGTGTACGGTCGATGGAGTTAATCAGCATTAATGCCACTAAAATCAAACTCACAATCCCCACGGCACTCATTTGCTTGGAATTATGGACGAATTCATCAATATATTGCCCCACAACATCACTTGCGGAAGGGGCAAAATTGGTGAAGATGAATTCTTTCAATGCCCCGGTTACTTCGTTAAAAACAGGAAAGGCGGAGAAAATCGAAAACACCACCATAATTAATGGCACAATGGCGAGCATGGTGCTGTAGGTGAGTGAACCGGCAGCTTGCGTTAATTTGTTTTCTTGAGAACGCTGCCAGAATAATGCGAGAAAAGACGTTAAGGTCATTAGAGCAAGCCTCCGCAACAATGTTTAAATTTCTTCCCTGAACCACAAACACAAGGTTGTTTATTACTTGGGAGTGGCACAGTGGGGTCAACAAAATACCAACGGCCATCGATTTTTACAAAAATAGAATGTTCGTGATGTACTTGCGGCTGTTCGCTACCTTGAAAATGAGCCTTAAATTCAACCGCACTTTGTGTTTTGGTTAAGGTTTCTGCTTTGACAATCTCTAAACCGAGCCATTGCGTTTCATTAGCCCAATCTTGCAGGGCTTTTTCATCTAATAAGGTTTGTTGGCTTGGCACAGTGGTTTGCACAATATAAGGAATATTTTTGAGCACAAACGCGGAATAGCGGGAACGCATAAGTTGTTCCGCTGTTTCTGGAAACAGATTGCCTGAATGAAAACGTCCGCAACAATCTTCGTAAGAAAGCGAAGATTGGCACGGACAAAGTGCGGTCGTTTTAGCCGACATTTTAGCCCGCCTGCTGTAAATTACGTAATTGTGAGTTAACAGAACGTTTAAACGCTGGCGCTAATTCCTCAATGGCTAAGGCTTCTTCTAATTCTGCGACACTTGAAGGAGCCGAAAGTAGCGTGTTTAAACGACGAATAGTCCATTCTGGATAAGGACGGTGTTGCAAGATAAGTTCATCGCCTTGATGAATTTCACCTTCTTCGATCACGCGAACATACCAACCTGTCCAGCCAGATTGACGAATTACCTCTCTTGTATTCTCATTCTTGGTATTATGAGATAAACGTTCGCAAGGTTTACGTGGTTGTGACACTTCTAAAAGCGTGGTGCCAATTTTGTAACGATCGCCTATACAAACATTATCTTCATGTAAGCCGGATACCACAAAGTTTTCACCGTAAATCGCGCTACCGTGAAAATCAAACTTTTCACCAAGTAGCTCGTTTAAAGCGTCGAAAGACACATCAGACATAAAAAACAAGGCTTTATCTACACCACCGTGATGGGCTTTTAAACCCACATCGTTACCTTCAGCACCCAGCGTGTGCACTTTTACCATCGATACCGGTTTTTTACGGATGGCACTTTCATATGAGCTACCATCTGGGAATGTTAAGGTTTCGATCAATCCTGTTTTAATAATAAGAATTTTTGCGTTTGACATCTATTTTTCCTACTTTGAGTTAGTTTTGATAAATTATACCGTAAAATCACTTTAATTTTGACCGCACTTCGTTTTTTCCTTATTATTCGTTTAAATAAAACCAACAAAACAAAGGAATCTTTATGCAATATTCTCTCGCGCGTACCGAACAAGGTCAAACCCTTGGTATTACCGCAAAAATGGCAAACCGTCATGGCCTGATCGCAGGGGCAACAGGGACGGGGAAAACCGTAACATTACGTAAAATGGCAGAAGCGTTCAGTGATGATGGCGTGCCGGTCTTTTTAGTTGATGTAAAAGGCGATTTGTCTGGTTTAGTCAAAGCGGGCACATTCAGTGGCAAAGTGGCGGAACGCATTGAGCAATTTGATTTAGGTGGCGAGAGTTATTTAAATGGCTATCCTGTGTCATTTTGGGATGTATTCGGTGAAACCGGTATTCCACTTCGCACCACGATTTCTGAAATGGGACCATTATTACTTTCCCGTTTATTAAATTTAAACGCAACTCAAGAAGGCTTATTAAACCTCGTATTCCGTGTGGCAGATGACAAAGGTTTGTTACTCATCGACTTAAAAGATTTACGTGCAATGCTTAAATTTGTAGCAGAAAACGCCAAATCGTTCCAAGTAGAATATGGCAACGTATCAGCTGCGAGTGTGGGCGCGATTCAACGTGCTTTACTGACCCTTGAAAATGAAGGGGCAACCAATCTTTTTGGTGAACCTGCATTAAATCTTGAAGATTGGTTACAAACCCGTGATGGTCGTGGTGTGATCAATGTTTTAAATTCTGAAAAATTAATTAATTCCCCAAGAATGTATAGTGCGTTCTTGCTTTGGTTAATGTCTGAATTATTTGAGCAATTGCCGGAAGTGGGCGATCCGGATAAACCAAAATTTGTGATGTTCTTCGATGAAGCACACTTACTCTTTGATGGTGCACCAAGTGTGTTGGTGGACAAAGTGGAACAAGTGGTTCGCTTGATCCGTTCTAAAGGTGTGGGTATTTATTTTGTGACCCAAAATCCATTAGATTTACCGGATACCGTGTTAGGGCAATTAGGTAACCGTGTGCAACATGCGTTACGTGCCTTTACGCCACGAGATCAAAAAGCAGTGAAATCCGCGGCAGAAACGTTCCGTTCAAATCCAGCTGTCAATGTGGTTGAAACCATTTCAACCTTAGGTGTGGGGCAAGCATTGATTTCATTCTTAGATGAAAAAGGTATGCCTGCGCCAGTTGAAGTGGCGTATGTTTACCCGCCGAAAAGCCAACTTGCACCGATTACTGAAGAAGAGCGTGCTGCGTGGGTGAAAGACGATGAGCTTTATGCCTTCTATAAAGATTATGTGGATAATGAGTCGGCTTTCGAAGTGTTAAATGCGCAAGCGGATTTAGCCGCAGTGCAACAAAAACAAGCTGAACAAGCACAGCAAGAGGAAGAGAGCGGTTTATTTGGTAGCTTAAGCCGTATGATTTTTGGAACACAAAAACGCGGGGATAAACTTTCTCCGACAGAACAAATTGTGAATAGCGTGGCAAAATCAGTTGGTCGCAATATTCGTAATGAAGTGACCAAACAAATCATGCGTGGTATCTTAGGGGCATTGAAAAAATAACGAAAATTTGACCGCACTTTGCGGCAAGAATGATAAAAAGGAGATTGTTATGTCTGATGTATTTCACTTAAACCTGACTAAAGCACAACTGAAAGGTGCCACATTAGCTATCGTGCCAGGTGATCCGGCGCGTAGTGAACGTATTGCTAAAAAACTTGATAACCCTGAGTTTCTTGCAAGTACGCGTGAGTTCACTTCTTGGTTAGGCTATTTAAATGGTCAACCGGTGGTAGTGTGTTCAACCGGTATCGGCGGCTCTTCTACGTCTATCTGTGTGGAAGAGCTGGCCCAACTTGGCGTGCGCACATTCTTACGTATTGGCACAACAGGTGCGATTCAACCGCATATTAATGTGGGCGATATTCTTATTACAACGGGTGCGGTTCGTCTTGATGGTGCAAGCCGTCACTTTGCGCCAATTGAATATCCCGCAGTGGCAAATTTTGAATGTACCACGGCACTTTTCAATGCGGCTAAAGAAAAAGGTATTGAGCCATTTGTAGGAATTACAGCTTCTTCAGATACGTTCTATCCAGGTCAAGAACGTTATGATACTTACAGCGGTAAAGTATATCGTGATTACCAAGGCTTGTTAAAACAATGGCAAGATCTCAATGTGATGAACTATGAGATGGAATCCGCGACGTTATTCACCATGTGTAACGCTCTTGGCTTACGAGCTGGTATGGTAGCTGGTGTGATTGTGAACCGTACACAACAAGAAATTCCAAATGAAGCTACCATGAAAGATACGGAAGAAAAAGCAGTATCTGTGGTAGTGGAAGCAGCAAGAAAATTGTTAGCGTAAAACTCAGATAAAAAGAACCGCACTTTTTAGAAGTGCGGTTTATTTTTTAACTGTTTTTTCGAGCAAAGGTAGCCGCTTCGGCGACTAATTGGTCATAAGGTCGAACCCCAGTGTAGAGCTCAAATTGTTCGACAGCTTGTAGCACAATCACTTCTGCACCTGAAATGGTTTGTTTACCTTGTTTTTGCGCACCTTGGATAAACGGTGTTTCAGCAGGAATCGCCACTACATCAAAAGCGGTTTGAGCTTGTTGAATGAGATGTTCAGGAAAGGCAAGATCAAATTCTTCTTTTCCCCCCTTCATCCCAATTGGCGTGACATTGACTAAAATATCTGCCGATTGATTATCTAAAGATGGGATATATTCGTAGCCATAAAGTGCGGCTAAATTTTTACCTGTTTTTTCATTTCGAGCAAAAATCTTCAGATGCTCAAATCCTCTGTTTTTAAAGGCCGCGACGACCGCTTTAGCCATACCACCACTGCCTCGTACAATCACTCGACTCTTTTTATCTAATTGATATTCTTTGATAAGTTTAACAATCGCAATGTAGTCTGTGTTGTAAGCGCGAAGAAACCCTTGATCATTCACAATGGTGTTCACGGACTGAATGGCTTGCGCAGAAGGCGAGATTTCATCTAAAAATGGTATACAGCTTTCTTTAAATGGCATTGAAACGGCACAACCTCGGATACCAAGTGCACGAATGCCTTTGACTGCACTTTCTATATCCGTAGTAGTAAAGGCTTTATAGATAAAATTAAGCCCGAGTTTTTGATATAGATAGTTATGGAATGTTGTGCCAAAATTGCCCGGTCTGCCAGAAAGAGACATGCAAAGTTGGGTGTCTTTGTTAATCATATTTTGGTCTTAAATATTCAAATTTATATCATCATCAATAAAATATTGATTCATTTCAAAAGCTGGTTTTGCCGCTTTGTCTTTAATTAAAAGGAGATTGGTAATGATATCTTAAAAAAGTTATAGGGTGTAATACTACACTGAATAGAAAAGTAAGAGCGAAAAGCGTTCCGATGCAAAATACACAATTTAAGAACAATAAACATACAACATTATCGGTAATAAATAATGTATTAGTTTCTACAGCTTGAAGATCCCAGCTATCGATGTATGTCAAAAATATAAATGTTGCTACAAGAAGCAGTAATGATATGATGAAGACTAGTTTTCTCTGTATGGTTTTTATTATACTTTTCTCTATTGTAATACCAGAATCAATCATTTCACGTTCAGATAAATAAGTAAGCTTTGAAGTCAATACAGTATAAATAGCAAACAAAGGGGCTATTATCATTGATAAATTTGAAATTACTTCAGATTGAAAGGAGTATATATGAGAGTATACTCCATTCCCTTTTATTAAATACGTATCAATGAATACTTCAAAATCAGTTATTGGAATATTATTAAAAAAAATGACTATGAGAACAAACAATACTGATATAAAAACACTACCATATACTAAAAAATCCTCATTTATCAAAAATTTTGGATATTTTTTATCTCCGTTCATATAGCTCCCATCTTATTAAGTTTTTCAAGATAATCTGCTATACTTAAATTACCGTTATTAATACGCATAGCAAAACTAGACATATTATTTCCCTCAATAAATTGCTAAAAGCGGTTAAACTTAGTTTGATGCTACATTTTTATATGTTAATTGTCTAAGAATTCATCATTTAAAGTCAAAATGAAAGTTTTTAAAATTCATTACAATAATTTTAAGTATTTGTAATTATATTAACCTTTTAAATATTCAAATTTATATCATCATCGATAAGATATTGGTTTATTTCAATTTGGTCGGTATATATGATACTTTAATGAAGATACTGGGTGACGTATTACGCTAAACAGCACAAAAAGTGTAAAGAATGTCCCTGTATAAATTATATAAGTTAAGGATAGCAACCATATTACATCATCCCTAACAAATAATGTATTAGTTTTAGATTCTTCAAGATCCCAATTATATATGTATGTTAAAAACATACACATCGTTACAAGAAGCAGTGCTGATATAATAAAGCAAAATTTCATTAATATAGTTTTTTTTACACTTTTCTCTATTACCCTTCCACTATTAATAATTTCATTTTCCGACGAGTAAGTGAGCTTCAAAGTTAATGCTAGATAAATAGCAAACAGTGGAGCAATAATCATCGACAAATTTGAGATTATTTCAGATTGAAAGGAGTATATATGAGAATATACTCCTCTCCCCTTGACTAAATATTTATCGATAAATATTTCAAAGTTAGTTATTGGAACATCGTTAAAAAAAATAATTACAGATATGAATAATAGCAAAACAAATATGAAGCTATACGTAAAAAAAAACTCATTCATCGAAAGTTGTGGATATTGTTTATCTTCTATCATATTGCTTCCTTTTACTCTCAAAAAATGTGAATCTCGTCACAATAAGTCTAAGTGTTTGTTAAGTCTAGTAACTTTTTAAATATTCAAATTTATATCATCATCGATAAAATATTGGTTCATTTCGAATGCCGGTTTTGCCGCTTTGTCTTTGCCAACAATACGAGCAGGTACACCTGCTGCAGTGGCATATTCAGGCACAGGTTGGAGTACAACAGAATTGGCGCCGATTTTGGCATATTTGCCTACTTCGATATTGCCGAGAATTTTTGCGCCCGCCCCAATCATCACACCTTCTCGTACTTTTGGATGGCGATCGCCGGATTCTTTACCTGTACCACCGAGGGTAACACCTTGCAAGATAGACACATCATTTTCAATCACTGAGGTTTCTCCCACGACAATACCGGTGGCATGGTCAAACATAATGCCGTGCCCAATTTTGGCCGCAGGGTGAATATCCACATCGAAAGCTACGGAAATCTGATTTTGTAAATAAAGTGCGAGTGCTTTTCGATTTTGGTTCCACAAATAATGGGTAATACGATAGCTTTGAATGGCGTGAAAACCTTTTAAATAAAGCAATGGTGTGGACCACAATTCCACGGCAGGATCGCGGTGGCGCACAGCTTTAATATCGCAAGCAGCACAGTCAATGATGTTGGGTTCGGCCTGATAGGCTTCTTCAATAATTTCACGTAGAGAAATGGCCGGCATGATCGGGTTAGCCAGTTTATTCGCTAGTAAATAACTCAAGGCACTGCCAAGATTTTGATGTTTTAAAATAGTGGAATGGAAAAAGCTGGCGAGCATTGGTTCGCATTCTGCTAATTCTTTTGCCTCTTGGCGAATGTGTTGCCATACTTCTAACGTCATTTTTTCTCCTTATTCGCCTTTTCGTTCACGACCTAATAAGCTCAGTGCGACTTCTTGTGCACTTTTACCACAAAAGAGCATTTGGTAAATCTGTTCTGTAATCGGCATTTCCACGCCTTGTCGTTGTGCTAATAAATAAGTTTCTTTGGTGTTATAAAATCCTTCCACCACCTGACCAATTTCATCCATGGCTTGTTGGCTATCAGTCCCTTTACCAAGCATTAAACCAAATCGGCGGTTACGGGATTGGTTATCGGTACAAGTGAGCACTAAATCTCCTAAACCAGACATGCCCATAAAGGTTTGTGTATTCGCTCCCATGGCTACACCTAAGCGAGTAATTTCCGCAATCCCACGGGTAATCAATGCCGTTCTGGCATTAGCACCAAATCCCATACCATCTGAAATACCTGCACCAATCGCAATTACGTTTTTAATGGCGCCACCTAATTGAACACCGATCATATCTTGGTTTACATAGACCCGAAAATGCTGACTGCAATGAATCCGAGCTTGAAATTCTAAGGCAAACTTTTCATTACGAGAGGCAAGGGTAATCGCTGTTGGCAAACCTTGAGCCAATTCTTTCGCAAAAGTGGGACCTGAAAGCACTGCTGTCGGAATTGCTTTACCTAGGGTTTCTTCCACTACTTCTTGTAGTAATCGACCGGTGTTGCGTTCTAATCCTTTAGTTGCCCAAATTAAACGATGATCAGGTTTTAAGTGCGGTCGAATTTTTAACAGAATTTCACCAAAAGCATGGCTTGGCACCACAATTAAAATGTCTTTTGATTGCTCAAGCGCAGTTTTCAAATCTAATTCTAAATGCAAACTTTCTGGAAATTCAATATCAGGCAGAAAACGGCGATTTTGACGTTCTTGTTGCATTTGATGAATGTGATCGGAGTTGTGTCCCCAAAGATAGGTTGGAGAACCATTGCGAGAAAATGAGATAGCGAGCGCTGTTCCATAAGAACCGCAACCAAGAATGGTAATTGGAGATTGGGATGCGTTCATTTCAATCAACTTTAAAATAAAAGGGCAGACGATATCGCCTGCCCTCATCACAATTAATGTTGGGTTTCCTGATTTTCTTCCGCTTCGGCTGCTGCTTGCTGCTTATTCATGTAATCAATGAACAGCGCATCGAAGTTTACCGGAGAAAGGTTTAATGCCGGGAATGTACCACGATTCACTAAGTTAGAAATCAATTCACGAGCATAAGGGAAAAGCATATTTGGGCATTGAGATGTTAAGCAGTGTGCCATTTGAACATCTTCTAAACCGCTGATTGTAAATACGCCAGCTTGTTTCACTTCACAAATAAATGCCACATCACCAGAATCTTCCATGGTGGTTTCTACGTTGATGTTTAACGTGACTTCGTATAAATCTTCACCTACTTGAACCGCTTCAGTGCTTAAGTCGAAGCCGAGTTTTGGTTTCCATTCTTGGTGGAAAATATGAGGAAGATTTGGTGCTTCAAAAGAAACATCTTTTACATAAATACGTTGAATTTGAAGTACGGCTTCTTGTTGCTCTTCAGCTGCTACTTCAGGTTGTTGATTTTGTTCAGACATAGAGGATCCTTACTTATGTTTTTTTACTAATGGTAAATTTGCACCCGCCCAAGCCGCTAAACCGTCTTTTAACACATAAACTTTTTCAAAGCCTTGTTTGGTTAAAAGTTCTGCGGACGTAGCAGAAGAAACACCGTTAACATCCACAATGATAAGCGGTTTTTCTTTGTGATGTTCAATTTTGCCTACATTTTGATTTTTAATTTCAGTTGGAAGCAAGTTTACGCTACCAATGATATGGCCGCGTTGGAATTCATCAATAGGACGTAAATCAATCACCACTGCTTCTTCATCGTTCATTAAGCGAACCGCTTCAGGGTTGGTGATGACGCGATATTTTTGTGTCGCACTTTTAAAAAAGGTGAAAAGTGTCATAAAAAGGACAGCAAACCATGCGATCGTTAAAAAAGTGTGTTTTTGAGCAAATTCAATTGCTTGAGGCATAAATTCTTGCATGTTGTTCTCAACTTAATTTTGATAGCGAAAGCTTATACAATCGGATCAATAAAAATGTGATCGGGATCATAAATATACTATCTTTGTGTTTATTCTACGCCTAATTAAGTAGAGAATAGCCAAGCTTAAATGATTAAACGTGAAAGGAGACGCACATGAAATTAAAAAAATTAACGGCACTCATGATGCTCGGATTCGGTTTTTCGGTCGCACAAGCTGCGGAATTACCTAATATTACAATTTTAGCAACGGGCGGCACGATTGCCGGAAGTGGTGAAACTGCAGTTTCTTCTGCTTATAAAGCAGGGCAACTCAATGTTGACGCATTAATTGATGCGGTGCCTGAAATTAAGCAACTCGCGAATGTAAAAGGTGAGCAAATTGTAAAAATTGGTTCACAAGATATGAGCGATGATGTGTGGTTAAAATTAGCGAAAGCGATTAATGCACAGTGTAAAGATACCGATGGTTTCGTGATTACTCATGGTACCGATACCATGGAAGAAACCGCTTATTTCTTAGATCTTACTGCGAAATGTGAAAAACCAATTGTATTAGTGGGTGCGATGCGTCCTGCAACAGAAAAAAGTGCGGATGGTCCGTTAAACCTTTATAACGCCGTCGTCGTGGCAACCGATAAAAAATCATCTGGTCGCGGTGTATTAGTGGCGATGAATGGTGAAGTATTAGGTGCACGTGATGTGACCAAAATGAGTACTACTGCAGTGCAAACGTTCCATTCTCCAAACTATGGTACCTTGGGTTATATCCATAACAGTAAAGTGGATTACGAACGCTCACCTGAAAGCAAACATACCGTAAACACCCCATTTAACGTAGATAAATTAGACAGCTTACCGAAAGTAGGCATTGTTTATGCTTATTCTAATGCACCAATTGAGCCGTTAAATTCATTATTGGATGCGGGCTATCAAGGTATTGTTTCTGCAGGTGTGGGTAATGGTAATGTTAATGCTGCCCATTTAGAACGTTTAGAAAATGCGGCGAAAGATGGTGTTGTGGTGGTTCGTTCATCTCGTGTGCCAACCGGTTACACTACACGTGATGCTGAAGTGGATGATTCTAAATATGGTTTTGTAGCTTCAGGTACATTGAATCCGCAAAAAGCACGTGTGTTATTACAATTAGCCTTAACACAAACAAAAGATCCAAAAGTGATTCAACAATACTTTGAGGATTTCTAGGAAAGTCATTGAAAGTGCGGTCAGAATTTGAATCAAATTTTAACCGCACTTTCGGATAAAATAGACTAATCCAATTAATAAATATAGATAATGCACTAGTTTGTTGTTAATATATGTTCCGGAATTATTTTTAAAATTAATATGGAGAAAATATTATGATTTGGGCTCAACTTTTAGTCGTCCTACTCTTTATTTACCTAGGGGCTAGATTAGGCGGTATTGGTATCGGTTTCATGGGGGGTATGGGTGTTGTGGCACTTTCACTACTTGGCTTAAAACCGGGTGCCATTCCGTTTGATGTAATTTCAGTTATCATGTCTGTAATCATGGCGATTGCGGCAATGCAAGTTGCGGGTGGTATGGATTTCTTAGTAAAAATGGCTGAAAAAATCCTACGTAAAAATCCAAAATACATCACTTTCCTTGCGCCAACTGTGACTTATTTTATGACTGTACTTGCGGGTACTGGTCACACAGCGTTCTCAACACTTCCAGTGATTGCTGAAGTGGCAAAAGAACAAGGTATTCGTCCTTCACGTCCACTTTCTATTGCGGTTATCGCTTCACAAATTGCGATTACAGCGTCTCCAATTTCTGCTGCGGTAGTATTCCTTTCTGCTGAATTAGAGAAAAACTTTGGTTTAAGTTACTTACAATTATTAGGTATTTGGATCCCAACTACTTACGCAGCATGTATGATTACTGCGGTGATTTGTAACTTCCTTGGTAAAGATTTGAAAGATGATGAAGTTTACCAAGATCGTCTAGCAAAAGGTTTGATTACTATGCGTGGTGAAATGCAAATTGAGATCAAACCTTATGCAAAACGTTCTGTTGCAATTTTCCTTATCGCGATTTTAGTGGTCATGCTTTATGCAACTGCAATCAGTAAAACAGTTGGTTTAATTCAAAATCCAATTCTTTCTCGTGATAACGCCATTATCTCTTTCATGCTTGCAACTGCAGCCATTATCACTATGGCATGTAAAGTGGATACCGCAAAAATTACTAATGCAGCAACCTTTAAATCTGGTATGTCAGCGGTAATTTGTGTGCTTGGTGTTGCATGGTTAGGTAATACTTTCGTTGAAGGTCATATCGATCAAATTAAAGCGGTATCAGCTGAGTTCTTACAACAATACCCTTGGAGTTTAGCAGTAATCTTGTTCTTCGCAAGTACCTTACTTTACTCACAAGCTGCAACTGCAAAAGCATTATATCCAACTGCAATTTTATTAGGTGTTTCTCCGGAAGCAGCGATTGCAGCATTTGCCGCAGTATCAGCATTATTCATTCTTCCTACTTACCCAACCTTAATTGCGGCAGTAGAAATGGATGATACCGGTTCAACTCGTATCGGTAAATATGTATTCAACCACCCATTCTTAGTGCCGGGTGTGATTGCAATCAGCTTATCTGTATTATTCGGTTTCTTAATGGCAGGTGCAGTTTTATAATCCCCCATTAAGCTAACATAAATGAAAACCATCTTGTCTGCAGATAAGATGGTTTTTTTAATGGGGAACTTCTTCTCGCTGTGATACTCTAAAGGGCAACCTCTTTTTATATATAAGGAAAACCAATGAAGTTATTTAAAATCCTTTTTGCTGCATTAATTGCTTATGTGCCAACAGCATGGTCTGCGGTGGATTATAATATTAAATACAGTTCCAATTATTTAATGCCGGCGTATGTGCATTTTAAAGCTGATGGTTCACAGTATTCAGTCAATGCGAAAATTAATATTCCGTTGTA
>JAGZRA010000038.1:0-15603 GCA_018381885.1 Parahaemophilus parainfluenzae | reverse complement strand
TTTGCAAAGCTAAAGCAAACGCCGATTTCCCACTCCCATTACTGCCTACCACAACCCAATATTGTTGTGGCTCAATCGCAAAGTGCGGTAAGTTTAAGGTCTGTTTTCGATAAAGCTTAAATTTTGCTTGCTGAATTAAAAGTGCCATTCTCTTTCCTTTAAAAACAAAAGGCGAGCAATTGCCCGCCTTATTAGATTAATTTAATTAACCGTTTTTACGCTCTTCTTCCATACATACTGCCGCAGTAAATAATACGTCAGTTGAAGAGTTTAGCGCGGTTTCTGTTGAGTCTTGTAAGATACCAATCACAAAACCTACACCGATCATTTGTGCCGCGATGTCATCACTGATACCAAATAAGCTACAAGCTAATGGGATTAATAATAATGAACCACCTGCCACACCAGAAGCACCACATGCACAAAGCGCCGCCACAATACTTAATAACACCGCACTGATGAAAGATACTTCGATGCCTAATGTATGAACAGCTGCTAAGGTTAATACAGTAATGGTAATTGCCGCACCCGCCATATTGATATTTGCACCTAATGGAATTGCCACAGAATAGGTTTCTTCATCAAGATTTAAGCGTTTTGCTAATTCAATGTTTACAGGAATGTTTGCTGCAGAACTACGTGTAAAGAATGCCGTTACACCACTTTCTCGTACACAAGTCCAAACTAATGGATATGGATTACGACGAATTTTCCAATAAACGAGAATTGGATTAAGTACAAAGGCAGTAAATAGCATTGTACCGATTAACACGAATAATAAGTGAACATATCCACCTAACGCAGATAAACCTTTGTCAGATAATGTTTCAGCCACTAAACCGAATACACCGAAAGGTGCAAATGAAATAAT
This sequence comes from Parahaemophilus parainfluenzae, assembly GCA_018381885.1. Classification (GTDB taxonomy): domain Bacteria; phylum Pseudomonadota; class Gammaproteobacteria; order Enterobacterales; family Pasteurellaceae; genus Haemophilus_D; species Haemophilus_D parainfluenzae_AH. Next base: position 14,732 of record JAGZRA010000038.1, on the reverse strand, counting down.
CACGTGAACAATTTTAGAAATGCCTTCTGCAAAATCAGCCACCACTTGTTTAGTTGCATCTGATGCATAACGAAGGGCTAAACCTAAACCGATAGACCACGCTAAAACACCGATAAAGTTTGCTTTGAAAATTGCATTTAATGGGTTATCCACCACATTCAATACTAAAGCAAGCATCACTTGGCCAACAGATTGAGGCGCTGAACTCGCATCCTCTTTTACTGCAAGAGCTACATCTGATGGGAATGCCATACTTGCAATTACTGCAGCCACAGCCGCTAAGAAAGTACCCAAAAGATAAAGCACGACAATTTCTTTCATGTTGCTTTTAGAACCCACTTTCTTATTAGCGAGTGCTGCCATAACAAGGAAGAAAATTAAAATTGGTGCAACGGCACGCAATGCTTTAACAAAAATTTGACCGAGCACACCAAAGCTAGATGCAAGATCAATACCTGCTGAATTTTTTACACTCTCATTCACCAACGCAACAAGGATCCCGAGTACCAAACCAACGGCAATTCGTTTTACCAAATTACCTTGGAACAAAAAATGAAATAAACGTGATGTATTCATAATAGTTTTAAATGAAGATTAAGTTGAACTTCAGATCGTTACGATCCACCGAAACACGATAAAGATAGCTCAAATTTTATTTAAAAGAAAATTTTTTCTTTATTATTTTGCTAAAAAATTGAACTTTTTAAGCTAGGAATGAATTTTTTCTAAAATTTTCGCCTATAAAAAAATTTTTTCTATGCCCTATTGACATACTGTATCTAACCACAGTATATTACCCTGTATAAACAACCACTGATTAAAAACTCATTAACTAAAAGGAACACAAGATGATGAACTACGCAAATACAGTTGCACAAAATGATATGACGTTTTCTTATCATCCTATGCCATTTTTCAATGATGTTGAAAGTAAATCGACATTTAATAAAAAATTAGATCTCAACCTTTATTGCATCAAACGTCCACAACAAACTTGCTTTATTCGTGTTACCAATCCGAATATGCTTGCTTGGGGAATTGAAATGGGCGATATGTTAGTGGTTGAAAAAAATGACAGCCTTTTCATTGGTGATCTTGTTGTATTGGAAAAACAAGACGAATTCCATATTTATGAATTTGCCGGTGTAAGCGGTAATGAATTTGTATTCATGGCATTAGATTCTAAAGTGGAAAATATTAAAACAACACAATGGACAAACCTTCCATTAGTTGGCACAGTGACGAATACCATCCATCAAATGAAACCAAGAAGAGACTTAATGAAATTTGCAGCTTAAGTCTATAATCAGATAATCTAAATAAAGAAAAAGTGCGGTTAAAATTAACCGCACTTTTTTATTGAAATAAAATTGTCATTACATCACACGACGAGATTGTGTATAAGTTCTTGACCAGTAATCTTCATCTAATGAGCTAATTGTGACGCCCTGGCTTGAACTTGCATGCATAAATTGGTTATTACCAATATAAACGCCAACATGATTGTTGCGACGGAAGAACACTAAATCACCTTTACGTAATTCATGTTTTTGAATTTGGTGACCTAAATAGCGTTGTTCTGAGGTTGAACGTGGAAGTTCCATACCGTAAGCATCGAGAAAAGCAGTTTGCATAAATGCAGAGCAATCAATACCATGTTTTGAAGTACCCCCCATTCTGTAACGAGTACCAACCCATTCGTTATAAACTTGAGCAAGCGCTTTATCACCAATTAAACCTGATTTAGGACGGTTAGTTCTTAATTTAGGGTAACCCCCCCCTTTTTTCCCATCTAAACCGGCAATCAGTCCAGTTAACTCAGCATCATCACTTTCACTAATCATGCCGTTTTGTGCCTGCCCCGAGTTGTTAGAGCAGGCTGTTGTCAAAACAGCCAAACCTACAATAATCAAAATCTTCTTTAACATAGCTTTTAAATAATAAAAAAATATAAAAACAAAACTGGTCGGATTTTATCAAAAAGTCATTATGCTCGCCAGTTTTTATTGAATTTTTATGCAATTTTGTGAGTGAGATCTCAAAAAAATAAGGACTGCTCAATGAGCAGCCCTTAAAAAGATTAAATTTGATTATTTTTTCTTCGCTTTTGCATTTGGAAGATCGGTAATTGAACCTTCAAATACTTCTGCCGCAAGACCTACAGATTCATGAAGTGTTGGGTGAGCATGAATCGTTAATGCAATATCTTCTGCATCACAACCCATCTCGATTGCAAGACCGATTTCACCTAATAATTCACCACCGTTAGATCCAACGATAGCCCCACCAAGTATACGGTGAGTATCTTTATCAAAGATTAATTTTGTCATACCTTCTGCACATTCAGATGCAATCGCACGACCTGAAGCAGCCCAAGGGAATTTAGCCACTTCGTAGTTTAAACCTTCTTGTTTACATTCTTTCTCAGTTTTACCTACCCAAGCCACTTCTGGTTCAGTATAAGCAATTGAAGGAATGACTTTTGGATCGAAGTAATGTTTTTGTCCTGCAATCACTTCTGCCGCAACGTGACCTTCGTGAACACCTTTGTGCGCTAACATTGGTTGACCAACGATATCACCGATTGCGAAGATATGAGGCACATTGGTACGCATTTGTTTATCAACATGAATGAAACCACGCTCATCCACTTCAACGCCTGCTTTACCTGCATCAATCAATTTACCGTTTGGTGTACGACCGATTGCGACTAATACTGCATCATAACGTTTAGTATCGTTGCATGCTTTACCTTCCATTGAAACATAGATACCATCATCTTTTGCTTCAACTGCAGTCACTTTAGTTTCAAGCATTAACTTGAATTTTTTCTCAACTTGTTTGGTGTAAATACCCACTACATCTTTATCTGCCGCTGGAATCACTTGGTCAAACATTTCAACCACTTCAACTTCAGAACCTAATGCATCATACACGGTACCCATCTCTAAACCGATGATACCACCGCCCATGATTAATAGTTTTTTCGGTACTTCTTTTAATTTAAGTGCATCCGTTGAATCCCAAACGCGTGGATCTTCATGTGGAATGAATGGTAATTGAATTGGACGAGAACCCGCTGCGATAATCGCATTATCAAATTTAATTGTGGTTGGTTTACCATCACGATCACGTGCTACTAATGTATGTGGATCAGTAAACGCCGCTAAACCTTCAACAACAGTGACTTTACGTTGTTTAGCCATGCCTGCAAGACCACCAGTTAATTTCGCCACAACTGCTTCTTTACCTGCGCGTACTTCATCTAAATCAATGCGAGGCTCTGCGAAATACACACCATTTTTGCTTGCATGTTTCGCTTCTTCAATTACTTTCGCTACGTGAAGTAATGCTTTAGAAGGGATACAACCTACGTTTAAACATACCCCACCTAATGTTGAATAACGTTCAACAAGTACTGTTTCTAAACCTAAGTCCGCACAACGGAATGCCGCTGAATAACCTGCAGGACCAGCACCAAGTACCACAACTTGGGTTTTAATTTCTTTACTCATTTTTACCTCGTAAAAACGTTCAAATTTTTGACCGCACTTTGCGATCCTTTCTGTAAGATGTAAGCCTAATCACTCACATCTTACCGCGTTAATTACATCACTAAGCGACGTAAGTCAGCTAATACGCCATTGATATAGCTTAAGAAACGAGCACCATCAGCACCATCGATCACACGGTGGTCGAAAGATAATGATAATGGAAGCATTAAGCGTGGCTCAAATTCTTTACCATTCCAAACCGGTTGCATTTCTGATTTAGACACACCTAAGATTGCAACTTCAGGTGCATTTACGATTGGTGTAAAGTGAGTTGTACCAATACCGCCTAAGCTTGAAATGGTGAAACAACCACCTTGCATATCAGAACCTGAAAGTTTACCGTCACGTGCTTTTTTGGAGATTTCCATTAATTCACGAGAGAGTTCGATAATACCTTTTTTGTTTACGTTTTTAAATACAGGTACAACAAGGCCGTTTGGTGTATCTACCGCTACGCCAATGTTGATGTATTTTTTAAGTGTTAATTTTTGTCCGTCTTCAGAGATAGAACTATTGAAACGTGGGAACGCTTCTAATGCTTTCGCTACCGCTTTCATAATGAACACAACTGGCGTAATTTTCACATCCAATTTTTGTTTTTCAACAATCTTGTTCTGTTCTTTACGGAATGCTTCTAAATCAGTGATATCTGTGCGATCGAAGTGAGTAACATGTGGAATCATTACCCAGTTACGATGTAAGTTCGCACCAGAGATTTTGTTGATACGGCTTAATTCAACTTCTTCTACTTCACCAAATTTGCTGAAGTCAACTTTCGGCCATGGTAATAAGCCTAAGCCTGCACCATTTGCCACACCATTACCCGCTGCTGCAGAAGATACAGTGCCTGTTTCAAACGCTTTAACAGCGGTTTTCACGTAAGCTTGGATATCTTCTTTCACAACACGACCTTTACGACCCGTACCTTTTACGCGATCAAGGTTAATACCGTATTCACGCGCTAAGCGACGAATCACGGGTGTTGCGTGTGCATAGCCTGCGCTTGCTACAACTTGTTCTTGGCTTAAACCAGATACATTACCTGATTGTGCTGCCGGCGCTGCTGCAGGGGCTGCTTGAGGCACTGGAGCGGCTGCTGCAGGAGCTGCTGCAGGCGCAGGTACTGCACCAGCCACTTCAAATTTCATAATTAATGAACCAGTTGAAACTTTATCACCTGATTTCACTAAAATTTCTTTTACCACCCCCGCAAACGGAGCTGGTACTTCCATCGAGGCCTTATCGCCTTCAACGGTGATTAAAGATTGCTCTTCAGAAACGCTGTCACCAACGGCAACCATGATTTCAGTTACGTTAACTTCATCGCCACCGATATCTGGTACATTCACTTCTTTGATCGCTGAAGCTGTTGGCGCTGCTGCAGGTGCCGAAGCTTGTTGAGCTGGCGCTGCGGCTGGTGCTGCACCTGCCACTTCAAATTTCATGATTAATTTGCCAGTAACAACTTTATCGCCCACATTGATTAAAATTTCTTTTACTACACCAGCAACAGGAGCAGGCACTTCCATTGACGCTTTATCACCCTCAACATTGATGATTGATTGATCCACTTCAACGGTATCGCCTACTTTCACCATAATATCAGTCACGTTTACTTCGTCTGAACCGATATCGGGTACATTGACTTCAACTACACTTGCAGCTGCTGGTGCGGCTGCCGGCGCAGGTGCTGCTGCAGCTGGAGCAGGCGCTGCCGCATCCGCTGACTCTAAAACAAGCATTGGTGTGCCAGTTGTGACTTTATCACCCACTTTTACTAATACTTCTTTTACCACACCAGCTTCTGGTGCAGGCACTTCCATTGAAGCTTTATCACCTTCAACATTAATAATACTTTGATCAGCGGTAATGGTATCACCTACTTTCACCATCACTTCTGTTACGGTAACTTCATCACTACCGATATCAGGAATTTGAATTTGTTTTGACATGTTATCTTACCTTTAAAAAACGCAGTTAAAATCAACCGCACTTTATTTGTAGATGCTCCTGTGTGCTCTCACACACAGGATGTTTTTATTAAGCGTAAAGCGGATTTAAAATTTCAGTTTTTAAACCAAATTTCGCGATTGCATCAGCCACCACTTTCGCATCAACTTTGCCTTGTTTTGCAAGTTCATGTAATGCTGCAACTACAACATAACGCGCATCCACTTCGAAGTGTTCACGTAAGTTTTCACGGCTGTCTGAACGACCGAAACCATCAGTACCCAATACGTGATAGCTTTGTGCAGGAATGAATGCACGAACTTGTTCTGCGAACAATTTCATGTAGTCAGTAGCCGCAACAGCTGGTGCATCGTTCATTACTTGTGCGATGTAAGGTACGCGTGCTTTTTCAGTTGGGTGTAACATGTTCCAACGTACGGCATCAGCACCTTCACGAGCGACTTCAGTAAATGAAGGCACACTATATACATCTGAGCTTACGCCATATTCATTAGCAAGGATTTGTGCTGCTTCACGAACGTGACGGAAGATCGCACCAGAACCTAATAATTGAACATGGCCTTTGTTGCCTTTCGCTTCAACGGTTTCAAATTTATAAATACCTTTACGAATACCTTCTTCTGCACCTTTTGGCATTGCTGGTTGTTCGTAAGTTTCGTTTAATGTGGTGATGTAGTAGAACACATCTTCTTGTTTTTCACCGTACATACGGTTAATACCGTCTTGTAGGATAACTGCCACTTCATAAACATAAGCAGGGTCATAAGATACACAGTTAGGAATAACAAGAGATTGAATATGGCTGTGACCATCTTCGTGTTGTAAACCTTCACCATTTAATGTTGTACGACCAGAAGTACCCCCGATCATGAAACCACGAGCTAATTGGTCACCTGCTGCCCACATTAAGTCACCCACACGTTGGAAACCAAACATTGAGTAGTAGATGAAGAATGGAATCATCGGAAGGTTATTTACAGAGTATGAGTTCGCAGCAGCTAACCAAGATGATGCCGCACCTAATTCATTGATACCTTCTTGTAATACTTGACCATCTTTCGCTTCACGGTAGTACGCCACTAAATCACGGTCAGAAGGCACATAGTTTTGACCATGTGGGTTGTAAATACCGATTTGACGGAATAAACCTTCCATACCGAAAGTACGCGCTTCGTCAGCAACAATTGGCACAATTTGTTTACCAATGTCTTTATCTTTCAATAAGGTATTTAAGAAACGTACAAATGCCATTGTAGTTGAAATTGGACGAGCCTGTTCTTCCAATAATGGTGCAAATTCTTCCAATGATGGCACTTTAAATTCAGTGGTGAATTTTGGTAAACGTTTTGGTAAATAACCGTTTAACGCTTTACGTCTGCCGTGAAGATAATTGTATTCTTCTGAACCTTCTGGGAAAGTGATGTATGGATAGTTAGGAATATCTTCATCTTTAATATCTAATTGGAAATGATCACGGAAAGATTTTAAGCTTTCGAGAGACATTTTTTTCGATTGGTGAGCAGTGTTTTTACTTTCTGCTTCAGGAATTTTATAACCTTTAACCATGTGCGCTAAGATCACAACAGGCTTACCTGCAGTTTGCGCTTTATGGAATGCGGCATAAAGTTTTTCTGAATCGTGACCACCACGTCTTAATGCCCAGATTTCATCATCTGTCATATCTGCCACTAATGCAGCAGTTTCTGGGTAACGACCAAAGAAGTGTTCACGAACGTATGCACCATTCTTAGATTTGAAAGTTAAATAGTCACCATCAACTACTTCCATCATTAATTGGGTTAATTTACCGGTAGTATCTTTTGCAAATAATTTATCCCAGCCACTACCCCACATGACTTTGATCACTTCCCAACCAGAACCCGCAAATAAACCTTCTAATTCTTGAACGATTTTGCCGTTACCCGTTACAGGACCATCTAAACGTTGCAAATTACAGCTTACAACGAAGATTAAGTTATCTAAGCCTTCACGTGCTGCGAATGTTAAATCACCTTTTGCTTCGATTTCGTCCATCTCACCGTCACCAAGGAAAGCATACACTTTTTGATCTTTGGTGTCTTTTAAACCACGGTTATCTAAGTATTTTAAGAAACGAGCAGTACGGATCGCATTTACCGGGCCTAAACCCATAGATACGGTAGAGAATTGCCAGAATTCAGGCATTAATTTCGGGTGTGGGTAAGAAGAAAGACCTTTGCCTGGTCCACATTCCTGACGGAAGTTATTCATTTGATCTTCAGTAATACGACCTTCAACAAATGCACGAGCATACATACCTGGTGCTGCGTGGCCTTGGAAGAAGACTAAGTCACCGCCGTTTTTATCAGTCGCCGCTTTGAAGAAGTGGTTAAAACAAACTTCATACATGCTTGCTGCAGATTGATAAGTTGAAATGTGACCACCTAATTCAAGATCTTTTTTCTGTCCACGTAATACCGCCATGATCGCATTCCAACGTACAGCACTACGAATACGACGCTCAATAGCTTTATCACCTGGGTATGCTGGCTGTTCAGAAACAGGAATGGTATTAACATAAGGGGTTGTTACGCCACCTTTTGCAATGTTCACACCTCCATTACGTGCCTGATCAATCACTTGATTGATGATGTAATGCGCACGCTCTGCGCCTTCTGCACGAATTAATGAATCAACAGCTGACAACCAATCCTGTGTTTCAATTGGGTCAATATCGTTTACTAAGGTATCTGACATAGTCTTTCCTTATTTTACTGAGTGAAAATGAAGTTTGGTCATGACCAAACACGAAAATCAAGCTTGTTAATCAATGTTACAAACATTTAACAAATCTTGTAAATTTTAGAAGATTTTTTGCAAGAAAGATAGTAGATTTTGACTGTTCTCACGCATTTCTTCCTGTTATTGCAATAGTCTTCATTAAAAGTGCGGTCATTTTTAAAGGATTTTTGGGTTTAAATTAAAGCATACTTTATATATTGCATTCCTTACCCGCTTTGATCTAAAGTGTTCGCATGCTTTTGAGCTTTTTAGAGGACAAAATATGAACACGACAACTCGCCCAATCTTTTCTCATAAACGAATAGCGCTCGTTGCACATGATAGCTGCAAACAAAATCTGCTCAATTGGGTAAAGAAACACAAAGAAGCACTCGCTCCCCATCAACTTTATGCGACTGGTACAACTGGCCATCTATTGGAAAGAGAGACTGGACTCAAAATAGCCTCATTATTAAGTGGCCCTATGGGCGGCGATCAACAACTTGGCGGACTGATTGCTGAGAAAAAAATTGATATGATGATTTTCTTTTGGGATCCGATGAATGCCGCGCCACATGATCCTGATGTAAAAGCGCTCATGCGTATTGCAACCGTCTGGAATATTCCGGTGGCGATTAATCAAAGCACAGCCGATTTCCTTTTAACATCAAGTTTATTTGATCAAGAAATCAATATTGATATTCCCGATTATGAAGGATATTTAAAAGCACGTTTAAATTAACCAAATAAAAAAGGAGATAAATCACTTTATCTCCTTTCTGCTTATTTATTCGTTAATTATTTACCCTGCATTGCTGCGCCCATTATTAACATAAATAATACGCCTTGAACTTGCTCTTCTGGAATCACTTGACCATTAAGTTTGAGTTCGCCTTTTTCAAGCACTAAGTTAAGCGTCACATTTTTATCATTATTCACCACAATATTTTGTGCTGCCGCTTGCTTAGCTTGCTCTTCAATTTGTGCTTTAATCAACGCTTTATCTGCTTCTGGATCTAATTGTGTCATAAGTTTTTCTGCAGTTGCTTTATCTACATGAATATTCACTGCAAAATCTGTAAACTGTTTATATAAACTCCCCGCCATTAAATCAAATTTCGGATCTTTCGCTAGCGCCACATTTAAATCTAATGACACTTTGCCTTGATCATCTGAAATTGACACAGGATTGAGTTTAATTTGAGGTTGATTATTAAAAATAGCCATACCATGATTTTCAACCCATGAACTTAAAATTTCAGATACCACTTCATCATTCACATTTTTATCATCTCTGACTGACTTAAAGACAGTGAAAACAGCTTCAATCAAAGCATTTACTGCGTTTGCTTCAATATGATTTAACTCGCTATTGTTAGTTAACTTCCCTAACTCTTTTCCATCTAGAACAAATGAATCTACTGCACTCTCACTTTTTAAATTTACAAAATCACCATTAAGTGAAATATCAGATGTGGCTTTTAAGCCTTTTTCAATAAGAGAAGTCGTTTTTCCAGCATAGTCCGTGCTCGTCATTTCGAAGCTTTCAGTTGAATAAGAACCTTTCCCTGTATAAATGTAAGCCCATTTTGTAGGATTGAATGAAGCATCCAATTTCATGCCCTTCATCTTCGTTTTTACCGACTTAACTGCAGTAGCGTCCTGGCTATCCCCATCTGCACTACTAGGGCCTAAATCAGCAGTCACTTCGTCTAAGGTCATGTCATATTTCCCCGCTCGATCTTTATCTACATCAAAACCAATGTTGATATTTGACCATGCGATCTTATTTTGCAGTGAGTGAGGATCTGTCATTTCCCCTGCTGCTAATTCAACCTTACCTTTTGTTGCTAAACTATAGCTAGTCGAAGCTTGATATTGAACAGGTTTATCTGATTTAAGAAAATCAAATAGCGGCTGAGTTGTTTCATTTTTACCAATCACACCTTGTGCTGAAAACATTGTTGGTACGAAGTTAAATTTTTCCAACTGATTAAGTGGAAATGGTCCATGATAAAGCTTGGTTGAAAGTGGAATAGTAAATACTTGTCCTTCTTTTGGTAAAGAAATAACGACTTCATCTTCCACTTGAGAAGTAAAGAAACTGCGATCAAATTGCTTATTTTTATAAACAAGATTCACTGAATCTGACAAACCTAAACTTTGGAATTTTTGGTTCGCTAATTCAATTTGGCGTAAATATTCAGTTTGTGCTTTTTCCCCAGTAAACCATGCACCACCGACGCCTACAACACCAAGGGCAACAATGACACCTAATGCTACAGTTGATTTTTTCATTTTTTTTTTTCTTATTTTTTAAAAATAATTTTATATCCCCCCTTGAACTTCTCATCTCTGGACTTATTTTGTAAAACAAGAACGGAAATGACCGCACTTTAAAAGGAAGAAAAAATTTTAAATCTTGCCTCTTGAAATGCGAAAAAGTATCCACATCTTATTCATCGTAACAATTTACAACGAATTTAAAATTTAATTAGGAGTAACAACATGGGAAAAATTATTGGTATTGACTTAGGTACAACAAACTCTTGTGTCGCTGTAATGGATGGTGACAAACCTCGCGTAATTGAAAACGCAGAAGGCGATCGTACTACCCCGTCAATTATCGCTTATACAAATGATAACGAAATTTTAGTCGGTCAACCGGCAAAACGCCAAGCGGTGACCAACCCGAAAAATACATTATTCGCAATCAAACGTTTAATTGGTCGTCGTTTTGATGATGCTGAAGTAAAACGTGATATCGACATTATGCCATTTGAAATCACCAAAGCAGACAATGGTGATGCATGGGTAAATGTAAAAGGTGACAAACTTGCACCACCACAAATTTCTGCAGAAGTATTGAAAAAAATGAAGAAAACTGCGGAAGATTTCTTAGGTGAGCCAGTGACTGAAGCAGTAATCACTGTTCCAGCATACTTTAACGATACTCAACGTCAAGCAACAAAAGATGCAGGTCGTATCGCAGGCTTAGAAGTTAAACGTATTATCAACGAACCAACAGCAGCAGCATTAGCTTACGGTTTAGATAAAGGCAACAAAACTATCGCTGTTTATGACTTAGGTGGTGGTACATTCGACTTATCTATCATCGAAATTGATGAAGTAGGTGGCGAAAAAACCTTTGAAGTATTAGCAACCAACGGTGATACTCACTTAGGTGGTGAAGACTTCGATAACCGTGTAATCAACTACTTAGTGGATGAGTTCAAAAAAGAACAAGGTGTTGATTTACGTAATGACCCACTTGCAATGCAACGTTTAAAAGAAGCAGGTGAAAAAGCGAAAATTGAACTTTCATCTGCACAACAAACTGATGTGAACTTACCTTACATCACTGCAGATGCAACAGGTCCTAAACACTTAAACATCAAATTAACTCGCGCTAAATTAGAATCTTTAGTAGAAGATTTAGTGGCTAAATCACTTGAACCTGTAAAAGTTGCATTAAACGATGCTGGCTTAAGCGCATCACAAATTGATGATGTTATCCTAGTGGGCGGTCAAACCCGTATGCCATTAGTACAACAAAAAGTAGAAGAATTCTTCGGTAAAGCACCTCGTAAAGACGTGAACCCGGATGAAGCAGTTGCTATCGGTGCTGCAGTTCAAGGTGGTGTATTAGCGGGTGAGGTAACTGATGTCTTATTGTTAGACGTAACACCATTATCTTTAGGTATCGAAACCATGGGTGGTGTGATGACTACCTTAATTGAGAAAAACACAACGATTCCAACTAAAAAATCACAAGTGTTCTCAACTGCAGAAGATAACCAAAGTGCAGTAACCATTCACGTATTACAAGGTGAACGTAAACAAGCATCAGCGAATAAATCTTTAGGCCAATTCAACCTTGAAGGCATCAACCCTGCTCCACGTGGTATGCCACAAATTGAAGTAACCTTCGACATCGACGCTGACGGTATTATCCACGTTTCTGCGAAAGATAAAGGTACGGGCAAAGAACAACAAATCACCATCAAAGCCTCTTCAGGTTTAAGTGATGAAGAAATTCAAAAAATGGTTCGTGATGCAGAAGCAAACGCTGAAGCAGACCGTAAATTTGAAGAATTAGTACAAGCTCGCAACCAAGCGGATCATCTTGTACACAGTACACGTAAACAATTAGAAGAAGCCGGTGATAAAGTTCCAGCTGAAGATCGTGCTGCAATTGAAAGCGCATTAAGCGATTTAGAAACTGCAGCGAAAGGCGAAGATAAAGCAGCAATCGAAGCTAAACTTCAAGCGCTTGCAGAAGTTGCTCAAAAACTTGCTCAAGCTGCACAACCACAAGGTAATGCACAACAAGCTCAAAGCAACAGCAATCCAAATGATGATGTTGTTGATGCAGAGTTTGAAGAAGTGAAAGATAATAAATAATTTCACTTGAACCCAAATCAAAGGGCGTAGCAATACGCCCTTTTGGCATATTCATTAAATGCCATTTTTCCTGACTTTATTTGAAAAAGTGAAGTGAGGAAAAATAAACCAGGAGGATAAATGGCATTAAAACTCTACCCAATCGTACAACAACGCTTAAATAATAACATAGCAGATGAGATAATCCCGTCCCTTTGGCAAAACAACCTCAATAAACTACCACAAGGTCACTGTTGTTATGGCATTTATTTTAATTATGCTACGAATTACCAAGCTGACTATGATTTTGCGATTGCAAGTGAAGTAGCATTAGAAACAGATATCCCGGTGATTGAAATTGAAGATTTGAGTTTCTACGAAGTTTTTCGTTGCAAAGTAGATGAAATTTATCAAACATGGCAACTGATCTGGAAAAAAGAACAACAAGGTTTACTTAAGCGGGCTTATTCGGTGGATTTTGAAAAATACCACCCTGATGGTTTGGTAGAAATTTATATCGCTGTTGAACTACATTGCTAAGCTCAAAGTGCGTAGAATTTTATAAAAAACGACCGCACTTTATCCCAAAACAAACACAACAAAGGAAAAAACAATGAAATTCGAAACAAAATGCCTCCATGCTGGCTACAGCCCTAAAAACGGTGAGCCACGTGTTCAACCTATCGTACAAAGCACGACTTATACCTACGATTCTGCAGAAGAAATTGGCAAGTTATTTGATTTACAAGCTGCAGGTTATTTCTATACTCGCCTAGCAAACCCAACGACAAATGCTGCGGAAGAAAAAATCACGGCACTTGAAGGTGGCGTCGCAACAATGTGTACGGCTTCTGGTCAATCTGCTGTTTTCTATGCGATGTTGAATATTTTAGAAGCCGGTGATCATTTTATTTCCTCTTCTTATGTATATGGCGGTACTTACAATTTATTTGCCCATACATTCAAAAAAATGGGCATTGAAGTGAGTTTTGTGGATCAAGACTTACCGCTTGAAGAACTCAAAAAAGCGATTCGTCCAAATACAAAAGCTGTTTTTGCTGAAACTATTGCTAACCCTGCTTTACAAGTATTAGATATTGAAAAATTTGCTGCCTTAGCGAAAGCTGCAGAGGCGCCATTATTAATTGATAACACTTTTGCCACCCCTTATTTTTGTCGCCCAATCGAATTTGGCGCAAATGTGGTCATTCACAGCACATCTAAATATTTAGATGGTCATGCGATTGCCTTAGGTGGAGCCATTACTGATGGTGGTAACTTTAATTGGAATAACGGCAAATATCCGCAATTAAGCACGCCAGACCAAACTTATCATGGTTTAGTTTATACAGAAACCTTTGGTCCTGCAGCTTATATTGTTAAAGCACGTGTGCAATTAATGCGTGATTTAGGTGCTACTCCTGCCCCACAAAATAGTTTCTTGTTGAATGTAGGCATGGAAACCCTTGCTCTTCGCATGCAACGTCATTATGAAAATGCACAGGCTGTAGCAGAGTTTTTAGAAAAACATCCGCAAGTTGCTAAAGTAAATTATCCTGGCTTACCTAGCTCACCAGATTACGCGCTCAAACAAAAATATCTACCTAACGGTTTGTGTGGTGTCATTTCCTTTGAGATTAAAGGTGACAAAGAAACCGCGGCAAAATGGTTAAACGCATTGCAAATGACCTCACGTGAAGTACACGTAGCCGATATTCGTACATGTGCGTTACATCCAGCAACCTCAACGCACCGCCAATTAAATGAAGCTGAATTAGAAAAAGCGGGGATTTCTGCAGGACTGATTCGTCTCTCTTGCGGTATTGAAAATATTCAAGATATTTTAGCAGACTTAGAGCAAGCATTTGCAGCAGCAAAATAAGTCATAAATTAACGAATTTACCCTTGATATTTCTGACTTCGGCATTATTTTTATTCTTAGGTATATTGTTAACGCAATACCATACAATAACAAAATAAAATTTTTTAAATTTATATTTTTAAACGGAAAACGAAAACATTATGGCAAAGAAAGATTATTACGACGTTCTTGGTGTTGAACGT
>JAGZRA010000037.1:0-11924 GCA_018381885.1 Parahaemophilus parainfluenzae | reverse complement strand
TTTTCTTAAGAGTCACAACAGCGCGTCGTTGTGTGGGGCGTATTATAGGCATTTCAGATGCCTTTGCAAGATCTTTTTGTAAAAAAATGTAAATTTTTTTGCTGTTTGCTTACAAACGCACCAACATGACGAGAAAAAATCATTTTAAAACGGTAATTCCATCAAATCCCCAGAGAGCCAACGCTTGTTCTAATTGGTATTTATTCTCTACATCTTGCGTACAAAAAACCTGATTTTTCATCTCAGATTTTGACCGCACTTCTAATTTATCAAGTAAAAATTGTAGCCGTTTGGCAATAGCGAATCCAGGGTCCATAAAATTCTTCACTTGAGGTAAGCAAATTTGAATTTCATCTTTAATTAAAGGGAAATGGGTACAGCCTAAACAAATCGTATCTAAATTCTCTATTGAGGCCCAAGGAGTTAATTCATTTTTTAATGCAATCAAATCGACCGATTTTCCTTGGATTTTATGCTCTGCGATTTCAACCAATTTAGTCGAGCCTAATCGTTCTACTATACAATGGGAGGCAAACTGATGAATAAGCTCATTAACATAAGGGCGTTTAACCGTGCCCTTTGTTGCCAATAGACCAATATGTTTCGTTTGTGAGATTTCTGCCGCTGGCTTTATAGCTGGTACAGTTCCCACTATAGGAATAGAAAATTGCTCACGCAAAGGCGGTAGCACCACCGTACTCGCGGTATTACAAGCAATCACAATGGCATCAAGTGGATAATCCTGATTAATTTTTTTACAAATATCCAATGTTCGCTGAATGATTGTTTCTTCTGATTTTTCCGAATAAGGGAAACCTGCATTGTCAAAGCAATACAAATAATGGTTATCTGGCATGAGCTTTTTCGCTTCCCGATAAACGCTTAAGCCCCCCATTCCAGAATCAAAGAAGAGTACCGTTGATTTATTCATTTATAAAACTCTTTCAAAAATAACCGCACTTTAGGCATTCGAATAAATTTCTCGATTATTTAGCCAACGACGAATTAAACTTTCTGCCACATCCGGGTATTTCACAATTAATGCTTTAGCATAATGTTGAACGGTTGGGATCATTTTACAATCGCGCATTAAATTCGCCACCTTAAATTCAGCGATACCCGTCTGCTTGGTACCCAACACTTCACCAGGTCCGCGAATTTCTAAATCTTTCTCTGAAATCACAAAGCCATCTTGGCTATCACGTAATACCTGCAAACGTTTTTGCGAGACTTTACCTAACGGCGGTTTATACATTAAGACACAAAAAGAAGCCGTACTGCCACGCCCTACTCGTCCACGTAACTGATGAAGTTGTGATAACCCCAAACGCTCAGCATTTTCAATGATCATTAGACTAGCATTAGGTACATCCACGCCCACTTCAATCACGGTTGTAGCCACAAGCAAATCGAGTTCTGCATTTTTAAAGGCGGCCATAATATCTTGTTTTTCTTGCGGTTTCATTCGCCCATGTACTAGACCAATTTTAAGCATCGGCAACGCTTTCGTTAAATCTTCCCAAATGGCCTCAGCTGCTTGCGCTTCTAATACTTCAGACTCATCAATTAAAGTACAGACCCAATAAGCTTGACGCTTTTCATTAATACAGGCATTTTTGACTCGAGCAACGATTTCATCTCGACGCTCTTCAGAAATAACAACTGTCGTAATCGGCGTTCTACCTGGAGGCAATTCGTCAATAATCGACGTATCAAGATCGGCATAAACCGTCATCGCTAATGTTCTTGGGATTGGTGTTGCTGTCATAATCAGTTGATGGGGATAAAATCCTGCTTTTTCGCCTTTTTCTCGCAACATTAAACGTTGATGTACGCCAAAGCGATGTTGTTCATCAATAATTACCAAGGCTAAATCGGCAAATTCTACTTCTTCTTGGAATAAAGCATGCGTGCCCACCACCATTTGTACCGCACCAGACTTAATTTTTTCCAATTCAGCTTGGCGAGCTTTCCCTTTCACCTTACCCGCTAACCAGCCAACTTCAATACCGAAAGGCTCTAACCAACGGCGGAAATTATTGGCATGCTGTTCTGCTAAAATTTCCGTTGGAGCCATTAAAGCCACTTGTTTGCCATTATCAATAGCTAATAAGGCAGCTAAGGCTGCAACTAACGTTTTCCCTGAGCCTACATCACCTTGAACAAGTCGCATCATTGGATAATCTTTCGCTAAATCCTGTTCAATATCTGCCACCACTCTATTTTGAGCATTTGTTGGTTGAAAAGGCAAAGATGCAAGAAAACGTTGCTTCAAATCTGTTTGATAATGCAATGGCAACGCTAAAAACTGCTGAGTACCCAACCGCACTTTTTGCATCGCAAGATTATGCGCAAGAAGCTCTTCAAAGATAAGTCGCTGTTGTGCTGGATGCTGTCCTTTCTCCAAAATATCTAATGAGATATCTGGCGGCGGACGATGCAAAAATCGAATAGCATCCTTTAAACTAAAAGGATGCGGATTAAATTCATTAGGTAAAATTTCCGTTAATTGGATTTTATCGAGTAAAGCCAATGCTTGATCGGTTAGCTTACGTAATGAATTTTGTTTTAAACCTTCCGTTGTGGAATAAATAGGTGTGAGCGTTTCCTCTAAAACCAATGGCGCATTATCCCGTATAATTTGATACTCAGGATGATGAATTTCCGCCATAAAACGTCCGCGTTTAATTTCACCGAACGCTTTGACGCGCGTACCAATCTGAAAACTATTTTTCATTCCCGCGTTAAAATTGAAAAAACGAAGCATAATCTTGCTCGTTCCATCAGAAAGACTTACGGTTAGAATAGGACGGCGCCCAAAGGCAACTTCACAAGTTTGGACAACACCTTCAATAGTGGCATATTGTTCAGGACGAAGATCGGCAATAGGCGTAATTCTCGTGCGATCTTCATAACGGATAGGTAAATGAAAAAGTAAGTCTTGGAGATTATGAATTCCAAGGCGGCTTAATTTATCGGAGATTGCCGCACCCACACCCGATAAAGTGGTTAAAGGAACGGCATCGAGAAGTTGTGTGCTCATTATGCTTCATTAATATTGCGCTTCAAACGAATCACACTGGTAATTTGTTTGATTTTTCGCATAATGTTTTCTAAATGATAGATATCTCTTGCGCCGACTTGGATAATGACTAATAGCACATTATTCTCTAATTCTTCTGTCCAAATACTTTGAATATTACTTTCGCAAGTCGTGACAGCCGTCATGAGACTACCTAATGCATTTTGTTCATTAAGCATTTCAATGTGTAATTCAGCATCAAAATTGACCGCACTTTCAGCCTCTTCCCATTTTGCGGCAGTAAAATCTTTCGTATTACTTGACGATAAATTAGAACAAGCTTGATGATGAACAACCACACCTTTCTTCGCAGAACTTAATGCTACGATTGGATCGCCCGGAATTGGATGACAACATTGAGCGAAAGATGCTTTCATTTCACCATCTCGGCTTAACGTTAGCGTGCTTTGGGTATTTTCAGAAACACCATCCACATCAATTTCAATGGCTTCATCCATTAATTGATGGGCAATAACGCTCGACATTTGATTGCCGACACCAATTTCTACAAAAAGCTCATTGAGGCTTGAGAGATTTAATTCATTCAGTACAGCTTGGATTTTATCTTCAGAAACTTCAGAGAGATAATGTGGTTTTAACGCCATTTCCAATTGTTTTTTACCCGTTTGAACGGCATCATCTGCACGCAATAATTTTAAGAAATGACGAATACGAGTTCTTGCGCGAGCGGTCACTACAAAGTTTAACCAGCTAACGCTTGGATGAGTATTTTCACTGGTCACAATCTCAACGGTTTGACCAGATTCTAAAGCTTGTGATAATGGATAAGGTTTATGCTCTACTACTGCCGCAACACAGTGATTTCCCACATCAGAATGCACTGCATAAGCAAAATCAACAGCGGTTGCGCCCATTGGTAATTCAACAATACGACCTTTCGGCGTAAAGACATAGATTTCTTTCGGGAAAAACTCTGATTTTACATTTTCAATAAACTCAAAGGAGTTACCCACGTTTTGTTGAATATCCACCAAGCTTTGTAACCAACGTTGCGCACGTACTTGAGCGGTGGTGCTATCGTTTTTACCACCTTCTTTATACACCCAATGGGCGGTAATTCCCATTTCGGCAACCTGTTCCATCTCTTCAGTTTGCAAGTGGACTTCCACGGGCACACCATGAGGGCCAATCATTGAGGTTTGTAAAGCTTGGTAGCCATTTGCGCGTGGCACAGCAATATAATCTTTCACTTTACCTGGGCGAGGCTTATACAAACTATGCATTTGCCCCAATCCACGATAGCAATCATCAACCGAATTCACAATAACGCGGAAAGCATAAATATCCATAATCGAATGGAATTTCTGATCTTTCGTGCGCATTTTTTGATAGATTTTATAGAGATGTTTTTCACGTCCCCAAATACGACTTGGAATACCCGCATCCTCAAGGCGTTGTGAAATATCATTAGAAATACGTTGGATCAATTCTTGACGGGAACCACGTGCCTGTTCGACGAATTTTTTAAGCACTTCATAACGGCGAGGATGCATTGCTTCAAAAGATAAATCTTCTAATTCATTCTTGATATGCTCAATACCTAAACGGTGAGCTAATGGACAGTAAATCTCTAAGGTTTCTTTTGCAATGCGACGACGTTTATCTGGACGTAACGCTCCCAACGTTCGCATATTATGGGTACGGTCAGCAAGTTTGATTAAGACGACACGAATATCTCGAGTCATCGCTAAAATCATTTTTCGGAAGTTTTCAACCTGTGCTTCTTGGCGAGTACGGAATTTCAATTTATCTAGTTTCGATACACCATCAACAATTTCGGCTACGCTAGCACCAAATTCATCTTTTAATTGGGATTCGGTATAAGGAGTATCTTCGATAACATCATGCAACAATGCTGCCATGATTGCTTCATGGTCTAAATGCATTTCTGCGATGATTGAGGCTACCGCAACAGGGTGAGTAATGTAAGGTTCGCCGCTTGAGCGAAATTGTCCTTCGTGAGCATCTCGCGCAATGACGAATGCACGTTTGATTAATTCAATTTTATCGGCGGGCAAATACCCCTGAATAATTCGATCTAAATCTGCAAACAATTCCAAAGGACACCTGACTTTTTGTAGAGAGAAAGACTAGGCGATCAAAATACTTCAATTTTGACCGCTCTTTAATGAGATTATTCTGCGATTAACGCTACTGCAACTTCTTCGTTACGTTGAGAAGCTGCCGCATCTAAATACTCTTTTGCATCCATGATTTCTTGGTTGATTAACCCTTTTTCGATTTCACGTAATGCAATTACAGTTGGTTTATCGTTATCTTCCGGCACTAACGGCTCACTTTGATGTAACTCTAATTGTCTCGCACGACGAGCGGCGGTTAAAATTAAATCAAAACGGTTACCAATTTTTTCTACTGCATCTTGCACAGTCACTCGAGCCATGTTTTACTCCGATGTTAAAAATAATGTCTATAAAGGGAAAATATTGTACTCAATTCAAGCTTATTTTGCTAGTAGCTGATGAATTAAGTCCGCATTTTCTGTTTGTTGATAAGCTTTGGTCAAGCGTTCTGCCTGCAAAATGCTTTGTAAATCGGCCAATGCCTGTTCAAAATTATCATTCACAATAACGTAATCATATTCATCATAATGCGAAATTTCGCTGATTGCTTTTGACATTCGCTCAGCAATGACCTCTTTGCTATCCTGTCCGCGTCCAACCAAGCGACGCTCCAATTCTGGCAATGATGGAGGCAAAATAAAAATGCTTTTTACAGAAGGTACTTTTTGACGAATTTGCTGCGCACCTTGCCAGTCAATATCTAAAAACACATCAATGCCTTTTGCTAAGTTTTCTTCAATTGCTGGCAATGAAGTGCCGTAATAATTACCGCCAAACACTTTTGCATATTCTAAGAAGTGACCTTTTTCAATTAAGGTTTCAAATTCTTCTACCGAAACAAAATAATAATGCACACCATGACTTTCACCTGGTCGAGGTGAACGCGTTGTGTGTGAAATAGATACCATTTTTTTCGTGCCTTGATTTTTTTCTAATAACGCGGAAATTAATGATGACTTGCCCGCCCCACTCGGTGCAGAAAGAATGTATAAATTACCTTGAGACATAATTGAAACCTCTTCTTGTTGTTTGTTTTTATTATACAAAAAGAAAATGAAAAGTGCGGTCAAATTTTCATTTGTTTTACCAAATTGTTAAAAAGTGATCGAGATCACAAAAAAGTGGTATATACCCTTTTTTTTATCAAAATGCCCATGCTATAATCCACGGGAACTCGTTAGAGCAACGATTTTGTTTAACTTAAAAAAATAGAAGGTGAAAATCTTATGGCTATTAAAATTGGTATCAACGGTTTCGGCCGTATCGGTCGTATCGTATTCCGTGCAGCACAACATCGCGATGACATCGAAGTTGTAGGTATCAACGACTTAATCGACGTTGAATACATGGCTTACATGTTGAAATACGATTCAACTCACGGTCGTTTTGACGGTACTGTTGAAGTTAAAGACGGTAACTTAGTCGTAAACGGTAAAACTATCCGTGTTACTTCTGAACGTGATCCTGCAAACCTTAACTGGGGTGCGATCGGCGTTGATGTTGCAGTTGAAGCAACAGGTTTATTCTTAACTGACGAAACAGCACGCAAACACATCACTGCTGGTGCGAAAAAAGTCGTATTAACTGGTCCTTCTAAAGATAGCACACCAATGTTCGTACGTGGTGTAAACTTCGGTGCATACGCAGGTCAAGACATTGTGTCTAACGCTTCTTGTACTACAAACTGTTTAGCACCTTTAGCACGTGTTGTTCACGAAACTTTCGGTATCAAAGATGGTTTAATGACTACTGTTCACGCAACAACAGCGACTCAAAAAACTGTTGATGGTCCATCAGCTAAAGACTGGCGCGGTGGTCGTGGTGCATCACAAAACATCATCCCTTCATCTACCGGTGCTGCGAAAGCTGTGGGTAAAGTATTACCAGCATTAAACGGTAAATTAACTGGTATGGCGTTCCGTGTTCCGACTCCAAACGTTTCTGTAGTTGACTTAACTGTAAACTTAGAAAAACCAGCAACTTACGAACAAATCAAACAAGCAATCAAAGATGCAGCTGAAGGTAAAACTTTCAACGGCGAATTAAAAGGCGTTTTAGGCTACACTGAAGATGCAGTAGTTTCTACAGACTTCAACGGCTGTACTTTAACTTCTGTGTTTGATGCTGATGCGGGTATCGCATTAACTGATTCTTTCGTTAAATTAGTATCTTGGTACGATAACGAAACTGGTTACTCAAACAAAGTATTAGACTTAGTCGCACACGTTTACAACTACAAAGGCTAATCAAAATACCTAAAAAATTAACCGCTCTTTTAGAGCGGTTTTTTTATTTCCAATCCATTTCACTTAATCAATATTTTTAAATTCTTTATTTCTCATCCGGAGATAAAAATAGAAAAATAAATATGTCTATTATTTATTCTATATTCACAAAATAACAACATTTCACTAGATTTTAAATTTATTTCGTTTATATTAGCGTACAGTTGTTCGCTCAAATAAGGCTTATATGAATTTAGAACGTCATTTCGTCAATCGAATTCGCCAACAGGCAAAAATTCGTCAAAATGCAACCGCTCTTCGCCATAAAATTAATGGCTTGTGGAAAGATATTTCGTGGAACGCATTTCAACAACAGCTTGATCAGCTTTCATTAGCTTTTCTTGCTTGTAATATTCAAGTACAAGATAAAATTGCAATTTTTGCGAACAATATGTCACGTTGGACAATCGCAGATATTGCAGCACTTCAAATCCGTGCCATCACCGTTCCAATTTATGCAACAAATACCGCACAACAAGCTGAATTTATTTTAAACCATGCCGATGTCAAAATTCTGTTTGTCGGCGATCAAGAACAATATGATCAAGCGTTAGAAATTGCGCATCAATGCCCACAATTACAAAAAATTGTGGCCATGAAAGAACAGATTCAATTGACTGAAACTACACTTTCTTGCCATTGGGAAGATTTAATTCAATTAGGTACAGAAGAATTCCAAACTGAATTTGAAACTCGTTTAGCAAGTAAAACGATGGATGATTTATTCACAATCATCTACACATCAGGCACAACAGGTGAACCGAAAGGCGTAATGCTTGATTACAGTAACTTAGCGCATCAACTTGAAGCCCATGATATTACATTAGATGTTAATCAAGATGAGGTTTCACTTTCTTTTTTACCGTTTAGCCACATTTTTGAGCGTGCTTGGGTTGCCTATGTGTTACATCGCGGAGCAATCCTTTGTTATCTCGAAGACACCAATCAAGTACGTGAAGCATTAACGGAAGTACGCCCAACCTTTATGTGTGCAGTACCGCGTTTTTATGAAAAAATTTATTCTGCTGTACTCGATAAAGTCCAAAAAGCGCCTTTTATTCGTCAGATGATTTTCCACTGGGCGATTGCAGTGGGACAAAAACGTTTTGATCTTCTCTCTATAAATAAAAAAGTCCCGTTCTTCCTGCAAAAACGCTATGTGCTTGCTGATAAAATGGTACTTTCTAAACTGCGTTCATTGTTAGGTGGACGAATTAAAATGATGCCTTGCGGTGGCGCAAAATTAGAACCAAACATTGGGCTTTTCTTCCATAGCATTGGGATTAATATCAAACTCGGTTACGGCATGACAGAAACCACGGCTACCGTTTCTTGCTGGGATGACCATCATTTTAATCCGAATTCTATTGGTAAATTAATGCCAAACGCAGAAGTTAAAATTGGTGAAAATAACGAGATTCTGGTGCGTGGTGGCATGGTAATGAAAGGCTACTATAAAAAACCTGAAGAAACGGCTCAAGCCTTCACTGAAGATGGCTTCTTGAAAACGGGAGATGCGGGGGAGTTTGATGCTGAAGGTAATTTATTTATTACCGACCGTATTAAAGAATTGATGAAAACCTCTAACGGCAAATATATTGCGCCACAATATATCGAAGGTAAAATTGGCAAAGATAAATTTATCGAACAAATTGCGATTATTGCTGATGCAAAAAAATATGTTTCAGCGTTGATCGTGCCTTCTTTTGATAGCGTAGAAGAATATGCGAAAAAACTAAATATTAAGTATCAAGATCGCATGGAATTGCTCAAACACTCTGACATTATCAAAATGTTTGAGCAACGTATCGAAAGTCTTCAAAAAGAACTGGCACACTTCGAGCAAGTGAAGAAATTTACGCTACTCTCTCAGGCATTTAGCGTCAAACTTGGTGAAATCACGCCTACGCTAAAATTACGCCGAAAAGTAATTATGGAACGTTATCGTCATATTATTGATTCGATGTATTCCAACAATAAAGAGAACAAGGAAAATAAAGAATAAAAAAAGTGCGGTGAATTTCACCGCACTTTTTTATTTTAACGAAAATGACTTATTCGACTTCGACCAGCACACCTTCTTGGTGAGGTTTCAATACGCCAACCTCACTAAGCTCAATACCGGCTTTTTTCGCAATCTCTAAGATTTCCGCTTCACTTTCAGGTTTAACCGCAATCAACAAGCCACCTGAAGTTTGAGGATCGCAAAGTACCGCCTTTCGATAATCCGTAAGAGGACCAATTTTATGACCATAGCTTTCAAAGTTACGGTTGGTTCCACCTGGTACACAACCTTCAGCAATATAATCCGCTACGCCATCTAATAATTTGATTTTATCAAAATGCACAACCGCATTAAGATTTGAGCCTTCACAGATTTCAGCTAAGTGTCCTAATAAACCAAAGCCAGTGACATCCGTCATGGCGGTAACTCCAGCAACTTCCGCAAATTGGCTACCAATCAGGTTCATTTGACACATTGTTGCCGTTGCTAAGCCTTGATGTTCTGGTTTTAACTTGCCTTTTTTCTCAGCAGTAGTTAGCACACCGATACCTAATGGTTTGGTTAAATAAAGCTTACAACCCGCTTCTGCAGAGGCATTACGTTTTACACGATCCGTTGCTATAACGCCCGTTACGGCTAAGCCAAAAATAGGTTCTGGCGCATCAATCGAGTGCCCTCCAGCAAGGGAAATTCCCGCTTGATGGCAAGCAAAACGTCCACCATCAACTATTTTTTGCGCCACTTCTGCTGGTAATTTATTAATCGGGAAACCTAAAATAGCAATCGCCATAATTGGTTTACCACCCATTGCGAAAATATCGCTAATGGCATTGGTCGCAGCAATACGGCCAAAATCAAAAGGATCGTCCACAATCGGCATGAAGAAATCCGTAGTACTGATAATTGCAGTCCCATTACCAAGATCATAAACCGCTGCATCATCCGCTGTTTCATTTCCCACTAATAAATTGGGGTCAGCAAATTTTTCGAGTTTAGTCTGTAAAATTGTCCCTAACACCTTAGGCGAAATTTTACAGCCTCAACCTGCGCCGTGGCTGTATTGTGTTAAACGAATCTCATCCGTCATATTCAATCCTTTGTTAAAATAACGTATTTCTTAAACAAAAAGAGGGGTCAGAAAAAGCCGTATTTAAGAGGCTAACTTCTCCACTTTTGCTTGCTTGATCATGTTATCGCTGACTTCTAAAATGGTAATTCTTAAGCCATTGATTTCACAAACAGTTCCTTCATCAGGAATATCTTCAAGATGCTCGAGAATCAAACCATTAAAGGTGCGTGCATCTTCTGTATCTAATTCCCAACTAAACATTTTATTCAAATCACGAAGATTTGCCGAACCTTCAATAATCATCGAACCATCAGATTGCTGAACAACTTCTTGTTCAATGGTCGGTGCTGTAGTAGTTGTAAAATCACCCACAATTTCTTCTAAAATATCTTCAAGAGTAACTAATCCTTTAATATCACCATATTCGTCCACCACTAAACCGATACGTTCTTTTTTCGTACGGAAATTCGCTAATTGTGTTTTCAGTGGTGTCCCTTCTGGAATGAAGTACACTTCATCGACGGCACGTAATAAGGTTTCTTTGGTAAATTCATTTTTTTCTAATAACAAACGAAACGCTTCACGCACACGCAAAATCCCTAATACTTGTTCATCAAGGCTGCCTTTATACAACACAATTCGGTTATGTGGTGCATGATTAAGTTGGCGCATAATAGCTTTCCAATCATCATCGATATCAATCCCAGCAATTTCATTACGTGGTACCATGATATCGTCGACAGTCACCGTTTCCATATCTAAAATAGAGAGCAACATTTGTGGATGCTGTTCATCTGGAGTAGCTTCTCCCGCTTCCGATACAATACTACGAAGTTCTTCACGGCTAATCACTTGTTTTTGCATATCGGGTTTTAAACCTACCATTCGCATTAAGGTTTTCGTAAAAATATTCATTAACCAAACTAATGGATAGAACACTTTTAACAATAGCGACAAAATGTGACTTGAAAATAATCCCACTTTCTCTGGGTGCATCGCCGCAACGGTTTTAGGGAAAATTTCAGAAAAAACAAGCATAGCAAAGGTTAATAAACCTGTTGCGATTGCTACACCCGCATCACCATATAAACGCATACCAATCATGGTTGCAATAGCGGAAGCACTGATGTTAACAAGGTTATTAAAGATCAGAATAAAACTTAACAAGGTATCGGGCTTCTCGAGCAGTTTTTCTGCTTTTTGCGCGCCTTTATTGCCTTGTTCCGCCATAAAACGAAGGCGATATTTATTGAGAGAGAGTAATCCGGTTTCTGAGCCGGAGAAATAGGCTGATAAAACTAAACAAATAATGAGTGTAATAAATAAAGTACTAAGGGGGATACTGTCCAAGGGTAAATCCTTTTGTTCGTTAATCAACAAA
>JAGZRA010000036.1:0-13255 GCA_018381885.1 Parahaemophilus parainfluenzae | reverse complement strand
CCTTGTTCTTCTTTGTTTAATAGAAGCAAATCAACGCCTAAATCTTTCGGGCCAAAGCTATCGGGTAAATATTGAGGAAGTGGATTATTTTGGCTGTGTGGCAAATGGATCTTCAAATCTTGCGCTTGATAAAGCTCATTCATAAATTGACGGCAGTGACCGCAAGGCGTGTAATTCACTACTATATCGGTGATTCTAGGTTCATTGCGTAACCATGCATGGCTAATCGCACTTTGTTCAGCATGGATGGTTTGAGCCATGCTACTACCCTGAAATTCTTGATTCGCACCAAAGTAAAAATCACCACTTTCACCAATCGCAATCGCTCCAACATGAAATTCTGAAATGGGTGTGTGACTATAACAAGCAGCTACGGGTAAAAGCGCCAAACCTAATTGAACAGGCGTAAGCTTAAATTCTTTACAAATTGACCGCACTTTTTCAGCTGGTAAAAAGCCTTTCCACTCTTGTTCTTCTAACGCAGAAAGAATTGCATTTGAAAGTGGCGAATCGGCTAATGCTTGTTGAATTTTTTGTTGCATATTAAATCTCCTTATTTTTATATGCCCATTCTACGCTATTTAAGAAAAAACCTAAATGCTAAAAGATTTTCGGAATATGTTTCCAATCATTTATCAACATTAAAAATAAACAAAAAAATAACCGCACTTTTAAAGTGCGGTTATAAATTAAGAAGTTTTACTCATTCGTTTTATAACAACGATGGTGCAACACCAAGTAATTTTCGGGTGTAATCCACGGTTGGGTGGTTGAAAATATCTTCAGTGCTACCCGTTTCCAAAATTTGACCGCCGTACATCACGACAATACGGTCAGATACTTGGCGTACAGTTTGGATATCGTGAGAGATAAACACCATGGCAAGATTGAGTTCTTTTTTCAAATCCGCCAATAAGTTTAACACTTGAGCACGAACGGATACGTCTAATGCAGAAGTCGGTTCATCCGCAACAATCAGTTTTGGATTCAGCGCTAAAGCACGTGCAATCGCCACACGTTGTTTTTGCCCACCGGATAAACGAGTTGGCTCAACTTGTGCTGCAGAACGTGGTAAACCGACGCGAGAAAGTAAGTCATATACACGTTTTTCCCGTTCGTGTGGTTGTAACACATTGTGAATATCCATTGGGTCACGCAAAATATCCAACACTTTCATACGAGGATTCAGCGCGGTTGCCGGGTCTTGGAAAATGACCGACACTTGGCGACCGAATTGTTTTCTCGCTTCTGAGCTGCCATATTGCATTTGTAAACCGTTGAATTTCACTAAACCTGATGTCGGTTTAAGAAGTCCAATGATCACGTTGGCTAAGGTAGATTTTCCGCAGCCAGACTCCCCAACTAAACCAATAGTTTCTCCCGCTTTAATGCCAAGACTCACATTGTTCACCGCAGTGAATTTTTTACGTCCAAACAACGAACCGTCGCGAGAAGGAAATTGCACCACGATATTTTCTAAATCGATGATGTTTTGTTCTTTAATGACTTTAATACTACTGCTCATATTATGCTCCTTTCGCTTCCGTTACAGGCTTAGCTAGATGAGAAGCCCACAAGTGAGACGGCTCGCCTTCCACAGAGGTTAATATCAATTTTTGATCCGGATTTGCATCTGGTCGTAATGAACGACTTGCAAAACGGTCACCTACAGCAAAATCGTAAGGTGATGGTACGCTGCCCGGAATTTGATATAAACGTTTCGCACGGACTTCGGTTGAAAGTACAGAACCCAATAAGCCACGGGTATATTCGTGAGTTGGATTAGCAAGCAATAAGGATGTTGGTGCCATTTCAACCACTTGACCAGCATACATTACCGTAATGTGGTGAGCTAATTGAGCAACCAATGCTAAATCGTGGCTGACAAACACCATCGCGAAACCCAGTTTTTCACGTAATTCATTCAATAATTTCACCACTTCAGCTTGAACAGTTACGTCTAATGCGGTTGTTGGTTCATCGGCGATTAATAATTTCGGCTCACGAGTTAATGCCATTGCAATTACCACACGTTGACGTTGACCACCAGAAAGTTCATGCGGATAACGATTCAACACTTTTTCAGGATCGAGGTGTACCCATTCCAGCAATTTTTCTGCGGTATGGTGGCTGCCACGTTTGATGAGCTGTGCCATTTGATCTTTGATACGCATTGATGGGTTTAATGCACTTAAAGAGTCTTGGTAAATCATCGCAATTTCAGAACCACGCAATTCACTTAGATTGTTAGCGTTAAGTAAACTGTGTTGTTTTCCGCTACGGTCTGTGAAAAGCACTTCCCCAGTGATTTTTGCTGTTTTTGGTAACAAGCCCATGATAGAGAATGCTGTAATAGATTTACCACAACCGGACTCACCGACTAACCCCATGGTTTCCCCTTCATTTACGGTGAAGCTGATGTTATCTACCAATGGAATTTCACCGTAACGATTCGGGAAACGGATTGATAAGTTTTTCACTTGTAAAATCGGTTTTGCATTTGGATCTAATTGCATACGATTCGTACGGGTGATTTCTTTTTCATGTAATTTGAGCAAGTAACGTTTTAATGCAAGACCTTCAGAAAGCGCTTCTTGTACGTCAGTAGAAAGACGTTCATCTGATTTGCCTTCTGGTTTTTTACCGCCTTTTAAGCGCGGGTTAACCAAGGCATCAGTAAGACCTTCCGCTAAGATATTTAAGGCTAATACGGTTAAAAGAATCATCACACCTGCAAAGGTTGTCGCCCACCATGCACCGTTTAATACAATGTTACGACCTTCAGAAAGAATGTTACCCCATGAAGGATGTGGTGGTTGTACACCTGCCCCCAAGAAAGAAAGCGAGGCTTCGAATACAATGGCATCAGCCACCATTACGGTTGCGAAGACTAAAACCGGTGCCGCGGTATTGCGTACAACGTGTTTGAGAAGAATATAAGTACGGCTACCACCAATAACGCGTTCAGCACGCACATAGTCCTCATCCCATTGTGATACCACATTCGCACGCACCACACGAGCAAGTTGCGGGGTATATACTACGGCAATCGTGATAATAATGACCGGCACAGAGTTACCAAAGGTTGCTAATAACACTGCAGCTAATGCGATACCTGGGAAGGCCATTAAAATATCCATTAAGCGCATAATGATTTCATTGCCCCATTTCTCGGATGTGGCTGCAGTTGCACCTAAAATACTACCGAAAATAATGGCGCAAGCTACCGCACCTAAACCGATAAATAAGGACGTTTGGGCACCATAAACAATACGAGAGAAAATATCACGACCAAGTCGATCAGTCCCAAACCAATATTCCGCACTTGGAGCACGCATACGTGCGATCACTTCTAATGGATCATGTGTTGCTACCCAAGGGGCAAATACCGCCACTAAAGCAACGAAAACTAAGAATAATAATGAAATTTTTGATGCGGTGGAAAGTGCTCGGAATCTCGCACCGCTTGCAGCTAATCGATCTGCTAAACCTTGACGAAACATTATAGACTCCGAATTTTAGGGTTAATCAACACATAGAGAATATCAACGATAATATTCACTAAAACGAAGGTAAAGGCGATTGTCAGAACCACCCCTTGTACTAAGTGTAAGTCATGATTGACGATACCGTTAAAAATCAATTTACCCATGCCCGGTAAGTCAAAGATTTGTTCGATAACTACCGCACCACCAAGTAAGTAGCCTACGCGTAAACCTAATACTGTTACTGGTGTGATTAATGCATTACGTAATACGTTGTGACGAATAACAGTTGCATAAGGCACACCGTTACCAATCGCCGTTCTCACATAATCTTTATCCATTTCTTCAACCATGGTTGTACGCACTACACGAATTAATGACGCACACACCGGCACGGCAAGCGCAAGAGATGGCAAAATCATGGAATTGATATACCCCATTGGGCTTTCGCTGAATGGCACAAAACCACCAGAAGGCAACCAATCTAATTCCAAAGAGAACCATTGAATAAGTAAGATACCTAACCAGAATGATGGTGTCGCAACCGCTGCAACAGAGATTAAACGAATCACTTGGTCTACCCAGCTATCACGATAAAGCGCGGCTAGTACACCTAATGAAAAAGAAACTACTGCCGCAAACACCACACCAATTAAGGTAAGTTGTAAAGTGATAGGGAAAGATTTCGCTAACATACTACTGATCGGTAATTCTGGTGGCATAGTCACACCAAAATCTAATACAAGTAAATTACCTAAGAAACGAAAATATTGAACAAAGAGTGGATCATTTAAGCCATGTGATTCGCGGTAAAGTTGTTTTGCCGCTTCACTAGCACTTTCGCCCAATGCCACCGTAGCGGGATCACCTGGTGTGAATTGAAGCACCACAAAAACGAGTGCTGTTACACCTAGAATCATGACTGGCAAAGCCATCAATCGGCGTAACAATAACCGAAGTATCATTTCCATCTGACTTCTCCTATTCTAGCTTGAGAAATTCGTTAGCTTCAAAAATGAAGCAAAACAATCAAATTCAAAAACAAAATGAATTATAGTAATCATAATGTTCAGCCTAAGCCCTGTCAATCCAAGTACATAGAGCAAAATTCAAATCTGTGATCGGCTTCACAAAGATTTTTTGGAAATGAAATTGAGAGAAAAAATGATTGAAAAATAGGGAGAAAAATGACCGCACTTTGAGATAAAAAGGAAAGAAAAAAGGCTGTTGATTACTCAACAGCCAAGATATTAAATTAAAAAGTGCTTTTATTTACGGCCCACACCGAGGAAAGATAAACCGGTTGTTGCCAATGGTTGATAGCCTTCAAGACTGCTATCATCCCATGCAGAAGGAAGTTTACGATGAACAATCGGATAAAGTGGTACTTCAGCCGCAATAATGTTAATCGCTTCTTCCCATGATTTTTTCGCTTCAGCGTGATCTTTTGCTCTCACTGCTGCATTGAGTAATTCAGTCACTTTCGCAAATTCAGGGGTGTTGCTCCAACGGAAACGACGTTTCGGCCATACATCACCACGATACCACCAGCTTAAAAGCAAGTCTAAGTCGTTACCGAACACTGATGGGTCACCTGGAGCGATTGCCACTTCATATACACCTGGATCCACGTTGTTGCTGTATAACGCACCAGATTGTAAGTGCTGTAAAGTCACTTTCACACCTGGAATCTTGTTCCAAGACTCTAAAATTAACGGTGCAGATTCTTTCACCCAGTCATGGTCGGTTGCGAGCAATTCAAATTTAAGCTCAGTTACACCTGCTTCTTTTAATAATGCCGCTGCTTTTTCCGGATCATAAGGATATTGAGTTGATGCCTTAATATAATCTGGGTGAGTAGTTTGTAAGTATGATGTTGCAGCTTCTGCATTACCATCAAATACAATATCAACAAGTTTGTCAGTGTTTAAACCATAGTGTAACGCTTGACGTACTTTTGGATTGTTAAACGGCGCTTTCTCACAGTTAAACATTAAGAATAACAAGCCGAAAGATTGAACGGATTGCACTTGTTGTTTTTTGTTTTTCAAGCGACTAATGTCTAAATAAGGCACACTTTCCATTGCTTGAGTACGTTTAGACTCTTGTGCTGTTACACGAGCTGCGGCATCAGAAAGTAATAACCAAGACATTTTTTCAACTTGCGCTGGATATTTACCATTGTAAGGTTCATACGCTTCAAAGACGATTTTGTCATCTTTCACAGCAGAAACAAATTTGAATGGACCAGAACCAACTGGGTGCGCATCAAATGCAGATTGACCGACTTTGTCGATCACGTGTTTCGGTACAATTTTCACGCAAGTTAAGCGGTTAGCAAATAAAGCAAATGGATATTTCAATTTAAATTCGACCACTTTATCGTCTAAAGCTTTCACACTTTCAATGAAATCAATAAACATCACAAATAATGATTTATTGGCTGGATCCATAATACGATTGAAAGAATACACAACGTCTTCAGTGGTGACTGGTGCGCCATCATGGAAGGTTGCGCCTTCACGTAAAGTAATGCGCCATGTTGTTTCATCAACTTGTTCTGGCTCTTTTCCTGCTAAAGCAAGATAAGGTTCACGAGTTGCAGGATGCAAATCCACCAAACCTTCAAAAATGTGCAAGTTTGCTGCATAAGGTGAAGCACCACTTGATGTCATTGGGTCAAAACCGGTAGAAAGCGGATAAGCAATCCCCGCTTCAATAGTTTTACCTTTAATGTCTGCAGCAAAGGCTTTTGGTGCAAATGTGCCTAACGTACCACTAAAGGCAAGACCTGCCCCTACGCCAGCCATAAGTTTCATAAAATGACGACGAGATTCATTAGTTTCAAAGGAAAAATGCTTTGTCATACTAAACTCCTGATGAGTAATAAAATCATATTTTTGGTTTTTAAACCTAGCCAAACATTTCATTCGAAAATGAAGTAAAGCAATCAAATCTTAGAATAAAATGATTTGCATCAATCATAATCATCTTCGATTCATTCTGTCAAAGGGGAAATATTGAATGTGTGATCTACTTCACAGAGTTTTTTGCAATTTAAAATAAAAGTTTTTGGCTATGTATAATTTATTATAAATAGATTTTAACTATTGAATCACTAGATAATATGAAATAGCCATCAGAAAAAACGATGCTTATAATGACCGCACTTCCCAAGCAAGGGAACAACATTTTAATCAACAATAAAGAGGAAAATACTATGTCAAAAACATCAATCGGTTTAGATAAAAAAGCATCTGAAAAATTAGCAGCAAAATTA
The DNA here is from genome assembly GCA_018381885.1 of Parahaemophilus parainfluenzae. Classification (GTDB taxonomy): domain Bacteria; phylum Pseudomonadota; class Gammaproteobacteria; order Enterobacterales; family Pasteurellaceae; genus Haemophilus_D; species Haemophilus_D parainfluenzae_AH. The sequence goes on along the minus strand of JAGZRA010000036.1, from coordinate 6,490 downwards.
AACGAATTATTAGCAACCTATCAAGTCTTCTATACTAACGTGCGTGGTTACCACTGGAACATTAAAGGCGTAAACTTTTTTGAATTACACGCAAAATTTGAAGAAATCTACACAGATTTAGTAGAAAAAGTTGATGAGGTCGCAGAACGTATCTTAACTTTAGGTTACACACCACATAACGGTTATTCACAATACTTCAAAGACTCACGTATTAAAGAAGAGTTAGGAGTAAGTGATGCACAATCTTGCTTAAAAGGCACATTAGAAGGATTAAAAGTATTACTTGAACAACAACGTGAAATTCTTGAATTAGCAGGTGAATCTGATGATGAAGGTACAGCTTCTCAAATGAGTGACTACATCAAAGAACAAGAAAAACTTGTTTGGATGTTCCAAGCCGCTTGCCAAACTTGCCATGCTTAATTAAATATTGATTAAATACGAAAGCCGACTGATGTCGGCTTTTTATTTTCTATACTACAGGCTTTTGTCGATAGAACAATAGTCCCGGTAAAGCTAAGCCCAAAACAAGGGCTCCCAAAATAAAGCTAGTATTGATAAAAGAGCTGATCATTTGCTCAAATAATTTATCGGAAAATCCATAATGATGAATTTGTACGATAGCAATCATCGCTTTATAAGCATGAACACCCGGAATCATTGGAATAATTGCCGCAACGGTAAAGACTTTTGGATGGGCTAAATAGCGATGAGATAAATGCACGCCAATAAAACCAATCACACAAGTAGCGAAAAAAGTAGCAAAAACAATCGGGACTCCAAAGTGTAATAATAAAGTTCGTGTGACATGCCCAAGTGCACCTAAAATAGCACAATACTTTAAGGCCTTAGGTGGAACATTAAATACTAATGCAAACCCTACTGCAGGAATCGCCGCAAAAAGCATATCGTCGAGTAAATTCAGTAAAAACATCCTATTACCCCACCCAAGAAACAATATTTAAAAGATTTAATGCAAAGACGATGCCTAAACAAGCACCAAAGGTAAGAACCGTAGCGATGGTCCATCGTCCTATTCCCATATTGACATACCCTTTTAAAATATCCGCAAGTGAATTAATTAATGGGAATCCCGGGACGAGTAATAAAACGCTAGAAGCCAATGCGATATGAGGATCATTGCCTAAACTATATTTCAAACTGACACCGGAAATCAGTGATGCAACAAAAGCGGTAATGGCAAAAACGATGAGTGGATTGTAATGACGTTTAGAAATTTCTTGTCGAACAAACATGGCAATGGCAGAAGCAATAAAGGTGATTGCACAAATTGTGATATCTCCGCCAGAAAGGTGAGCAAAAGAGGCACAAGATAAACCAATCATAAACACCACCAAATAACGGTTATATTTTAGTGGTTTTAATTTATCCAGTTTCTTTTGAGCCATGGACAAATCATACAAGTGATGCTCTACGGCAACTACAATGTGCTGAACATCCGTAACGATTTGCATATTAATGCCTTTATCGACATTCTTCCGCACGGTGGTAATGCAATGTTGCTTAGAAAGTGTGGTCAATAAGACGGCATTTGCCGTTAACGCACACTCCACGCTTTCAATGCCTAACGCCACACCTAATCGCTGTGCCATTTGTACGACGACAGCACTTTCTGCGCCATGCTGTAACAATAACAAAGCAGTTTCCACACAAATACGGGTAACCGCTCGTTGGTATTCCTGATCCATATCTCTGCGCTCTTATTAAAGTAAACGGTAGAGATTATAGATCGATGAATAAAAAATACTGAAAAAATGACCGCACCTATGATCCAAGTCAAAACTTCAGTATTTCCTAGCCCTATTAATCAGCTGTGGTTAAATAGCTTTATCAAAATACAGCGGCACATTGCTTAACTTAGCCATATTCGTAACGTAAGCTAAAACCGCTGGTGGGAATTCGATTCCTTTCACACAAGTCAGATTTCGTAATACCGGGAAAACGATAATATCTTCAAGAGAAAGTTGGCCGTTTAAGGCACTTTCAGATTGAATTAATACCGCTAATTTCTCTAAATCGCCTTTTAAGCAAGCAAGATAGGTTTCGGTCTTCGCAATATTTTCTGCAAAATCACCAATAAATTCCGTTTTCTTTTTAGTGAAATAATCAACCGCACTTTGGGTTTCAAATTCCGCTAAACCAATTTGCGTAAAGCGTGCAGTCGTAAGATGACCATAATAACTGCCGACTTCTTTTAACCATGCTTCAATTTCTGGACGAATATGTTCAGATAGGATTTTTTCACCAAAATGTTCATCTACATAATGCACGATATCCAAACTTTCAGGCATCGCAGTACCATCTTCTTTGACCAGAATTGGAACAACCTTTTTGCCCACTAAACCAATTGGTGTTGCTTCATCATCATTTGCCAGCACCACAAGTTCTACCGGCAGATTTTTTAAACCAAAAATCATGCGGGCTCGCACACAAAACGGGCAATGATCGTAAACATATAATTTCATTTTTTACTCCTCTTTTTCCTGTAATAACTTTCCTAAACCACTTTGTCTTTTTACCGTATTTCTGACCGCACTTTGCCAGATTTTTTCATTGGCAAATACGGAAAGTTGATTTTTCGCACGGGTAACACCGGTAAATACCAGCTCTCGTGAAAGCACTGGATTAGGTTCTATTGGTAATACCATGACGGTATGATCAAATTCCGAACCTTGGGATTTATGAATCGTCATCATAAATGCAGGCTCGTGAGCGGGAATACGACTGGTAGAAACCTCTCGATTGCCGAACCACACTTTGCCTTTAGCTAAACACAAGCCAATATCACCGTTATACAGTTTCACGTTATGATCGTTTTCGGTAATCATAATGGGTTTACCAATATACCAATCGTCCTCTTGGCGGAACCAAAGTAATTTCTCTGCACGCAATGCCAAAGCAATTTCTCGATTTAACTCTTCTACACCTAATGCCGAAGCACGAAGTGCAGTCAAAAAACGAACGGAATTAAAACGGTCTAAAATTGCTTCCGCATAAGTTTTTTCGTTGCCCTTTTCATCTATAAATTTTGCATTGAGATCTTTCTTCTGAGCAAAATAAGTTTGAAGCTGGGTTAAATAAACACGGTAATTTTCGACCGCACTTTTCACCACTTGTCGAACCGATTCTTTAACGTCTTGCTCTTCATCAAAATGATGGAAATGCAACTCTTGTGGATATTCCGCAAAGGTTGCTACACTGCCCTCACCTTTTCCTTGTTGAATTTGCTCAGCAAGTTGTTTAATGCCCGAATCATCTCGGAAGCGACGACTAAAGGTTAAATGACAAATGGCATCACGCAGCGGACTATGTTCATCTGAAGTTGGAACGGTATAGCCTGTTGTTGCATGGATATAATCTGCTTGAGCAGGGCTATAATCTTGCGTTAAAAACTGTGCGATTTCCCCTAATACCGCTCCCGCTTCCACTGAAGCTAATTGAGCTTGGTCACCCAATAAAATCAAACGCGTTTCGGGTTTCAACGCTTGCACCAGTTTCGCCATCATCGGCAAATCAATCATCGAGGTTTCATCCACCACTAGCACATCAATTTGCAGTGGATTATGTGCATGATATTTCACGCTATCGGTAAAAGGGCGAACGCCTAGTAAACGATGCAACGTTTCTGCTGTTTTCGGAATGGATGCACGTAACTCATCTGAAATCGGCATTTGTGCCAAAGCGTTTTCGATAGATTCTGTTAAACGAGCTGCAGCTTTCCCCGTTGGTGCGACCAATTTAATGTGAAGTTTGCCACCAAATAATTCCTGTAATACACATAATAAGCGAGTGACTGTCGTGGTTTTCCCTGTTCCAGGACCACCTGTAATCACAGAAAATGGACTTTTCACTGCTGTTGCAACTGCCACTTTTTGCCAATCAACTTGTGCTTGTCGTTGAGGGAAATAACGATCTAATAATGCCCGAATTTGTTGCGGTTCTACTGATAAAGTGCGGTCATTTTTCAAGGCGTTTTTAATATATTGCGCCACGCGGAATTCATCTTGCCAAGCTCGATAGAAATAAATCGCCCCAAATTGAAACGCGAGAGGTGCAATCTGATTTTCAGGATCTTGTGTAAAGGCAATATGTCCAGTCAATGCAGACTGCCATTTGGATATAGGAAGCGAACCAATCTTTTCATTGATAAGCGGCAAAAAATCCGTTTCAGTACGACGATAAGCCAAGCCGAATAAATTACGTTCTAAGAAACGATCTAACACACAACAAGTATTGCCTTGCGTATAGCTCCAGTTGCAAAGTGCGGCTAATAAAATCGCTAAATTTTGGACGGGCTCGGCATAGCCTTTATCTTTTTGTTTATCAGCAATTAATTGAGCAAAATAATAATCGCCTTGAGTAATCTCACCTTGTTCTTGCAAGGATTTTAATAGGCTTAACATTAAAATAATTCCTCTAATTGTTGGATTAATTGCCAATCTGGTTTATCAAAAAAGATGCCCGATTGTGGCGAACCATTCATTCCTCGTAAAAATGCATAGACCACACCACCAAAATCTCGGTTGTAATCGTAGTGAGGCAAACGTGTTTTTAAATAACGGTGTAATGCCACCACATACAACAAATATTGCCAATCATAATGATGTTCTAACATGGCTTTTTTCAATGCGGTTTGATCGTAATCCTTTAATGTTTCGCCCAAGAAATTCGATTTGTAATCAAGCAAATAATATTTATCTTGATGACTGAAAATTAAGTCCATTGTACCTCGCACCATGCCTTGAATATCATCAAACTGTAACGGTTCTGGCGGCAAATGATGCCAAGTTGCTAACGCTCGATTAAAACCTGCGACATCAAAATGGCTTGTGATATTGAGATAAAACGCCAACTCTTTTAAGCATTGTTTTTCGTTAATTTGTGCAAGGGTAAAATCATCGTTTGACAAAATTGGCGTACTGAATATTTGTTCAAACCACTGTTGAACTGCTACAAACTGCTCTTCTGCAAGATTCAAATCCTGACATAACTTTTCAATGTTTTCTTTCTCAGCCAGTTGAGCAAAAGGCATCTTTTCAAAATAACGATGCAATAACGTACCGATTTGTGTTCCCCTTGGAAAATCTAGAACCATTTCATCGTTATCATGAGCAAGTGCGGTCAGATTTTCAGTGATATTTTCTGTTGAAATCGACGCATCATAATCTTTCGCATCATCAAAAATAAGCGATTTTTTCACCGCACTTTCATTCAAATAAGCTTTGCGTTGATGAGTTTGTTCAATGCCACTAAAGCTCGTCACTCGCCAATCTTGTTCAATTTCACCTTGGAAAATTTCTGCACTTAAATTTTCTTGAGAAACATTTAAGGTAAGTGGTTCACTGGCTTGTAACACATCGGTTAATTCAATCGATACATCATTGGGTAAAAGCTGCTTAAATTTTTCCAATAGCGGTTGAGTATCCCAATTATTTGGCAAATCGAGTTTTCGACCAATTTCACCCTGTGTTAAAACATACAATAAAGCATTCCATTTTTTATCAAAGGCTTTTGGTAACACAAAGGCCATTTGGTATTTTGCTCGGGTTAATGCCACATAAAGCAAACGCAATTCTTCCGCAAAAACTTCTTCTGTTAAATCATCCAAGTGTTGATCTTGCATATCCCACAAGGTTTTGTTTTGTTTCTTATCGTAATATAAATTAAACAGTTTCTTTTTAGTTGGGTCTTTTGCCGCATTTCCTAAAAATGGCAACCAAACTAAATCATATTCCAACCCTTTGGATTTATGGATAGTCACAATCTTCACTAATTGACGTTCGCTTTCTAAACGGATTTGTGCTTCTTGACGACCTTCATCTTGAATTTGCTTTTCAAACCAACGCAATAATGCCGCTTCACTTTCATTTAATGCCGCTGCTTGCTGTAAAATTTCAGCCAAATGTAATAAATCCGTCAGTTTTCGCTCGCCATCAGGCCGAGATAAGAGTTTTTCTGTGATATTTTCAGCTAAAAGTAAATGGTGCAACATCGGCAATACGCCTTGGCGTTGCCAAATTTGTTGATACTCTGCGAATTTTTCAGCCCAACGTTGCCACTGAATTTCATCGTGATGAATTTGGTGAATTTCAGCTGCATTTAAACCGAAAAGTGCGGTCGCAATCGCATTTAAAATTGGGCGTTCCGTCACGCTCAAACAGGCTTGCAAAATCAAGGCCAGTTCTTTTGCAGTGTTACTCTCAAAGACATTTCCTCTATCCGAAAGGTAAACCGACGCAATACCCAGTGCTTGCAATTCTTTTTTCACTAGATCCGCTTCGGTATAACCTCGCACCAAAACAGCTATATTTTCTGCTCGCAATGTTTGATTTTCCGCTTTGCTTTCATTCGGAAAAACAACCGGATTTTCAGCCGCACTTTTTAACCATTGCTGAATCGATATTGCACAAGCTTTCGCATAATCTTGCTGGGTGGATTTGTCTTTATCATTAATGTAAAAACGGAAGGC
>JAGZRA010000035.1:0-14362 GCA_018381885.1 Parahaemophilus parainfluenzae | reverse complement strand
TCCATCAAAACGTTTCAGTATTGATTTTGGTGGTCATATCTATTTTGAAGATAAAAAATGTATCTGGAATCCGGCTGAAAAAGTGACCGCACTTGCATATGACCAAATGATCCCAGGTTATAAAAATGATTCGGCATCGACTTTACGTTTATGGTCTGCGCATGGTGGAGAGTTATTTGATTTAGCTGAATTTAACCGAGGTGATCATTTAGCGGCGGTGGCAACGCGTTCAGCTAACCAAAACCTTTCTCGTGTACTTTATCCAGATGATTCCACCTGGAATGGTCGTGAGTTACGTTTACGTCAAGAGTACTTCTTAGTATCAGCATCTTTACAAGATATTCTTCGTCGTCATCTAAGAACACATGGTACATTGGATAATCTTGCTGATAAAGTGGCGATTCACTTGAATGATACCCACCCGGCATTAGCCATTCCTGAGTTGATGCGTATTTTAATCGATTTACACGGTTACTCATGGCAACACGCTTGGGATGTGACTCGTCGTATTTTCTCTTATACTTGTCATACTTTAATGTCAGAAGCATTAGAAACCTGGCCGGTAGAAATGATGGCGAAGATCTTACCTCGTCACTTACAAATGATTTTTGAAATTAATGATCATTTCCTTGAATATGTGAAAACTTATGTCACGACTGATATGGACTTTATCCGTCGCGTCTCACTTATCGAAGAAGGATATCAACGTAAAGTGCGCATGGGATGGTTGTCTGTTGTCGGTTCACATAAAGTGAACGGTGTTGCGGCGATTCACTCAGATCTTATGGTGACATCAACCTTTGCTGATTTTGCTCGTATCTATCCAGAACGTTTCACCAATGTAACAAACGGTGTGACACCGCGTCGTTGGCTTGCCGTAGCGAACCCGAAATTAGCGGCTTTATTTGATCAATATATTGGTTCTGAATGGCGTTGCGATTTAAGCCAAATTGAAAAACTTAAAGCCTTTGCAGATAAAGGTGAATTTAAGCGTGCTGTTGCAGATATTAAATACGATAACAAAGTGAAATTAGCACAATATGTGAAGAAAACACTTGATATCGATTTAGATCCACATGCTTTATTTGACGTACAAGTAAAACGTATTCACGAATACAAACGTCAAATGCTTAATGTGTTACACATTATTGCACGTTATAACGAAATGCTTGCTCATCCAGAAAAAGATTGGCAGCCACGTGTGTTCATTTTAGCGGGTAAAGCGGCTTCAGCTTACTATGCAGCAAAACAAACGATTCGTTTGATTAACGATGTGGCAAATGTCATCAATAATGATGAACGCTTAAAAGGTCGTTTAAAAGTTGTCTTTATTCCGAACTACAGCGTAAGTCTTGCACAATTAATCATTCCAGCGGCAGATATTTCTGAGCAAATCTCTCTTGCAGGAACAGAAGCATCAGGTACCAGTAACATGAAGTTTGCCTTAAATGGTGCGTTAACATTGGGTACGCTTGATGGAGCGAACGTTGAGATTTTAGATAATGTCGGTGAAGACCACATCTTTATCTTTGGTAATACGGTTGAACAAGTGGAAGCGTTACGTCGCGAAGGTTATCGTCCGTTTGATTATTATCAAAATGACGAGCAATTACGTGAAGTTATTGACCAAATTATCCGTGGTGATTTCTCGCCGGAAGAACCGAACCGTTATCACTCTCTAATTCAAGGTTTACAATACCACGATTATTATCAATCTTTTGCTGATTTCCGCAGTTATGTGGAAGCGCAAAAAGCAGTAGATAAAAAATATCAAGATCGTGACGTATGGATAGCAAGTACCATTCAAAATATGGTGAACATGGGCTTCTTCTCATCAGACCGTACTATTCTTGAATATGCGAAAAATATCTGGAAAATTGAACCGTTAAAACTTGAGAAGTAAGTTCTTTTCCACTCATAGAAAACCCTGTCGGATTATTTCCACAGGGTTTCTTTTTATGTTAAAATCCACCGTCAAATTTATTGTTCATTCAGATTAGGAAAAAGTATGAAAGTTTTAGAAGGTGCGGTAGCGGCGCCAAATGCTAAAATCGCAGTGGTGATTGCTCGTTTTAACAGTTTTATTAATGAAAGTTTATTAGAAGGTGCGGTAGATGCATTAAAACGTATCGGCCAAGTGAAAGATGAGAATATTACTATCGTTCGTGCACCAGGTGCCTATGAACTTCCATTAGTAGCACGTCGTTTAGCTGAAAGCAAAAAATTTGATGCAATCGTCGCATTAGGTACTGTGATCCGTGGTGGTACAGCTCACTTTGAATATGTAGCGGGCGAAGCAAGCAGCGGTTTAGGTCAAGTGGCAATGCAAGCTGAAATTCCTGTCGCATTCGGTGTTTTAACGACTGAAAACATTGAACAAGCTATTGAACGCGCAGGCACTAAAGCAGGTAACAAAGGTGCTGAAGCAGCATTAACAGCACTTGAAATGGTGAACCTTTTACAACAAATTGATGCGGCATAATTCCAATGACAGATAAAAAAGAACCTGTAAAAAAAGTATCGCCACGTCGTAGAGCGAGAGAATGTGCCGTTCAAGCATTATATTCTTGGGCGCTCTCTGGTAATGCGCCAGAACAAGTGGAACTCACTTTTGTGGTGGATCAAGATTTAAAAGGTGTGGATAAACCTTATTTTAGCCGTCTTTTCCGTCAAACCGTTGCGAATGTAGAAGCCGTTGATTTCTCAATGAGCCATTATTTAGATCGCGCATTAGATGAATTAGATCCGATTGAAAGAGCCATTTTACGCTTAGCGGTTTATGAACTTCAATTTGAGCCTGATGTGCCGTATAAAGTGGCGATTAACGAGGCAATTGAAGTGGCGAAAGTGTTTGGTGCAGATGAAAGTCATAAATACATTAACGGTGTATTGGATAAAGTCGCTCCTGCATTAGGTCGCAAATAATTATTCAAATGTAGGGTAGACAAATGTCTGCCCTTTGTTTTTTGGTGCGCAGATAAAATGAGTACGGGTGAATTTGATCTTATAGGGCGATACTTCTCAATACAAAAAGGCAATCAACACTTTATTGATTTCAGTATTGGGGATGATTGTGCGATCACTCATATCCCTGAAGGCTATCAGCTTGCGATCACCACCGATACAATGGTCGAGGGCACGCATTTTTTATCTTCTATTTCTCCCCAAGATTTAGCGTATAAAGCTATCGCGACAAATCTAAGTGATTTAGCTGCTATGGGCGCTAAACCCGCTTGGATTTCTCTTGCACTCACATTACCTGAAGTTGATGAAAACTGGCTGAGCCAATTTAGTCAAAGTCTGTTTGATACATTAAATCAATATGATGTGATGTTAATCGGTGGTGATACAACGAAAGGTCCACTTTCTATAACCATTACGGCACAAGGTTTTGTACTAAAAGGAAAGGCTTTATTCCGACATAATGCGAAGGTTGGTGATTTAATTTATGTATCAGGAACGTTAGGCGATAGCGCGGCGGGTTTAAATTGGATCTTACAAGGTAAAAGTGCGGTCGATTTTGATACTGAATTTTTAGTAAAACGTCATTTTCACCCAACACCACGCGTTGAATTAGGCCAAGCCTTAAGGGAAATGGCTCACTCATGCATTGATATTTCAGATGGTCTTGTTGCCGATTTAGGGCATATTTTAACGAGAAGCCAATGTTCTGCAGAGATTGAGTTATCTTCCTTGCCTTTATCCACCTCACTCAAAAAAACATATCGCTTAGAAAAAGCAGAAGCGTTTGCATTAAGTGGCGGGGAAGATTATGAGCTTTGCTTTACGGTTCCTGCAAATAAAAAGGCCGAGATTGAAAAGTTGTCCCAATTATTAAATGTACCTTGCACTTGTATCGGGAAAATCTTTCCGCAAAATAACAATCCGATTACTTTTTTTAAAGATGGACGTGTCATCAATTATCAAGCGCAGTCTGGTTTCGATCATTTTAAGGATAAATAATGAATAGTTCACCTCTTGATAGAGTTAGCTTAAAAAATCCAGTTCATTTACTTGCATTAGGTTTCGGTTCAGGTCTCATTCGTCCTGCACCGGGGACATGGGGAAGTTTAGCCGGAACGATTTTAGGTTCGGCATTATTAGCTTGTCTTGGACTAAAAATCTTCTTAATTTTGACCGCACTTTGCTTTGCGCTTGGCTGTTATCTATGTCAAAAAACCGCAGATGATATGGGCGTTCATGATCACGGTTCCATTGTTTGGGATGAATTTGTTGGGGTATTTATTGTGCTAGCCTCGATTCCAACTTTATCATTACCTTGGATTGTCATTGCCTTTATACTTTTCCGTTTCTTTGATATTTTAAAACCTTATCCAATCCGATACTTTGATCAAAAACTAGAAAGTGGTTTTGGGATTATGGTGGATGATGTTCTAGCAGCAATCTATGCGGTTATCGTGATTGTGATATTACGTATTGTAGGCTTGCCATGCTAAATTTGATGATTATTCATCTTGTTGGCTTGCTTTCGCCTGGCCCTGATTTTTTCTATGTCAGCCGAGTTTCAGCGATGAGTTCTCGTCGAGAAGCCATTGTTGGTGTGATTGGGATTACCATTGGTGTATTAATTTGGGCAACAGCAGCTGTTTTAGGGCTTGCCATTATTTTTGCCACTATGCCCATTATTCAAGGTATTGTGATGATGCTTGGTGGGTCGTATTTAGTTTATCTCGGCATTAAAATGGCAAAAGTGAAAACCAATGCAGTTTTTGATGAAAAGCAGAATGTAAATACATCAAATCAATCGACTTTAACAAGCATTATGAAAGGCTTATTAGTCAATTTGTCTAATGCTAAAGTTGTGATTTATTTCAGCAGTGTGATGTCACTGGTTTTAGTGAATATTACCGAAACATCACAAATTTTGACCGCACTTGCCGTGATTACCGTAGAAACCTTTTTATATTTCTACATCATTTCGGTGCTTTTCTCTCGTTCTGTTGCAAAACAGTTTTATAGCCAATATAGTCGCTATATTGATAATGCAGCAGGGCTGATTTTTATTTTCTTCGGAATCTATTTAATTTATAGTGGCGTTCAACACGCTTTAATTTGATTAAAAAAGGACAAAACATGACATTAAAAATTGCGATCGCCGGTGCAGGCGGAAGAATGGGGCGTCAATTAATTCAAGCTGTACATAATGCAGAAGGGGCAGAATTAGGTGCTGCTTTTGAACGCAAAGGTTCCTCTTTAGTTGGTGCAGATGCTGGTGAACTGGCGGGTATTGGTACATTAGGTATCAAAGTATCAGATGATTTAAATGCAGAAAAAGATAACTTTGATTTGCTGATTGATTTCACGCGTCCGGAAGGCACGCTTGAGCATATCGCATTTTGTGTCGCTAATAACAAAAAGATGGTGATTGGCACCACAGGTTTTGATGATGCAGGTAAAGCTTCAATTCAAGCCGCATCAGAAAAAATTGCCATTGTATTTGCATCCAATTTCAGTGTGGGTGTGAATTTGGTGTTTAAACTATTAGAAAAAGCCGCCAAAGTGATGGGCGATTATTGCGATATCGAAATCATTGAAGCACACCATCGCCACAAAGTGGATGCACCATCTGGTACCGCACTTTCTATGGGCGAACATATTGCGAAAACCCTTGGTCGTGATTTGAAAACGCATGGCGTATTTTGTCGTGAAGGCATTACAGGCGAACGTAAACGTGATGAAATTGGTTTCTCTACCATTCGTGCTTCTGATGTAGTGGGTGAACATAGTGTCTGGTTTGCGGATATTGGTGAGCGCGTTGAAATTGCTCACAAAGCATCAAGCCGTATGACCTTTGCTAATGGCGCAGTTCGTGCAGGTAAATGGTTAGAAAAACAATCTCACGGGTTGTTTGATATGACAGACGTGTTGGATTTGAATAATTTATAATTCTATTTCTAAATCACTTTCCACCCGACAACAACACAGCAGAATCTCATCGGGTTGAATAAAGGCAAGGGGCGCATCGGCGTAGGAAACCTTGCCTTTTTTGATCTTCACGCGACAAGAACCACAATAACCAGAACGACATTGATATTCATGGTGAATTTGATGTTGTTCTAAAAAGTTAAGCAGAGAGGTTTGGTTATCAAAATCTAAGGTGATTTGGCGCTGAATAAGATGGATTTTCATGAAACAAAATAAAACAAAATTTTGCTCATTATAGAAGAAAGAGAAGTAAAACTCACGGCTCTTTTGTTGTAATATAGAGAGCTAATATTCATCATAAGGGAAGAACATGCAAACCTTTCTAAAATTAACGTTAATTTCAACCGCACTTTTATTAACGGCTTGTAGCACCATTTCAAAAGAGCCGGTTAAGCATATTGATATGTATGTAAAGCCTTATTACGATGCCAGAGATGGACGACTTGAACAGATTAATGTGAACAAAGATATTGATGCGTTATTACTGAAAAATACACAAAAAGATTTTGAAAGTGCGGTCAATATTATAGAGAAAAAAGTGGATTTTGTTTCTCCGATGACGATGTTTGCACTTTCTGCTCGTGCTTATGATTTTGGCTTGCGTGATGAAGCAGTAAAATGGTTTTATCGAGGGCAAAACCGTTTAATCACCGCTTTATATGTGTTGGATTTAGATAAATTAACAGTATCGAATAACACAGCATTTGGGCAATTAGTGGGACAGCATGTTAATCCCTATGCGTTCTGTGATTTGAATAAGCAACACAAGGCGGCTCAAGATGCGATTGACTGGGCGAAAAATCATCCGTATCAGGCGGTATTTTTACCTCAATTACCAAGCAAACATCCAGATAGAAAACAGGCATTAAAAGAAGCCGAAGCAAAACTTGATGCGCGTTTAGTTGAGCAAGAGCGTTATTTTGCTAATCCTGAAAATAAAGCGAAATGGGAAAAAGAACGCCAAGATAACTTGGTGAATGAGCGATTTTGTTGGTGATTTTAAAAAAATTTAAAAATCTTAAGGTTGCTTAAGATTTCATTAAGATTTGTTGTGTTTAATAAGCATCAACAAGGCGGCAATGAGGGTAATCCTTCGCTTTGAAACATGATTAATTTATGCTTGATTCTATTTAGGAGAACATGATGAAAAAATTTGCTTTAGCGACTCTTTTAGCTTTATCTACTTCAGTGGCATTTGCTGGTTTTAATGGCAACACTGCACAAGGTGGCTTCCAAGGTGGTAACCAAGGTCAACAACTTACAGTTAAACAAGCATTATCTGCGAAAGATAATTCTATGATTACCTTAGTCGGTAACATCACTCAACAAATTGATGGTGATGAATATCTTTTCACTGATGGCACAGACCAAATCAAATTGGAAATTAAAAACCGCGTTTGGAATGGCTTAAATGTGGGACCTCAGGATAAAATCCGCGTTTACGGTAAACTAGACAATGAAATGTTTGAAAAACCAGAGCTTGAAGTAATTAGCGTTGAAAAAGCGCAATAATTCATATAATTTGAAGTGGTGGGCAAAAGCCTGCCATTTTTTTGTTTTAAGAAAAGTGCGGTCAATATTATGCGAGTTTTATTAGTAGAAGACGATCCTCTCATCGGCAATGGTCTGCAAATTGGTTTAACGAAATCAGGCTTTATTGTAGATTGGTTTACTGATGGGCAAAGTGGATTAAACGCCTTAATCGGCGCGCCTTATGATGCAGTGGTATTGGATTTAACCCTGCCTAAACTAGATGGTTTGGATGTATTAAAGCAATGGCGTTCAAATAATCAAGATGTGCCTGTATTGATCTTAACTGCACGTGATACATTGGATGAACGCATTAAAGGCATTCAACAAGGTGCGGATGATTATCTTTGCAAACCCTTTGCCTTGGCTGAAGTGGTGGTGCGATTACAAGCATTAATTCGTCGTCGTTATGGGCAAGTCAAACCACAGATTGAACATGGCAATGTCAAACTCGATCCTACTCAGCGTAAGGCTTGGTTGAATGAGGATGAAATTACATTAACTGGACGTGAATATAAATTACTCGAGCTTTTTATGCTGAATAAAGAACGGGTGCTTTCACGTGCGACCATTGAAGAAAAACTGTCAAATTGGGATGAAGAATTAAGTAGTGGTGCATTGGACGTACATATTTATAATTTGCGTCAAAAATTAGGTAAGCAATTTATTCGTACGGTACATGGCGTAGGCTATGCTTTAGGATAAGTTAATGAAAAATAAACGACTGAGTTTTCGTCTCTTAATCGGTTTAAGTTTGACTGCACTTTGTGTGTGGTGCATTGCCACGGCTGTTGCATGGACGGTTGTCAAAAAAGAAGTAAAAGATGTGTTTAATGCACAGCAAGTGCTTTTTGCCGAACGTTTAGCAACCTCTGATTTGAAAAATGTATTATTAGATGAAAATGCGAATTTTCCACGTGGTGGATTTAAACCGCAGAAACGTCATTACGATAATGATGCTTTAGCTTTCGCTATATTTTCTAACAAAGGCGAAAGATTATTAACCGATGGTGATAATGGCGACAAATTTATTTTTCAAAATAAGATTGGTTTTAGTAAAGCGCATATTTTAGATGATGACGATGAATGGTTGATTTATTGGCAACCTGTTGGTAATGGTGAATTGGTGATCGCTGTAGGTCAAGAGTTGGAATATCGCGAAGAGTTAGTCAATAAAATGGTCTTCAGCCAAACAGGAATTTGGTTTGCTGGATTACCAGTACTCTTATTGGTCGCGTTTATTGTGATTTATCGTGCATTAAAACCAATTAATCGATTGAGTCGAAACGTACGAGCTCGCCGACCAGGTGATGTGTCGTTATTAGAAACTGATGATGTGCCAACAGAGATTCTACCGTTAGTCCAAAACTTAAATCAATTTTTCACACGTACCAGTGAGCAGTTGGAACGGGAGCGCTGCTTTGTTTCTGATGCAGCACATGAATTACGTAGTCCATTAGCGGCATTACGTATTCAAACAGAAGTCGCACAGTTAGCTGGCGATGATGCACAAACTCGTGAAACGGCCTTAGCGCATTTAACCCAAGGTATCGACCGAGCAACTCAATTAATCGAACAGCTTCTTACACTTTCCCGCTTGGATAATCTTAAAGAATTAAATCATCAGGAACCGATTCATTGGTCAGAAATTATAACTTCACTTATCGGTGAGTTATATTTCAGTGCGCAGCAACGCCAAATTGAATTTCAGTTTGAACATCAGGGAGAGCCTGCCGTTAAGCAAGGGCAACCATTATTACTTGCACAAATGCTACGAAACTTATTGGATAATGCCATTAAATACTGTTCTCAAGGCACTCAGGTGCGTGTAATTTTACAGCCTCGTAAAATTCTTATTGAAGATAATGGCGGTGGTGTTGACCCAGAAGAATTAGCGAAATTAGGGCAGCGTTTTTATCGTCCTGCAGGGCAAAATGAAAAGGGAAGTGGACTTGGATTGTCTATTGTGGCAAGAATCGCAGAATTACATCATTACCGCTTTCGCTTAGAAAACATTGAAGCTAACGGACAAATTCAAGGTTTGCGAGCTATTATTGAGTTATAAAAAAGGGCGTTTAATACGCCCTTTTTGTTAAAACATTCCACCAATTAATTCTAATCGACCTTTCTCAACTTTAATTTCCTTGGCAAATTTCTTAATCAGCATTTGTTTCATATCACTTTCATCCAAGGTATAAACTGGCATCCGACTTAATAAGGCTGCCACACCATCACTTAATAGCGGCATAACATCTTGGAGTTGATCCATCACACTATTAGGTTCACCAGACCAGCGTAAAATCCGTAGATTTTTTAAATAGAGCGCACCTTCCTGTGCGTTATATTCTGGAACAGCATCAAAGGTTAAATGCAATTTAGCTGGGTAGGTTTTACCAGATAAACGAATAAGCGTATCAACCAAACCACTCATTTCAACACGATTACTTTCAGTTTGCCCGATTTGAGTCACCAAATCTTTCAGTGCGTAATCCACAGAAAATAATCCTGGAATACCGAGTTTGTCATTAATCGTGCCTTTTTCACTTAAGTACTGGTTAATTTGTTGTTCACTGATACTGAAAGGCGATGCTTGCGCAGATAGTGTGAAGAAACCTAATGTCAGTACGGTAAGCACTTTTTTAAAAAAATGCATATTTTTCTCCTTGATTGAAAAAGAATAAAAATTTTGTAGAATGTATCGCTTATCTTTTCACTATACAATAAAAATTTTAGGTAAGAGAACATGAGTTTGTCGTTTAAAGCCCATGTACAAATGCTTCTTAAAGAACACCGTGGGGAACGTGTTTTCCAATTTGAATATTTAGGGAAACATTATTGGTTAAAACAACCCGAGCAATTACAAGGGATATGGTTATTATTAAAACCGCATCCAAAACAACATTTTAAAGAAGAGTGTGAAATACTACAGCATCTAAATAATATTGGTGCACCAGTACCTAAATTATGCGATTTTGGTGATGATTATTTAGTATTGGAAGATGCGGGGCCAACATTAAACATCTGGCTGAATGATGAAACGTTGTCTTGGGTAGAAAAATCACATATTTTGCATTCAGCGATAGATATATTGATTAATCTCCATCAACAAGGCATTATTCATGGGCGTCCAGCCATACGGGATATTGCATGGAAAGAAGGTAAGATTAGTTTTATGGACTTTGAATCCCATTCAAAAAGCCATAATGAACACTGGTTGATTACACGTGATATGCTGGCATTTTTAGACAGTTTATGTCGTGTGAAAAGCTTAGATGATGAGAAGCTTGATGAATTATTTGATTATTATAAATCTCATTGCCCGACAACTTATTGGACTGATATGTTGTCTTATGTGAGAAGATTTCATTGGCTTTATTATCTTTTACTTCCATTCAAACCGATTGCTCGAACGGACCTATTGGCCGTTTATCGGTTATTTGAACATTTAACAAAGGAAAATCTATGAAAAAATTATTTTTAGTGGCTGTATTAAGTGCTTTAGTGAGTGCTTGTTCTGTTGGTGTAGGTGCCGGCGGCGGCAGTAATGGTGTAGGCGTTGGTGTTGGTCTAGGCACGGGCTTTGGATTCTAACTATCACTTTAGATAAAGCAAAGTTCGGTCAAGAAATCTTACGTTTTCAAGAAAATTAGCAGAAATCGCTTGATCTTTTGATTTAGATCACTATAATACACCCCATATTTCGGGCGCGGGGTGGAGCAGCTTGGTAGCTCGTCGGGCTCATAACCCGAAGGCCGTCGGTTCAAATCCGGCCCCCGCAACCAATAACAAGTTCAGTAAAAAGAACCCCAAATTTGGGGTTTTTTTGTACGAGAAATTTAGAAACTGGGCTTAGGTTCATTGATGAACCTAACCCTTTTTTTATGTCTGAATTTTAAGATTAGGAGCAAAAATTGGCAACATTAGAACAAAAATTGCAAGAGATGCTTCAAGGTGCAGTAGAAGACTTAGGCTGCGAACTTTGGGGGATTGAATGCCAACGAGCAGGTCGTTTTATGACCGTGCGTTTATTCATTGATAAAGACGGTGGCGTAGGCGTTGATGATTGTGCTGATGTAAGTCGTCAAGTGAGCGCGATTTTAGATGTGGAAGATCCAATTGCGGATAAATATAACCTAGAAGTATCATCACCAGGTCTCGATCGTCCATTATTTACGCTTGAACAATTCCAACGTTATGTAGGCGAGGATATCGCCGTACATTTACGTATTCCCGTTTTAGATCGTCGTAAATGGCAAGGTAAATTGGAAAAAATTGAAAATGACATGTTGACACTTATTGTTGATGGTCAGGAACAAGTTCTTATTTTTGGCAACATTCAAAAAGCCAATGTAATCGCAAAATTTTAAAGGAGAAAAAGGAAAATGAGTAAAGAGATTTTGTTAGCTGCTGAAGCAGTATCTAACGAGAAGTTATTACCACGTGAAAAGATTTTTGAAGCGTTAGAGAGTGCAATTGCGCTTTCAACGAAGAAAAAATATGACTATGAAACCGATATTCGTGTGTCTATCAACACCAAAACAGGGGAGTTTGATACATTCCGTCGCTGGTTGGTTGTGGATGAAGTTAAAGTGCCAACAAAAGAAATGACATTAGAAGCGGCACAATTTGAAGATCCTAATATTCAACTTGGTGATTATGTTGAAGACCAAATTGAGTCTATCGCATTTGACCGCATTGCAATGCAAACCGCTCGCCAAGTAATCAGCACTAAAATCCGTGAAGCAGAGCGTGCAAAAGTGGTTGAGCAATTACGTTCTGAAGAAGGTAAGATTGTTACTGGTACAGTGAAAAAAGTAAATCGTGAAAGCATTATTTTAGATTTGGGCAATAAAGCTGAAGCCGTGATTATGCGTGAAGATATGCTTCCACGTGAAAATTTCCGTCCAGGCGATCGTGTACGTGGTGTGCTTTATAAAGTGAATCCAGAAAGCAAAACCGCACAATTATTTGTGACTCGTGCAAAACCTGAAATGTTAATCGAGTTATTCCGTATTGAAGTACCAGAAATCGGCGAAGAAATGCTTGAAATCCGTGGTGCAGCTCGTGATCCTGGTTCTCGCGCGAAAATTGCGGTGAAATCTAACGATAAACGTATTGACCCAGTTGGTGCATGTGTGGGTATGCGTGGTGCACGCGTTCAAGCGATTACCAATGAATTAGGTGGGGAACGTGTGGATATCGTACTTTGGGATGATAATCCAGCACAGTATGTAATCAATGCGATGGCGCCAGCTGATGTGACATCAATCATTGTGGATGAAGATAACCACTCAATGGATATCGCAGTTAATGCTGATAACCTAGCACAAGCAATTGGTCGTAACGGTCAAAATGTACGTTTAGCGACACAATTAACCGGTTGGACATTAAACGTAATGACCACTGAACAATTAAATGAAAAACATCAAGCGGAAGATATTAAAGTATTGAATTTATTTATGGATAAATTAGGTCTTGATGAAGAGTTTGCTCAAATCTTAGTGGATGAAGGTTTTACTTCATTAGAAGAAGTGGCTTATGTTCCTGTGAGTGAACTGACTACAATTGATGGTTTAGAAGATGAAGATCTTATCGAAGAGTTACAAGGTCGTGCAAAAGATGCGATTACTGCAGCCGCTGCAGCAGAAGAAGAAGCCTTGAAAAAAGCGAATATCGAAGATCGTTTATTAAATCTTGAAGGCATGAACCGTCATATTGCTTTTAAATTAGCTGAAAAACAAATTACTACACTTGAAGAACTTGCAGAGCAAGGTGTAGATGATTTAGCTGATATTGAAGAATTAACCGCAGAGCAGGCCGCTGATTTCATTATGGCTGCTCGTAATATTTGCTGGTTTAGCGAAGAGTAAGGAGTTTAATAATGACTGAAGATGTAAAAAATGCGGATGCGAATGCACCGAAAAAACTAAGTATTCAACGCAGAACAAAAACAACCGTAAGCAGCACAACTGCTGGCGGCAAAGCAAAAGCGGTACAAGTTGAAGTTCGTAAAAAACGTACTGTACCAACAGATGCCGCTAAAAAAGCGGAAGAAGCAGCAAAATTAAAAGCCCAGCAAGAAGCTGAAGCAGCTGAAAAGAAAGCAGCAGAAGAAAAAGCACGTTTAGCTGCTGAAAAAGCGAAAGCCGAAAAAGCTAAGGCTGAAGCAGAAAAAGCTGCGAAACCAGCACCAAGTGCGGTTGAAAATAAACCTAAATCTGTTGATCCTGAAAAAGAAAAACGTAAAGCAGAAGAAGCAGAACTTCGTCGTAAAGCGGAAGAACTTGCTCGCCAAAAAGCAGAAGAGCAAGCGCGTAAAGCAGCTGAAGAAGCTAAACGTTATGCTGAGTCTGACTCTTCAAGTAATGATAGTTCATCAGAAGATTACACGGATTATAATTTAAGCTCTCGTTATGCTTTAGAAGCAGAAGACGAAGAAGAACGTCGTAACGAAAATCGTGGTCGTGGCAAAAATAAAGTCGCTAAAGCGAAAAAAGAACGTGATGACGTGAAGAGCGGCAATAAAAATGAGCGCGAATCGAATCGTAAAAATCAAAAAGACGGTAAATTCGGTAAAGGTAAAAATGGTAAAAAAGGTGCCGCATTACAACAAGCCTTCACAAAACCTGTTCAGGTTGTAAAACAGGATGTTGTTATTGGCGAAACCATTACTGTTGCAGAATTAGCAAATAAAATGGCAACCAAAGCAACTGAAATCATCAAAGCAATGATGAAAATGGGCGAAATGGTAACCATTAACCAAGTGCTTGACCAAGAAACAGCGCAATTAGTGGCTGAAGAATTAGGTCACAAAGTGATTCTTCGCAATGAAAATGAACTTGAAGAAGAAGTATTAGGCGATCGCGATGTTAATGCTGAAAAAGTA
>JAGZRA010000034.1:0-22966 GCA_018381885.1 Parahaemophilus parainfluenzae | reverse complement strand
AATAAATACCAAGTTGATCCGTTAATTGTGCTAATAAAAGGGATTTTTCTTGGAGTAGTTTTTTACAAAATTCTACGCCCATTTTTTCTTCAAGCATTAACAGATTATTGGTAATGGCATTGAGTCGATCAGTTGCAGAAAAACGTTTGTCGCAATAGGTGGCGAGCAATGCATTAAAACGGTATGGATTTTGTTGAAAAAGTGGAATCCAGGTTTGATTAGTATTCAAGAAATCAACCAGTGCATCACATTGTTTTTTAAATAAAAATTTTCGTCCGTAATAACGGGCTTTATCCCTTAATTGTTTTTTTAATGGGTGATTGCAAGAATCAGGCAGTAATTCTTGAAAGGTCGCGAAAGTAATAGTTTGTTTTGCTGTCATAATGGATAAAGTGCGGTTATTTTTTCAAACGTTTTTATTAAGTAAAATCATGCTGATTTTTGACCGCACTTATTGTACCTGTATTCCATGGTTTTTCCAATTAAGCATCAATAAAGGAGGTTCTTTACTTGCCTATTTTTCGATTTCTCCTTAATATGCCAAATCCTACCTTGAATTTATGCAACTCATCCCCATATTCAATAAAATTATAGAATTGATGTAAGAGAGATAATTATGAACGCCAAAAGAACTCAACAACGTACACTTCCTGTATTGCCATTACGGGATGTTGTCGTTTTCCCTTATATGGTGATGCCACTTTTTGTTGGGCGCGCAAAATCGATTAGTGCCCTTGATGAAGCCATGAATGAGGGCAAACAATTATTATTGGTGTCACAAAAGCAAGCTGATTTAGAAGAACCTACCGTTGATGATGTATTCGATGTCGGGACGATTGCCAATATTATTCAATTATTGAAATTGCCAGACGGTACTGTGAAAGTGTTGGTGGAAGGGCAACAACGCGCGAAAATCAATCAATTAAATGATGGTGAAGACTATTTTTCTGCGGAAGTCACACCGATTGAAACCACATTTGGTGATGAAAAAGAATTAGATGTGGTGAAGGCAGCTGTTTTAAATGAATTTGAAAGCTACCTTCAACTCAATAAAAAAATTCCTGCTGACGTTTTAGGGGCACTTCAACGCATTGATGATGCCGATCGTTTAGCAGATACCATGGCTGCGCATATTCCAGTGACCGTTCGTCATAAACAAAGTGTGTTAGAACTGGCAGATGTGCAAGAGCGTTTAGAATACTTACTCGGCATGATGGAATCTGAAGCGGATATTCTTCAAGTTGAAAAACGCATCCGTGGCCGTGTTAAAAAACAAATGGAGAAAAGCCAGCGTAACTATTATCTTAGCGAACAAATCAAAGCGATTCGCAAAGAAATGGACGAAGGCGAAAGCGAAGATACCATTGATGAAGTTGAACAACTTCGTCAAAAGGTTGAAGCTGCAGGTATGCCAGCAGATGTGCGCGAAAAAGTAGAGAGTGAGTTACAAAAACTTAAAATGATGTCAGCGATGTCTGCTGAAGCAACGGTGGTGCGTAGCTATGTTGAGTGGATGCTTCAAGTGCCATGGCATAAACGTACTAAAGTGAAGAAAGATATCGCAAAAGCACAACAAGTCTTAGATGCGGATCACTACGGTTTAGAACGTGTGAAAGAACGCATTTTAGAATACCTTGCGGTGCAAGCACGTTTAAACAAAATCAAAGGTCCAATCCTTTGCTTAGTCGGGCCACCAGGGGTAGGTAAAACCTCACTAGGTCAATCTATTGCCAATGCAACAGGTCGTAAATATGTGCGTATGGCATTAGGTGGAGTACGTGATGAAGCAGAAATCCGTGGTCACCGTAAAACCTATATCGGTGCATTGCCAGGTAAATTGATTCAAAAAATGGCAAAAGTTGGCGTGAAAAACCCGCTCTTCTTGCTTGATGAAATCGATAAAATGTCTTCGGATATGCGTGGTGACCCAGCATCAGCTTTGTTAGAAGTGCTTGATCCAGAACAAAATACCACCTTCAACGATCACTATCTTGAAGTGGACTATGATTTGTCAGATGTGATGTTTGTGGCAACCTCAAACTCCATGAATATTCCAGGCCCATTGTTAGATCGTATGGAAGTCATTCGTCTTTCTGGTTATACCGAAGATGAAAAACTGAATATCGCGATGCGTCATTTGTTGCAAAAACAAATTGAACGTAATGGATTGAAAAAAGGTGAATTAACCATCGAAGAAAATGCCATTTTAGATATTATCCGCTATTACACCCGTGAAGCTGGTGTGCGTGGATTAGAGCGTGAAATCTCTAAAATCTGTCGTAAAGCAGTGAAGAATTTATTGGTAAACCCTAAAGTGAAATCCATTACCGTTAATTCAGACAACTTGCATGACTATCTTGGTGTGAAACGTTTTGAATTTGGTAAAGCGGATACCCAAAACCGTGTAGGCGAAGTAACAGGCCTTGCGTGGACTGAAGTGGGCGGTGACTTACTAACCATTGAAACAGCTTCAGTCGTAGGTAAGGGCAAATTGACCTTCACTGGTTCATTAGGCGATGTGATGAAAGAATCTATCCAAGCAGCGATGACCGTAGTACGTGCACGTGCTGAAAAATTGGGTATCAATTCTGAATTCCATGAAAAACGTGATATTCACATTCACGTGCCAGATGGTGCGACACCGAAAGATGGTCCAAGTGCAGGTATCGCAATGTGTACCGCATTAGTTTCTTGCTTAACGGGTAACCCTGTGCGTGCCGATGTGGCGATGACAGGTGAAATTAGTCTACGCGGTAAAGTATTACCAATTGGCGGATTGAAAGAAAAATTACTTGCGGCACATCGTGGTGGCATTAAAACCGTATTGATTCCAAAAGATAACGTGAAAGATTTGGAAGAAATTCCAGATAACGTAAAAGAAAATCTTGCGATTCATGCGGTAGAAACCATTGATGAAGTGTTAGGCTTAGCGTTAGAGAATCCACCAGAAGGAATTGAATTCGTGAAAGTGGAAACGAAAGCGAAAGCACCACGCCGTAAAGCTGCGACTAAAACAGCAAGAGCGGTCAATTAATGACTCATTTTTAGGGCTTGTGAAAACAAGCCCTTTTGACTTTTAATTATGCAAAAATTTCCCCCTCTTTCCCTTTATGTGCATATTCCTTGGTGTGTGCAGAAATGCCCTTATTGTGATTTCAATTCGCATGCACAGAAAGGCGCAATTCCTGAACAAGAATATGTGCAACATCTGATCGCCGATCTTGAGGCAGACTTAGAGAAATATCAGGCTAGTATTCAAAATCGTCCACTTCATTCAATTTTTATTGGTGGGGGCACGCCGAGTTTATTTTCAGCGGAAAGTATCAAGTTGTTATTGGCAGAAATTCAACGTCGCATTCCTTTTTCAGAGAATATAGAAATTACCATGGAAGCCAATCCTGGCACCGTGGAAGCAGAGCGTTTTAAAGGTTATGTGGATACTGGTGTAACACGTATTTCCATGGGCATTCAAAGTTTTAATGATGATAAATTACAACGTTTAGGGCGTATTCATAATGCGGCGGAAGCTAAAAGTGCGGTCAGTTTGGCGAAAGTTTCAGGCTTGAAAAGTTTCAATTTGGATTTAATGCACGGCTTGCCAAATCAAATGCTTGAGGAAGCTTTAGATGATTTGCGACAAGCCATTGAGCTTGCTCCGCCGCACCTTTCTTGGTATCAACTCACCATTGAACCCAATACCATGTTTGCTTATCGTCCACCTAAGTTGCCGGATGATGATGAGCTTTGGGATATTTTTGAGCAAGGCCACCAACTTTTAACCGAAGCCGGTTATCAACAATATGAAACATCTGCTTATGCAAAACCGGGCTTTCAGTGTCAGCATAATTTGAATTATTGGCGATTCGGGGACTATTTGGCGATAGGTTGCGGTGCTCATGGAAAACTCACTTTTCCTGATGGCGATATTTTACGTTTTTCTAAAACGAAGCATCCAAAAGGCTACTTGCGTGGTGAATATCTTTATGAAGAAAAAAACGTGGAAAAAAACGACCGCGCTTTTGAGTTCTTTATGAATCGTTTTCGTTTATTGGAAGCGGTGCCTAAACAAGAGTTTGAGTATTACACGGGGCTTTCGCAAAGTGCGGTCAAAAATCAAATTGATTTTGCCATTCAACAAAATTATATCGTGGAAACACTGGATTTTTGGCAGATCACCGAACACGGCAAATTGTTTTTGAATGAGCTGTTAGCGCTTTTTTTAGATGAATAAAATTTTTTCATCATCATGAATAAATTTTTACACTTGTTTATTTAATAGTGTCGTATTAAAGTAAAGCAAACGTTTACGTTGTTATCCACGATTTAACAGGGAGAGAAAAATGGACCAATTAGAAATGAAAAAATTAGCGGCACGTGCGGCGTTAAAATATGTTAAGCCCGATACCATTATTGGCGTGGGAAGTGGTTCAACAGTGAATTGTTTTATTGAAGCCTTAGGTGAATTAAAAGATCAAATTCAAGGCGCGGTAGCAGCATCTAAAGCCTCAGAAGAATTATTACGTAAACAGGGTATTGAAGTGTTTAGTGCTAACGATGTATCCAGTTTAGATATTTATGTGGATGGCGCAGATGAAATCAATCCACAAAAAATGATGATCAAAGGCGGCGGTGCGGCACTGACTCGTGAAAAAATTGTGGCCGCTTTAGCGAAAAAATTTATTTGTATTGTGGATGCTAGTAAACAAGTGGATGTGTTAGGCAGCACATTCCCATTGCCAGTAGAAGTGATTCCAATGGCACGTTCACAAGTTGGTCGTAAATTAGTCTCTCTTGGTGGCGCACCTGAATATCGTGAAGGCGTGGTGACTGATAACGGCAACGTGATTTTAGATGTACATAACTTCGCTATTTTAAATCCAGTGGAAATGGAAAAAGAATTGAATAATGTCGCGGGTGTGGTAACAAATGGTATTTTTGCCTTACGTGGGGCGGATATTGTGATTGTTGGTACGCCAGACGGCGCAAAAATTATTGATTAATAAAAATAAGGAAGCAAACATGACAAACAAAGTCTCACTCGACAAATCAAAAATTAAATTTGTGCTATTAGAGGGCGTGCACCAAAGTGCATTAGATACCTTACATGCGGCGGGCTACACCAATATCGACTTTTACAAAAAAGCTTTAGATGGTGATGAGCTAAAAGAAGCCATTAAAGATGCACATTTTATCGGCTTACGTTCGCGTACCCAATTAACTGCTGAAATGATTGAAGCTGCACCGAAGCTTATTGCTATTGGCTGTTTCTGTATCGGTACCAACCAAGTGGATCTTAATGCAGCAAAAATGCGTGGGATTCCAGTATTTAATGCACCGTTCTCTAATACACGTTCTGTGGCTGAATTAGTGTTGGGTGAGATTTTGCTCTTAATGCGCAATATTCCTCAAGCGAATGCCGATGTGCATCGTGGTTTATGGAATAAATCGGCAGTGGGTTCTCATGAAGTGCGTGGCAAAAAATTAGGTATCGTGGGTTACGGCCATATCGGTTCACAATTAAGTATTATTGCAGAGTCTCTAGGGATGGAAGTATATTTCTACGATATTGAAAATAAATTGCCATTGGGTAATGCAAAACAATTACACACACTTGAAGAGTTGTTAGGTTCTTGTGATGTGATTTCGCTTCATGTACCAGATTTACCTTCAACTCGTAATTTAATGAGTGCTGAACGTATTGCACAATTAAAACAAGATTCTATTTTGATCAATGCAGCACGTGGTACGGTAGTGGATATTGATGCTTTAGCAGCTGCACTTGAACAAGGTAAAGTTCGTGGTGCAGCAGTTGACGTATTCCCTGTTGAGCCTGCATCAATCAATGAAGAGTTTGTTTCACCACTACGTAAATTTGATAATGTGATCTTAACCCCGCATATCGGTGGTTCCACCGCTGAAGCACAAGAAAACATCGGTTTTGAAGTTGCGGGTAAATTTGTGAAATATTCAGATAACGGTTCAACCCTTTCTTCTGTTAATTTCCCTGAAGTATCCTTGCCAGAACACGTTGGCACAAAACGTTTACTTCATATTCACGAAAACCGTCCGGGTGTATTAAACAAATTGAACCAAATTTTCGTTGAAGCTAATCTCAATATTGCGGCGCAATTTTTACAAACCGATCCAAAAATTGGTTATGTCGTCGTTGATATCGAAACAGATGATGCGTCCCCGTTATTGGCTAAACTTCGTGAAATTGAAGGTACAATTAAAGCACGTGTGTTGTATTAATTTGAAAAATTAAGTGAAAACTGACCGCACTTTGTGTGGGATAGGACACAAAATGGGCAAAGTAGGTTATCTTACTTTGCCCATTTTTATTAACTGTTTGCGGCCTACATTTATTTTATCATGGCTTTAAATAGATTGCGGCGATCAGAATTAAATGTCGGCTGTGCGGTTGGTATGGATAAAACCATACGCAAACAATCTTGTGTGAGTTGAACCGCTTGCTCGTTAGTCAGATTCGGGTCGAGTGGTGAATGTAAGGAGCAACTTAAATATTGCGGTACATTTTCAACGCTACTGACGGTGAAAGTGAGCGCCTTATAAGGCAGTTGTACGGTGAGTTTATCACCTAATTCACGCGGTTCCCATTGTTGTTGAGGGCCAGGTAGAATCACCACACTCATCATCCATGGCGTTAATACTGTGCCGATCCATTGGTCTTCAAATAAAACAAATTTAGGGCAGAAACACTCGATGCCTTTATGAAAGAAAGGGAGATCTTGCATTTCAGGCACAATGTTTTGCATTTCAGTAAGGAAAATCTCCGTTGGGTTTTCTTCAAAGCCAGTGACAGAGGTTAAAAGTGCGGTAGAATTTTCAGGTGTTTTTTCGTGTCGATACATGGTTTATTTTTCAATATTAATAAGATTAAAGCATAGCAGGTGAAATCTTAAAGAAAGTTCCCCTCTTTTCTAAAGAGGGGAATCTAGATTCAAACCATATTCAGCAATCACTTGATTTAACGTTTCAAAAACCTTTGGCAATACGTTTTTTATCGTTTCCGTTAAACCAATTCCAGACTCTAGCGATTCTGGTTGGATGCCAATGAGACAAAGGTGTTTGGGGAATTCGTCCGTTAATTTCATTGCAGAAAGTACATCACAAATGCCGAGTTGGTGTGGCGAAATTTTGCGAGAGAAAAAGGTGGGCACTTGCTCGTCATGTAACACGACAATCTCACCTGGCTGTTTGTTAGCAAGCACGGCATCGACAATAATCAAATGCTCGCGGTTTGCCATCGCATCCAGTAATTCCATGCCACAAGTACCACCATCGATGACGTCAAAGTGCGGTTGAATTTCAGGGCGTTTTTCAAGCTCCTGCACCACGCGCACACCGACACCTTCATCGCTTAACAAAATATTGCCGACGCCAAGAATTAACGGCTTCATTACAACACCTTCACTTCAGTCACTTCGCCGTTTTCGGTATTAACGACATGCACGGCACAGGACATACAAGGGTCGAAAGAGTGAATGGTTCTGACCACTTCTAACGGTTTAGTTGGATCTGCCACCGGTGTACCAATAATAGAAAGCTCATAAGGGCCCATTTGGTCTTGTTCATTACGCGGACCAGCATTCCATGTAGATGGTACAACTGCTTGGTAGTTTTCAATGCGACCGTCTTTGATGACAACCCAGTGAGAAAGCATACCACGTGGTACTTCACCGAAACCAACACCACGGAATTCACCGCTTGCTGGAATATCTGTTTTGATATACGCCGTCATATCACCTTTAGCGATATTATCAATGAGCATTTGCCATTGAGCGCTTAAAATGTCGTTGATCGCACAGCAATGCACGGTACGACCGATAATACGTCCAAGGGTAGAATGTAATTGATCGGTAGTTAACGTGTTACCAGTCAATTTTTCATAAATGCCTTTTAATTCATTGAAGTGGTTGACAGTTGGCGTGTCATTCGCAGCCAAACCACACATTAAATAGGCAAGAGGACCTACTTCGACAACTTTACCGTAGAAGGTTGGTGCTTTTACCCAAGAGTATTTACCATCATCTTGCCAGCCGGTATATTTCGGACGAGTTAAGCCAGCCCAAGGTTCTAATGGCTCATCATCTTCGTACCAAGCGTGTTTACCACTTTCTTTAATGCCTTTTACAACGAACTCATCTTTTTGTTGGTCGATTGCACGGAAAGTTGATAAATCGCCGTTTTCGATATAACCACCTTTCAACATGAATTTAGAGTTATCTGCATCAATTGGGTATTCAGGTACAGATAAGTAGTTGCCTGATGTTTTACCAAGACTTAACCATTCAGGATAGTAAGCCGCAAATACTGCCGCATCTACTTTATACACTTGGTTGATGAAGTCAGTTAAGCGGTCGATACAAGCTTTCACGAACATGAGACGTTCTTGGTTTAGTACTGCTTGGGAATCTAAGTTAATTGGGTTTGCTACGCCACCAATCGCCAAGTTTTGAATATGTGGTGTTTTACTACCGAGTAATGCTACTACACGGTTTGCATCACGCTGACATTCAAGGGCTTGCAAATAGTGCGCGACTGCGATGAGGTTGACTTCTGGTGGAAGTTTCATTGCTGCATGACCGAAGTAACCGTTAGCGAAAATACCAAGTTGTCCGCTATCCACTAATGCTTGGATTTTTTTCTGTACGTTGCGGAATTCGTTAGCACTGTTTAATGACCATGTAGAGACACCTTTTAGCATATCTGCCGCTTTTTCAGGATCAGCTTTTAGTGCAGCGGTGATATCCACCCAGTCCATCGCGGAGAGTTGATAGAAATGCACGATATGGTCGTGAATGCTGTGGGCAGCAAGAATCATGTTACGAATATACTGTGCATTGACGGGTACTTTAGCGCCGATAGCATCTTCTACAGCACGTACGCTGATAATTGCGTGTACAGTGGTACATACGCCACAAATACGTTGCATAATCATCCATGCATCACGTGGGTCGGCACCTTTTACGATATTTTCCATACCGCGCCACATGGTACCAGAGGACCAAGCATTGGTGACAACGCCGTTTTCAATTTCGCAATCAATACGTAAATGACCCTCAATACGGGTAATTGGGTCAATTGAGATACGTTTTTTTTCTGACATTATTCTGCTCCGCTAACTTTTTTGCTGAATGCCGCTTTTTCGGCAATAATTTTTTCTGAGTCTTCGGTATGTTTTTCTTTAAATACCGGTAATACAGGGAATAAACGAATGATTAAAATATAGGCACATACTTCAATAGAAACGAAACCGATTGAAATAAGCAATTCTTCCGCAGATGGGAAATATTGATAGCCGTTGCCCGGATTATACATGATAAGCGAATAGTTCATACGCCATAATGCTGCACCGAGTAACATGCTTAATGCCGAAATAAATAACCAACGGGAATCTGATTTTTTCTCCCCAAGGAAGAGGGTTAGTAATGGTAATACCATCAACCAGACTTCCATCCAGAACATCCATGCTTCAAATTTAGTTAATTTATCGAAACCTACAACCATTTGCAGTTTGTCGTGATAAATCAACTCACCAAAACGCACCGCTAAGAAACAGAAAATTAATCCTGCGGTAACGCGTGCCAATTGAGTAAATAAATGACGTTCATCTGGTGTTTTTCCTGCAAGACCTGCTTTAACTAAAGAACCCTCAAAAATTACAATAGAGAAGCCCATAATGAAAGCTGTCAGCAAGGAGAGAATTGGTAGCGCTTCATAGCTTTGCCATACCGGATGGACTTTGTGACCAGCTACAATCATCAAGGAACCCATTGAAGATTGGTGCATCATTGGTAATAAGGCACCCAAGGCAATAATGAAAAACATGATTTTATTCAGTTTATTAAACCATTTTTTCAAGCCGAAGAAACCAAGCCATACAGGGGCAAATTCTAGGGTCACTACGATGATATACACCGTCATACAAAATGCCGTTTCAAATAGAACGGAATTCGTGTTGAACTGGCCTGGAATGTAGAAATACGGTAAATGCCAATAACGTCCCATATCAATGGTGATAGATAAACCACCAAGGGAATAGCCGAATAAACTTGCAAGCAATGCTGGGCGAACAAGAGCGTGATATTTCCCTTTATTGAAAATATACACGGTCCAAGCGAGTGCCCAACCGCCACAGGCAAATCCTGTACCGACAAGTAAGTCAAAGGCAATCCATAAACCCCAAGGATAACCGCCATTAAGTGCGGTCACAGAACCAATACCGAAAACCAAACGTTTTAAAATTAATAAAACGCAAAGCACAGCAAGTGGTGCAAAAAAGAGAATTGCGGCAGAAACAAGGCGACCGCCTACCGGACGTGGATTACTCATGATGCTCATCCTCCGCTTCTTCGATTTCCTTGCGTGCCTGACGCATGGCTTCTTTTTGTGCTGCAATACGCTCAGCGATTTTATCGCCATGCATATTTTTGTAAGTCATAAAGGTTAAACCAGCCAGTGCGACTAATGGCAAGGCTAAACCGCGATATAAGAAGTGTTGTAAATGCGCCGCACGAGAACCTGTTGCGACTTCATCTAAGTCTGGTAAACCAAGGTTAGTAAAAGGCACACCACTTAAGGCAAGTACCTGTGTACCACCACCTTCTTTTTCACCGTAGATATGATATTGATATGCTGGCACGGTAGCACGATATTTATCTGTGCTATTGACACTTTGACGTGGGTAATCATATTCGGTGCCACGTAATAAGCTTAAACGACGTTTCGCTTCCGCCAATAATTCTTCACGTGTACCAAAAATAATGGCACCAGTCGGACAGACATGACAGCAACCAGGTAATTCACCTTTATCTAAGCGTTCAACGCCTTTTTGGTTACAGAGTTCACATTTGCTGATTTCACCGAATGGATTGTCGTAATCGTATTTTGGTACATCAAATGGACAACCTACCATACAATAACGACAACCAGTACAAATATCGGGATCATATTTCACGATACCCGTTTTTGGATCTTTGGTGAGTGCTTGAACAGGGCAAACGGCAACGCAGTTAGGGTCAACGCAATGCATACATTGTTTTTTCACATAAGCATAGCCGTTTTCGGTTTTATCTTTATTTGTGCCATCGCCATCACTCCATACTTGAATCACGTTACGAGTAAATGGCGTGAGCTTATCGTTATTTGACCAAGTTTGATCACCTTTTGGATTCACGGGTGTGTGGTTCACGTTTTGACATTCAGCCACGCATGCTTGACAACCTACACAAAGGGTAGAGTCGTAAAGCATTCCTAGTGCGCCGGGAATAGGCTCAACCGCTTCCGATGCCTGCACATTTGACACAGGCAAAGTAGATGCGATTCCGCCAAGCATACCCGCTTTTAGAAATTTTCGTCTATCCATTATTATTTACCTGCATGTTCTTCTTTCTCTGCAGCTTTAGCTTCAGAACGAGCTTTATGTTGAGCGCTTAATTCGCGTAAGGTCACAACACTCACGCCGGCTAGGATTGCTGCTGCACCACCTAATAAACCAATAGCGGTCATAGTTGCACCTGAACCTTCGGTATTGTTCACATCAGGTTTTTCAACGCGTGGTGTTGGGTTTTCTACGCCCGCTAATTGGAAGATACCTTTAGTAAAGCCGACACCTTTTTCGTTACAACCATAGCAAGGGTGTCCGATACCGACTGGCCAGTTATTACCGCCGACATCACAGAATTCTAAAGTAGAGCAGTTGCCGTAAGTTTCTGGCCCTTTACAACCAAGATGATACAAACACCAACCATTTCGGTGACCATAATCGCCGTATTCTTTAGCGAAGCGACCTGCATCAAAGTGCGGGCGACGATAGCAGTTTTCGTGAATTAAGCGATCGTAAGCGAATAATGGACGATTTAATTTGTCCATTGCTGGCAGTTTCTTATAAGTAAGAATATAAGCGACAGTTGCCAGGAAGTTGTGTGGATTTGGTGGACAACCTGGAATATTAATCACAGGTGTACCTTTTGGTAATACTTCAGATAGGCTGCTTGCACCAGTTGGGTTGCCACCGCTGGAAGGTACGCCACCCCATGCCGCACAAGAACCGATCGCAATAATCGCCGCAGCCCCTTTAGCGGCCTCTTGGATGTGTTCTACAATCGGTTTACCTGCTACCATACAATAGACGCCGCCGTCTTTCACCGGAATAGATCCATCTACGACTAAAACATATTTTCCATAATACTGTTTAATTGCATTGTGTTTGTTATCTTCAGCTTGTTCCCCGAAGGCTGCAGAAAGAGTTTCGTGGTATTCTAAGGAAATCATTTCCAATACCAAGTTTTCTACTGTTGGGTGGGTGGCGCGTAGCAAGGATTCAGTACAACCCGTACATTCTTGCGCACCAATCCATAATACTGGTGGACGTTTAGGTTCGGTTAAAGCCGCGGTCATTTCTGCCCCCGCTTTTGAACTTAACCCCATAGTCGCCGCAAGCGCGGTACATAACTTCATAAAATCCCGACGGGAAACTTCTGCTAAAGCAGAAAATAATCCATCACTTCGTTGCATATAATCACTCCAATTGGCACGTTACTTGTATGGTTAATCTAGCTATGATATGCCCTGACGCGGGAAATTTATTTGATCGTAATCAAAAATACTCTTATTTTCCTTACAAAATAAGTGGGTAAGTGATTGTTTTTACTTGATTATTGAGAATGATTGTTATTTATTGACGCCAGATTCACTTGGAGTCCATTTTTTGTACACTAAATCATAATAATAAAGTAAGAATTTGGGCTCAGGAAAACTTCGTGAATATTGACCGCACTTCTGGCTAATATGAATGGGGGAAGTAGATAAAACTAAATTCTTGGTTTTATTGATTTTTATCAACAAAATATTGTCTAAGCGAATAGATTTTATTGTGCTTTTCCCTATACTGAATAGGGAAAAATTTCTATGGAGAAATAATGATGAATATAGTTGTAGGTATTGTCCTTCTAGGTTTAGCTTTCACTATTTCAATGTATAACAAACTGATTAGAAAACGTAATCAGGTGAGTAGTGTTGAGGCCAGTGTGGATGTTCAGTTGAAACGTCGTTATGATTTATTGCCAAACCTTGTCACCACCGCCAAGGAATATATGTCGCATGAGCGTAGCCTGCTTGAGCGTATTGTGACGTTACGTGAAAGTGCTAAATCAGCCCATTCTACAAGTGAGAAATTCCAACTCAATAATGAGATTTCGGGTTTATTGCGTCATTTACAGGTTCGTCTAGAAAATTATCCGGATCTCAAAGCCAATCAAAATCTTTTGCAAATTCAGACCACACTTAGTGATGTGGAAGAGCAAATTTCTGCAGCAAGACGTACTTATAATTCAGCAGTTGAAGAGTATAACAATGCGGTGGAAATGTTCCCGTCAAATTTAATTGCAAACTTGTTTAATTTCCAGAAGGGAACATTTTTCGATATTCCTCAGAATGAAGCTGAAGTGCCTAATGTGGGTAATTTATTTAAACAATAAGTGGAAAAACCATGAATACACCAAAAGAAATTGAAGGGATTCGTTTTCTGGGATTAGAAAAGTTAGATGAGGAACGTTTAGCCATAAAATCGCTCATCAATAAATGGATTATTATGCTATGCGTTGGGTTATTTTTCCTCATCGGAACGATAGGGAATGGGTATCTATTAAGTACAGCTTTAATCCTTGGTGTGCTCATTTATTCTTTTCGTCATTTATTTTTTAAATATAAGCGTTTTATCGCAGAATTTAAAACTCGAGTGATTAATACAATTGTCCAGGAATTTGGTTTCCAGTTTAACGCAGATAGAGGACTGAATATTGGTGATTTTCTCTCCGTTTATGATAGTGGTCCCGCGACCTTCCGTAGTGAGGATTTAATCTTTGGTGAGTTTAACCAAACTGAAGTTGAAATTTGTGATTTTTCAGCATTTAACATGTCGTTGAAAGAGAAATCCGTTAAGGCATTAGGTGCTCAGAATTTCCAAGGCATTTTATTTAAAGCCACTTTCCCTAAAGAGCTGGCTCATTGGGTTTATGTTTGTGATAAGAAAGAAGCAGGTTTAAGAAAAGAAGGTGAAATTGCCTTGATGGATAATCCGTCTTTTAATCGCTATTTTGATGTATTTACGGAAGATCAAATCTTAGCCAGATATGCTTTATCGCCTAAGTTAATGGAACGTTTTTGTGGACTGAAAGAGAAATTTAATTGCCCTATTTCGATGGTACTTCGTAACCGAGAAGTGATTATTGCACTTAATTTAGGAAAGAATAGTTTTGAACCGTCCTTTGAAAAGTCATTGTTAGAAGACAATACGATTCGTGATTATATTTCGAGTATCAAAGGCTTTACAGATATGGTGAAAGAACTCGGGTTAAATAACCATATTTGGAAATAAACGTTAATGTAATAAAAGACGAGTTTAGATAAAAACTCGTCTTTTTGTTTTATATGCTATGTACTTGTTTATTGGGTTTTTAACACCGAAAATTTTGACCGCACTTTTATTTCGCAAAATAGTCAGTTTTTTGCTATAATTCCGCACAATTTTCATTACAAAATAGAGAAAAACTATGTCAGAAACACTCGGAAACGTCCGGGCATGTATATTGGGGATACCGATGATGGAACAGGCCTACACCATATGGTGTTTGAGGTAGTGGATAACGCGATCGATGAAGCACTTGCCGGCTATTGTTCCGATATTATCGTCACTATTCATGATGACAACTCTGTTTCCGTGCAAGATGACGGCCGTGGTATTCCAGTAGATATCCACCCAGAGGAAGGGGTTTCTGCGGCAGAAGTTATTATGACCGTGCTTCATGCGGGCGGTAAATTCGATGATAACTCTTATAAAGTATCAGGTGGTTTACACGGCGTAGGTGTTTCGGTAGTAAATGCGCTTTCTGATAAATTGCAATTAACCATTCGTCGCCAAGGTCATGTGTACGAGCAATTCTATCACTTGGGTGAGCCTCAAGGGCCTTTAACTATTATCGGTGAAACTCAAGCGACGGGTACAACGGTGCGTTTCTGGCCAAGTCCAGAAATCTTTGCAATTACAACTTTTGATTACAAGATTTTAGCAAAACGCCTACGTGAGCTTTCATTCTTAAACTCTGGCGTATCAATTCGTTTAATCGACAAACGTGATGGCACAGAAGATCACTTCCATTATGAAGGTGGTATTCAAGCATTCGTTGAGTATTTAAATAAAAATAAAAATCCAATTCACCCAAAACCGTTCTATTTTTCAGCTGAAAAAGATGGTATTGGTGTGGAAGTCGCATTGCAATGGAATGATGGTGTAAACGAAAACGTTTATTGCTTTACCAATAACATTCCACAACGTGATGGTGGTACTCACTTAGCCGGTTTCCGTGGTGCATTAACGCGTAGCTTAAATAACTATATGGAAAGCGAAGGGTTACTGAAAAAAGAGAAAGTGAGCACATCAGGTGACGACGCACGTGAAGGTTTGGTGGCAATTATTTCGGTGAAAGTGCCCGATCCTAAATTCTCTTCACAAACAAAAGACAAATTAGTGTCTTCTGAAGTGAAAAGTGCGGTTGAATCTGCAATGAATGAGCGTATGCAGGAATATCTATTAGAAAATCCAGCCGATGCGAAGATCATTGTAAATCAAATTATTACAGCCGCACGCGCGCGTGAAGCAGCACGTAAAGCCCGCGAAATGACCCGTCGTAAAGGCGCATTGGATATTGCAGGCCTTCCGGGTAAATTAGCGGACTGCCAAGAAAAAGATCCAGCACTTTCAGAACTTTACCTCGTGGAGGGGGATTCTGCGGGTGGTTCGGCAAAATCAGGTCGTGATCGTAAAACCCAAGCGATTCTGCCATTAAAAGGTAAAATTCTTAACGTTGAAAAAGCACGTTTTGACAAAATGCTTTCTTCTCAAGAAGTGGGTACATTAATTACAGCGCTTGGCTGTGGTATTGGTCGCGATGAATATAATCCGGATAAATTACGTTATCATCACATCATTATCATGACCGATGCGGACGTGGATGGTTCACACATTCGTACGTTATTGTTGACCTTCTTCTATCGTCAAATGCCGGAATTAATTGAGCGTGGTTATGTGTATATTGCTCAGCCGCCACTTTATAAAGTGAAAAAAGGTAAGCAAGAGCGTTACATCAAAGATAACGACGAAATGGTGCAATATGAATTAATGCTTGCACTTGATGGCGCAGCGTTGCACATCAGTGCTAATGCACCAGCAATGAATGATTTAGTGTTCGAGAAATTAGTGAGTGAATATAACAATGTTCAGAAATTAATTACTCGTTTAAGTCGTTACTATCCAGAGCCATTATTACAAGGTTTAGTTTACCAACCACAATTAACCGTTGATTTAATGCGTAATGAAAGTGCGGTCGAAAATTGGGCGAATGCTTTTGTTGCCTACTTAACTGAAAAAGAAACAGAAGCACATTTATATTCAGCAAGAACGCAATTTAACAGCGAACGCCAAGTATATGAGGCAGTCATTACCGTTCGTAAACACGGTATTGATACTGATTACTTCATCAACTTTGATTTTGTAACGGGCAATGAGTTTGCGAAGATTACCGCCTTCGGTCAGCAAGTGAATGGCTTGCTAGAAGAGGGCGCTTACGTCACTCGTGGTGAAAAAACGCAACCTGTTCAGTCATTTGAACAAGCTGTTGAATGGTTGATGAAAGAATCTCGCCGAGGCCTAGAAATCCAACGTTATAAAGGGTTAGGTGAAATGAACGCTGAGCAACTTTGGGAAACCACCATGGATCCAAATGTTCGTCGTATGTTAAAAGTATCAATTAAAGATGCTGTTGCAGCAGACCAACTCTTCACTACATTAATGGGTGATGAAGTTGAGCCTCGTCGTGAATTCATCGAAATGAATGCGTTGAGAGCAAATCTAGACGTTTAGTCTAACACTCAAAAATATCACTAAAAATGACCGCACTTAGGGAAACCAAGTGCGGTATTTTTTTTGAGTTAGATCACAAAAATAAAAATAATTCTCAATTCTATCTGTTTTTTTATTTTATTCTTTTCTATAATTCTGCCAATTTTGCTATTTAAGGATAACAATATGAAAAAGAATAAATTTTTGGCAGTAGCCTATGGAATTTTACCTATTGCTACGGTATCCATTTCTCCATCTTCTTTTGCAGAAGAACAATTAGAGACGATTAATGTTGAAGGTGAATTGAATGCTGAGCGTCAAACACAAGCAGCAGTTGAACATAAAAGTGCTGCAGCTATTCAAAAAGAACTCATTCGAGATAATCGAGATTTAGTACGCTATACAACTGATGTTGGTATTAGTGATAATGGCCGATTTTTAAAAGGTTTCTCTATCCGTGGTGTGGAAGGAAACCGTGTTGGTATCAGTGTAGATGGGGTAAATTTACCTGATAGTGAAGAAAATACCTTATATTCGCGTTATGGGAACTTTAACTCTTCGCGCTTGAGTATTGATTCAGAGTTGGTTAGAGATATTGATATCGTTCGAGGATCAGATGCCTTTAATTCTGGTAGTGGTGCTTTAGGTGGAGGTGTTAATTACCATACTTTAGATGCGCAGGATATCGTTAAATCTAATAATAAATTTGGAGCTTTATTGCGTGGTGGATATGGTAGTAAGAATAGTGAATGGGTTAGAACATTAGGTTTTGGATATGTTGGCGATAAAGTGGATGCTATTTTTATGTATTCACAACGTACAGGTCACCAAATGAAAAGTAAGGGAGAGGGTCCTGAGTTTAACTACTCGAAAAGCCAACATCCAGATCCTGCTACTCACCGTTTTCATAGTTATCTAGCTAAGGTTGGTTATCAAATTACGCCTCACCATAAGGTTGGTATCGGTGTTAATGGTCAAAAAGGTAGCCGATATGTAGATGAACGTAGCTATACTTCTTTTGGAAGTGCTTGGCGTGAAGCGGATGACCAAAATAAACGTATCAATATCAACGCATACTATCTTTATACGCCAGAGTCTAATTACTTAGCATTTGGTAAGTTGGATTTTGATTATCAAAAAACAGATTTGGCAGCAGTCAACTATAAAGGATTACGTGATTGGCTAACAAATGAGAAAAGATTAGGTGAAGTTTTTGATCGCCGCATGAAAACCGAATTTAAACGAATCTCTGCTGAATTAGAAAGTATGCCGTTTAAATGGGGTGGGGATCATGTTTTCTCTTTTAAAACTTATGTAAGTGAACGTGAGTTTAAAAATATTAATCATGACACTAATGAGTATGGGTTAGATGAATGGTACACCATCCAAAGACCTGTAAAAACGAGAATGTATGGTGCGTCTTTAAAAGATCAAATCACATGGAATCCTCATTTTGAAAGCGGTTGGAAACCAACACTCTCTGCAAATATTGGTCTTCGTTATGATTATGCTAAACTTTCTCCTAAAGCTTTAAATGCAGCTTGTAGTAAGGCTTGTTTAGCTTAAGGTGAACCTTCTCAAAGTAGTTTCTCAAATTGGAGCAGTTTTCTTGGGTTAGGTATACAACCAACAGATACGTGGAAATTTGGTTATCAACTAAGTACTGGTTACCGGATTCCTACTGCCACTGAATTATATTTCAGCTTTACTAATGCTTATGGTACATGGAAATCTAATCCAGGATTAAAATCAGAACGAAGCATCAACCATACGCTTTTTGCTAAAGCTCAAAATGAAAAAGGGATGCTTGATATTAACCTATATCAAACTCGCTATCGGAATTTTTTGTTTGAACAAGAAAGTATCATTGAACAAACTCAATATGGACGGACTTACCAAACTCCAATGCAACAAATGGTTAATGTCGATAATGCAAGGGTAAGTGGTATCGAGGTAAAAGGAAGCCTTAATTTAGATACTGTCCTTCTTGCTCCTAAAGGATTAAAACTATATGGTGCTTTAGGTTATAGCAAAGGCAAATTATCTAATTCAACCAGCATGCTTTCAGTTCAACCGCTAAAAGCAGTTTTGGGGCTTGATTATGAAGAACCAAATGGTAAATGGGGTATTTTTAGTCGCTTAACCTACTTAGGTGGTAAAAAAGCAAAAGATGCGAAAACATTTGAAATTAAAACACGTTGTTTATCATGGACCAATGATCCTTGGTT
The DNA here is from genome assembly GCA_018381885.1 of Parahaemophilus parainfluenzae. Lineage (GTDB taxonomy): Bacteria > Pseudomonadota > Gammaproteobacteria > Enterobacterales > Pasteurellaceae > Haemophilus_D > Haemophilus_D parainfluenzae_AH. The sequence continues at coordinate 3,817 of JAGZRA010000034.1, read as the reverse complement.
AGGTGACTATTGTTCAAAAGAAGAGTTATATCAATCTGTTGAAAACTATAAATATCTTAATAAATCTGTTTATTTAGTTGATTTATTTGGATTCTATAAAGTGACTGAAGATATAACATTAAGAGCTGGGGTATATAACCTTTTTGATAAAAAATATCATACTTGGGATGCTTTGCGTGGTATTAATGCACATAGTACAACAAATAATATTGATAGAAATGGATTAGGTCTTGAACGCTTCTATGCGCCTGGTCGCAACTTTGCAGCATCTGTTGAAATTCGTTTTTAATTATTAAATTGTTTATAGCAAAGTACGCATAGTAATGTGCGTACTTCTTTTTTGTTTTAGGAGCAATCATTATGATGATAGATAAACGCCTAATTAACACGGTGGCCGACAGTAAAAAATGGATTGGCATCACGGTGTTATGGAATTGGGTAGCGTTAATTGGCGGGATTATTAGTGCCGTCGTGTTTTCTTATATTTTACAGGCAGCTTATTTTAACGAATTGAGCCCGATAAGTGCGGTCATTTTGGGCATCGTTTTAATTGCTGCTTTGGCTTTGCGTGCCTTTGCGGGTAAAAAATCGGTGCAGGCCTCTTATTTTGCGAGTACGAAAGTGAAACATGAGCTGCGTAGCCTCATCTATCGCAAATTGGCTTCCATGCCGCTTAACCAAGTGAATCAACAATCTACGTCAAATATCATTCAAGTGGCTTCAGAAGGCGTAGAACAACTTGAGATCTATTTCGGGCGTTATTTACCTCAGCTTTTTTATAGCTTGCTTGCCCCGCTCACACTCTTCGCTTTTCTGATCTTTTTCAGCTTTAAAACAGCCGTAATTTTGTTGATTTGCGTGCCGCTTATTCCGATGTCGATCATTGCAGTGAATAAAATTGCGAAAAAACTCTTGGCAAAATATTGGGCCATTTATGTAGGATTAGGCAGCAGTTTCTTAGATAACCTACAAGGTTTAATCACGCTGAAAATCTATCAAGATGATGCTTATAAAGCGAAAGCAATGGATGAAGAAGCGGAACATTTCCGCAAAATTACCATGAAAGTGCTCACCATGCAGCTTAACTCGGTATCACTCATGGATTTACTTGCTTATGGTGGTGCAGCAATTGGGATTTTAACGGCTTTGTTGCAATTCCAAGCGGATCAATTAACCGTATTAGGTGTCATTTTATTTATTCTGCTTTCTTCTGAATTCTTCATTCCGCTTCGGTTATTGGGCTCTTTCTTCCATGTGGCGATGAATGGTAAAGCGGCATCAGATAAGATCTTTACATTGTTAGATACGCCAGTTGAAACTCAAACACAAGCGGTCGATTTTGCAGCGAAAAATGCCATTCAGGTGGATATTCAAGATCTGCATTTTGCTTATAGCGAAGAGAAGCCTGCGATTGTTGGCTTAGATTTAAGCATCTTACCAAATCAGCTTACGGTATTTGTAGGTAAAAGTGGTTGTGGTAAATCTACCTTGGTTTCATTGCTAATGGGCTTTAATAAGGCGCAACAAGGTAAGATTTTGTTCAATGGTCAAGAAATTCAATCCATTGAGCGTCATTCGTTTTATGAAAAAGTCTCTTTGGTGAGCCATAGCAGTTATGTGTTTAAAGGTACGCTGCGTGAAAATATGACGATGGCGAAAATTGATGCCACAGATGAGCAAATTTATGCGTGTTTAGAACAAGTCAATCTGGCGCAATTCGTTCGAGATAATGGTGGATTAGATATGCCGTTATTAAGTCGTGGCGCAAATTTATCTGGCGGTCAAATTCAACGTTTAGCTTTAGCACGCGCGTTATTACACAATGCGGCGCTTTATATCTTTGACGAAGCGACCAGTAATATTGATGTGGAAAGCGAAGAAATTATTTTGCAGTTCATTCAGCAATTTAAACAACAAAAAACCATTGTGATGATTTCCCACCGATTGGCCAATGCCGTGAATGCAGACTGCATTAACGTGCTTGAACAAGGCAAATTGATTGAGCAAGGCACACATAAAGAGCTCATGGCAAAACAAGGTGCGTATGCTGAAATGTTCCAACAACAAAAAGATTTAGAACAAATTAGAGAGGTGGCAAATGCGTAAAAATGGTTTTGTTGTGATGGGGCATTTGTTGAAATTAGTGACTCCATTGGCGCATATCATGGCGTTTACTATCACGATGGGAACGCTCGGTTTTCTTGCTGCCATTTTTATTATGGTGCTTGGGGCGATGGGTTTAGTAAATTTATTAAACTTTGACACCCATTTAAGTTTTTCTGGAATTTTGACCGCACTTATCGTGTTAGCAGTGGCTCGTGGCGCGTTGCGTTATTTAGAACAAATGTCAGGGCACTATATTGCTTTTAAATTATTGGCATTATTGCGTGATAAAGTGTTTTCTTCTTTACGCCGCTTAGCTTTTGTGAAGTTGCAAGACAAACAAGCGGGGCAATTAGTGTCCTTGGTAACTAATGATATCGAATTGCTCGAAGTGTTCTATGCGCACACCATTGCTCCAATTATGATCGCATTTTTTACTTCTGCGATTTTATTGTTGGTTTTTGGGCATCTTTCAGGTTGGTTTGTGGTTGTAGCATTAGCCGCTTATTTAACGGTGGGCGTGATTTTACCCATTATCACCACCAAATTGGCGCGTGAAGATGGTAGACGCTATCGTGAATTAGTAGGCGAAATGAATGATTTCTTCCTCGACAGTGTGCGTGGTATGAAAGAAATCCAACTTTTTGGCTATGCGAAACAACGTTTAGATGAAATTCAACAACGCAGCCAAAAAATCGATACGGCTTTTGAACGCATTAAAGACCAAGAAGCGAAAGTGCGCGTTTACACTGAAGTGGCGGTATCAGCGTTTAACATCATTATGTTATTCACAGGCTTAATTTTGTTTAGCCTAGATAAGATTGATTTCTCAGCCTTTTTAATCGGTGTGATTTTATTGATGTCGAGCTATGGCCCGGTTATTGCGTTAAGTAACCTTTCAAGCAACTTGTTACAAACCTTGGCTTCGGGTGAGCGTGTATTGAGCTTGCTAGCAGAAGAACCCGAATTAAAAGACGTAGAAAGTGCGGTCGATTTGAAGGATGTTTCTCGCATTGATGTTGAGAACGTAAGTTTTGCTTATGGTGAAGAACAAATTTTATCGGATGTTAGCTTGTCTGTGAAAAAGGGTGAAATCTTAGGGATTCATGGCAGAAGTGGTAGCGGTAAAAGTACCTTGTTAAAACTGCTGATGCGTTTTTACGATCCTAAATCGGGTAGCATTAAAATTAATGGCGAAATCTTACCGAATATCAACACCCGTAGTTTGCGTGACAATATGGCGTACATCACTCAGCAAACCTATATTTTCAACGAAACCATCGAGGAAAATATCCGTCTTGCGCGCCGTGATGCAACACTAGACGAAATTATGGAAGCTGCGAAGAAAGCGTCAATTCATGATTTCATTTTAAGCTTGCCAGAAGGTTATCAAACAAAAATGACAGAATTGGGCGGCAACCTGTCTGATGGTGAAAAACAGCGTATTGGTATTGCTCGTGCATTCCTACACAACGCACCGATTATTTTACTCGATGAGCCGACCAGTAATTTGGATAGCTTAAACGAGGCGATGATTTTGAAATCGTTGTTGAACGTGAAAGCAGAAAAATTGATTATTCTCGTGAGTCATCGCCAATCTACCATGGCGATTTGCGATCAGGTGATTGGCATTGAGAATGGTAGAATGTCGTAAGGCAGTGAGAAAAAGAGCGGTCAAATTGACCGCTCTTTTTTATTTTCTTAATTTCACTAA
>JAGZRA010000033.1:0-24923 GCA_018381885.1 Parahaemophilus parainfluenzae | reverse complement strand
GACCGCACTTTAGGGGAAGAGAATGTATTTTTTTGGAAAGATTATCGGCGTTTTTCTCGGTTTTAAATGGGGGGGCTTTTTCGGCGCCATCGCTGGACTTATTTTAGGCTCTATCGCAGATAAAAAACTCTATGAGCTTGGTTCGGTTAACTCTAGCTTTTTTAAGAAAAAAACGACCCGACAAGCGCTCTTTATGCAAACCACTTTTGCGGTACTTGGACATTTAAGTAAATCCAAAGGTCGTGTGACAGAAGAAGATATTCAACTGGCCAATCAGTTGATGAACCAGATGCAATTAGATGAGAGTCATCGCAAACTTGCTCAAGAGGCCTTTCGTCGCGGTAAAGAAGCCGATTTCCCTTTACGCCAGGTGATTCGTGAATTCCGCATCGGCTGTGGACAACGTGCTGACTTGCTGAGAATGTTCTTACACGTGCAAGTGCAAGCCGCATTTGCTGATTCTCAATTACATGACTCAGAAAAAGAAGTGCTTTATGTGGTGGCCGAAGAGCTTGGCCTTTCCCGTATGCAGTTTGAGCAAATGCTCGCAATGGAAATTGCGGCTCGTCAATTTACCCAAGGTGGATTCTATCGCCAATACCAACAAGGCGGTTATCAACAGCAAGGTGGCTACCAATACCAACAACAGGGCGGATACCAACAATCTTCAGGTCCAACATTAAGCGATGCTTATAAAGTATTGGGCGTGAGTGAAAGCGATGATCGCAATGCCTTAAAACGTGCATATCGTCGTTTAATGAATGAACATCACCCAGATAAATTAGTTGCGAAAGGCTTACCGCCAGAAATGATGGAAATGGCTAAAGAAAAAGCGCAGCAAATCCAAGCTGCTTACGATTTAATTTGTAAAGTGAAAGGCTGGAAATAGTGCGTGTTATCCTCGCCCCCATGCAAGGAGTGCTTGATCCTTTCGTTCGCCAGCTTTTAACCGAAGTGAATGAATACGATCTCTGCATCACCGAATTTGTTCGCGTGGTGGACCAACTCTTACCCGAAAAAGTCTTTTATCGTCTTTGCCCTGAACTCAAAAATCAGGGCTTTACCCCTTCTAAAACACCTGTTCGTGTCCAACTTTTAGGTCAACATCCAAACTGTCTTGCTGAAAATGCTAATCGTGCTATTGAGCTGGGATCACATGGTATTGATTTAAATTGTGGCTGTCCTTCTAAAACCGTTAACGGCAGTAACGGAGGTGCGGCTCTACTCAAACAACCCGAATTAATTTATCAAGCGACTCTAGCCTTAAGACAAACCGTGCCCAGCCACTTGCCTGTCAGTGTGAAAGTAAGATTAGGTTGGGATTGTACTTCACAAGCGCTTGAAATTGCCGATGCCGTACAACAAGGTGGCGCCACTGAAATCACTATTCACGGTCGAACTAAGGCCGATGGCTATCGTGCCGATCGCATCAATTGGGAAAAAATCGGTGAAGTGAGATCTCGCTTAACGATCCCTGTAATTGCTAATGGTGAAATTTGGCGTTGGGAAGATGGTCAAGCATGTTTGAAAGCGACAGGTTGCGAAGATCTAATGGTCGGGCGTGGTGCATTAAATATCCCAAACTTAAGCCTTGTACTCAAACAAAATTGCGAAAAAATGCCTTGGGTGGATATTCGAAAAATCTTGCAAAAATATGCGGAAATGGAAAATTTCCATGATTCCGGTTTTTATCATGTTGCCCGAATCAAACAATGGCTACGCTATCTCAATAAAGAATATCCTGAAGCAGACATCGTTTTTGAACGAATTAAAACCAGCAAAACGGCAGAAGATCTGAGAGAACGACTCTGTCAGTGCTAAAAAAGCGTGGTCAGAATAGACGGCTTTTTAGTATTATCCCCACTCGTACGATGAGTGCTTACACTCAAACAAAACTTGACCAAAATCAAAAAGCTATCATACAGAATCAGTAGAATCGATGAGGCATATACCACAAAAAAGGAGAGGTGCCTTATGAAGACTCGTCTATTGCTTTCTAGCTTACTTATCGCATTAAGCGCAGCATCATTTGCCCAAACGCATAAAGCGCATTGGTCTTATAATGGGAAAGAAAGCCCTGAACATTGGGGTGATTTGCTCACCGAATATCAAACCTGTAAGCTAGGGAAAGTTCAGTCGCCTGTTAATCTTGAAGCAGATAACGGCATGAAAGTGGCAAATAAACCACTTAAGATGAATTACTTCCCTGCGGAGTATCAAGTAGAAAACAATGGACATACCGTGCAAGTCAGTGTTGCACAAGAAAATGCGCCATTTATTACGCTCAACAATAAACCATTCTATTTAAAACAATTTCACTTTCACACACCAAGTGAACATACTTTTAAACGCCAACATTATCCTTTAGAGATTCATTTTGTTCATCAAAGTGAAGATAAAGCATTAGCGGTTGTTGCCGTAATGGTAAATGAAGGTGAAGCTAATCCAGCATTAGCACCAGTCGTTGAGAAAAAACTCACCGTTGGACAAAAAGAAAAATTGGCTCAACAGATTGATATTAAAGCGCTAATGCCAAAAGAGATGGCACGCTTCCGCTTAAATGGATCACTCACTACTCCACCTTGTAGTGAAAACGTGGCTTGGACTATTTTTAAATCACCAATTCAAGCAAGCAAAGCACAAATTGCCGCAATAGAAGAAATGGAAGGGAAAAACAACCGCCCAACGCAACCATTAAATCAACGTGATGTGGAAGTTGAACAATAAATAAAAAATGCGTGGATAGCCTCCACGCATTTTTTATTCAGATTAGAAAGATTAAAGGTGAATGTTGCCATCATAGATATGAGTCGCATCGCCAGTCATATAAAGCGGTGAGCCTACGCCTTCCCATTCAATAAGTAAGCTACCACCTGGTAGATCAACTTGCACTTTATTATCAAGTAAACCTTGCATAATCCCTACAGCCGCTGCCGCACAAGCCCCACTGCCACAAGCTTGCGTTTCACCTGCACCACGTTCATATACACGCAACTTAATGTGGTTACGATTGACGACTTGCATAAATCCAGCGTTTACCCTTTCCGGAAAACGTTCGTGATTCTCTAATAATGGACCTAATTCTGCTACATTAGCCGTTTCAATATTGTCCACTTGAACAACACAATGCGGATTACCCATTGATACTGCACCACAAAGCACCGTTTGAACATCGGTACGTAGAATATAATTTTTTTCAAATTTATTGGCAGTAAAAGGAATTTTATTGGGTTCCCAAATCGGCTCGCCCATATTGACGCGAATTTGCCCATCTTCTTTTACCGTTAAAACCATTTTTCCTTTTTGTGTGCTTACTGCAATATCTTTCTTATTTGTCAGCCCTTTTAAGGTGACAAAACGCGCAAAACATCTTGCCCCATTTCCACATTGCGACACTTCACTGCCATCGGCATTAAAAATACGATAATGGAAATCTAAATCTGGATCATAAGGTGGCTCAACAATTAAAAGCTGATCAAAACCAATACCACGATGACGATCGGCTAAGCGTTTAATGGTTTCAGGGGTAAAATAGGCATTTTGCGTCACAGCATCAACAACGACAAAGTCATTGCCTAGGCCATGCATTTTGGAAAACTGCATGTTTCCTTCCTTGATTTGAAAATTTTTTGGCATTATAGAGAGCAATAAGCCGAATGGCAAATAGCCATAATAGACAAAGCGCGGTCAAAAAACACTTAATTTTCTCACCGCACTTTCATCATTACATCCAAGCGTTATTGCGAATGATCCCTACTGCAATCCCTTCAATTTCAAAATGAGGTTGTTCTTCAAGATTAACGACAATCGGCTGAAACTCTTCATTTTCTGCATGCAGATAAATAACTGAACCTTTACGTTCTAAGCGTTTTACTGTCACTTCATCTTCAATTCGGGCAACAACAATTTGCCCATTACGCACATCTTTTGTGCTGTGAACGGCAAGAAGATCGCCATCTAAAATGCCGATATCTTTCATAGATTGGCCATATACTTTTAATAAAAAGTCAGCTTGTGGTTTGAACATATTAGCATCAACACGATAAGTGCCTTCAATATGTTGCTCCGCTAAAATCGGTTCTCCTGCGGCCACGCGACCAATGAGTGGTAAGCCCTCTTCTTCCTCATCATTTGCACTGTCATCAATAATGCGAATACCGCGAGAAGCTCCAGCAACAATTTCAATTGCACCTTTACGAGCAAGCGCTTTTAAGTGTTCTTCTGCCGCATTAGGGGATTTAAAACCTAATTCGCGAGAAATTTCTGCACGAGTAGGCGGCATACCCGTGGTTTCTAAATGACGTTTTAAGAGTTCCAGCACTTCTTGTTGTCTGGCAGTTAATGGTCTCATATACACTCCTGTTACTTTATACAGAATAACTGTTAGTATATACAGAAAGATGGCGATTGCAACAACTATTTTCTAGTCATAAAAGTGCGGTCAATTTTTTTCATATTTTTGCGTGTTCATCATAAATCTCAAATGTAAATTTTTAGAATTTGACTGGTCGAATGTGTTAAAATGCCAGACAATACCTAGAAATGTCTAACAAAAAGAGAATATTAATTATGTCTGGCATCGTAAGTACTTATCGTAAATTATTAGAATTACCGCTTTCGGTTCTAGTAAAAAATAATCCTATTCCCGCTCAACCCATCGAAGAGCTTCAACTCAATATCAATCAACCCATTCTTTACGTTTTACCTTATACCTCTCAAACTGACTTCGTGATTTTCCGTCGTAACTGTTTGAGCGTCGGTTTACCTGATCCGGCTGAAAAGAATGTGATTGATGGAGTAGCATTACCACGTTATGTCTATTTAGACGAAGGTCGCCGCTTTTTTAAATCAAAAGGCGCAAAAGATGAAACTGTCAAAGTCTTCAATAAATATTTAGAGTTGCACCGTGATGTTGCTGATTTAGATGTACAACTGATCCCTGTTTCTGTGCTTTGGGGGCGTTCACCAGGTAAAGAAGATAAAGCAAGCTTACCTAATCTTCGCTTATTAAATGGTCTTCAAAAAACCTTTGCGGCAATTTGGTTTGGACGTGATACTTTTGTGCGTTTTTCTCAGGCACTTTCTTTGCGTTACATGGTAAATGAGCACGGTTCAGATGAAAAAATTGCACAAAAACTGGCTCGCGTGGCTAAAATGCACTTTGCTAAACAACGCATTTCCGCGACTGGACCTCGTTTGCCAAACCGCGAAGCGATGTTTAATAAACTCTTAAATTCTCAAGCAATTCAAAATGCGATTGAAGATGAGGCAAAATCAAAAAATATCAGCCGTGAGAAAGCCTATGCTGAAGCCGAAAAAATTCTTCATGAAATTGCGGCTAATGTAAGCCATTCAAGTCTTCGTGCGGCGGATCGTTTCTTACGTTGGTTATGGAACAAGCTATATTCCGGTATTGATGTACAAAATGCGGACCGCGTGCGTAAATTAGCATTAGAAGGACATGAGATTGTTTATGTGCCTTGTCACCGTAGTCACATTGACTATTTGTTACTTTCTTATGTGCTCTATCACCAAGGTCTTGTACCACCACACATTGCAGCAGGAATTAACTTAAACTTCTGGCCAGCGGGTCCTTTATTCCGTAGCTGGGGGGCATTCTTTATTCGCCGTACGTTTAAAGGTAACCGCCTTTACTCTGCAATTTTCCGTGAGTATTTAGGGGAATTATTCCACCGCGGTTACTCCGTCGAATACTTTATTGAAGGTGGTCGTTCTCGTACAGGCCGCTTGCTTGCACCGAAAACCGGTATGATGTCAATGACACTACAAGCACTTCAACATAACCAAACGCGTCCAATTTCTGTAGTGCCAGTGTATATTGGTTATGAGCACGTGTTAGAAGTAGACACTTACGCGAAAGAATTACGTGGAGCAGCGAAAGAAAAAGAAAATGCAGGTTTAGTTTTACGTGTGATTAAAAAATTGCGTAATTTAGGTCAAGGCTTTGTGAATTTCGGCGAGCCAATCACGCTTTCAAATTACCTCAATCACCATTATCCAGAATGGAAAGAACAACATCATGAAGATAAACCACACTGGTTTAACCATGCGGTTGGGGCTGTTTCGAATCAAGTGATGGTGAATATTAATAAAGCCGCGGCTGTTAATGCTATGAATTTAGTGGGGACCGCTCTACTCTCTTCTCGTCAGCGTGCACTTTCTCATGAGCAACTATTAGAACAACTCTCTAGTTATCAAGAAATGTTAAAGAATGTACCGTATTCTACTGATGTGGTACTGCCAACAGATACACCCAAAGCGATGCTTGACCACGTATTAAGCTTAGATCGTGTGGGTGTGTTAGTTGAAAAAGATAACTTTGGGGAAATTATTCGTTTAGAACGTAATTCTGCTGTTCTTATGACGTATTACCGCAATAATATTCAACACTTATTTGTGTTACCTTCACTTGTTGCGAGTATCGTTTTACATTATGAAGCGATTCAAAAAGATTTATTATTGGATGCAGTACGTAAAATTTATCCATTCTTAAAAGGCGAACTCTTCCTTCATTTCAATGAAGAAGAATTAAATACACAAATTAAAGCCATTATTGATGAATTTGCGCGTCAGGATGTTATCCAAGCCAATGATAATTTATTATCTATCCACCGCGCTAAAGTTCGTATTTTACAACTTTGGTCTGCCGGTATGCGTGAAATCTTACAACGTTACTACATCACTGTGAGTATTTTACGTAGAGATCCTGGAATTGCTCGTGGCTTATTAGAAAAAGAAAGCCAATTAGTGGCACAGCGTCTTTCTGTATTACACGGTATTAACGCACCAGAGTTCTTTGATAAAGCGGTATTCTCAGCCTTCATTGCTAACTTAAAAGAAGAAGATTATTTCGATGATGATAAAGAAAAATTACATGAACTAGCAACAATCTTAGAGCATTTGATTTCTAGCGAAATTTGCTTAACAATCAATGGTGCAGCAGACAAAGCAGATGAAGTTGAGATTGAAGTAGAAGAAGAGGATAAATCAAATAAAGATGAATAATCTTTACTGAAATAATAAAAGGGCGTGTTGAATATCCAACATGCCCTTTTATTTATATGATTAATTCAACCAGAAATAATATCCTATTGTCGCGATAACGAGTATACACACGATATTTAAGATAAATCCAGCTTTCACCATATCACTTTGGCGAACCTGCCCTGTACCAAATACGATTGCATTTGGCGGTGTCGCCACTGGTAACATGAAGGCACAAGATGCACCTAAACCGATAATTAACGCAAGACCAATTTCCGGCATACCGAGAGATTGCGCGATAGAAATAAAGATTGGTACTAATAACGCTGCACTTGCGGTATTGGAAGTAAATTCTGTTAAGAAAATAATGAAGGTTGCGACCAATAAACCGATGAGGTAGTAATGTTGTCCTTGAACTAAGAATACAATACCGTCAGCCAACACTTTACTTGCGCCCGAATCTTTTAACACGGCACTCAAGGTTAAACCGCCCCCGAAAAGCATCAATACGCCCCAGTCAGTGCTTTCTTGGATTTGTTTCCAATTTGCCACACCCGTTGAACAAATAATGACAGCCGCAAGTAATGCGACGACGCTATCAAAACTACCGATATTTTTAGCAAGACCAAATACACCTGAAATGATTGGATTTATATAACTACTAAATACCCAACAAAGCGCAATAACCCCAAAAATGACAAGCGTTAAAACGCGTTGGCCATTCATTTCAATATGTTCAAAGTTTTGTTCAAAATGTAAATTAAGTTTTGGTTTAAAGACAATGAAAAGTGTACCAATCATCAACGGCATCAAAATGAGCATAATTGGTAAGCCATACCATAACCAATCAGAGAAGGTTAAATGTAAGTTACTTGCAACGATAGCATTTGGTGGGCTACCCACTAATGTACCCATACCACCAATACTCGCACTATATGCAATCCCTAATAATACGAAGACATAAGTATTATGTTCTTTTTCTTTATCAAGTTTGCTTAAGATCCCCATCGCTAGAGGCAACATCATGGCTGCTGTTGCCGTATTACTCATCCACATAGAAAGGAAAGCGGTAATTGAGAAAAGATACATAATAGCTACAAATAAATTACCACGGGCCATAGCCATGATTTTATTAGCAATCATTTTATCAAGCTTTTGCATATGCAATGCTGTTGCTAAAGCAAATCCACCAAAGAATAAGAAAATAGTTGGATCGGCAAAGGCGACTAAAGCTTGCTTGGTTGTGACCAAATCAAGTGCAATCGCAAGTAAAGGCACTAAGAGTGCAGTAACCGTTACATGTAATGCTTCAGTTAACCAAAGAATCGCAAAATAAAAAAACAGGCTATCGCCAGCAGAAAGATAATCCCACTTTTATAATTTTTAGTTGTGTTTGTTTCGTTCATGAGTCCCTCCAAACTGATTACAGATGAACTATTTGCGATGTTAAATGAATGTTACAAACTTTCAACCAACAAATGTTTAAAATGTGATCTTGTTCAAAAAAATTTTAACAAAAAAAGTGCGGTTATTTCTAACCGCACTTTAAAAAGGTCAATAATTTCAAAATTATTCTTCTTCGAAGTCTTCTAAATCTAATGCTTCCTGTGAAAGAATAATACCTGTTAAATCAGCATAAATGTAGTCTTCAGGGAAGAACGTCACGCCACCAAAATTCACTGGAAGATCACTTTCACCATGGTTATTTTCATCTGCGCCAACTGGAATTGGAGCAAGCGCATGAATACCAATATCAATATTTTCTAGTTGTTGAATTTGACGCACGGCACCATAAACAATAATACCCGCCCAGTCATTATCTGCCGCAAGTTGTGCAAGCTCAGCATCAATTAAAGCACGACGTACTGCGCCACCGCCATCTACGACAAGCACTCTGCCTTCACCATTTTCTTCAAGGATCTCGGCAATTAATCCATTATTTTCAAAACATTTTACTGTCGTCACTTTGCCGTAGAAATTGCTGACGCCACCAAAGCTAGAAAAAATTGGCTCAACCACATCTACTTGATCAGCATAAATATCACAAAGTTCTGAAGTATCGATATACATAATGTACCCCTTGTCGTTAAAATTTTTTCTCTAGTATAAGCCGATTTAGCCGATAAGCAAGCCTAAACTAAACAAGATATTGATAAATAAAGAAATCATAGACATCTGAGCCAACATCGGACGCAACACTGCTAATAACAATGGAAATGCCAATAAAAATAAGAAATGCCAAGGGCTAAATGCTGTTGATGCCGCAAATAACACATAACATAAAGCGGCAACGCTTAATAAAATACAGTGATAAACACGTCCCTTCTTCGGACCAATACGTACCACCAAGGTATTTTTCCCGACTTTCGCATCTTGCTCAATATCACGTAAATTATTGATATTTAAAACGGCTGTTGCTAATAAACCAGAGCCCAGCGCAGGTAAAGTAATTAAGCTATCAATGCTGTGAGTTTGTAGATAATAAGTTCCACCTACACCTAATAGTCCAAAAAAGAGCAAAACAGACAAATCGCCTAAACCTAAATAACCATAAGGTTTAGCACCTACGGTATAAGTAATGGCAGCTATAATGGCAAGAATACCCAAGACAGCAAAGGCCAATAAATCAGTGAGACTTTGATATGCGATACCAATTAAGAATGCACCTGAGAAAAATGCCCCCACTGCCATTAAAATTAAGCCCCATTTAAGCTCATTCGCAGAAATTGCACCTTGCTGAATACCGCGCAAAGGCCCAATACGTTCTTCGGTATCTATCCGCCCAATATGCCAATGCTGAACCGGTAAAAATAGAAGCTAATGCCAAAGGCAAGGTTTTTGGGCGAGCGGTTTCCCACCACATTTTCAATTTATGATTTGTCATTTTTTTTGACCGCACTTTTGATTACAATAAAGGGCGTATTCTACACGGAAATTGCCTTTTTATGAATGATTTAACACTGACTCTTCACCCAATTGCGGTGATTCACACGCCTTACAAAGAAAAATTCTCGGTACCAAGACAGCCAGATTTAGTGCAGGATGGCATTGGTATTGTGGAACTGCTCCCCCCGTATAATTCACCTGAGGCGGTACGAGGCTTAGAGCAATTTAGCCATCTTTGGCTTATTTTCCAATTCGACAAAGTGCCACATGGAAAATGGCAATCCACTGTTCGTCCCCCTCGTTTAGGCGGCAATCAACGTGTCGGTGTATTTGCATCACGTGCTACGCATCGCCCTAATCCGCTAGGCTTATCCAAAGTTGAATTACGCCAAGTGGAATGTATTCATGGGCGTGTTTTTCTGCATCTGGGTTCCGTGGATCTTGTCGATGGCACACCTATTTTTGATATTAAGCCTTATATTGCCTATGCTGATAGCGAACCTGAGGCAAAATCAAGTTTTGCACAAGAAAAACCACCTGCAAAATTAAGCGTAGAATTTACAGAAATCGCCCAAAGTGCGGTGGAAAAATATCACAAAAACCGACCGCACTTAGCAAGATTTATTACGGAAGTGATCGCTCAAGATCCCCGTCCCGCTTATCAACAAGGCAAAGAAACCGATCGCATTTACGGTATTAGTCTGTACGAATTTAATATTAAATGGCGTATTAAAGCAGGGACAACAGATTGTGTCGAAATTCTGGATATCCAAAAATTAAAAGAACAAAAAAGCTGACTTTCGTCAGCTTTCTTTTTATCGTTTTAATCCTGTCTAATCTGGCAATGCATTTATCACAGCTTTGATGAGCGTTGCCAATGGAATCGCGAAGAATACGCCCCAGAATCCCCATAATCCGCCAAAAATCAGCACGGAAATAATGATTACTAAAGGGTGTAAATTAACGACTTCAGAGAATAAATACGGTACCAACAAGTTTCCATCTAAAAGTTGACTCACCGCAAAGGCCACAATTAAATACCAAAACGTTGGGGAAATGCCAAACTGGAACATCGCCACTAACGCAACAGGGATCGTCACTAATACCGCCCCGATATAAGGCACTAATACAGACAACCCAACGGCAACAGAAAGCAACAGCGGATAATTTAAACCAAAGCTTAAAAAGATGATGTAAGTCACCACGCCAACAATCAAAATTTCCAACAGCTTACCATGAATATAATTCGCAATTTGTTGCTGCATTTCATTCCATACTTTAGAGGCTAAAAGACGATTTTTAGGTAAAAAGCGACTCACGCCAGCAAGAAGCTCAGTTTTATCTTTCAGCATAAAGAACATCATTAATGGCACTAAAAATGCATAAATACCCAGTGATACCAGGTTCATTAATGAAGTAATCGACAATTTCACCGCTGATTCACCAAAGCCCAAAATCTTCGCACGAGCAGCACTAAAAAAGGTGTCAATCATGGTATAGTCAATGAGTTCAGGATAATGCTCAGGAAGGGCTAACAACCATTCATGTAACTTATTGAACATGGCTGGCAAATCGCTTAATAAGGAAATCGTTTGATTCCATAATGTTGGTACAAGCCCGAAGAAAATTAATAACGCCAAGGTTATAAATCCACCAAAAATGACTAGCGTAGCGAGCATTCGAGGAAATTTTAATTTTTTCGTTAAAAAATTAATCGGCATTTCCAATAAATATGCTAATACAATGGCAATCAGCAAGGGGGCGATTAAATCACTAAAGAAATAAATCGCAATAAAGCCAAACAACAAAATGGCAAGTAGCCCCATCGCCTGCGGATCGCTTAAGCGACGGCTATACCAATTTTTTAGCATTTCTAACATAAAGTCTTCCTAAACAAGTATTTTTTGTCATTATAAGTTAAAATTTGAATCAATCCTATATCCACTCATTCAACATAAAATAGAAGGAAACGTTATGTCTGTGACGATTTATCATAATCCGCGTTGCTCAAAAAGCCGTGAAACCTTAGCTTTATTAGAAGAAAAAGGCATTCAACCGACGATTGAACTTTATTTACAACAACACTACTCTGTTGAAGCATTGCAGCAACTGGCTAATAAATTAGGATTAGATGATATCAGAAAAATGATGCGTACCAAAGATGAGCTTTATCAATCATTAGGGTTAGCTAATCCTGCATTAACGAATGATGATTTATTAAAAGCCATCAGTGAAAATTCAGCCCTATTAGAACGCCCGATTGTGGTAAAAGGTGAAAAAGCTAAAATTGGACGACCGCCTGAAAGCGTACTCGCCATTTTGTAATTCTGTTCATTTTCGCTATAATGACTTGCCGTGAACCACTTCACGGCAATTTTTTATTAGAGGTAAATATGACGAAAAAAACAAAAAGTGCGGTTGAAAATCAGCCCATTTATCAACACACCAAAGGTGTTGTGAAAGATAATGCCGTGATGGCACTATTACACGACAAATTATTCCGCCAACGCGTTGAGAAAAAACGTAAAGGTAAAGGCAGTTACCAACGCAAAGCAAAATATGCGAGCAATTGGTTTGAAAAGCCCGATGATAAAGTTTTTGATTTCAGAAATTTTATCATCGGGTTTTTCGTTTCAATTTCAGTATAAAAAATAACAAACAGAGGAAGTCTATATGTCAATCAAAACAGAAGTTTTATTTAACAATACTTGGAATGTCCGTATCAGCGATCCGGGTGAAGAAGGGGCTCAAAGCCACTTTTTTGAAACCATTTATCTCACGCTCACGGCTTATTTTGAAGGCGAAAATGTGCGTTATGAATTTGTGCGTAAAGTAGAAGATCAAGTAAAAATCAAACGCTCATTTACAGAATTAAGTGAGTTATTCAAGTTCTTAGGGGATTATTTGGACCCTGTTTCACTCGGTAACCTCGGCGTAAAAATGGGTAACTTAGGCGTGAAAGCTGAATAACTTCTCTAGCAATAAAAAAGTGCGGTCAAATTGAACCGCACTTTTTATTTCTCAACTCATATTATTGTGCAAGTAATACACTTAATGCTGAATACAAGGATTGAGCTGCTTCATTTGGTAATGCCTTGCCATCTTCATCAGTGATCACGACCGCACTTTGTTTACCCACTGCAGAAATTTGCATTTGATAAACACCTTTTTCTAAATTAGGCGGATTCACACCTAAACGTAACCACTCTTGTTTATCTAATGGTTTATATTTTAACTCGCGATAGCCACGGCCAGCAGATTCCGATGTAGCTTTAAAGCCTAATTTCGGTAAAACCGAACCTAAACGTTGCCATGCTTGACCAAAGCTTGCATCCATACCTAATGCCATTCTACCGTTCGTATCAGTAATTAAACCTGATTGGAAAGGTCCTGCAGAAGCATTATTTAAATCTTGTTGTTGCTTGTTATAAGCGTTAGTAAGCGCAGCAACAAAACGATTTAAACGATCCGATGCATAGCGTTGTTTATCTGCTTGGTTTGGTGTGTAAATCACACCATCACGACGCATTTGCTCTACAGAAACCGCTAACGCACTTGCATCTTGCGCCGTAACTTGTTCAATTTTATAACGGATCTCTGTATTGGCTTTATCATCTGCACGACCTGTTGGCGCCCAATCGCTAATTAATACCGCACCATTTAAAGTTGAATTCGTGCCTTCTTCTTTCAATAAACGCTCAATTTGTTTGAGATTATAAAGCTCTGCTTGTGCATCCGTATAAACAATCAATGCGCGTTCGCCATCAAATTGTGTCAAAGAATTTTTGATAATCGCTAATGGGGTTGAAGGCGGACGAATATCCACGCGTTCTTTTTTCGCATTAAGCTGAGGAAGTTCATAAGTCGGATCGGCTTGCGGTAATGTTACACCACCGCTTGCTAAAGGAGAAAAGCTCGGTATTTCACGATCAGAATTTTGATAAGTGTCATTAGCCGTCTGCATTTTTTCTACGCTGTTTGAACACGCCGATAACAATGCTGCTGCGACTAAACTCAGTACGATTTTTTTCATTCCTTAAATCCTTCAATAAAAAATAATTAAAATAATGGCCGCTCTTTGACAAATAAAAAAGTCGAAAGTTTAAAGGGCTGTAAAAACAACCCTTTAATTCATTAAATTAAGCCAGCAATTTTTAATGCTTCTTCTACTTTTACTTGCGCGCTTTCGCTTAACACAGTAAGTGGTAAACGTAAGTGTGGAGTCTTAATTAAACCTAAACGATATGCAGCCCATTTAACTGGAATTGGGTTTGATTCAATAAATAAATCTTGATGTAAAGGCATTAAACGTGCATTAATTTCTTCCGCTTTCGCAAAATCGCCCGCTAAAGCATAGCGACACATCGCAGCCATATCTTTTGCTGCAAGGTTATTTGTCACAGAAATAACACCCTCTGCGCCTAATTTCATCGCTTCTAACCCTGTGGCATCATCTCCACTTAATACAATGAAATCTTTACCGGCTAATTCTTTAATCGCTGTAATGCGAGTTAAATCGCCTGTTGCTTCTTTAATCCCTACAATATTCTCAATTTGAGACAAACGTGCGACGGTTTCAGGTTTCATATCACTACCGGTACGACCTGGTACGTTATAAAGAAGTTGTGGTAAATCCGTGCATTCTGCAATCGCTTTAAAATGTTGGAACATGCCTTCTTGAGTTGGTTTATTGTAGTAAGGAACAACAGATAAACAACCAGCAACACCGCTATCACGTAATAATTTTGTCATCACAATGGCTTCACTCGTTGCATTTGCTCCCGCCCCTGCAACAATAGGAATACGACCTTTTGCGAACTCAACCGTCTTCTCAATTACTCGGACATTTTCATCAATGCTTAAAGTGGCTGATTCACCCGTTGTTCCCACAGAAACAATCGCATCTGTGCCAGAATTGATGTGGAACTCAACAAGTTTTTCTAGCGTTTCAAAATCGATGTGTCCATGATTATCCATTGGTGTCACTAAGGCAACGATACTGCCCGAAAATAAAGGATTTTGCGTGGTCATAAGCACTCCATTTACATCTATTCTACTTTTTAACCATAACATTTGAAAATGCCTGGTTATAATGGCTAAAATAACCTAAATTTACAAATCATTTTTTACATTTTTAAGGATTTTTTATGAAAACATTACAAGCAGGTGACTTAGCACCGCAATTCACCCTTTTAAATCAAGATAATCAACCGATTTCACTTAGCGACTTTAAAGGTAAAAAAGTACTTGTGTATTTTTATCCCAAAGCCTTAACACCAGGCTGTACAACTCAAGCCTGCGGTTTACGTGATGCTAAAAGTGAGTTAGAAAAATTAGGTGTGGTTATTTTAGGCATCAGCACAGATGCGCCAAAAAAACTGGCTCAATTTGTTGAGAAAAAGTCGCTCAATTTCACCTTGCTTTCTGATGAAGATCACCAGGTTGCCGAGCAATTTGGTGTATGGGGTGAAAAGAAATTTATGGGACGCACCTATGACGGCATTCACCGCATTAGCTTCCTCATTGATGAACAAGGCAAAATTCAACACGTTTTTGATAAATTCAAAACAGGCGAACATCATCAGGTTGTCTTAGATTACCTGCAATCCCTTTAAATCCCCTCTCAAAACAACCGCACTTTCTATGATTTACCTCAAAGTGCGGTCAAAAAAATAGCCATTTCTCTAATTTATATTTACGCTCTCTTTTCCATTTGATAAAATCCCAATCTAATTGAAATTCATTATCAATTCATTTTGTATTCTTTATTACATATAAAAGGACTATCAGATGCCAAAACTTTTTGAGTTTTTAGAACAATATAGTGATTACATTATTATCGGGCTTTTACTTCTTATGAGCGTAATCATGCTTGCTACTGTGATTGAGCGTTTTATCTTTTTAAGCCGTGTCAATGTCGCTAAATATTCCAATATCCATTCACTTGAAATTGATTTAAATCGCAATATGACGATCATTTCAACCGTTGGCGCAAACGCTCCTTATGTCGGTCTATTAGGAACAGTCATTGGTATTTTATTAACCTTCTATCAAATTGGTCAAGCTGGCGGTGATGTCGATGCAGGTGCAATCATGATGCATCTCTCTCTTGCCCTAAAAGCAACCGCTTTAGGTATTTTAGTAGCAATCCCTTCCATGATTTTCTATAACGGTTTAGGTCGTAAAGTGGAAGTTAACCGCTTAAAATGGAAAGTATTAAACGCTCAAAAAGATAAGGAATAATTGTGAAAAAATTTGATGAAATCAACATTATTCCTTTCATCGACATTATGTTGGTGTTATTAGCGATAGTGTTGATCACCGCATCCTTTATTTCTCAAGGAAAAATTCAAGTTAATGTGCCAAAAGCCAGTTCAACGGTCGCATTCAAATCAGATGAATTAGCCAAATTATTGACTGTAACGGCAGATAAACAACTTTATTTTAATGACAAACCTATCTCGCAAGAAGCGCTTGAAAAAGAGATCGCGGGTTGGAATAAAGATCAGAAAGTTACATTAAAAATTGAT
This sequence comes from Parahaemophilus parainfluenzae, assembly GCA_018381885.1. Classification (GTDB taxonomy): domain Bacteria; phylum Pseudomonadota; class Gammaproteobacteria; order Enterobacterales; family Pasteurellaceae; genus Haemophilus_D; species Haemophilus_D parainfluenzae_AH. The sequence goes on along the minus strand of JAGZRA010000033.1, from coordinate 8,502 downwards.
GCAGAAGCCTCTTTCCAAGATTTTGTGACGATTACTGACATGTTATCGAAAAACGAAATTAAAAATGTCGCGATTGTTTCGATGAAAGATAAAGGCGCTTCGAGCAAAAATGCGCCAGCAGTGGGAGGCGTCGGAGTAGGGCATAAACAATGAACAGCCAACAAGCTAAACGATCACTATTAGGCTTGCTTATTTCTCTATTAATTCATGGTGCCATTGTAGGCGCATTGCTTTGGAACTGGCATAAGCCAAGTGAAGCTGCAAGTAATGCTACAGGTGAAATATCCACGACAATATCAATGGAAATGATTCAAGGGATGAGAGTGGAAGAACCCGCTCCTGAGCCGGAACCTGAACCTCAACAGGCAGAGCCGGAACCTGAAAAACAGGAAGTTGTCGCAGATCCAACGAAGAAACCAGAGCCTGAGAAGAAAAAAGAACCTGAGAAAAAGCCAGAAAAACCAATAGAAAAACCGAAACCAAGACCGAAAGAGAAGCCAAAAGAAAAACCTAAAAATGAGGTAAAAGCAGAGAAAGCGGTAGAAATGCCGAAGAATTTACCGATTGGCGATAAGAATATTAATTCAACGGCTACGGCAAATTCTAAAGCGACGACTACGGGTCAACCTGGTACAAATGGCATTCAAGGTGGGTCAGGCGCCAATACGGATGAACTAAATGCTTATCGTGCAGCTATTCGACGTGAAATTGAACGGCACAAACGCTATCCTGCTCGTGCGAAGATGATGCGTAAACAAGGTGTTGTGAGCGTGAGTTTTAGCGTCGGTGCAGATGGTTCCTTGTCAGGAGAACGAGTAACGAACTCCTCTGGAGATGAAAGCTTAGACAACGCAGCACTGGAAGCGGTGAGAAGTGCAAGACCTGTTGGTCCAAAACCCGCTGGATTTACCTCTTCAGTCAGTGTACCAATTAGCTTCACCATTCAATAGATAAATAAAAAGGCGAACATCATGTTCGCCTTTTCTTTTGCTAATCTTAATTAGCCCATACCGTATTTTTTCAATTTCTTACGCAATGTACCACGGTTAATGCCGAGCATGTTCGCTGCACGGGTTTGGTTACCGCGGGTGTATTGCATAATCATATCTAACATCGGGTGTTCAACTTCCGCTAATACTAATTCGTAAAGATCATTCACATCTTGACCATCTAATTGTGATAAGTAATTGCGTAAAGCTTGTTTTACTGAATCACGTAATGGTTTGTTTGTTACTTGTGATTGAGAGTTTAAAACTGAAACGGTTAACGCTTCAGACGGACTACGTTGTTGTTCTAACATTTTTCTTTATCCAAAATTGAATTTAAAAAATCTTCCAGCACAATTAACTGCTCTTTCGGTTCATTAATTGCGTTAAAAGTCTGTCTAAAAACGGAATCGGGTTGAATTCCCTGTAAATACCAAGCCACGTGTTTACGGGCTATTCGATAGCCTTTTTGCTCACCATAGAACTGATGAAGTTCCTGAATATGACGCAAAATATGACCGCACTTTTCACGCAAACTTGGTGTTTGAATTATCGTATCATGTTCCACTAAAGCCTCGACGGCTTGAAAAAGCCATGGATTGCCTAGTGCGGCACGACCGATCATTATTGCATCGGCACCTGTATACTCAAGTACCTTTTTCGCTTTCGAGGCAGAATCAATATCACCATTCGCAATGACTGGAATTGAAATTGATTGTTTCACTGCTCGAATATTGTCGTATTCCGCTTCCCCTTCAAATAAGCATTCTTTCGTCCGCCCATGAATGGTTAAAGCCTGAATACCAGATTGTTCTGCAATTTTGCCGATTTGCACACAGTTTCGATTTGCTTTATCCCAACCTGTGCGAATTTTTAACGTCACAGGCACATCAACGGCATTCACGACTTCTTTTAAAATTTTTTCCACTAAATCAGGAAATTGAAGCAGTGCAGATCCCGCCAGTTTTCGATTTACTTTCTTTGCGGGACAGCCCATATTGATGTCGATAATTTCAGCACCATAGGCTACATTAATTGCTGCAGCTTGGGCCATTTCTAAAGGATCAGAACCTGCAATTTGCACCGCATTTAATCCTAGATCTTCACTATGAGCTAAACGAAGTTTCGATTTCTCTGTATGCCAAACTTGTGGGTTGGTGGACATCATCTCTGAAAACGTTAATCCCGCGCCATAATGGGCACATAAACGTCGAAAAGGTTGATCCGTGATACCTGCCATGGGTGCCAATAAAATACGATTTTTTAATTCATAAGAACCAATTCGCATTTTATGTTATCCCCAATTACAAGTCCTATCTCCAGCAAGTCAGGCCACAATAGCAACCGACAAGGGGTGCTATATTACGCATTTTTCTTTTTTTTGCAAAGTGAAATTTGTTCAAAAAATGCACTTTTTTTAATTGACAAAAAGAAATTAAGCCGATTTTAATTTACCTGTAATACGGCACCATTCCTCTTTCACCGCAACAGGATCTAAATCAAAAGATTGCGTATAAGCATCACATACCGATTCTGCTTGGGTTTCTAAAATACCCGATAATCCAAGATCGCCACCCTCTTTCACTAATTGGGAGATAATCGGGTAAAGTTCTTTTAATGGACCCGCAAGAATATTCGCGACAACGATATCCGCTTTTAAATCTGCAGGTTTATCATCTGATAAGAAAAGTTGAAGACGATCCGCCACACCATTTTGTTCTGCATTATTACGACTGGCGAGAATCGCTTGTGGATCGATATCAATACCGATTGCATTTTTTGCCCCTAATTTAAGAGCAGCAATGGCAAGAATTCCGGAGCCACAGCCAAAATCGATCACTGTTTTGCCTGTTAAATCTAAACCATCTAACCACTCTAAACAAAGTGCAGTTGTTGGGTGTGTACCTGTCCCAAAAGCTAAACCAGGATCAAGCATCACATTAACTGCATTTTGATCTGGCACTTCACGCCAGCTTGGGCAAATCCATAAACGTTTGCCAAATTGCATTGGGTGGAAGTTATCCATCCATTCACGTTCCCAATCTTTATCCTCGATTTGCTCAATTTTGTAAGCGGTGTTTTCATCTAAATGATGTGCTTGTTTAAGCAGACTCACAATTTCATTCATATCGGTTTCTGCATCAAATAATGCAATCACATCCGTATTTCCCCACAAACGTGTTTCGCCTGGAAGTGGTTCAAAAATCGGTGTATCTTGGCTATCCATAAATGTGACCGAAACTGAGCCGATTTCTTCTAAAAAATCGCTAATTTTCTCAGCTTTTTCATTTGTACTATTTAAGCGAATTTGAATCCACGCCATCTTCTTTTCCTTTTAATTAATTTCTTTATGTAACCATCTGGGTAATAAACTTACGCCTAGGGCTGAAACCACAATAATGATAATCCCAAGCGCTGAAACAAGTGAAACCTCTTCGTTGAGTAATAATACTGCCAAAAAGACACCAAAAATCGGCTCAAGTGCGGTCAAAATTCCCGAGATTTTTGCATCCACCGAATTTAAGCCTTTATTCCACAACCAAAAGGCAAACCAACTACATACTACACCGAGATAAATCAAACCGAAGAAACCAAGCCAGTTAAAATGGATATCCCAGTTTTCCGTCAGCAATAAAGTAAATGGCAGCATGGTGATGCTTGCTAACACAATCGAAATGGATGTATAGGCTTGTGCTGAAACCGTTGCCACCACTTTTTTCGTCCAACGCAAGCAACAAGCAAACACAATACTTGCCGCCACCACTAAGGAGCAACCCAATAAGCTAATTTCACTTGCGCCTTCATTGCCCTGCCCGCCTAGAATTAAAATGGCCACGCCTAAAAAGGCAAAAGCCCCACACAACCAATGATACCATTTCGCACGATCTTGAAAGAAAAAATGCCCTATAAAAATCACACATAACGGCTCTAATCCAATCATGGTTGTTGCGCTCGCCGCACTTGTATATTTTAAACCTATAAATTGCAGCAAAAAGGTCGCGGTATAATTGAAAAAACCTAGCCACCAAAGCTGTTTTCGCATCGGTTTAGACACGCCTTTCCAACGACGAAAAAAGAGTGGCATCACAATAATTGCCGCCATTAATAAACGGGCTTGGATCATCAAAATGGTGTCCATCATTGTAAAGGTGTATTTAGCGGCAACAAAGGCACTACTCCAAATAAACAATGCTAGAATTTGATAAACCATAAAGTGCAGTCCATTTTTACTGTTTTTTTGTGCCGAATTGGTTACCCAAGATGAAAGCAATCAAGCCAAATACAAGTGCAGGTACAATCGCATTAAAACCAAATAGTTTGATACCAAATTGAGTCAGTAGCACATAACTACTCAATCCCACCACCATTGAGCTTATTGCCCCTGCTGCATTTGCTTTATCCCAATAAATACCTAATACAATCACCCAAAGGAATGCCGCTTCTAATCCCCCGAAAGCAAATAGATTCAACCAAATAATCATATCCGGTGGATTCAGTGCAGCAAGAATTAACAACGCCGATAAAATTAGTGTGATGACTGATGAAATACGGCTAATTCGTTTTTCATTCTTCGCGGCTTCAGGTTTGCTTGCTAGATATAAGTCTTTCACAAAAATTGAGGATGATTGAATGAGTTGCGCATCGACTGTGGACATAATCGCTGACATCGGTGCGGCTAAGAAAATCCCTGCAACAATAGGTGGGAGCACTTCTAACATTAAGGTTGGAATGACTTTATCTGACACCGTTAAATCTGGCACAACGGCACGTCCTAAAGCACCCGCCAAATGCATCCCTAACATAATGACTGAAAGGACAATCGTACCAATGAGCATACCTCGATGTAAGGCTTTGCTGTCTTTGAAAGCCATGCAACGCACAGCTGTATGAGGTAAACCAACCACACCGAAACAGACTAGGATCCAAAACGATGCCATAAATTGAAAATCTAGCATCTCATTCGGGCCGTAAGGACTTACTAAACTCGGATCAATTTCAGTTAATTTATTGACCGCACTTTCTACGCCACCGAGATGGTAAATCACGCCCACTAATAGCACGATTGTGCCCAAAATCATTACCGTACCTTGAATTGTATCGGTTAACACGACCGCTCGGAAACCACCAATAAACGTATAAATGCCAACCGTTAAGGCAAAAATAAGCAAGGCGTGAGTATAAGGAATCCCTATCGTAGTTTCGAGCAATCTCGCCCCACCAATAAATTGCACAACCATGGCAGCAAAGAAGGCAAGCAACAATGCTAGACTGGAAATCCAAACGAGATATTTATTTTTATAACGATAGAGAAATAGATCATTGATGGTGAGTGCATTGGTTTCGCGAGAAAGTAATGCAAACTTTTTGCCCAATGCACCTAAGGCTAACCACACAGCCGGCACTTGGATCATGGCGAGTAATACCCAACCCAGCCCGTATTTATAGGCAGCCCCTGGTCCTCCAACAAAAGAACTGGCACTGGCATAAGTGGAAGCCGTTGTCATCGCAAGGACAAAGCCCGTCATGGAGCGATTTCCTACATAATATTCCGTAAGGAAATCACCTTTACTGCGTTTTACATAAGCAAATAATGCCGCGCCAAAGATGAAGACTAAATAGATAGCTAATGGGAGAATAATACCTAAATTCATTATTTATTCTCCTTTGACTCAACATCTAGCGGGATATCTAAAAAGACAATTTTGACAATCCAATACCCAATAACTACAAACAAAATAGGTAAATAAATGCAGGATAATTCAAACCACAAAGGAAAACCTATCGGCCCAGGCGAGTTTTTGGGTAAATAAGCACAAACACACCATCCAATCACATAAAGAATGGCTCCCCCTAATGCCCAGCTCGCCTCTTTGGCGGCTTGTTTATATCGTTGTGATAAATCCATTATTAGCTCCTGTTAGAATGTTTTACCCATTTCAAGAAAAATACGATTTTTGTCGTAGCTATAAAATGGGTGATTACTTGAAACTCGTTGATAAGACCACGTAATTTTAGGCGTGATTCCCCAGAAGTAAAGATCTCGATGCCATAATGTTACAGCCGATTGGTATTCATTATTTTTTTGACGAATATTAAATAAATCAGCACTTTTGTAAGTTCTACGCGCATACGCAAGAGAAACTCGAGTTGAAATACCCCAGCCCCACTCTTGCCCCCAACCTAAACGAAGATTCTTACGTTGATAAGCATTGTCCTTATCTCGAGTATTTTCACGATTATAATCAGCGCCTACGAACCAAAATTGACCACTCTTAGGAAAATAAGATAACGTATTCGACCAAAGATAATTATTGCCATTCAAATGCTTACGAGTGTTGTAACGCTGTTCACCATACTCGAGTGCGGTTGAAATTTGCCACTTTTCATTCAGCCAATAAGTTAAATCTAAACGAGCACCTGAATTCTTCGAATACTGCTTCATTGATTCGCTACCTGAGGAGCCACCTGCATACCATCGTCTTTCTGTAAATGGCATCAATGAAATCTCAAAACGTGCTGTTTGATAACCTAATCCAGCGCCAACTCTACCATTAAATTCATTATATTTTTTATTATCCCAGTAATATTTCCCACTCCCCTCAATAGAAAATTTAGTGAAATAATTATGGGGTAATGACCATTTTTTCTCTGCTTCTGCAAAATAAGAAAAACCTGTTGCACTTTCGCGCTCCCAGGCATTCCAATTTCCAATGCGAGTACCTGCTTTTGGTGCATTGTTAATATTACTTTCGTTTAAGAAACTCAGACCACCTTGAAACTTCCACTGATCTCGGCGGTTAAGTGCTGAAAGATATTGGTCGATCATGGCGATAGACTCGGGTGAAACTTGTTCTGCTCTCAGTTTTTGGAATTGATCTTTAGCCGCCTCATTATCATTATTTAAAAAGAGTGCCTGCGCTAACTGATAACGTAACGGCAGAATAGTTGAATCTTGAGAAAATAGCGTACGATAACGAGTTACCGCTTCCGAAAAACGCCCCTCTTCGCGAGCATTAATCGCATTCGCCCACTCAAGTAAAAATGAATCTTGTTTAGGCAAATCTTGATATAACGGTAATAATAGTTGAACGGCTTCACCGTTATTTTGCAACACTGCAGGAATCAATCCTCGTACGATTAAATCAGGATGTTGTGCCAATTCTTCTTTCGTAATAGAAAGTGTATGTTTATTATCACGTTTCTCTGAAATTTGTGGCTTTTGACTGGATAAGTCAGGTTTCGCAAGCTGAAGCTGATCATCAAACCGCTCATCCCGAGGTTGAGGAGACTTCTCTACTGCAAAAGAGAATGAACTAAGCAATAATGAGGAGCTTAAAAATAAAACAAGTTTAGATTGTGAAGTCATTTTTTATTCCTATAAAGAAAAATAAAGCAAGCCAAAGGCTTGCTTTACAATTTACAAAAATTTTCTAATTTTTTCTAGCACCAAAGACACCCATAACATCTTTTCCTTTGTAAGTTCCTGCGACCTCTTCAGCATCTTTTCCATAGAACCCACCTTCGGTATGAACACCTTTATCGCTTATTCCGCTAAATTTATTACCTTGAATTTTGGCAGATAAGGAAACATCATCGAAATGTATCTCAGGAGAAAGAACCCCCCCAGCAATATCATTTGATACGAGCACATCATTAAAACCTGTTTTTGCTAAAGAAATTGTTCCATTTAGTGTTTTATCTGCAAAATTTGCAGTAAGTCTGGCTGATGATAAGAAATACCCCTCTTTTTTATTGGCCTCTAAATGACTACCATATCCGGTATAATTGACTATGCCTGATTGAGGCATTTCTGTTGTTGGATTTACGCCGAATGCAACGTGATAATAAGAGTTCAGAGAAGGATCTGTAAACGTTCCCCAACGAATGTTCTTATAGTTTTTACCGCTAACACTACGTTGCGATTTAGGAGAAAACTCCTCTAGCAGTTCTTTTGCATTAATTCCAATGAATCCAGGACGTTCATAATACCCTGACGGAATAATTTCAATTTCTTGACCTTCAACATTAACGAGATTCACGTTATTGTTATCATGTATTTGTCCTTCAATTGTAGTAACTACTCGATTCTCTTTGTTAACTTCAAATCCTACTCGACTAAGCACAATTTGTTCTTCATTTTTTGGTTGTTCAGCTGGTTTTACTGGCTCAACTGGTTTTACTAGCTCAGATGGTTTTACTAGCTCAGCTGGTTTTACTGGCTCAGCTGGTTTCACTGTCTCAGCTGGTTTCACTGGCTCAGTTGGTTTTACTGTCTCAGCTGGTTTCACTGGCTCAGTTGGTTTTACTGGCTCAGATGGTTTCACTGGCTCAGCTGGTTTTACTTGCTCAGTTGGTTTTACTTGCTCAGTTGGTTTTACTGGCTCAGTTGGTTTTACTTGCTCAGTTGGTTTTACTGGCTCAGTTGGTTTTACTGGCTCAGTTGGTTTTACTGGCTCAGTTGGTTTTACTTGCTCAGTTGGTTTTACTTGCTCAGTTGGTTTTACTGGCTCAGTTG
>JAGZRA010000032.1:0-25635 GCA_018381885.1 Parahaemophilus parainfluenzae | reverse complement strand
CCCCTAATTCGTGCATTTTGGGAGATGTTAGACTAAAATAATAAGCAGAATTAACCTAAGGATTTATTATGTTAAGAGGCATACTTATTTCACTTTTAGCCTCGCTTTTATTTGGCTATATGTATTATTTTTCCACGCTACTGAAACCACTCAGTGGCACGGATATTTTCGGCTATCGAATGCTGTTTACATTCCCTTTCGTTGCCCTTTCCTATATTATTTGTGGCGCATTAATGGGGTATCAAATGTGGCTCTTTTTGTGGGCTCCCAATAATGGTAGCTCCTTAAGTGTTTCTTTTGGTTATTTATTGTTACCAATTGTGATGGTGGCTGCGGGACGGATCATTTTTAAAGAGCGAATTTCAACATTGAAATTCATTGCGGTGTTAATTGCGGCAATCGGAGTGATTTCTAACATAATTTTAAAAGGCGGGTTATCTTGGGAGGCCATTGTTATCTGTGTGGGTTATACCACTTACTTCTCGATACGAAAAGCTTTAAAAAATACCGATCTTGGTGCCTTTTGCTTAGAAATGATCGCATTATTGCCAGTTAGCGTTTACTTTGCCCTTCAAACCGATTTTGCTACTGTACAGGAATCGAACCCTAATATTTGGGGATTATTGGTATTGCTCGGGCTCATTAGTGGCTCAGCATTGATTGCTTACGTGATTGCCAGCAATATGCTGCCAATGAATTTACTTGGTCTTCTAGGTTATGTTGAAACCATTTTGATGGTGATTATTTCATTTTTAATTGGAGAGGAAATGGATGCGGACAGCTATCCGTTATTCATTTGTTTAGTATTGGCGATGAGCCTGATTATTTTTGATGGCGTGTATAAACAGCGCGCAAAGGGAACAAATCATGTCATTTAAAGAAATTAGCCCAGAACAAGCTTGGGAAATGGTGCAAAATGGCGCCATGCTTGCTGATATTCGGGATCCACAACGTTTTACCTATTCCCATGCGAAAGGAGCGTTTCATTTAACCAACCAAAGTTTTTTACAATTTGAAGAACAGGTGGATTTCGATTCCCCGATTATCGTGAGTTGTTATCATGGCGTGAGCAGCCGAAATGTGGCGACTTTCCTCGTTGAGCAAGGCTATGAAAATGTATTTAGCGTCATTGGTGGATTTGATGGTTGGGAGAAAGCCGGTTTACCGATAGAAACGGCTTATTAATATTTTTTGATTTAAAGTGCGGTGAAATTTACCGCACTTTTTATTTTTGTCTCGCTATTGCTTATCCACAATCGCTTTCAACATCGTGTAAGATTGGGCTTGTTTTTGTTCATCAAAAATATAGCTCACCGCCATAATTTCATCAAAATGTACCCGTTCACGTAGTTGCTTGAGTTGAAATTCCACACTTTCAGGACTACCAATAAGCGAACAAGCGGTCATTTGTTCCACTACGGCACGCTCTTGGTTGTAAATCGGGATCTCCTCGAAATCAACTGGGCCAAAGTGCGGTTTCTTTTGGGCGTGCATTTGAGCTTTCCAAACATCTTCTTCTGATGCCATCGGTGGTTGTAAATTTTGTTGCGCATTAGTCACCACATTTAGGAAAAATAGTGTTTGCGTCGTCGCGAGTTGTCTCGCTTCGTTATCGGTTTCTGCAACAATCGCGTTTACACCTAAGATGACATAAGGTTCAGCAAGATAGGTCGATGGTTTGAAGTTTTTGCGATAAATCTCTACCGCCATTTCCATCATTCGTGGCGCAAAGTGTGAAGCAAAGGCATAAGGCAAGCCAAGTTCTGCCGCAAGATAGGCACTTTCGGTGCTCGATCCTAAAATATAAAACGGTATATTCAAGCCTGCGGAAGGGTACGCAGAAACCGGGTTGCAATCTTTAAAGTAGCCGCGAAGTTCCGCAATTTCCGCTGGGAAATCTAGGCTGTTTCGTCCACGACGAAGTACCGCAGCCGTTTGCATATCCGTTCCTGGCGCACGCCCTAAACCGAGTTCAACACGGTTTGGATAAAGCGTCTCCAGTGTGCCATATTGCTCGGCTACCACATAAGGTGAATGATTCGGTAACATCACACCACCTGAGCCAACGCGCAGGGTCTTCGTATTGGCTAGCGTATGCTGAATTAAAAGTGCGGTCGCTGAACTCACCAAATTTTTCATATTATGATGCTCAGCAATCCAATAGCGTTCAATGCCAATGTTCTCTGCATGTTTTGCAAGATTGACCATCGACTCAACTGCTTGCAAATAAGTTTGTCCTTCTCGAACAGGGGCGAGATTAAGAATAGAGAGCTTCATTTTATTTCCTCATGATAGATTTGTTGAGCATTATTATACGTGTTTTTTCTGGCAGAAATATCGATAAAATTGGAATAGGCTGTTTCGAGAAAAGGAAAAATATTGCAAAATAGGCACAAATTCAGATGTATTTGAAAAAATGATTGTATTTAATAATATTTCCCTAAAGCGCGGGCAAACCGAATTGCTCGAGAATGCCACAGCAACTATCAATCCTAAACAAAAAGTCGGTTTGGTGGGTAAGAATGGTTGCGGTAAGTCGTCTCTTTTTGCCCTATTAAAAAAAGAATTAACGCCAGAGGGCGGTGAAGTCACTTATCCATCCAACTGGCGGGTCTCTTGGGTCAATCAAGAAACGCCAGCATTGGATATTCCCGCCATTGATTATGTGATTCAAGGTGATCGTGAATATTGCCGCTTGCAGCAGGAATTAAACGAAGCCAATGAGCGTAATGATGGTCATGCGATCGCCCGTATTCACGGGCAATTAGAAACCTTAGATGCTTGGACGATCCAATCTCGCGCAGCATCTCTATTGCATGGTTTGGGTTTTAGCCAAGAAGAAATCGCTCAACCGGTGAAATCCTTCTCCGGTGGTTGGCGAATGCGCTTGAATTTGGCGCAGGCATTGCTTTGTCCATCGGATTTATTATTACTGGATGAGCCAACCAACCATTTGGACTTGGATGCAGTTATTTGGTTAGAACGTTGGTTAGTGCAATATCAAGGTACTTTGGTATTAATTTCCCACGACCGTGATTTTCTTGATCCAATTGTGACAAAAATCCTCCATATCGAAAATCAGAAGCTAAACGAATACACGGGTGATTATTCCTCCTTTGAAGTGCAACGGGCAACCAAGCTGGCACAACAAACGGCGATGTATCGTCAGCAACAACAAAAAATTTCCCATTTACAAAAATATATCGACCGTTTTAAAGCCAAAGCGACCAAAGCTAAACAAGCACAAAGCCGCATGAAAGCCTTAGAGCGCATGGAGCTAATTGCACCGGCTTATGTGGATAATCCTTTTACCTTTGAATTTCGTCCACCACAATCTTTGCCAAACCCCTTGGTGATGATTGAACAGGCGAGCGCAGGTTATGGCAGCGGTGAAAGTGCGGTTGAAATTTTAAGTAAAATTAAGCTGAATTTAGTGCCAGGTTCGCGTATCGGTTTGCTCGGGAAAAATGGCGCTGGGAAATCAACCTTAATTAAATTATTAGCGGGAGATCTCACCGCACTTTTTGGTACAGTACAATTAGCTAAAGGCGTGCAACTTGGCTATTTTGCTCAGCATCAGCTAGATACCCTACGCGCAGACGAATCCGCTCTCTGGCACATGCAGAAACTCGCACCAGAGCAAACAGAGCAACAGGTACGGGATTATCTCGGGAGTTTTGCGTTCCATGGTGATAAAGTTAATCAAGCAGTAAAAGCTTTTTCCGGTGGAGAAAAAGCTCGTTTGGTGCTCGCGCTGATTGTTTGGCAACGTCCAAACCTATTACTGCTCGACGAACCAACCAACCATTTGGATTTGGATATGCGTCAGGCATTAACTGAAGCGCTGGTGGATTACGAAGGATCTTTGGTGGTGGTTTCTCACGATCGCCACTTACTACGTAATACTGTGGAGGAATTCTATTTGGTCCACGATAAAAAAGTGGAAGAATTCAAAGGCGATTTAGAGGATTATCAAAAATGGCTGAATGAACAAAACAGTGCATCAGAAAATAAATCCTCGGAGAAAAATGACGACAATGAAAATTCCATGCAAAACCGCAAGGAACAAAAACGTCGTGAGGCCGAACTTCGCCAACAAACTGCGCCTCTTCGCAAACAAATCTCTCAATTGGAGGAAAAAATGAATAAACATGCCTCCAAACTTGCGGAGATTGAAAATCAATTGGCTGATTCCGAACTCTACAGCGCAGAAAATAAAGAAAAATTGACCGCACTTTTGGCACAGCAAGTAGAGGTGAAGAAAGCGTTGGAAGAAGTCGAAATGGATTGGTTAGCGGCCCAGGAAGAATTGGAAGCAATGCTACAAGCATAGGGAGAGCGTATGAGTCAAAGTCTTTTCCAACACACAAAACACGAAGAATACTGCCCACAATGTGGCGCGCCTTTGCAAATGAAACAGGGTAAAAAAGGGCTGTTTTTAGGTTGTACAGCATATCCCACCTGTGATTATTTGCGTCCCTTACATAAGGTAGAACATAAGGTGTTGAAAGAGCTTGATGAAACCTGTCCGCAATGTGGCAACCCACTCCAACTCAAACAAGGTGCTTTTGGCATGTTCATCGGTTGCAGTCATTATCCCAATTGTGATTTTGTGGTACATGAGCAACAGGATGAAGAACAATCCATTGACTGTCCGGAATGCCATAAAGGGCATTTAGTTGCTCGACGTGGACGACAAGGGAAAATCTTTTATGGTTGCGATAACTTTCCCCATTGTAAATTTTCTTTACCGGCAAAACCCTATGCCATGCCTTGTCCACAATGCCATTTTCCACTCGCACTATTAAAAAATGAAAATGCCGAACAGCAAGTGTGGCAATGTGCGAATAAAGGCTGTCGACATATTTTTGAGAACGAAAAATGAATGTACAACAAATTGCCGCCCGTTTAATGCAAGACGAAGTCGTTGCCTATCCTACTGAGGCGGTATTCGGTTTGGGCTGTAATCCGCTGAGTGAAAGTGCAGTCAGAAAATTGCTTGATTTAAAACAGCGTCCGATTGAAAAAGGCCTTATTTTAGTCGCGCCGAGCTTGCATTTTTTACAGCAATTTATCGATTTTTCCCATTTGTCTGACGAACAGCTTGCACGCTTACAGGCACAATATGAACATCCAATCACCTGGGTGGTGCCGACAAAGGCAGAAGTCCCACATTTTCTGACGGGGCAATTTAACAGCATTGCGGTGCGTTTATGTACTCATCCTGCCGTCAAAGCCTTATGCGAAGAAACAGGCTTTGCCCTCACTTCGACCAGCGCCAACTTAACTGGTAAATCACCTTGCCGCAGCGCAGATGCCGTGCGTTCCCAATTTGGGGCAGATTTCCCCGTACTCGATGATGCAGTCGGGCAAGCACAAAATCCATCGGAAATCCGCGATTTGCTCACAAACCAACTTTTCAGACAAGGATAAAACATGCAGCACTATGCCGTTTGGGGCAATCCGATTGCCCAAAGTAAATCCCCGTTGATTCATCGCTTATTTGCCACACAAACCCAGCAAACGATGGAATATGTTGCCAAATTAGGTGATATTGAGGATTTTGAGCAGCAATTAAAAGTCTTTTTTGCTGAAGGAGCGCAAGGTTGCAATATCACCGCACCATTTAAAGAACGCGCCTATGCACTCGCTGAGGAACATAGCGAACGGGCGAAACTGGCAGAAGCCTGTAATACATTAAAAAAATTGGCTAACGGCAAACTCTATGCGGACAATACCGATGGCATTGGTTTAGTGACGGATTTACAACGCTTAGGTTGGATTCAACCACAACAACGCATTTTAATTTTAGGTGCCGGTGGAGCAACCAAAGGGGTATTACTGCCTTTATTGGAAGCACAACAGCAAATTGTCTTGGCTAACCGCACGCTAGAAAAAGCACAACAATTGGCAGATAAGTTCAAGTCTTACGGCACAATTGAAGCTGTCGCGATGGATGCGATTCCCGCGCAAACCTACGATTTAGTGATCAATGCAACTTCGGCCGGATTAAGCGGACATACCGCCGCTGTTGATGGATCAATCTTATCGTTGTCCCGCGCCTGTTATGACATGCAATATGCCAAAGGTAGTGACACGCCTTTTATTGCCTACTGTAAATCCTTAGGTCTGAATAATGTCAGCGATGGTTTTGGTATGTTGGTGGCACAAGCGGCTCATTCATTCCATTTATGGCGTGGGGTGATGCCCGATTTTGTCGCAATCTATGAACAACTCAAAAAGGATATGGCATGAGTACAAGATGCCCTTGGGTGGGGGAACTTCCGATTTATATCGACTACCACGATAAGGAATGGGGCAAGCCACAATTTGATAGCCAAAAGCTGTTTGAAAAGATCTGTTTAGAAGGGCAACAGGCGGGGCTTTCATGGATCACCGTATTGAAAAAACGTGAAGCCTATCGAGCAGCATTTCATCAATTTAATCCCGCCAAAATCGCGCAAATGACCGAGCAGGATATTGATCGTTGCATGGAGAATACCGGGCTTATTCGCCATCGAGCAAAACTAGAAGCCATTGTAAAAAATGCCAAAGCCTATGTAGCCATGGAAAAGTGCGGTGAAAATTTCAGTGATTTTGTGTGGTCGTTTGTAAATCATCAACCGATTATTAATGATGTCCCCGATATTTCTGTGGTGCCCGCTAGAACTGAAATCTCAAAAGCAATGTCAAAAGCGTTGAAAAAACGTGGTTTTGTCTTTGTTGGGGAAACGACGTGTTATGCCTTTATGCAATCTATGGGGTTAGTCAATGACCATATAAATGGCTGTTGTTGTAAATGATATTCCAGTATAATCCCTCTAATTTCATCTGAATAAGAACTGAATTATGAATAAAAAATATACCTTAATTTCAATCTCAATTCTGACCGCACTTTATAGTCAACAAAGTTTGGCCGATCTGCATGCTCAATGTTTGCTTGGTGTGCCTCATTTTACTGGTGAGGTCGTGAAAGGTGATGTCAATAATTTGCCGGTTTATATTGAAGCAGATAAAGCAGAGATTAATCAGCCAACTCAGGCAATTTATCAAGGCAATGTGGATTTGAAACAAGGAAACCGCCATTTGGTAGGGAATTCAGTTGAAGTCAAGCAAACAGGTGAGGGCAATCAAACTCAACGCTGGGCTTATTTGCGAGGCGGATTTGATTACAAAGATAACCAAATTAATCTATTAGGGAATGATGCGAGTTTTAATTTAGATAGCAAAAACGGTAATGTCACCGATGCTGACTACCAACTTGTAGGACGTCAAGGTCGCGGTAAAGCACAAGAAATTGAGTTAGGTGATAATTATCGCGTAATGAAAAATGCAACATTTACCTCTTGTTTGCCAGATGATAATGCCTGGGCGGTAGATGCCTCTGAGATCCGTCAGCACATTAAAGAAGAATATGCTGAATTTTGGCATGCACGTTTTAAAGTATTAGGTGTGCCGGTATTCTATACTCCTTATCTACAATTACCGATTGGTGATCGTCGTCGTTCAGGTTTATTAATGCCAACAGTCGGTCATTCTAGCCGTGATGGTTATTGGTATAAACAACCAATTTATTGGAACATTGCACCAAATTACGATACTACATTTGCACCAAAATATATGTCTCGTCGTGGTTGGCAATTAAATGGTGAATTCCGTTATTTGACACCAGTTGGTGAAGGTAAACTTGCGGGAGAATATTTAGGACGTGATCGTTATGATGAATATACTAGCGATAGCCGTAAGCGTCATTTATTCTATTGGAAACATCATTCTTCTTTTCTTGAAAACTGGCGTTTAAATATCGATTACACAAAAGTGAGCGATAAACGTTATTTTACCGATTTTGATTCCGATTATGGTAGCAGTACTGATGGTTACGCAAACCAATATGCTCGTATTGCTTACTATAAACCAAATTACAACTTTGCGATTTCTGCGCGTCAATTCCAAATTTTTGATGAAGTTTCTGTGGGGCCTTACCGTGCAATGCCACAAATCGACTTTAATTATTACAAAAATGATTTGGCGAACGGTTGGGTAGATTTCAAGTTATTCTCACAAGCAGTACGTTTTGATAATGATAGTACCTTGATGCCGACAGCATGGCGTTTTCATGTTGAACCAAGTTTGGCAACAGCGATGTCAAATAAATATGGTAGCTTGAATATTGAGACTAAACTTTACGCGACCCATTATAACCAGAAAAAAGGCTCTTCTTCTTCGGCGGAAGACGTACAAAAATCGGTAAATCGTGTATTGCCACAATTAAAAGTAGATTTACAAACGGTTTTAGCGAGTAATAAAACTTTATTTGATGGTTATACACAAACGCTTGAACCTCATGTTCAATATCTGTATCGACCATACAAAGATCAAAGTAATATTGGTTCAAAACGTGTAAATAATTACCTTGGTTTTGGTTATGATTCCGCGTTAGTCCAACAAGATTATTATTCATTATTTCGTGATCGTCGTTATAGTGGTTTAGATCGTATTTCATCAGCTAATCAAATAACGCTTGGTGGAACAACTCGTTTTTATGATAAAAATGCCGATGAGCGTTTCAATTTCTCTGCAGGACAAATTTATTATTTAACGGCATCAAAAATTGACGATAATCCAAATAATCGTACGCCAAAATCCTCTTCTTCTTGGGCCTTGGAGTCTAACTGGAAAATTAGCGATAAATGGAATTGGCGCGGTAGCTACCAATACGATACATTGCTAGATAAAGCCTCATTGGCGAATAGCAGTTTAGAATTTAACCCAATGAAGAATAATCTGATTCAGTTAAATTATCGTTACGCAAGTAAAGAGTATATCAACCAAAACTTGGGGGCTTCTGCAAACCGTTATCAACAAGACATTAAACAGATTGGTGTTGTGGCTGCATGGGAAGTGTCGGATAACTGGGCGCTTGTTGGAAAATACTATCAAGATATTGCATTGAAAAAACCGGTTGAGCAATATGTGGGCGTGCAATATAACTCGTGCTGTTGGTCTTTAGGCGTTGGCGCAAGACGTTATGTGACGAGTCGCCAAAATCAACGTAACGATCAAGTGGTTTATGACAACAGCGTTGGTGTCACCTTCGAATTACGTGGTTTAGGTGAAAATGACCATCAAAGCGGTATTGAAGACATGCTGAAGAAAGGGAAACTTCCTTATATTCAAGCGTTTAGCTTATAGTGAAATGAATAAAGGCTACCAGAAGGTAGCCTTTTTGTTTAGAAGATCGGTTAAAAAAGACGATGATTTTTGACCGCACTTTGTTTATTTTTTTCGTTTTGCTCGAGGATGGGCTTGATCATACACTTCAGCAAGATGTTGGAAATTTAAATGCGTATAAATTTGCGTGGTGGACAAATTGCTGTGTCCTAAAAGCTCTTGAACAGCACGCAAATCTGAACTCGCTTCCAGCATGTGAGTAGCAAAAGAGTGACGCAGTTTATGCGGATTGAGATGGCTGTTTAATCCTTGTCGGATGCCCCAGGTTTCCATTCGTTTTTGAATAGAGCGATGAGTAAGGCGATTTCCCTGTTGGCTCACAAAAAGGGCGTCATCCTTTGGATTAAATAAAGGGCGTACTTTCAACCATTGCTGAATTGCATGAGAAGCATAGCGTCCAAAAGGCACAATACGTTCTTTGTTCCCTTTACCAATCACTCTGACTTCTCGTACTCGCGTGTTAATGCTATTGAGGTTTAAGCCTTGCAATTCAGATAAGCGAAGCCCTGAGCTATACATCAATTCCATCATGGCGCGATCACGCAAATCAATGGGATCTTTGCTGTCATTTGAAAGCAATTTTTGGACCTGTTCAGCATCAATATTTTTAGGTAAATGCTTGCCTTGTTTCGGTGCTGAAATACCCGTTGCCGGATTCACTTTCATTTGCCCTTGTTGTACAAGATAACTGAAGAACTGACGAAGAGCAGATAAACGTAATGCCAAGCTCTTTTCTTTTAAACCTTGCTTACGGCTTTCCGCCAAAATAAGGCGAACCACACTTGGATTCACTTGCTGCCAGTGTTGAATGCCTTTTTCTGCTAGAATCGCTAAAATCACATCCAGTTGATGTTGATAATTGGTGAGGGTATGTGGGCTTACTTGGCGTTCAATTCGCAAGTAATCCCAATATTGATTGAGGAGCGTATGCATTAGAGAGTTAATTCAAACAAACTTTTTTTCGTGTTTAGCTTAAATCCTTCGCGTTCTAAAATATTCTGTTGCGCTTGGCTCAATTCCGCCACCAAACGGTTAGATTGTGTATAACGGACAAACTCTTTTGCTTTAGAAATAAGCGCTGCATAAATCTCGGCTTGATGTTTATCTTCTTTGACAAAAATATCAGTTAATTGCCAATAGCGTTGTAGTTGTAAAGAAGATAAGCGAGGATAAAGTTGAACAAAGCCAATCGCTTGTGCATTTTCGTTTACAGCAATAAAAAACATACTTTCATTAAAACGCATACGATTTGTTAGAAAGGTTAAAGTGCGGTCAGGATTTTCACTCATTCCGTTGGCAAGTCGATAGGCTTCAAAGAGTGGAGCAAGCACTTCTAT
Source organism: Parahaemophilus parainfluenzae (assembly GCA_018381885.1). Classification (GTDB taxonomy): domain Bacteria; phylum Pseudomonadota; class Gammaproteobacteria; order Enterobacterales; family Pasteurellaceae; genus Haemophilus_D; species Haemophilus_D parainfluenzae_AH. The sequence goes on along the minus strand of JAGZRA010000032.1, from coordinate 15,067 downwards.
ATTCCATTGTTCGGCTTTGAAAATTTTCATTGTTACCAGACCTATTTTCCGTTTATTTATAAAATTGGTTATTTTTTATCGGTTCCGTGCAGTAGATTGTAGCTTTTTAGCACAAAATAATCATCATTTCCCCAAAAAAATTTTCAAAATGTGATTTTGCACAAAGAAATCTGTTCAAAGTTTGGTATAGTAAACATACTTTTTATTTATTCAATATGGAGAAACAAAAATGGCACGTCGTCCTTTAGTGATGGGTAACTGGAAATTAAACGGTTCTAAAGCCTTTACCAAAGAATTAATCGAAGGATTAAAAGCTGAATTACAAGGTGTAACAGGTTGTGATGTGGCAATTGCCCCACCTGTTATGTACTTAGGTACAGCTGAAGCGGCACTTGTAGGCAGCCAAATTGCTTTAGGTGCACAAAACGTTGATGTGAATGTTAAAGGTGCTTTCACAGGTGATATTTCAACTGAAATGTTAAAAGATTTTGGTGCAAAATATATCATTATCGGTCACTCTGAGCGTCGTACTTACCATAAAGAAAGCGACGAATTCGTCGCGAAAAAATTTGGTGCATTAAAAGAAGCAGGTTTAGTGCCAGTATTATGTATCGGTGAAACTGAAGCTGAAAACGAAGCAGGTAAAACTGAAGAAGTATGTGCGCGTCAAATTGATGCAGTCATCAATGCATTAGGTGTAGAAGCATTTAATGATGCAGTGATTGCTTACGAACCAATTTGGGCAATCGGTACGGGCAAATCAGCAACTCCAGCACAAGCTCAAGCTGTTCACGCATTTATTCGTGGCCACATCGCAGCAAAATCACAAGCTGTAGCAGATCAAGTGATCATTCAATATGGCGGTTCAGTAAATGATGCTAACGCAGCAGAATTATTCACTCAACCAGATATCGATGGTGCGTTAGTGGGCGGAGCTTCACTTAAAGCGCCTGCGTTTGCAGTAATCGTGAAAGCAGCGGCAGCAGCGAAAAACTAATTTTCTTGTTCTAAAAGAGATAAAAAGTGCGGTTAATTTTAACCGCACTTTTTGTTTTTGATTAATGTTGATTGCGTTCCCACAAATCAGCATATTTCACAAAGGTGGAGTGGGCAGAAAGTACTGCAAGCAGAAAACCTTGTTTCCCATCTAAGAAACCAGCTTTTAAAATGTACATTTTCACAAAGCAGCCAATCGCATGACTAATACCTTGCCATAACGTTGCTTTTTTCCCCTTGGCTTGGCGTTGATCTGCCCAAGCTTTGGCGTAGCCCGCGGATTTCACCAAATAGTGATGAATACTTTTGTAGGTGAAATGCTCCAGATCGCCAGTTAATTTCTGTACTTTCGTGTTTTCAGGATAAACCACTTTTTCATGTACCAGAGAATCATTATATCCTGCATAATTTGTGCGATATAAACGCACCACACAATCCGGATACCAACCTGAATGACGAATCTCACGCCCAAACACTTCACTCACACGAGGAATATCATAAACCGTATTTGGCGTATCTTGTTGAACCGCTTGTTGAATGGATTCACGAAGTTTCGGAGTGACGCGTTCATCGGCATCTAACCACAAAACATAATCACTGGTGACATATTGTTGTGCACGTTGGCGTTGTTTGCCAAAGCCTGGCCAATCAGGATGCGAATAAAATTTTGCACCATATTGTTCAGCGATTTCTTGGGTATTATCAGTACTGCCGGAATCGACGATAATGATTTCATCTACCCAATCTTTTACCGTATCGAGGCATTGAGCGAGATCTGCCGCTTCATTTTTGACAATCATGGCAACGCTAATTGTTGGCATATTTTGATCCTTTTTTTGCTATACTAGCCGAAATTTTTGTAAGTATAACCGAATTTATTTTATGTGGCGTTTTTTTTATACCTGCTTGATGTACTTGATTCAGCCTTTTGTCCTGTTCTTCATGTTGCTACGAAGTCTCAAGGCGCCGAATTATCGTAAGCGTCTAGGCGAGCGATATGGTATTTATGCGACTCTTGCTAAGCCTGTGCAAGATGGGATCGTCATTCATGCCGCATCAGTCGGTGAAGTAATTGCCGCTACACCACTAGTAAAACGTATTCAGAAGGAATACCCGAATTTACCGATCACCTTTACAACGGTCACGCCAACAGGCTCTGAACGCGTAAAAGCTGCGTTCGGGGAAACTGTGACGCATTGTTATTTGCCTTACGATTTACCTTGTGTCATCAATCGTTTTATTGATTTTATTCAACCTAAAGTATTCATTGTCATTGAAACGGAACTTTGGCCAAATTTAATTGATTGTTTGGCTCATCGAAATATTCCTTTCATTGTGGCGAATGCACGCCTTTCTGCACGTTCAGCGAGACGTTATGGCAAAGTCAAACAACATCTACAACGAATGTTTTCTCAAATCAGCTTGATTGCACCGCAAGATAGTATTAGCGGAAAGCGTTATTTAGCGTTAGGTTATGAGAAAGATCGCCTGCAATTAACCGGCAATATTAAATATGATCTTGTGGTCAGTGACGAATTACTCAAAGACATTGCGATACTTCATGAGAGCTGGGCGAAAGACCGTCAGATTTGGATTGCGGCAAGCACCCATGAAGGGGAAGAAGAGCTTATTTTACAAGCGCATCATTTGTTACTAAAAAAACATCCAAACTTATTGTTATTGCTGGTGCCTCGCCATCCTGAGCGTTTTAATCCTGTGGCTGATTTAATTGAAAAAGCCAACTTTAACTTTATTCGTCGTTCAACGGGAGAGATTCCTTCAGAAAATACCCAAGTGATTCTGGGCGATACCATGGGCGAGTTGATGTTGATGTATGGTATTTCAGATATTGCATTTGTCGGCGGCAGCTTGGTCAAACATGGAGGACATAATCCTCTAGAGCCTTTGGCGTTTAAATTACCCGTTGTGAGTGGAAAGCATACCTTCAATTTCCCTGAAGTCTTTACCTCGCTCTTAGAAGTGCAAGGTGTGTTGCAAATCAACTCAACAGAAAAAGCATTATCAGAGATTATTGATAAGTTATTGAATTCGAAAGGGGCGCGTCAACGTTTAGGCAATGCAGGCTATGAGGTATTAATTGAAAATCGTGGCGCATTACAGCGTCTTTTAGATTTGCTTCATCCTTATTTAACCAATATTTCGGAGAACCATAAATGACAAGCGTAATTTACCCCGGCACGTTTGACCCGATTACCAATGGGCATTTAGATATTATTGTGCGAAGTGCGGTCATTTTCCCGAAAGTTTTTGTCGCGGTTGCGAATAGTCCGAGCAAAAAGCCATTGTTCTCATTGGAAGAACGCGTTGAGCTCGTGCGTCAATCGGTCGCTCATTTACCCAATGTGGAAGTATTTGGCTTCTCTGATTTACTCGCAAATGAAATCAAAGCGAAAAAGATTACCGCCATTATTCGAGGCGTGCGTACAACGACAGATTTTGAATACGAATTACAATTGGCCGCGTTAAACCGTTTATTAACTGATGGTGTGGATAGTTTGTTCTTCCCTCCAACAGAAAAATGGGCGTTTGTGTCTTCCACGATTGTACGAGAAATTTATTTGCATCATGGCGATGTAAAAGAACTGGTGCCGGAAGCCGTCTATTTAGCCTTAAAAGCACGTCGTGAATGAAAAAAACACTTCTAATTTTAACCGCACTTTTAGCGTTAACTGGTTGTGGTACGGTGGTGAAATTAATCGACCCATCGGAAAAATACACACCTTACGCGGGTGCGGCTTATGATTTAGAGATGGCACAAAAATGGGGATTACCTATTTTAGATTTGCCACTGTCATTTTTATTAGATACCGCATTATTGCCTTATGCGTGGTCAAATTAATTTGCATTAAGATATGAAACTCAATCCTCAACAACAACAGGCTGTCGAATATGTCAGCGGGCCTTGCTTGGTGCTGGCAGGCGCAGGCTCGGGCAAGACTCGCGTGATCATCAATAAGATTGCTCATTTGATTGAACACTGTGGTTATTTGCCTAAACAGATCGCCGCCGTAACCTTTACCAACAAAGCTGCTCGTGAAATGAAAGAGCGTGTAGCCCATTCCATTGGTAAAGAAAAATCCAAAGGATTGATTGTTTCCACTTTCCATACTTTAGGTTTCGACATTATCAAACGGGAATATAAAGCTTTAGGCTTTAAATCGAATATGACCTTGTTTGATGAGCACGATCAACTTGCCTTACTAAAAGAACTGACGGCAGATGTGCTGCAGGAAGATAAAGACTTACTGCGTGAATTAATTTCCGTTATTTCCAACTGGAAGAATGATTTGGTTTCGCCAAAACAAGCTTATGCCTTAGCGAAAGATGCCAAATATCAAACCTTTGCAAAATGTTATGAGCGTTATGCAACGCAAATTCGTGCTTACAATGCGTTGGATTTTGATGATTTAATTATGTTGCCGACCTTGCTTTTCAAACAGAACGAAGAAGTGCGGTCAAAATGGCAGGAGAAAATTCGCTATTTGTTGGTGGATGAATATCAAGATACCAATACTAGCCAATATGAACTCATCAAATTACTCGTTGGTGAGAGAGCTTGTTTTACTGTAGTGGGTGATGACGACCAATCCATTTATTCTTGGCGAGGTGCTCGACCGCAAAATATGGTACGCTTGCGTGATGATTTTCCGCGTTTGCAAGTCATCAAATTAGAACAAAATTACCGTTCCACTCATCGTATTTTGCATTGTGCCAACATTTTAATTGATAACAACGAACACGTGTTTGACAAAAAGCTTTTTTCCAACTTGGGCGAAGGTGAAAAATTACAAGTCATTGAAGCGAAAAATGAAGAGCATGAAGCAGAACGGATTGTCGCGGAATTGATCGCCCATCGCTTTAGCCGTAAAACTAAATTTAAGGATTATGCAAAAGTGTTGATGCAAAACCGTATTCCATACAAAATTTCTGGCGGGACGTCTTTTTTCTCCCGCGCTGAAATTAAAGACATGATGGCCTACTTGCGTTTGGTGGTGAATCAAGATGATGATGCGGCTTTTTTGCGTATCGTGAATACACCAAAACGGGAAATTGGTACAGCAACTCTACAAAAATTAGGCGAGTTAGCACAGGAAAAACATATCAGCTTATTTGAGGCGATTTTTGAGTTTGAACTGATGCAACGAGTCACACCAAAAGCCTATGATGCGTTGCAAAAATTTGGTCGTTGGATTGTGGAGTTGAACGATCAAAGTTTGCGTTCTGATCCTGAAACGGCTGTGCGTTCTTTGCTCTCTTCATTACATTACGAAGAATATTTGTATGAGTATGCCACCAGCCCGAAAGCCGCCGAAATGCAAAGTAAAAACGTGGCAACCTTATTTAGCTGGGTAGAGGAGATGCTCAAAGGCGATGACGTGAATGAGCCGATGACTTTAAATCAAGTAGTTACCCGTTTAACCTTGCGCGATATGATGGAGCGAGGCGAAGACGATGACGAGAGTGATCAAGTGCAATTGATGACGCTACATGCTTCTAAAGGTTTAGAGTTTCCTCATGTGTATTTAATCGGTATGGAAGAGGGGATTTTGCCGCATCAAACCAGTATTGATGAAGACAATGTGGAAGAAGAACGCCGTCTAGCCTATGTGGGCATTACGCGAGCACAACAAACGCTGACTTTTTCTCTTTGTCGTGAACGACGTCAGTTTGGCGAGTTGATTCGTCCTGAACCGAGTCGTTTCTTGGCAGAGTTACCGCAAGATGATGTGCAATGGGAAAAAGATAAGCCAAAATTAACGGCAGAGCAGAAGCAACAACAAACTTCTAGTCAGCTTGATCGTCTGCGGGCAATTTTAAAAGGCTAGAGATAATTAAAGTGCGGTAAGAAATTCATTTGTTTTTTCAACCGCACTTTATTTACACAAAATGTAGATAAATCAAGCAACCAACATCGCTTTTTCAAAAAATGATTTGACATATTTTCAAAAAAACGTATTATACCGCCCACACACCGAATGTGGTGAGATGGCCGAGTAGGCTGAAGGCGCTCCCCTGCTAAGGGAGTATGGGGTCAAAAACTCCATCGAGGGTTCGAATCCCTCTCTCACCGCCATTTGTTGTTAGTTTTATTTATTCTGCACCCGTAGCTCAGCTGGATAGAGTACTCGGCTACGAACCGAGCGGTCAGAGGTTCGAATCCTCTCGGGTGCGCCATTTTAAGTCGGCTCTATCAGTTAAAATGGTTACGAAGAATAAAACATCACTACGCACCCGTAGCTCAGCTGGATAGAGTACTCGGCTACGAACCGAGCGGTCAAAGGTTCGAATCCTTTCGGGTGCGCCATCTTCTCTCTTCAAACTTTCTTTTTATTAAAAACAATTAACAACTAGCTCAGTTATTTTTCTCTGTCATCAATAGTTTTTAATAAATAATTTCCTTGTGCATCAGTAACACTTCTAAAACCGACATTCGTGATTTTATAAGGGAAATTTGTCTTGTATTCGACATTATCGTGGTGATGACCATGGAAAACGTGTCTTACCCCTAATTTTTCTGCGAGTTGATTAATCACTCGGAATCCCATTGGATGCGGTTTAGGCGCTTCATGGCAAATTAGAATATCGGCTTGTTCATTTTCAATGGCTTCGATATCAGAAGGGAAAATAGACGTGCGATGACGTAATGGTACACCACCACGCCAAATTTTTTCTTGTGGACTATATTGGCAATAGTGGATGGGATCAAAATACATTGGCTTGTTTGGTGGCATCCAGATTTGCCCACGGAATACGCCTCCTAAGCCTGCAATGCGTTGTCCTTGAATTTCAACAACACGATTATGCAAATTACGCGATTTCCAATGTGTGCCCCAAATCGAATCAAATGCGGCGACGGTTTTGCTATCGTGGTTACCGTGAATAAACCAAATATCACAATATTTTGCGAGTTTATCTAATTCATCAGGCGAAGAAAGTTGCAAGTCGCCCAAAATAATCAGGGCAACGTTGTCATTTTCTTGCACGAAAGGATAAAGATGTTCATAACTTCCGTGTGGATCGCCTGCAAATAAAATCATCTTATTTCTCGGTGGTCAATGTACGCTTAGTATGCTGTAAACCTTCAAGTTCTTCATCATTTAACACTTTTTCTACAACAGATTTTACTTGGTTATAACGGTCTAAATAACTTGGTGATTCAATTTCAATGTAAGGCACTTTGTATTTATCCAACAATTTCTTCAATAACTGTTGGAATTGTTGACGTTGTTTTTGGCTGCCTAGACTACGTAAGCCATCATCCACCCATTTTGTGTTGTTTTTCAATAAAATGGTGACATCAAATGGGTATTCTTTGATCATGGAATCTAAGAACGGATGCGCTTTCCCTTCGTATTGAATACAAAAAGCCTGCGTGGTAATGAAATCAGTATCAATAATCGCTACTTTATGGGCATGACGCACCGCATAATCAATATAGCGTTGGTGACCTAATGCCATTTGTGGATAGTCAGAATATTGCATGGCTTGCTCATCGCCACCTAATTTTTCGAAGACATATTCCCGACCATATTCCCATGCAGAAGTAGTATTAAATACGGCAGCCAGTTTGCTGACTAACACACTTTTACCGCTGCTTTCACCACCCAAAATGGCAATGGTTTTCGCAAAGAACGGACGGACTTCTTTCGGAATGAATTTCCAATATTGGAAAGGAGTAGTACGAATTTTCGTTGCGGATACATTAAAGAAAGATCGGTCAGGATCCACTAAAGAAACTTCGAGACCCAAGTATTTTTCGTATGGCGCTTTGTCTTGTGGTTCACTACTAAAAACCATCGTCGGAGTAAATTGTTTTTCTTCAAAGAGATTTTTTACCGCTTCACTCCAAGCTTGCCAACCATTCGGATAACTTGGAATGCCATCCTCAACTAAATGATGAATGAAAATTTGATTTTTTTGATATTTAAAGATTTGCTGCATCCAGCGAAGACGATCTTGTACTGTCGGCATGCGTTTCATTTTACTATCATAAAACAGTTTCAAATCGCGTTCGGTATCGCTACAGACAATCACGTGAAGCTCATCCACTTTACTGAATGCTTCATAAATCATATTAATATGGCCGGTATGAACTGGGTAGAATTTCCCAAAAATCACCCCCACTTTTTTATCGTGTTTGTTCGACATAATGTATCCTTCGCTAAATCGCCATTGCATAGTGGCAGTATAGCCCTATTTTATGCAATCTTTGTGCAAATAAAAACATTTTTCATTGAATGATTTTTTACCGCGACATTTTGCGTTATACTACGACCTGCATTCTCAGGGCAGGGTGAAATTCCCTACCGGTGGTGACAGCCCACGAGCACTTAAAAGTGCGGTCAATTTTGATTGCGTTTTACAAAATTGTTTCGCTTTGTCCTTTTAAGGTTAGCAGATTTGGTGAAATTCCAAAGCCGACAGTATAGTCTGGATGAAAGAGAATAAAACGGATTGGGTTCCCAATTCCGTCCTATTTATTTGCATTTCTCAGCCCTGATTCTGGTTAATTTTAACGTAACAACAAAGGAAATTACGATGAATCAGTCAATTTTATCTGCATTTGGTGCGACCGGTGAAGAACGGGTAATTAACGCATTAAATGCATTCAAACAAGGTAATGGCGTATTAGTGTTGGATGATGAAGATCGCGAAAATGAAGGCGATTTAATTTTCCCTGCAGAAACCATTACGCCAGAACAAATGGCAAAACTTATTCGTTATGGTAGTGGTATCGTGTGTTTATGTATCACCGATGAACAATGCAAACAACTTGATTTGCCACCGATGGTTGAGCATAACAATAGCGTGAATAAAACCGCGTTTACCGTGACGATTGAAGCGGCAGAAGGTGTGTCAACTGGTGTATCGGCACAAGATCGTGTCACCACAATCAAAGCGGCAATTGCAGATCATGCAAAACCGGCAGATCTTCACCGTCCAGGACATGTTTTCCCATTACGCGCGGCAGAAGGTGGCGTTTTAGCACGCCGCGGTCATACTGAAGCATCCGTTGATTTAGCTCGTTTAAGTGGTTTTAAACCGGCAGGTGTGATTTGTGAAATCACAAATGATGATGGCACTATGGCTCGCGCACCAGAAATTATCGAATTTGCGAAAAAATTTGGTTATGCGGTGTTAACGATTGAAGATTTAGTGGCATATCGTCAAAAACATCAGTGCTAATTAAATACTCAGAAAACAAAAGTGCGGCCAGAAAATCTCTTAAATTCTGACCGCACTTTGCATTTTAGGCTTAATTGGTTTCCACAAAGCTTAATGCCGTTTCGACCACTTCGATGCCTGCGCCTTGCTTAAAGGCATTTTCACTTAAATAGCGTCGCCATTGTCTCGCCCCTTTGCAGTTTTGGAATGCTCCAAGCATATGTCGAACGATATGATTTAAATAAACACCTTGGCTCAGTTGTTTTTCAATGTAAGGGAACATGGCTTCCACCGCTTGTCTTGGTGTGACGATATCTGCATTGACATCAAAAAGCATTTGATCAATATAGCCCAACAACGATGGATTTTGATAAGCCTCACGCCCAACCATCACACCATCCACAAATTGCAAATGATGTTTCATTTCTTCGATGGTTTTAATACCGCCATTAATAGCAATGGTTAATTGTGGGAAGTCTTTCTTCAATTGATAAACACGATCATAATCCAAAGGGGGAATTTCTCGATTCTCTTTTGGGCTTAATCCTGAAAGCCAGGCTTTTCGGGCATGAACAATAAATTCTTGGCAGCCTGCATGATGGACTTTTTCGATAAAGTCGCAGAGAAATTCATAGCTATCCAAATCATCAATGCCAATGCGAGTTTTCACAGTCACAGGAATATTGACGACACTTTGCATTTCAGCAACGCATTCAGCCACTAAATCTGCTTTTGCCATTAAACATGCACCAAACATGCCGTTTTGCACGCGATCAGAAGGGCAGCCCACATTCAGATTAATTTCATGATAGCCTCTTTCTTCGGCTAATTTGGCGCAATGTTTAAGCTGTGCAGGGTCGCTTCCGCCAAGTTGTAAGGCAACGGGATTTTCTTGCAAATCAAAATCTAAATGATCGTATTTCGCATGAATAATGGCGGGAGCCGTAACCATTTCAGTATAAAGCAACGCATTTTTACTAAATTGACGATGAAAATAGCGACAATGGCGTGTCGTCCAATCTAACATTGGCGCAACGGAAAAGCGTCCACGATAAAAGTGCGGTTGGTTTTCTGACATATATTATTTCTCTTGAATCTCGTTACGACGGAAACGTCCAGCCGCAAAGTGGTAAAAAGGTTTCGGACTAAATTGGCGCGAAATTATGGAGGCAATGATACTGGAAATCAAGAGCCAAATCAGCACTGGTTGAGCCCCGGTCATTTCCATCACAACCACACTCGCTGTCACGGGGGATTGTGTGCCGCCGGCTAAAAAGGCGGCCATACATAAAATGACGAGGAAGCGTTGATCAACCATGCCATTGCTGATTTCCCATAACATGGTGCCAATGCCTGCACCGGTGGTGAGGGATGGAGTAAAAATCCCACCTGCGATACCATTCCAATACGTCGTAACCGTTGCGAAGAGTTTTAGTATCCCCACTTCAGGCGAAACAAGTTGTCCTTCCAATGCTCTTGCGACAACATTATAGCCCGTTCCATAAGTTTGCCCTTCGCTGTAGGTTCCCATCGCGGCAAGTACTAAACCGAGTAATAAGGCAATGTAAATGGGGTGTTTGCGGATCCAATCACGCCATTTGAGTGGAGAGAGTCCCGCTAATCCTTTTGCAAGGAGTCGCCCAAATATACCGCCCAGTACGCCACAAACTACGCCACAAATAGCAAGCCAAAGATATAAATAGGGAATAGCTGTTGCACCTTTATAGGCAGGAAAGTAAGGGCTATTGCCTTGAATCGCCACTAAAATAAAACCGGCTGCTAATACACCAAGCAATACTCGGCGTTCCCAGCGTAACATCACGCCTCGACCCAATTCTTCAATGGCAAAAATTACGCCAGCTAAAGGCGCATTAAATGCGGCAGCAAGACCACCTGCTGCACCCGTTGCAACGAGTTCATTCGTACTTAATCCGCGGAAAGCAAAGTTATATTTACGACAGAAATTTCCCCAACTCAGCATAACAGCAGCACCGACTTGAACAGAAGGGCCTTCTCGTCCAACAGACGCGCCGATAACCATAGCAAAGAAAGTAAGCGGAATTTTCCAAATAGTTTGGTGAAATTCAACCAGTTTTGTTTTATAACCATTATAAGGAATATTGATAGAGGCGATCACTTGTGGAATACCGCTGCCGCCAACATAAGGCGTGTATTTGGCAGTAAACCAAGTGAGGAAAGCAAGACCAAGCGGTAAAACGATCCAAACGGCAAGAGGGTATTTAGCAGACCAATAGGCATTAAATTCAAGTCCGATATCGGCTAGCTTGGCAAATCCAAAGGAAAAGAGGGCAACAAACGTCGCACCAATCAGTAAACATACAAACTCGAGTGTTTTATGAGAGATACGATGCGTTTGTCGAAGTTTTTTATGATAGAAATAACGTAAGTGAAAAATAAATGAACGTAACATAATGATTGCCAACAAAATAATTCTGTTTGGAATTATAAAACCCTGGCTTCAGGCAGGCAGATTTTGTAACAAACATTCTATTATGAATAACATTTAAACTGGAGCTTTTTTAATGGCAACTATCAACCAGCTAGTACGCAAACCGCGTGTGAAAAAGGTTGTAAAAAGTAACGTTCCTGCATTAGAGGCTTGCCCGCAGAAACGTGGTGTGTGCACTCGTGTATACACAACTACACCTAAAAAACCGAACTCAGCATTACGTAAAGTATGTCGTATTCGTTTAACTAATGGCTTTGAAGTAACTTCTTACATCGGCGGCGAAGGTCACAACCTTCAAGAGCATAGTGTTGTGCTTATCCGGGGTGGTCGTGTTAAAGACTTACCAGGTGTTCGTTACCACACTGTACGCGGCGCATTAGACTGTGCAGGCGTTAAAGATCGTAAACAAGGTCGTTCTAAATACGGCGTTAAACGTCCTAAAGCTTAATGGAACTCCGTTAAGTAAGGCCAAACGTCTAAATTAGTAAAAATTTAAATCAGAAACTCCAGTATCACATTAGCTCACTTTAAAGTGCGGTTAATTTTTATAGAGTTTTGGATATCCTGAAGATTAAATATACGGAGAAATTCGCAATGCCACGTCGTCGTAGTGTTGAACCACGCAAGATTCTTCCAGATCCGAAGTTCGGTTCAGAATTACTTGCAAAATTTATTAATGTATTAATGGTAGACGGTAAAAAATCCGTTGCTGAAACCATCGTTTACGGTGCGTTAGACAAACTTGCAGAGCGCACAGGTAAAGAACCTTTAGAAGCATTTGAAATTGCACTTGAAAACGTTCGCCCAACCGTTGAGGTTAAATCTCGTCGTGTTGGTGGTTCTACTTACCAAGTGCCAGTTGAAGTACGTCCAGTTCGTCGTAACGCATTAGGTATGCGTTGGATCGTTGAAGCTGCACGTAAACGCGGTGATAAATCAATGGCTTTACGTCTTGCAAATGAATTATCTGATGCATCAGATAACAAAGGCGCAGCAGTGAAAAAACGTGAAGACGTTCACCGTATGGCTGAAGCTAACAAAGCATTTGCTCACTTCCGTTGGTAATACGCTTTTAAAATTTAAGGGCTTCATCCTCGATGAAGCCTTACCCTTATATAAACAGATATTAAACTTAACAAGGTTATAATAATGGCTCGTACAACCCCTATTGAAAGATATCGTAATATCGGTATTAGTGCGCACATTGATGCTGGTAAAACTACTACCACTGAACGTATCTTATTCTACACTGGTGTAAGTCACAAAATTGGTGAAGTACACGATGGTGCAGCAACAATGGACTGGATGGAACAAGAACAAGAGCGTGGTATTACCATTACCTCTGCGGCAACTACCGCATTCTGGTCTGGTATGTCACAACAGTTCCCACAACACCGTATCAACGTTATCGATACTCCGGGACACGTAGACTTTACTGTTGAAGTAGAACGTTCTATGCGTGTTCTTGATGGTGCGGTAATGGTTTACTGTGCGGTTGGTGGTGTTCAACCTCAGTCTGAAACTGTATGGCGTCAAGCTAACAAATATCAAGTTCCACGTATCGCGTTCGTAAACAAAATGGACCGTACTGGTGCTAACTTCTTACGTGTTGTTGAACAACTTAAAACTCGTTTAGGTGCGAATGCTGTTCCTCTTCAACTTCCAATCGGTGCAGAAGAAAGTTTCACTGGTGTTGTTGATTTGATCAAAATGAAAGCGATCAACTGGAACGAAGCTGACCAAGGTATGACCTTCACTTATGAAGATATTCCAGCAGATATGCAAGCAGCTTGTGAAGAATGGCGTCAAAATCTTGTTGATGCAGCAGCTGAAGCAACTGAAGAATTAATGGAAAAATATCTTGGTGGTGAAGAGTTAAGCGAAGAAGAAATCAAAGCAGGTCTTCGTCAACGCGTATTAGCAAACGAAATCATCTTGGTAACTTGTGGTTCTGCATTCAAAAACAAAGGTGTTCAAGCAATGCTTGATGCAGTTGTTGAATACTTACCAGCACCAACTGATATTCCAGCAATCAAAGGTATCAACCCAGATGAAACTGAAGGTGAACGCCACGCAAGCGATGATGAGCCGTTCTCTTCATTAGCATTTAAAATTGCAACTGACCCATTCGTAGGTAACTTAACTTTCTTCCGTGTGTACTCAGGTGTAATTAACTCTGGTGATACAGTATTAAACTCTGTACGTCAAAAACGTGAACGTTTTGGTCGTATCGTACAGATGCACGCTAACAAGCGTGAAGAAATCAAAGAAGTTCGTGCGGGCGATATCGCTGCAGCAATCGGCTTAAAAGATGTAACTACGGGTGATACATTATGTGCTATCGATGCACCAATCATCCTCGAGCGTATGGAATTCCCAGAGCCAGTAATCTCTGTAGCAGTAGAACCTAAAACTAAAGCTGACCAAGAAAAAATGGGTCTTGCATTAGGTCGTCTTGCTCAAGAAGACCCTTCATTCCGTGTTCACACTGATGAAGAATCTGGTGAAACCATTATTTCTGGTATGGGTGAGTTACACTTAGATATCATCGTTGACCGTATGAAACGTGAGTTCAAAGTGGAAGCTAATATCGGTAAACCACAAGTATCTTACCGTGAAACTATCCGTACTCGTGTTAACGATGTGGAAGGTAAACACGCAAAACAATCTGGTGGTCGTGGTCAATATGGTCACGTTGTTATTGACTTATACCCATTAGATCCAGAAGGTCCTGGTTACGAATTTGTAAACGAAATCAAAGGTGGTGTAATCCCTGGTGAATACATTCCTGCAGTTGATAAAGGTATCCAAGAACAGCTTAAATCTGGTCCATTAGCGGGTTATCCGGTAGTAGATATTGGTGTACGTTTACACTTCGGTTCATACCATGATGTTGACTCATCAGAATTAGCGTTTAAATTAGCGGCTTCTTTAGCATTTAAAGCAGCGTTCGCTAAAGCAAACCCAGTTCTACTTGAGCCAATCATGAAAGTTGAAGTAGAAACTCCACCAGAGTATGTGGGTGATGTAATCGGTGACTTAAGTCGTCGTCGTGCTATGGTTAACGGTCAAGAAGCGAACGAGTTCGTTGTTAAAATCGATGCAGAAGTTCCACTTTCTGAAATGTTCGGTTATGCAACAGACTTACGTTCACAAACTCAAGGTCGTGCATCATACTCAATGGAACCGTTAAAATATGCTGAAGCTCCAACAAGTGTTGCTGCGGCAGTAATTGAAGCGCGTAAAAAATAATTTTTTGTAACAATCCGCTCTATAAGTCGAATGGCTTATAGAGCATTTTCTAGGAAACTAAACAAATGTCTAAAGAAAAATTTGAACGTACAAAACCGCACGTAAACGTGGGTACAATCGGCCACGTTGACCACGGTAAAACAACTTTAACAGCAGCAATCA
>JAGZRA010000059.1:0-2962 GCA_018381885.1 Parahaemophilus parainfluenzae | reverse complement strand
CGTCTTTGGTTTCGAGCTGCATCTTGTGGTTGACCGCGCGGCGGAAGTCCACGGCCGCCTGCTTGATCTTCGCGCACGAGCTGTTGAAGTCCAGCAGGCTCAGCGGGCTCATTTCGTCGGGTATGAGCGCGTCCTGGACAAGGTTCGAGTCTTTTTTCTTTGCCATGAGGGTGTCCTTTCTAGAATTCCGGGTCGCCGGTGTCGGCGGCGAACATGTCCGGCGTGTGGCCGCTGCCGCCGTTGGCCCACGGGTCGGACGCCGGCGGCGGTGTCGTCTGCTGCGGGGGCTGCGGGGGCTGGCCGTTCGGGTTGCCGTAGGTGCCGCCGCCCTGATAGCCGTTGTGGCCGCCCTGTTTCGTGACCTGCGCGGTCGCGTACCGCAGGCTGGGGCCGATCTCGTCCACGGTCATTTCGACCACGGTGCGGTTGGTGCCGTCCTGCGCCTGATACGAGCGTTGGGAGAGGCGGCCCTGGGCGATCACGCGCATGCCCTTCGAGCATGATTGGCTGATGTGCCGGGCGAGGTCGTTCCACGCCGAGCAGCGCAGGAACAACGCCGTGCCGTCCTCGTACTGCTGCGTCTGGCGGTTGTAGGTGCGGGGCGTGCTGGCGATCGTGAACGACGCGACCGGATTGCCGTTGGACAGGGTGCGCAGCTCGGGGTCGGCGGTGAGGTTGCCGATGATCGTGAGAATGGTTTCGCCGGCCACTAGTCCTCGTCCTCCATGTCCTCGATCCAGTCGCCGACGAACGTGGCGAGGGCGTGCGCGTCCTCGGCTGCGCGGCGCGCGATGCCCCATGCCACGTCTTCGCGGCGGTTGTGGCAGTGCAGGGCGAGGTCGGAGAGCGCCGCATAGGCCATGTCGGCCACGTCGCGCATGTGCTCCAGCTCGGCCAGGGTCTCGTCGTCTCCCTCGTCTTCCCCGGCGATGTCGTCGGTGCAGCCGAGCAGCCGGCCGGCCAGCTCCTTCGCCAGACGCTCCTCAAGCGTGATCTCGTCGGTCATTTCTTGGTTCCTTTCCTTTGGTAATCGGGCTTGATCTTCCACATGCAGCGCGCGGACACCTGCCGTCGGCCGCGGTCAACGACCACGTCGCCGAAGCGGGGGAAGATCAGCGTGCGATCCCACTGCGGGTCGGCGTTGAGTTGGCGGATCGCGGCGATGAGCGAGTCCAGGAGCTCGCCGACACCCATGTGCCGCGCCTCGTCGCTCAGGGGCCACTCGAACAGGCTGCACCCCTCTTCCCTGTGGTCGTATTCGTCCGTTGGCGGCTGGGATGCCATGCGTGTTCCTTTCCTTGTGCGCGGAGTATGCGGGTTGCGGTCGCGCTGGACCCGGTCGGAACGGCCGCAGGAGTCGCGGCCTGCCGTGCGATCGCAGTGGACGGCGGCCGAATCGAACGGCTTCCCGGTCTTTGCCCGCGCCCGCCTGACGCGAATCTCGACCGGGGGCGAACCTGCCCGCCCTTGGCGCGCCGCCGGTGGGGAGAACCGGCGACGCGATCATTGAGAGAGGTGGTGTTAACGACTTGTTCCTTGTCGCCGCCCGCCGCATCGGAAGGAAGGTCGCAATGGCGGCGGGCAAGTCTTAGATGGTCAGCACGAGCGCGATCATGCCGGCGCGCCAGAACGTGCGAGCCAACGTGTCCGACGGCTTCCGCCCCGCCTGAGACGGGTTGATGAGGGCGATGTCCGCGAGCTCGGCGAGCACGTACACCGCGAGTAGCGTCCACTGCTGCCAGACGATCCCGCTCACTGTTCGTCTCCCTGCTCCTCGACGATGGCGATGAACGAGGTCGGCACGACGAGGAACGCCCACCACGCGGCCAACCCATTGCCGAGCGGATGAGCACAGGCGTCGTGCGTGAACAGCCACACAATGCAGACGATGAACGATATGACAGCCACGAGGCCGATCGTGTACGGGTAACGCTTGAACATCATGCCCTCCTTCGGGCTGGACGGATGTAGGCCCCTCCGCCGGTAGGCTTGAAGCTGCGACACAAACAGGCAAAACCAACGGAGGGAAGAATCAATGGATGTGATGGGACTTATAGGAACCGCGACGGGGGTGGTGTCATTGGCGATACTCGTGGCTCAGGAGGCGAGGCATTTCGGCGACATGCCGGCCATCAGCTCGGCAAGCTCGAAATACCGCACGATTCTGGAGAACAACGGAAGCGCGGACGCCACGGACGTGCTGGTGATCCAGCGAGACATGAGCGAACCACGACCGGACTCGCCGCGCTGGAAGTTCCAAGCGATCCGCGCACACGACTCGGCACGGCTCGACGATGCCAGAACCGACGATGAAACATGGTTCGAGGTCATATACGATCACCCTCACCGTCGGAATCGGAAGATAATGACGTGGTGCCCGGCTCGGAACGACTCGAACCTCGCACGCGAGTTATTCGCACGGAGCGCACTTCCTTGGTGGCGGAGACTCCCAGCAGCGTGGCGAACACCACGCCTGCACGTCGGCCCTCAAGGTAGGCGGTCAGCAGTTGTCCGCTCAGACCCAGCATCATTAGCTCGACTGCGCAAACGAGTTGCCGGGAAGGCAGAAAAGGCGCGGCGATCATAAACACCGCGTTGACCGCGAGCTGGGCGATGCTCGTCCAACCGGGCGACACCCATGACACCGAATCACGATGGCCGCTCATGCTCCCACCACCGCTTCGGCGAACGCCTGCGCGGTCGCCATGAACATGCAGAACAGCATGAGGAGCACTAGCAGCGCGAACGGGATGCAGCCGATGAACGGGTGGTCGTTGACGATCCCCCATACGAGGCCGTCTTTGTCTTGATGTCGGCAGATGTCGCAGCCATGTCCGCTGTTAGGCAGTTCGAGGGTGATGGTGTTACTCATTTCACTACCTCCGGCACATATCCGTTGTGGTCGCGCCAACGGCCGTCGGCCATGTCGTGCAGCCATGACGCCAGACGTCCGGCTTCCGTG
>JAGZRA010000031.1:0-24927 GCA_018381885.1 Parahaemophilus parainfluenzae | reverse complement strand
TTGATCTTTAAAGGAAGATACGCAACGAGCAAAGACAGATTCAGTGATTAAGGTTAATGGAATACCGAAATCTAATGCATTGATACCCGTCCATTTACCGGTCCCTTTTTGGCCAGCTGTATCTAAGATCTTTTCAACTAATGGTTCACCATCAGCATCTTTATAACCAAGAATATCGGTCGTGATATCGATTAAGTAGCTATCAAGTTCAGTTTTTTTCCATTCTGCGAAGATAGCTTGCATTTCTTCATAGCTTAAGCCTAAACCTTCTTTTAAGAATTGGTAAGCTTCACAAATTAATTGCATATCGCCATATTCGATACCATTGTGAACCATTTTCACAAAGTGGCCAGCACCTTCTCCACCAACCCAGTCACAGCAAGGTTCACCTTGTTCGGTTTTAGCAGAGATGGCTTGGAAGATTGGTTTAACATATGGCCATGCTTCGTGGTTACCACCCGGCATGATAGAGGGTCCATGACGTGCACCTTCTTCACCCCCCGAAACACCCGAACCGATAAAGCGAATGCCTTTTTCAGCCAATGCTTTAACACGACGGTTGGTATCAGGATAGTTTGAGTTACCACCATCAATGATGATGTCGCCTTCTTCTAAGTGCGGTAATAATGCCTCAATGAATTGATCCACTACATCACCCGCGCGCACCATTAACATCACTTTACGTGGTTTTTCTAATTTAGAAGTTAAATCTTCTAAAGAGTATGCGCCGATAATATTCGTGCCTTTTGCTGCGCCTTGTAAAAATTCATCCACTTTTGAAGTGGTACGGTTATATGCCACAACTTTAAAGCCATGATCATTCATATTTAAAATGAGGTTTTGCCCCATTACGGCTAAGCCGATAACACCGATGTCGCCTTTTACTGACATTGTTTTCTCCTGTTTGTGAGGTACAAGTCTTTGTACCGATTGAATATGTTGGTGTAACTAAATTTCACTCTACATTGATTGATATATTTTATCCTCTAAAAGCTCTTGAAAAGATAAAAAGACAGCCATTAAAAAATCAAAGATTATTTTATCTTCAATATTAGCGCTTGTTTTAAGTGTTGAGCTAATATTATCAAGTATATATGCAATATTTTTGTTTTTAACTTCGAATTTCTTATCTAATATTCTTTTTCCATAGTCATATAAGAAGTTAAGGAAGTTTTTGCTTTCTAAAACACGAACGTGGTTAGGATAACTTTCCGTCGCAATATAAACATTATCTTCAGTTTTATATGCGGTTAGATTTAGTTTTAAAAAACCAGAGTAGGATATAGAAATTACATCTTTATATGATCGAATGTGAGCATGTTTACCTATATGTCCATTAACAATACTTGAGTTTTCTATAATTGCATCATCAAAGATAATTGAATTTTCAATTGAAGAATCACAAATTTTACTTTTATCGAAGATATATGAGTCTCCACAAATTGTAGATGCACCTAAAATCATAGCATCTCCGTATACCGAAGAGTTATTTTCAACAGATGAATCTTCAGAAACTATAGCATTCCCAGAGGCTGTTGCATTATGGATGAGCATCGCATTATCACGAACTATAGCATTTTCAGAAACTATCGCATTGTCTAGAACTTTACTATTTCCAAGAACCTTTGCATTATCTTTTATCCAAGCTTTGCCTATATGTGATAAATTATTTTCACTTTCAATATATCCTCCGAGAGAGCCTTCTTCAACAATCGGGGGATCCCAATAGTTATCTTCTTCGTCATCATAGGGGTAAATTGTTATTAGCGCTTCTATTTGATAAAGTGTTCTTCCTTCATAAACAATAGTATTATTTGTTAAACGATATTTTTTCATTATTTAATTTAAAATAGCATGGAAATAACTCCACGTTCGGTCATCTTAACTCTTCGTCAGCGTTAAAAACCAATATGCGGATAATAATCTATAGCAAAACTTCTTTTAAATTTCTCTAATTAAAGAGCTACCTTGCTCTAACGTGTCTAGCCACTGCCATTTTTCATGTCCGACGAGCTTACTTTCTTCTAAAGAAAATCTTGTACAACAACGACCCAGACGATTTTCTAGAGATTGATTTAAATGTTGATACGTAAATTCAATTTGAGTCTCGTCAATCCATTTTCCAATTAAAAAGCCTTTTAAAATTTCACCTCCACCATATTCGGCCCAAATCATGTTGCCTTGTTGGTGATAATGAAATTCTGTTTGGCTACTGACCTCACCATTTGCGGTGTTTTCAACAGCAATAAATTTTTTATTATCTAAATTCAACATTAAAGTCATTCCGCATCTGATGTATCTATATTTTAATTTAACTTTAGTCCGTACAATGCTAATAGATTAACTCTTCGTCCATGCACTCATATGTTGAGTAAATCCAATATGCGGATAATAATCTACAGCTTGTGGAGCCGATAAAAGCACAATTTTGGCTTGTGGATGTAAGGCTTGTTTAGTGTGTTCAATTAACTGCAAGCCGATACCTTGTTTTTGATATTGTTCATCAACCGCTAAATCAGATAAATAACAGCAGTAGGCAAAATCCGTCACGGAACGTGCTACACCCACTAATCGTTCACCATCCCAAGCGGTGACTAACAAATCCGCATGATGCAGCATCGCTGCGACACGTTTTTCATCCTCTAACGGACGGCGTGCCCCGAGCGTTGTTTTATTTAGTAATTCAATAAATTGTTTAACTGAAACTGGTTCATTCACTTTGTAGTCTATCATTTTGCAAGCCTATGATATTTGATACTCAACTTGTTATAGCAATTTCGCCGCCGCTTTATCCAAATACCATTCCGTCACCCCATTTTTTGCTTTAATTTTTGCTGCAGGATAAGGCAGATTTTCTGCTGGCGTGGTTTGGATTTCTTTTAAAATGTCTGCTTTGCTTTCGCCAGTGACCAAATAGGTAATGCGTTTCGCTTGTTCAATGAGTTTGGCGGTTTTAGAAATGCGAATTTGACCACTTTCAGGGTGTTTAGCAATTATAGCTAGGTTTTCATCATCAAAATTGGTTTGATGTGGGAAAAGAGAAGCGGTATGACCGTCAGTCCCCATACCTAAAATGATCCAATCAAAAACACCGTTTGGAATGACCGCACTTAATTCTTCTTCGAAGCGTTTTAGTTCAAAGTGCGGTTCATTTTCGCCACGAATTCTATGGATGTTTTCTGCGGGAATTTGAATATGATCGAATAAGAGTTTTTGCACTTCACCATAGTTGCTTTCTGGATCTGTTGGTGGAACCATGCGATCATCACCCCACCAAAAATGCAGATTTTTCCAGTTGATTTGTTCGGTATAAGGCGCTTTGGCTAAAGTTTTGAATAACAGCTTAGGCGTTGAACCGCCAGAAAGAGAAATATGCACAGGGTGATTTAATTGGCTATAAATCACAAATTCTTGGGCAATCTTTTCAACAGCATGTTGAGCTGTTGGGAAGGTAATGGTGTTCATGTTTGTTTCTCTCTATTCGGTGATAAGCCTTCTTCTATTCATTGAAGAAGGCGAGATGTTGATGACTAAACCTTTTTCTTCATTTTACCGCTTGGTTTACGCCATACTCGACCGCTTTTCGCAATGAGTTTTTCTGCCGCAACTGGTCCCCAAGTACCCGCTTCATATTCATGAACTCGGCCACCCGCTTCTTTGTAGTCTAAAATCGGTTGAACGAATTTCCATGCAGCATGCACTGCGTCAGTACGCGCAAAGAGTGTCGCATCGCCTTTCATCGCATCAAGCAATAAGCGTTCATAAGCTGTTAGCACTTGCTCATCGGCTAAATCGGCATAACGGAAATCCATTGATACTTCTTTGGCTTCAAAGCCTGCACCTGGTTTTTTCAAACCGAAGCGCATTGAAATGGCTTCATCAGGTTGAATACGGATGATCAATTTATTCTCAGGCGCATTTTGACTGAATACCGGATGTGGCGTAGTTTTGAAATGAATCACAATTTCAGTCACTCGTGCCGGTAAGCGTTTACCTGTACGCACATAGAAAGGTACGCCAGCCCAACGCCAGTTTTCGATTTCGCAACGTAATGCCATAAAGGTTTCAGTGCGAGAGTTAGCCGGAACGCCTTTTTCTTGTAAATAACCTTTAACTTCTTTGCCATCAATTTCCGCTGCAGTGTACTGACCAAGCACTAAGTTGTGCTCAACGTCATCTTGCGTTAATGGACGTAAAGAATGCATGACTTTGGCGACTTCATCACGCATCGAGTTCGCATTGATGATTGCTGGGGGCTCCATGGCAACCATGGCTAAAACTTGTAATAAGTGGTTTTGGAACATATCACGCATTGCGCCAGAGCCATCATAATAGCCACCACGCTCTTCTACACCAATTGCTTCGGCACCCGTAATTTCGACATAATCAATGTAATTACGGTTCCAAAGTGGTTCGAATAAGCCATTTGAGAAGCGCAAAACAAGCAAGTTTTGTACGGTTTCTTTACCAAGATAATGGTCAATACGATAGATTTGATGCTCTTCAAAGAAACGATGAATTTGAACGTCAAGTTCTTGTGCTGTTTTTTCATCGTAACCAAAAGGTTTTTCGACAATAATACGTTTCCAACCGTCTTTTTCTTCGTTTAAGCCATGGGCAGCGAGGCATTCTGGAATTACACCATATAAGCTTGGTGGCGTGGACATATAGTAAAGGGTGTTGCCATTCGTTTGATATTTAGTATGTAATTCTTCTAAACGAGGGACTAATTTACCGTAATCCGCAGCATCAGATGTGTTTACCGCTTGGTAATAGAGATGACTACAAAAAGCATCTAGCGTTTCAGGGGTGGTTTCTTCTGTTTCAAGTAACGCTTCACGCATTTTTTCACGGAAAGTCTCATCGTTTAATTCTGAACGCGCGACACCTAATACAGAAAATTTGTTTAAACGCCCAAATTTGAAGAGATTATAAAGTGCTGGAATGAGTTTACGGTGAGTCAAATCACCGGAAGCACCAAAAATCACGATACAGTTATTATTAGTTTGCATATTATTCCTTATTGTTCCGAGTAGTATTTTTAAATAATGCAATATATTACTGCACTTTACCAATCGAACCAATCAATTAAATTGAAAGACAGATGCCCAATTTTGTGTATTATCTGCCACCATCACAAAGGGTGGATTAATTAAACTTTCACGCTGATTATAGGTGAGCGGCTGATACTGCGGATCGAAAATCATTCCATTGATTTCAGCTAATAAAATTTCAGCACCTGCCGTATCCCATTCGCCGGTTTTACCGAGGCGAACATAGCAATCAACAGCTCCTTCAGCAACCAAACCGCTTTTTAAACTACTCGAACCCACCACCGTAAATTCACATGGCAAATTCTTCGTTAAAATTGACCGCACTTTTTCTTGTGAGGTGGTGGCGCCTACGGCAATTTTTAATGGTTTTGTAAGATCAATTTTTCTTGGCTGTAAGCGTGTTATCTCTTTATCACTCTGTTTGAATGCCCCAAAACCTTTCATGGCGTAATAGGTGATATTCAAAATAGGGAAGTGAATCACACCCAGTACAGGTTGGTGGTTTTGCACGAGTGTAATCAATACGGAGAATTGATCTGTGCGATCAATAAATTGCTGCGTACCATCAAGGGGATCGATTAACCAATAAGTTTGCCAAGTTTGGCGTTGCTCAAAGGAGATATTGCAGTTTTCCTCTGAAAGAACAGGAATATCAGGGAAAAGTGCGGTCAGTTTTTCGATTAAAAATTGGCTGACAAATAAATCTGCTTCCGTGACAGGGGTGTTATCCGATTTGGTTTGTATTGTCACGTCCTGTTGGTAAAAATGAGCTAAATGTTTTCCCGCTTCATTAGCGAGCGTTTGGACTTGATCGAGAAGAGATTGAGATAATTGCATGTTTATTTCCTACTTTGATTTCGGTAATAACAAGGAGAGGAAGATTGCCGTATAGATTGCCAGGATAACAGAACCCTCTAAGACGAATAAGATACGGTCTGTCAGATATTGGGTATTTTGTGCGATGAGAAGATTGCCGATACTCCAATAACAAAAAAGAATGATGAATGAAAAAATGAGAATTTTATTCCACTGATGACGTAGATAGCCGCGGTATTTAGCAAAGTAAGCGTTGATGATTGCCGGCACGGTGAGTGGCCAGAATGTTAGAAAGAATCCAAATAATGCAGCATCGAAGTTACCTTCTTTGCAGTAGTCCATTCCGAAAACGACATAAGCAATGGCGCTACCTATTAGTTGCGTAACCAATGGGAAGATGATAATTGCCTTTAGATAAGGGGATTGCGTTGACACCTTAAGCTCCTAGAAAAATAGGCTATCCGAGGACAGCCTATTTTAATCCATTATTTCGATTTCTTCGCACGTAATACACGAGAAACGAAAATAAAGATACCAAAGATAAATACGGCAAGACCAAGTAATTCGCCAATATTATCCCAATTTTCTAATCCTAAGGCTAATGGATCTTCAGAACCACCTGATGTAACAGACGCCGCAATAATGAAGGCTAAGATGACGCCCATCAAGCTTTCACCCACAATTAAACCCGCAGCGAAAAGTGTGCCGAAACGTTCTGCTTTTTTCTCCACTTCAGTATCGTTAGTGCGTTTTGCATAGTTTTTAATGTGACGAGTGATAAACCATGCCATTACTGCACCGACTACAACCGGCATATTGATTGATGGTGGAAGGTAGATACCAATCCCCACCGCTAATACCGGTAAGGCAAAGCGGCTGTCACTGGTTTTACGCATGAATGCATCCAAAATAATCAACACAATACCTAAACCTACACCAGTTAAAATGTAAGTCCATTCTAAATGGTTGGTGAAAATACCTTGTGAAATGGTAGTCATAAGGGTTGCTTGTGGTGCTGAAAGCGCTTGTGCAGGATCCATGTCTGGACGTGGTAATGCGCCAGTAAAACCATAAGCGTGGTATAGAATTTCTAATACCGGTGCAATGACTAATGCACCAACGAAACAACCGATAATCAATGCAACCTGCTGTCTCCAAGGGGTCGCTTCCACTAAAAGACCGGTTTTTAAGTCTTGTAAGTTATCGTTTGAAATAGTCGCGGTGGTTAAAACGATAGATGCCGTGAATAAGGTCAATGCGGTTAAGAATTTTTGACCGTCAGCTGTTTCAAATAAACCACTGCTTTTACCAATGGTCACTAAAACAAGTGAAATCACGATAACAGAAATGATCCCGATACCAGAAATAGGGCTAGAAGATGAGCCTACAAGTCCAGCCATATAACCAGACGCTGCTGCAACGAAGAAGCCAATTAATACTGCGAGTAGCGTACAAACCACCACTAATAATACGGCAAGTTCAGCAGAAATAGGCGCTGCTGCCACAAAGTGATATAAGGAAATCACGATTAACACGACAGTCGCCAATAAAATGTAAATGATGGTTTTTGGTGATAAGTCGATATCAATACGATGTTCTGATTCAGCTTGTGAGCCTTTTAGCATACGGAAAGAATGAACCATCCCTTCGATCATTGGTTTGAAAAGGATTAATAATGTCCAAATTGCTGCAATACCGATAGTACCCACACCGATAAAGCGAACTTTGGTTTTCCATTCAGTCATGGCGTAGCTCACGATGGATGCATCGGTTGGCATATCACCTGTTGCGGTGAAATAAGGTACAGCCACACCCCAAGCGAGGAATGTACCGAATAACATTGCAAGACCGCCCACGATACCGATTAAGTAACCCGCACCGACTAATGCAAGAGAGAATCCCATCGGTAATTGGAAAACGGCTTTGCCGTTAGAGAACCATGCGCTCGCGCTATCAGACATGACACGTAATGCGTTGGTTAGGAACGCAACGGTTCCTGCAAAAATACCGCCATAAGCGATATCTTTTACACCACTGTCGCTTTCGTCATTATTGCCTGCTTTTAAGATTTCGGCTGCCGCCACACCTTCAGGGTAAGGTAAGTCGCTGTTTACCACCATCGCACGACGTAGTGGAATAGTGAATAGTACGCCCAACGTACCGCCAGAGGCACAGATAAGCACAGTTTGCCAGAATGGGAATTCCTGCCAGTAACCCATCATTAATAGACCTGGAAGAACGAAAATAACAGAAGACAATGTCCCCGCTGATGAAGCTTGGGTTTGCACCATGTTATTTTCTAAGATACTGGAATCCTTGAAGAATTTTAAAATTGCCATAGAAATTACGGCAGCCGGAATGGAGGAGGCAAATGTCATCCCCACTTTAAGACCCAAATAAACGTTAGATGCAGTGAAGATCACTGTAATTAACGCCCCAAGGAACATTCCTCGGAAGGTCAATTCTTTTAAATTATCATGAGACATAAATTTTCCTATTTATTTTTGAAAAATGACTATACATTCTCAAAAAAAGAATAATTATTCAAGTTTTATTTAAAGTTAATCGCTTGCAATTAGAATTTATCTAAATTTCTTCAATTTATTTACGTTTTTTTAAATAATCTCGCAAGGTATAAAGTGCGGTTAAGTTTCTTGCCTCATTAAATTCATCACTATCCAACAGGGCGTCAAGTTGAGATAAAGGGTAACGCACGATTTCTAGTGGTTCGGGTTCATCCCCTTCCAGTTGATTTGGGTATAGATCTTCACCTAATAAAACGTGCATTTTATGCCCCATGATTTGTGGATTGATCTTCATCGTGCGTAAAAACGTCCATTTTTTTGCCCCAAAGCCAATTTCTTCCTGCAATTCGCGATTCGCACTTTGTTCGGGCGTTTCTCCCGTATCCATACCACCTTTTACAAAGCCTAATTCATATTGTTCCGTTCCAACGGCATATTCACGAACCAGGAGTAGATCTTCTCCATCAATTGCAATCACCATGACGGAGTCGCGATTGAAAGGGCGAAAACGTTCATAAGTGCGGTCAATGCCATTAGAGAATTTGAGATCGACAGCTTGATGGAAGTTGTTTTTTCATGATATTAGCCCTATTATCTTGTTATTGGCTCATCATACGCAAAGTGAGAGAAATAGGAAGAGTTATGGCTGAAAATAACGAAGTACGATTAGATAAATGGCTTTGGGCGGCGCGTTTTTATAAAACCCGTAGCATTGCGAAAGCGATGATTGAAGGGGGCAAAGTACATTACAACGGTCAACGAGCTAAAGTAAGTAAAAATGTAGAAATCGGTGCCATGATTAAGCTACGTCAAGGCAACGATGAAAAAGAAATTGAAGTGATTGCGTTGAGTGACCAACGCCGTGGCGCCCCCGAGGCCCAACTGCTTTACCAAGAAACGGCACAGAGTGTGAAAAAACGCGAAGAAATGGCATGGGCAAGAAAAAATAATGCACTTTCGATGCCGCATCCTGATCGTCGTCCAAACAAAAAAGAACGTCGAGATTTATTGAAATTTAAACACCAAGATGAGTTCTAGAAAACAAAAGTGCGGTCGAATTTGACCGCACTTTTTGTATTAATGATTTTTATGACTTGTGCTGTATAGGATTTTGTCGGTATAAGCCATTGCAATCGCTGAAATCAAGAAAGAAAAATGAATTATCACTTCCCACATGATTGTTTTTTCAGGAATTTTTGAGGCATTCACAAAGGTTTGCAATAAGTGAATGGACGAAATACTGATAATTGACATGGAAAGTTTAACTTTCAGTACAGTTGCATTCACATGGCTCATCCATTCAGGTTGATCAGGGTGGTTTTTCGTGCGTAGTTTTGAAACAAAAATCTCATAACCGCCTAATGTTACCATTACTAATAAGTTTGCAATCATCACCACGTCAATGAGATTGAGTACGGCGAGCATAATGGTGTCTGCATCCATTTCATTAACATTGGTGATGAGATACCACAAGTTTTTCATAAACTTGTAGGCATAGATGCCTTGTACAACAATTAAACCTAAATAAATAGGCACTTGTAACCAACGACTTGCAAAAATCGTTTTGCTTAGAAAGTTAGTCTGCTCATTATATTTTGCACATGGATCCGTGATTTCTTTTTGTTCCGTTGCCATAAATTCCCCACAAATAAAATTAAAATAAAAAAGCGGCAAGAAAATAGCCGCTTTTAAAGAAAAATTCAATAGATATGTTTTATTTTTCTTCACTCTCGGTGGTGAGAAGGGATAGACGCGTTAAATCCACGTCATTATTGAGCAATTCAACGTTTGGCATGCTCTTGTTAGCTTTCGCTGACAAGTCTTTAAAGCGTTCCACTTTCCCCACTAAACCTTGTTGTCCCACAAGGGCAGTGACAGTGTTGTTGTATTGATTGCTCACAGTGGAAAGGGTGTTGCCCAGTTTGTTTAAGCGTTCTGCCACCAAGCAAATCTGGTTGTAAATTTCACCTGCTTTTTCCGCGATTTCTTTAGCCTCAGCATTACCGCGTTCGATACGCCACAAATTCGCCACAGTACGTAAAATTGGCATGAGAGTCGTGTGTGAAACCATAATGACATTTTTCTCATAGCCATAATTAAATAGACTTGGGTCTAATTTTAAGGCTTCAATATAAGCGGGTTCCACTGCAATGAACATCAAGACAAAATTAGGACTGCGCATGCCAATCAAATTGCTGTAATCCTTGCGGTGCAAGTCATCAATGTGATTTTTCAGGGCTTTAATATGCTCCCTTAGTAAACGCTCACGTTCAAATTCATCCTCAGAATTGACCGCACTTTCATAAGCATTCAATGACATTTTGCTATCAATGATGATGTTTTTCTCATCGGGCAGATTGAGCACAAAATCAGGATAGTTTCGACCGCCTTGTTCATCTTTAAAATGGGCTTGTGCACAGTAATGCACGTTTTCAATCAAGCCTGCTAACTGAAGTGCGCGCTCAAGTTGTACTTCTCCCCAGTTGCCTAGGGTTTTCTTTTCACCTTTTAAAGCCGAAGTTAAATTATTGGCCTCTTGCGACATATTTAAGCCAATTTCCAACACCTTTTTGATTTCCGCTTCTAAACCCGCATTGCCTTTCACCGATTCCGAATGGATTTCATTGACTCGTTTTTGAAAGCCTTCGATTTGTTCACGGAAAGGCTTCAATAAGGTTTCCAATGCGGTTTGATTGGTTTGATTAAAGGATTGGCTTTTTTCTTCCAAAATGCGGTTGGCCAGATTTTGGAATTCCACGCCTAGCTGTTGTTTGGATTGCTCAATATGCTGTTGCTGTTCAGCAAAATGCTTTTCTTTTTCGGAAAGGGTAGTTTTCAACTCCGTTAATTCTTGTGAAAGTGCGGCCAATTTTTCCTGTGTTTTTTGCTGCTCTTGCTCTTTTCGTAGCACATTTTCTTGCGCTTGCTGTAATTGACCTTGCAAGCTTTCGGCTTGTGCTGACGCGATCCCAAAGCGTTCTTTTAATGCCGTAATTTGCCCGCCAATTTGATCGTGGCGGAGCTGTTCCTCATCCAATTCTTTTTCTAAATATTGGATTTTTTCATCACGTTCATTAAGACGAGTTTGTAAGCCTTCCGCATTAGTTTGCGCTTTAACGGCTTGTTGTTCTAATTGATTTTTGACTGCGCTTAAAGCATCAAAACGCTCAGCTAATTGGTTGTAATCACCGATGGTTTTATTGAGATCTTGTTGTAATTCTTGCGTATCTCGTTTGCTGCGGCTTAATAGAAAAAGCATCACAATGCTAATAAAAACCAGCACGGCAATGATGATCAAATATTGATTAGGCGTAAGTTCTGACATAAATAGGCTCCTGGAAACAGAAAAATTTTAGCATATTCCCAGAAACTTTTTAAAAATTAAGATTGTTAATTAGATAAGAAAAGTGCGGTCAAAAATAACCGCACTTTTTTTAGGAAGATTAGTAGTTTGAGTTAATCAATACTTCTTCACCGTATCCACCAAGGGTTGGCATTGGTTGGTAAGTAGAGTTTGCTGCACGCATTAAACGAATACCACGAATACCCGCTTCTTTTGCGGCTAGAATATCATCATCACTGTCACCATAGTGAATACTCACTTTGTGCTCAATAATACCCGGTGTTTTGTTATATTTAGTTGGAAGTTTGCGACCGCCCATGAATTCTACAGGGTGCATGTCTTTAATATTAAAGGCTTTTTGTAGCACTGGTGTCACACCATCTTTATCGCCTGCTGTACGACCGGTAATGAAATAAATTTGGTCACCACGTGCTTGGTGCATATTAATTAAATCCACCGCAATTTGTTTTGGAATAGAATATTGGTCACAACCCGCATTTACTTCATTCCAGAAATCTTGATTTTTTAAGTAATCATTTTTACCTGGTGAGTATTTTTCTTGGCCGTGATAGAAACAAGGGCTACTGAAAAGGACGGTATCGTCAATGTCGAAGCTCACATTAATGGGTGCTTTGCCTTCCAATTCTTTTTTCAATTGTTCAACAGAGATCCAGTGAATCGGTTTTTGCTCTGTCATTTCACGAGCATTCGTACCTTGTTCAGTGTAAGGTTCTTTGTTTGATGCAAAAGTAGAGGCTGCGCTTGCCGCTAAAATTGCAATGGCAGAAAGTTTAAGTAAATTTTTCATGTTTTCCTCATTAAGTAGTTTGTTTTATTTGTAACAAATCATATTCCTTTAAAATAAAGGTGTGAAATAATAGCAATCGTTTGCTATTTAAAAAAGTGATCTTTGTCACATTTTTTAAAACTGATTGTCTAATAAAGCATCAAAGAAAAATTTTCCCTTGAATTTGGTGGAATCGATCGCCATATAACGAGTAACTTTTCTTAAAAGAAGGATTAAAAGAATGACAACAATTGTAAGCGTACGTCGTAATGGCCAAGTGGTTGTTGGGGGCGATGGACAGGTTTCATTAGGCAACACAGTGATGAAAGGGAATGCCCGTAAAGTGCGCCGTTTATATAATGGCAAAGTTTTAGCCGGTTTCGCAGGTGGTACAGCCGATGCGTTCACCTTATTTGAATTATTTGAGCGTAAATTAGAAATGCATCAAGGACATTTGTTAAAAGCTGCGGTGGAATTAGCCAAAGATTGGCGAACCGATCGTGCGTTGCGCAAGTTAGAAGCGATGCTGATTGTGGCGGATGAAAAAGAAAGTTTAATCATTACCGGTATTGGTGATGTGGTGCAGCCAGAAGCCGATCAGATTTTAGCCATTGGTTCAGGCGGTAATTATGCATTATCGGCAGCCCGTGCGTTGGTAGAAAATACCGATTTATCAGCTCGTGAAATTGTAGAAAAATCTTTAAAAATTGCGGGTGATATTTGCGTGTTCACCAATACGAATTTCACTATCGAAGAATTACCGAATAAATAAGGAAAAATTATGTCTGAAATGACCCCTCGTGAAATTGTTTCCGAATTAGATCAACATATTATCGGCCAAAAAGAGGCGAAAAGAGCGGTTGCGATCGCGTTGCGTAACCGTTGGAGAAGAATGCAGTTGCAAGAGCCACTTCGCCATGAAGTTACCCCTAAAAATATTTTAATGATTGGACCAACAGGTGTGGGTAAAACCGAGATTGCGCGTCGTCTTGCAAAATTAGCCAATGCACCTTTCATTAAAGTGGAAGCAACCAAGTTCACCGAAGTGGGCTATGTGGGGAAAGAAGTAGATTCCATTATCCGTGATTTAACGGACAGTGCGATGAAATTAGTTCGCCAACAAGAAATTGCTAAAAACCGTGCGAAAGCAGAAGATGCGGCGGAAGATCGTATTTTAGATGCATTACTACCACCACCAAAAAATCAATGGGGTGAAGTGGAAAACCACGATACTAATAGCAGTACTCGCCAAGCGTTCCGTAAAAAATTACGTGAAGGTCAATTAGACGATAAAGAAATCGAAATTGATGTGTCTGCGGGCGTGTCAATGGGCGTAGAAATCATGGCGCCTCCAGGCATGGAAGAAATGACCAATCAGTTGCAATCCATGTTCCAAAGTTTAGGTTCGGATAAAACCAAAAAACGCAAAATGAAAATTAAGGATGCGTTAAAAACCTTAATTGATGATGAAGCAGCCAAATTGATCAATCCAGAGGAATTGAAACAAAAAGCTATCGATGCAGTTGAGCAAAACGGTATCGTGTTTATTGATGAGATCGATAAGATCTGTAAAAAAGGCGAATACAGTGGTGCCGATGTCTCTCGTGAAGGCGTGCAACGAGACTTATTGCCATTAGTGGAAGGTTCGACGGTTAATACTAAACACGGTATGGTGAAAACTGATCATATTCTCTTTATTGCTTCAGGGGCATTCCAAGTGGCGCGTCCATCAGATTTAATCCCTGAATTGCAAGGTCGTTTGCCGATTCGTGTTGAATTGTCTGCATTAACGGCAGAAGACTTTGAGCGTATTCTAACTGAGCCAAATGCGTCTTTAACAGAGCAATATAAAGCGCTTATGGCGACAGAAGGCGTGAGCATTGAGTTTACACAAGATGCAATCAAGAAAATTGCCGAAGCCGCTTTCCGTGTGAATGAGAAAACGGAGAATATCGGTGCAAGACGTTTACATACCGTTATGGAACGTTTAATGGATAAAATCTCATTTGATGCGAGTGAAATGGATGGTCAAACCGTGAATATCGATGCCGCTTATGTGATTGATGCTTTAGGCGAAGTGATTGAAAATGAAGATTTAAGTCGATTCATTCTGTAATGAAAGTTTAGATAAAGAAAAAGTGCGGTTATTTTTAACCGCACTTTTTTTGTCTCTAGTTTTATCTCTAGATTAAGATTAGTGACCGCCGCAACCACAGCCGCCATGACCATGTCCGTGATCATGATCGTGTTTATGACCACCGCCACAGCAACCGCCGTGTCCATGATCGTGATCATGGTGATGATGACCGTGACCGCCACAACCGCAGCCGTGGCCACTTTCATCATCGTGATGATGGTGATGATCGTGTTCACCATGCACGTGACCGTGAGCAATTTCTTCTAATGTTGCTTCACGAGTACCAACAACTTCAACAGTGAAGTGCAATTCTTGGCCCGCTAACATGTGGTTACCATCAACCACTACTTCATCGCCATCCACTTCCGTGATCACAACAGGAACAGGGCCGATATCCGTGTCAGCTAAGAAACGCATACCAACAACTACTTCATCAACGCCTTGGAATACTTCTTTTGGTACACGTTGAACCATGTTTTCATTGTATTCGCCGTAGCCTTCTTCAGGTTGAACACGCACTTCAAATTTGTCGCCAACTTCTTTACCTTCTAAGGCATTTTCAAGACCAATGATTAAGTTATTGTGGCCTTGTAAATATTCTAATGGTTGATTTGCTGGTGCTTCATCAACTAATACACCGTCTTGAGTACGTACTTGGTAAGCGATACTCACAACCGTATTTTTTGCTACTTTCATATTGTTTTCCTTATTAAAAAAATCGTCATTCATTGTATAGAAAATTATTCTTTAAGCAATGCAATTCGCGCATTCACACTGACTTTAATTTTCTCTTTGCCACTTTGAGTGTAAGTTTCATCTTTTTCATCCGAGTAAGAGAAACTTTTTGCCATCATTGCCCCTGCGGCATAAGGGCGGAAATCATTCGCTGAATCATTGGCAGAAGACACGTCAAGGCTTTGTGTGTGATAACCTTTCATCTGCAAAGATTCTTGAATTAAGAGGGCTTTATCTTTAACTTTCGCTAAAGCTTCTTTGGTTAATTCTTTTTCTAAGCTATTTAATTTCTCACGTGAAACAGACGCGCTTACGCGATCAATGGCTAATACGCCATCTAATTCATGTACTAATGTTGATAACACTTGAGAATCTTTACTTTCTAAGGTTAATTCTGCACGCGCAATCCAGCCTTGTTGTTTGCCTTTATTATCATAGCGAATCCAGGTATTACGAGAATTGTCCTTAATTTCAAC
The DNA here is from genome assembly GCA_018381885.1 of Parahaemophilus parainfluenzae. Lineage (GTDB taxonomy): Bacteria > Pseudomonadota > Gammaproteobacteria > Enterobacterales > Pasteurellaceae > Haemophilus_D > Haemophilus_D parainfluenzae_AH. The sequence continues at coordinate 9,054 of JAGZRA010000031.1, read as the reverse complement.
CGCACTTTGTGTTTTTGCCAACTCAATGGCTTTATTCATTTTTTCTGCCATAGTTTTATTGAGTGCGGATAAATCATTGCCTTCCGCTTGGTAAAAAAGGGACACTTGCAATAAATCACGTTCTACCTCTCTTTCAGCTTCAACACTAAAGCTGACATCCGTTGGTTGATGAGATACGGGTTCTGCAGCAAAAGAAGTGATAGGTAAGGCAAGTAATGCCAAAGAAAGTGCTTTGAGTTTCATTTTTTTCATTCCTATTTGGGTAAGATAAAAATTAAGGGCGGTTTAACACGCCCTTGTTATTATTAATGTAAACGTTCGTTGTCGTCTTCGACATCTTCATCGTCAAAAAACTCGCCGTCATCGCCGTATTCATCATCCTCTGCATTCGGATCTTCAAAATACGTGCCCCAGCCATCATAAATGCCTTTGTATTTTTCGACTAATGGTAAAATTTCTTTTTGTTGTGCATCAATAATTTCAGGTTTTAATTCCACTTCACTGATGATGTCAAAACAGAAAATGACCTTGCCATTTTCATCTTCAAATTCTTCTGCTTCTGACACTTCATAGCCCGCTTTGAAAGCATCCACGGCAATTTTTTCTAAGGTATCAAAATCATAATGGGCGATATGATGTTCGATAATATAAAGGGCATCCGGATCGCTGCCGTCATTTAATAAATCCGTAATGATTTCACGGGTTTCTTCTTGGAGTTCGTTAAAGTTCGTCATAAGGCATTCCTTTTGTCAGAAAAAGTGCGGTCATTGTAGGGGATAAAGATGAAAATGTCGCTAAAAATTTATTCTCATTTCAGTTTGCCTTGAGGAGGCGGAAAGGTTAAAATTCTGCGCGAATAAATTGTGCTTAACATGCCCAGCTGATCACGCTATTTATTGCAGCGAAAAAAAGTTGGGCTTTCTTATTTTAGAACGAAAAAAATGGTCAAACATCTCCCTTATTTCACCTTAAAAACACCGCCAAAAACAACCGCACTTTTAAAGCAAGAATTTGCTGATTTTATCGTTAAAGAAGATCTTGGCTATGAAATGTCAGGCGAAGGCGAATTTGTGGCGGTGAAAATCCGTAAAACGGATTGCAATACATTGTTTGTGGGCGAAAAGCTAGCCAAGTTTGCAGGCATTTCTGATCGAAATATGGGGTATGCGGGTTTGAAAGATCGTCATGGCATTACGGAACAATGGTTTTGTTTGCAAATGCCGGGGAAAGAAACGCCAGATTTTAGCCAATTTCAGTTGGAAGGCGTCGAGATTTTAGACGTCACTCGCCACAATCGTAAAATTCGTACCGGTAGTCTTCAAGGAAATGCCTTCGAGATTTTATTGCGCGGTGCAAAAGAAAGTGAGGAGTTGAATGAACGCTTAAATTCTGTGGCAAAATACGGTTTTCCTAACTACTTCACTGAACAACGTTTTGGGCATGATGGTCATAATCTGACTCAAGCGATTCGTTGGGCGAAAGGGGAGATTAAGGTCAAAGATCGTAAAAAACGCAGTTTTTACCTTTCAGCGGCTCGTAGCGAAATTTTTAATTTAGTTGTGGCAGAACGAATTGAACAAAATGTGGCAGATCAGGTTCTAAGAGACGATATTGTGCAATTAAATGGATCGCACAGTTGGTTTAAGGCTGATGAAAATGAAGATTTAGCGGTTTTACAGCAACGTTTGAATGAACAAGATATTTTGCTCACTGCGCCTTTAATTGGCGAAGAAAATTTATCTGCAAGTGCGGTCGAAAATCGAGTGGTTTTAGAACACCAGGTTTTCCAAGAATTAATGAAACAAGAAAGAATGAAAGCCGCTCGTCGCCCTTTATTGATGCAGGCAAAAGATTTCCACTGGACGTTTGTTGAAGAAGGATTGAAGCTCTCATTTTATTTGCCGGCAGGGAGTTATGCCACGGCATTGGTGCGAGAGTTAGTGAATATTAAGGAAGAAGAATAATGCGAATTTTAGTCAGCAATGATGATGGTTTTCACGCCGAAGGGATTCAAGTTTTAGCAAAAGAATTACGAAAAATTGCAGATGTGGTAATTGTTGCACCCGATCGTAATCGTAGCGCGGCATCAAGCTCATTAACGCTTGTTGAGCCACTTCGCCCATGTCATTTAGACAGTGGTGATTATTGTGTGAATGGCACGCCGGCTGATTGTGTGCATTTGGCATTAAACGGTTTTTTATCTGGACAAGTCGATCTCGTAGTATCTGGTATTAATGCAGGTTGTAACATGGGTGATGATACCTTATATTCAGGTACTTTGGCGGCTGCATTGGAAGGGCGTCATTTAGGGTTACCAGCTATTGCGGTATCTTTAGATGGTCGTCTGCATTATGAAACAGCGGCTCGCGTGGTGTGTGATTTGATTCCCAAATTACATCCTCAATTATTGAATAAACGCGAAGTGATCAATATCAATGTACCAGATTTACCTTACGAAGAACTTAAAGGCATTAAAGTCTGTCATTTAGGCTATCGCACATCTGCGGCCGAAGTGATTAAACAAGAAGATCCTCGAGGCGAAAATATCTATTGGATTGGTCCGTCAGGCTTGCCTGAATATGATGGTGAAGGCACCGATTTCCATGCAGTAAAAAATGGTTATGTTTCCATTACACCAATTCAAGCGGATCTTACGGCTCATCAGTCAATTGCTGCTTTACAAGATTGGCTGGAAAGTGAATAATGTGCCATTTTGAAACGAATTTTCCCCATTGAAGCAATAAAGGATAAGTGAATGAATATTTTTGGTGCGATGTACGATAAAACGATGCAATGGTCAAAACATCGCTTTGCCGTGTTTTGGCTATCCTTTGTGAGTTTTATTGAGGCCATTTTCTTTCCAATTCCACCCGATGTGATGTTGATTCCAATGTCAATGTCAAAACCGAAAAGTGCGTTTCGTTTTGCGCTTTATACAGCGGTCGCTTCTGTAGTGGGGGGAATGATTGGTTATGCTATCGGCTATTATGCCTTTGATTGGGTTCAAGGTTATATTCAACAATGGGGCTACCAAGCTGCTTGGGAACAGGCTATGGCGTGGTTTAAAGAATGGGGCATTTTAGTGGTATTTGTCGCTGGTTTTAGCCCGATTCCTTACAAAGTTTTCACCATTTGCGCGGGCGTGATGCAAATGGCGTTTATCCCCTTTGTGATTACTGCATTTGTGTCGCGTTTTGCTCGTTTTATTTTAGTGGCAAAACTCGCTGCATGGGGTGGAGAAAAATTCGCCGCGAAATTACGTAAATCCATTGAAATCATTGGTTGGAGTGTGGTTGCTCTGGCTGTGATTGCTTATCTTATTTTAAAATAACAGGATGACCTTTTTTATGAATAAATTACTCTTAATTATTTCGAGTGCATTGCTGATCTCAGCTTGTACAGGAGAACCACAAAAACAAGATCCCGATGCATTACCTAATGGTATTATGCAACCCGTAGAAGGAACGGGAGCTGTTGCCGGTGGTAGCTTTATGCCGGAAATTGAAAAAAATTCGATGCCAAATCAAATGAAATAAATTTAATGTTAAAGGAAGAATAAATGAAAAAATCGTTTTTATTGCTCCCTGTGAGTATCGCTATTTTAACGGCTTGTAGTTCAAATAGCCCTGCGCCAATTGAAAATGTAGATGGCACACTTTCTCCGGGGGTAATGCAACCTGTTGATAATAATTCGAGCGGTACATGGCAGCCAGAAATACAACAAAATACGATGCCAAATACCATGGGCAATAGCGTGCCAACGGGAACTCAAACACCACAACCAAGTTTCCAACCGACTTATCAACCGGTTCAACAACCTGCTGCAGCACAGCCTAAACCAACGCCAGCTCCAGCACCGGTTCAACCACAAACTAAAACAGTAACCAAAACGGTTTCTGATTGCACCAGCTCTGGCGCGATCAACGTGCCGCGTAATCCAAATACTAATGCACCGGATTACAGCCAAATTCAAAAAGGTTCATATAAAGGAAATACCTATAAAGTAAACAAAGGCGACACCATGTTCTTAATCGCTTACTTGACGGGTATGGACGTGAAAGATTTGGCAAGCATGAACAATATGAAAGAGCCTTATAGCTTAAGTGTAGGCCAAACGTTAAAAATTTCAAATTGTTCAACTAAAACGGTTACCACGACTGTGCCAGTGAAAACAACGGCACCAGCTGCACCGGCAGCTCCTGCTGAGCCAGAAGTAACTTATACACCAGGTGCGAACGGTACTCAAATTGGTTCTGATGGTACGGTAATTGGTCCAATTAAATCAGGTGTTGCAACAGGTGGCGCATCAACACCAGCATTTACCAACAATACACCTAGCACACCAGTGACAACGACAACACAAGTGGAAACCACAAACAATACACCGGTTAATGCGAACGTTGTGGCACCTGTTGCATCGAATGTGGCATGGCAATGGCCAACCCAAGGCAACGTGATCCAAGGTTTCTCTAACTCGGATGGTGGGAACAAAGGGATTGATATCAGTGGTTCTCGTGGACAAGCAGTTAAAGCGGCCGCGAGTGGTCGTGTTGTATATGCGGGTAACGCATTACGTGGCTATGGTAACTTAATCATCATCAAACATAACGATGATTTCTTAAGTGCTTATGCACACAACGATAAGATCCTTGTGAGCGATCAACAAGAAGTGAAAGCGGGTCAAGAGATTGCGAAAATGGGTAGCACAGGAACAAATGCTGTGAAACTTCACTTCGAGATCCGTTATAAAGGTAAATCTGTGGATCCAGTTAGATACTTACCGAGAAGATAATCTTTTCACAGAAAAAAGTGCGGTTAAAAATGACCGCACTTTTTGTTATACTCTCACCAATTTTTTCTCAATGCTTAGAATCTAAGGTTAATTCAATGCGTACAAGTCAATATTTATTCTCAACATTAAAAGAAACCCCAGCTGAAGCGGCCATTGTGAGCCATCAATTAATGCTTCGTGCGGGGATGATTCGTCCTCTTGCTTCAGGTCTTTATAACTGGATGCCAACTGGCTGGCGCGTGCTCCGTAAAGTAGAAAAAATCATTCGTGAAGAAATGGATAAAAGCGGCGCACTTGAAATCAAAATGCCAGTCGTGCAACCAGCAGAATTATGGGAAGAGTCAGGTCGTTGGGAACAATATGGTCCAGAATTACTTCGTTTTGAGGATCGCGGAAACCGTAACTTTGTATTAGGTCCAACACACGAAGAAGTGATTACGGATTTAGTTCGTCGCGAAGTGTCATCATACAAACAACTTCCGATTAACTTATACCAAATTCAAACTAAATTCCGTGATGAAGTGCGTCCTCGTTTCGGTGTCATGCGTTCGCGTGAATTTATCATGAAAGATGCGTATTCTTTCCATGCGGATCATGCGAGCTTGCAACAAACGTATGATGTGATGTACCAAACTTATAGCAATATTTTCAATCGCTTAGGTTTAGATTTCCGTGCAGTACAAGCGGATACCGGTTCTATTGGTGGTAGTGCCTCACATGAATTCCAAGTGTTAGCAAACAGCGGTGAAGATGATGTGATTTTCTCTACGGAATCTGATTACGCTGCAAACATTGAATTAGCGGAAGCGGTAGCGATCGGTGAACGTGCCGCGCCAACGAAAGTGATGGAATTAGTTGATACACCAAATGCAAAAACGATTGCAGAGTTGGTGGAACAATTCAATTTGCCAATTGAGAAAACGGTCAAAACCTTAATCGTAAAAGGGGCAAGTGAAGAGCAACCGTTAGTAGCATTAGTAATTCGTGGTGACCATGAATTAAATGAAATCAAAGCGGAAAAATTACCTGAAGTGGCTTCACCATTTGAGTTTGCGGATGAAGCTGTTATTAAAGCAAAAATTGGTGCAGGTGTGGGTTCATTAGGCCCTGTTAATCTCAATATCCCAGTGATTATTGACCGTTCAGTGGCATTAGTGTCTGATTTCAGTGCAGGTGCAAACATTGATGGTAAACATTACTTCAATATCAATTGGGAACGTGATGTAGATTTACCAAAAGTGGCGGATATTCGTAACGTGGTTGAAGGTGATCCAAGCCCAGATGGTAAAGGTACCTTATTGATTAAACGTGGTATCGAAGTAGGCCACATTTTCCAATTAGGTAAAAAATACTCAGAAGCGATGAACGCAACTGTTCAAGGTGAAGATGGTCGTCCAATGGTCGTAACTATGGGATGTTACGGTATTGGTGTGACACGAGTGGTGGCTGCGGCGATTGAACAACATTTTGATGATCGCGGTATTGTATGGCCGACAGATGAAATTGCACCATTCACTGTAGCCGTTGTTCCAATGAATATGCATAAATCTGAAAGTGTTCAAGAATATGCCGAAGAATTGTACCGCACTCTACAAGCACAAGGTGTAGAAGTGATCTTTGATGACCGTAAAGAACGCCCAGGTGTGATGTTTGCTGATATGGAACTTATCGGTGTGCCACATATGGTGGTGATTGGTGAGAAAAATCTCGCAAACGGTGAAATTGAATACAAAAATCGCCGCACTGGTGAAAAACAAATGATTGCAAAAGAGCAGTTGTTAGATTTCTTGAAAGGACAAATTAAAGCTTAATTTGATCCTTTGATATGAAAAAAGGAGATTGAGGCACACACTTCAATCTCCTTTTTTATTATTGATTAGTAATTGCTTGAGGTATTATCAGAAACACCCGTTACAATCGCAATGCCTGCGCTTGCACCAATTCGAGTAGCTCCCGCTTCAATCATCCCTAGTGCGGTTTGAGTGTCACGAATACCGCCAGAGGCTTTCACACCGATGTTACCCACCGTTTTTTTCATTAAAGCCACATCTTCTACGGTTGCCCCACCTTTATTGAAACCCGTTGAGGTTTTAACGAATGCCACACCCAACGCTTTACAGATTTCACAGGCTTTTACGATTTCTTCTTTAGTGAGTAAGCACGTTTCTAAAATTACTTTAAGCGGCACACCATGACAAGCGGTTAATACAGCTTGAATGTCGTCTTTTACGGCATCCCATTGATTTGATTTTATCAAGCCGACATTAATCACCATATCGATTTCACCCGCACCAGCTTTGATCGCCTCTTGAGTTTCAAAGGCTTTGACTGAGGATAAGTTGGCGCCAAGTGGGAAACCAACAACCGTACAAATTTTGACATTTGAGCCAGCGAGTTTTTCTTTGGCTAAAGGAATATAACCTGAATTAATGCAGACTGAATAAAAGCCGTATTGAATGGCTTCATCGCAGAGCTTAAGAATATCCTGCTCTGTTTTTTCAGCAGTAAGGGCAGTGTGATCAATATATTGTGCTAATTGTTTACTATCCATATTTTTTCTCCTTATTAAATGATGTAGTTATCATAACAAAATATCTGTAATTTTGACCGCACTTTTCTGATCGATTACAATCCATTTATCCTAGATCATGAAATTTTATTGTGAAACTTAAAACCTTATTAAAAAATGCGATTTCGCTCCTGCTGACGTTGATTATCGTAAGCAGTATTCTCGATTTTATTCGTAAACCCAATATTCCACCTGAAATCAATGCGACTGCACTTTATGATTTACAGGGGAATGCCTTCTTTTTACCCCAATTAGATCAAGCTAAGCCGATGATCATTTACTTCTGGGGAAGTTGGTGTGGTTATTGTCGTTATACTTCTCCAGCAATTAATTCACTTTCAGAAGAGGGCTATCCGGTAGTCTCTGTTGCGCTGCGTTCGGGGACAAATAAGGAAGTGGAAGATTATTTACAAACGCATCACTATCAGTTTACAACGGTGAATGATCCTCAAGGCAAGATTGCGGATCAATGGCAGGTGAATGTGACACCAACAATTATTATTTTAAATAAAGGAAAAATGGATTTGGCCACAACGGGCTGGACAAGTTACTGGGGCTTAAAAGTGCGGTTGTTTTTCACAGAGTTTTTTGGCTAAGCGGTACAAAATCTATTACAATACACAGACTTATTTTAAAGAGGACAGAATTATGATTATCGTAACAGGTGGTGCAGGTTTTATCGGCAGTAATATCGTTAAAGCGTTAAACGATATGGGACGCAAAGATATTTTAGTGGTGGATAACTTAAAAGACGGGACTAAATTCATTAACTTAGTGGATCTTGATATCGCAGATTACTGCGATAAAGAAGACTTCATTGCATCCATTATTGCAGGCGATGATTTAGGTGATATCGATGCGGTATTCCATGAAGGGGCTTGCTCAGCGACCACTGAATGGGACGGCAAATACATTATGCATAATAACTACGAATATTCAAAAGAGTTATTGCATTACTGCTTAGATCGTCAAATTCCGTTCTTGTATGCATCAAGTGCGGCAACTTATGGCGACAAAACTGAATTCCGTGAAGAGCGTGAATTTGAAGGCCCATTGAATGTGTACGGTTATTCTAAATTCTTATTCGACCAATATGTGCGTGCGATTTTACCTGAAGCGCAATCACCGGTATGTGGTTTCCGTTATTTTAATGTTTATGGTCCGCGTGAAGGACACAAAGGCTCAATGGCGAGTGTGGCATTCCACTTAAATAACCAAATCCTGAAAGGCGAAAATCCAAAATTATTTGCAGGCAGTGAACACTTCCGCCGTGATTTCGTTTATGTAGGCGATGTGGCACAAGTCAACATTTGGTGCTGGCAAAATGGCATTTCGGGTATCTTTAACTGTGGTACCGGCAATGCAGAATCTTTTGCGGAAGTGGCAAAAGCGGTGATTAAATTCCACGGAAAAGGCGTAGTGGAAACCATTCCATTCCCAGAGCATTTGAAATCTCGCTATCAAGAATATACGCAAGCGGATTTAACGAAACTTCGCGCAACTGGCTATGACAAACCATTTAAAACCGTAGCGGAAGGTGTGGCTGAGTACATGGCGTGGTTAAATAAATAAAAATATTGAACAAATAATGTCGTTCAATACTAGAAAATGAATAAAGTGCGGTTAAAATTAGTCTTATTTTTAGCCGCACTTTTGTTATAAGGTCAAGCATGAATATTTTAATTATCGGCCC
>JAGZRA010000030.1:0-27063 GCA_018381885.1 Parahaemophilus parainfluenzae | reverse complement strand
GTGTACTTTATTTATTTGTTATTAAGAGCAAACAAAAAATGGCAATAGAAATTCGCAATATTACTAAAAGTTACGGAAGCAAAAAGGTGGTGGATAATGTGTCCGTTACCATTCCTACGGGGAAAATTACGTCTTTTATCGGGCCGAATGGCGCGGGGAAGAGTACGGTGCTGTCTATTATGAGCCGTTTGTTGAATGCTGATAGTGGCGAGATCTATCTCAACGGTGAATTGCTCAATCGTAAGAAAAGTAGCGATATTGCGAAACAACTTGCGATTTTAAAGCAAACTAACAACATTAATTTGCGTCTAACCATTGAAGATTTAGTCGCTTTTGGGCGTTTTCCTTATAGCAAAGGAAACTTAACCCAAACTGACCGCACTTTTATTGATAATGCCATTGCCTATATGAATTTAGATGATATTCGTCATCAATATATCGATAACTTAAGTGGTGGGCAGCGACAACGCGCTTATATTGCGATGACACTTGCACAAGATACGGATTATATTTTGTTGGATGAACCATTAAATAATCTGGATATGAAACATTCTGTGCAGATCATGCAAGTTTTGCGTAAATTAGCGACAGAACTCAACAAAACCGTGGTGATTGTGATTCATGATATTAATTTCGCCTCTTGTTATTCAGACTACATTGTTGCCATGAAAAATGGAAAGTTAGTGCACCAAGGCGAGATTAACCACATTATGCAATCAACCATATTACAAGATATTTACGATATGACGATACCTATTCAGGATATCGACAACCATAAAATTGCCGTTTATTTTAGATAAATGAGGAAATCTTCATGAAAAAAACATTATCAACTTTAGCACTTTCACTCTTTGCATTTACCGGTATTGCACAAGCTGCAGATATTACCGTTGAAAATGCCGCTGGAAAACAGGTTGTACCACAAAATCCACAACGTGTGGTGGTTCTCGATTTTGGTGCAGCGGATACGCTTCGTGCATTAGGTGTGCAAGATAAAATTGTGGGCTTCCCACAAAGCGGAAAAATTCCAAACTATCTTTCAGAATTTGCAGATAAAAAATATAAAAATGTTGGTGATTTGAAAGAACAATCATTGGAGCAAATTAACGAACTTAATCCGGATTTGATCATTGCGTCTAAACGTCAAGAAAAAATGATCGACAAATTTAAAGAAATCGCACCAGTATTTAATGTTGAAAATGACTACACAAATTATTATCCAAGTTTTCAACAAAATGTGACCGCCCTTGGACAGATCTTTGACAAAGAAAATGTCGCAAAAGAGAAATTATCAGCGTTAGACAGTAAAGTCGCGCAAGTTGCGAAAGATGCACAAAGTAAAACGGCACTATTAGTGTTGGTTAATGAAAGTAAAATCAGTGCTTTTGGTGATGGTTCTCGTTATGGCATGGTGTATCAAAAATTTGGTTTTAAACCGATTGATGACAGCATCAAATCGTCTACGCATGGACAAAGCGTTGGTTTTGAATATATCTTAGAAAAAAATCCAGACTTTTTACTCGTAGTGGATCGTACAGCGGCGATTACAGAAAAAGCCAACAATGCGCAAAAAGTATTGGATAACGATATCATCAAACAAACCAAAGCATATAAAGATGGACACATTGTGTATCTTGATGCTGCCAATTGGTATCTTGCGTTTGGTGGTTTAGAAAGTATGGAAATCATCGCACAAGAACTTGATCGTGCAGTGAAAAAATAATACAAAAAATCATCTAAAAGGGCAGTCAAGGATTGCCCTTTTTATATGTAAATTAATCTTTACACATATCAATAAACTTCCTATCATATCAGCATCATTTAATAAAACAGAGCTTATTTTATGCTGACATTTAATCTACAAGATCCGTTCTCTTGCTTTGTCACTCAAAGCCTTTCCATGAAAAGTGCGGTCGAAAATGCACAACGTTTTGCGATGTTTGATGTGCCGCTTTTAATTCAGGGTGAAACTGGCACGGGTAAAGATTTATTAGCAAAAGCTTGCCATTTTGCGAGCTTGCGTCGTGAGAAAAAATTCATTGCAGTAAACTGTGCAGGCCTGCCGGATGAAGATGCGGAAAGCGAAATGTTTGGGCGTAAAGTGGGTGATAGTGAAACCATCGGTTTTTTTGAATATGCTAACGAAGGCACGGTGTTACTGGATGGCATTGCCGAGCTTTCATTAAGTTTACAGGCAAAATTATTGCGTTTTTTAACCGATGGTTCTTTCCGTCGAGTGGGTGAAGAAAAAGAACATCATGCAAATGTTCGTGTAATTTGTACTTCACAAGAACCGATGGAAAAGCTGTTAGAACAAGGGAAATTGCGCAGTGATTTATTCCATCGCTTAAATGTCTTAGCGCTAAATGTACCGCCCTTGCGTGAGCGAGTTGAAGATATTCAGCCTTTAACGGACGGTTTTTTACAAGAAATTAGCACGCAGCTTAAGATTCCACTGCCACAATATGATGCTGATTTTTTGAATTATTTGAAAGGGCAACCTTGGCAAGGCAATGTACGAGAGCTTTACAATGTCTTGTATCGCGCCTGTTCTTTAGCGAAAAATAATCAGCTTGATATTGAAAGTTTAAATTTAAAACCTGTACAAAGTGCAGTCATTTCTGCGGATGATTTTAGTGAGCAAACCCTGGATGAGATCATGGGACAATATGAGGCGAGTGTATTGCGTGCTTTTTATGCTCAGTATCCAAGTACTCGAAAATTGGCACAACGATTAGGCGTATCACACACGGCGATCGCCAATAAATTAAAACAATACGGTATTAGTAAATAATTTCTGACAGTTTAGGGAATTGTTTACAAAGTTTGAGCCATTCGACTTTATCAATTTGTACATTGAGGATAAATTCGCCTTCATCTGAAATTTGTTCGTGACGAATGCTATCTAATTGATAGAGCGCATGTCGAATTTTGCCCTCTTGCGGAAGCAGCGTGAGGGTGAAAGAAAGTATCTCATTTTTCAACCGCACTTTAATGGCTTCAAGTAGTAGATCTAATCCTTCACCTGAATGTGCTGAAAGGTAAACGGCAACAGGCTTATTCTCATCATCATATTCAATATGGGGCGCTACATTTTCCAATAAATCGATTTTGTTATACACCAACAATACCGGTACTTTGTTAGCCTTAATTTCTTCCAATACTAAATTCACCGCTTCAATATTTTCGATCTTTCGAGCGTCTGCTGCATCAATGACGTGCAATAACAAACTGGCTTCTACCGTTTCTTGCAAAGTAGATTTGAATGCTGAAACTAAATCATGGGGAAGTTGGCGAACAAAACCAACGGTATCAGCAAGAATCGCTGTACCGACATCTTGAATTTGTAAACGTCTTAATGTGGGATCAAGCGTCGCGAAAAGCTGATCTGCCGCATAGACATTGGCTTGTGTGATGAAATTGAATAACGTAGATTTCCCCGCATTGGTATAACCCACTAAGGAAATGGTCGGAATATCCGCTTTTTGTCGGGTTTGGCGATTTTGGTTGCGTTGTTTTTCGACTTTCGCCAAACGATTTTGCAACTGCGCAATACGTACCTTGATTAAACGGCGATCTGTTTCTAATTGCGTTTCCCCTGGACCACGTAATCCAACCGCACCTTTTTGTTGATCTAAACCTGTTTTTCGGCGAACTAATCGAGTGGATAAATGCTTGAGTTGGGCTAATTCAACTTGTAATTTCCCTTCGTGCGAGCGTGCTCGTTGAGCAAAGATATCTAAAATCACCCTTGTGCGATCTACAACTCGGCATTGGCAGATGCTTTCTAAATTACGGGTTTGTGCAGGGGTTAATTGATGATTCACCAAAACAACATCGGCATCTAAGGTTTTCACTGCATCCGCAATTTCTTGCGCTTTTCCTTCACCGATAAAATATTTTGCTTGTGGCGTAGCACGGCTTGTGGTGATGATTTGTAAAATCTCAACATTGGCAGATTCTGCTAAAAGTTGGAATTCTTGCAGATCTTCAATGTTTTTATTTTGAGAAAAGAAAACATGCACGACGACAGCTTTATCTTTTGCCGATTGGCTATTGTCGCCTGTTTTAGATGACGAAAGTGCGGTTGAAATTTCAGGTGAATTTTCAACCGCACTTAAATTGATGAAATCATTCATTGAACAGAATTATTCTGCTTGTGTTTCTGCTTCCGCTGCAGCGTCAGAAGTTTGTGATGCATGATGACCGCCGTTATTATTGTGGTGAGAAACAGAACGTGCTGGAACCACAGTTGAAATAGCGTGTTTGTACACCATTTGGTTAACCGTGTTTTTTAATAAAATCACGAATTGGTCGAATGATTCGATTTGACCCTGTAATTTAATCCCATTAACGAGATAAATCGAAACAGGAATACGTTCACGGCGTAACGCATTCAAATAAGGATCTTGTAATGATTGTCCTTTTGCCATTTTGCTATCCTTTGTTGTTATATGTTAATTAATGATAGAAACGAGTTGTCTCCGTCATCAAATATAGCAATAAACATTTTTCTTGTCTATGGGTTTATCTCTTTGCTTTCACGCAGTTTTTTCAGAATTGTTTTCATTTTTTCGTCTAATTGAGCATTGAAACGTAATGTTTCGCCCGTTTTAGGGTGCTCAAAGCGAATAGAAAATGCATGTAAAAACAAACGATTGAGTCCGAGATCTTGCATATATTTATCGAATTCTTTATCACCGTATTTATCATCCAGCGCGATTGGGTGACCTGCATATTGAGTATGAACTCGGATCTGATGGGTTCTTCCCGTTACAGGCGACGCTTTTACTAAGGTCGCATTTTGATAGCGTTCTTCAATGGCAAATCGGGTTTCTGAAGGTTTACCTTGCTCACTGACTTTAACGATGCGTTCACCACTGGCCAATTCATTTTTCAATAAAGGCGCTTGTACAACTTTTACATGAGATTGCCATTGTCCACGTACGAGAGCGAGATAATCTTTTTGTACCGTTTTAACACGAAGTTGTTCGTGTAAGTTGCGTAAGGCAGAGCGTTTCTTCGCCACTAATAAGATGCCTGATGTATCTCTGTCTAAGCGATGAACCAATTCTAAAAAACGGGCTTCAGGACGTAATGCTCGCAAGGCTTCAATTACGCCAAAATTCAAACCACTCCCGCCATGAACCGCAATGCCAGAAGGTTTGTTCAATACTAATAAACAGTCATCTTCAAAAATAATATGGCTTTCAAGGGAGGCGACTTTGTTCAAGTTTTTAGAAATTGGGGCAGTATTTTTTTCAGAAACACGAACTGGTGGTACACGCACCACATCGCCATTTTGCAATTTATATTCAGGTTTGATTCGCCCTTTATTCACACGTACTTCACCTTTACGCAGAATACGATAAATCAAACTTTTTGGCACACCTTTTAATTTTGCCAATAAATAATTATCAATGCGTTGTCCTGCTTCATCCTCAGAAATCGTGAGCATTTTGACGGATTGATTGATGATTTTTTCTTGTTTTTCAGTCATTGAATCTGTCCTTTAAAAATTGGGCTGAATCATATCACAATATCCCTGGTGATAATAGCAAGAATGCCTTGCTAATTTAGCCCCGAATGTGGATAATAGAGCGTCTTTCTGCGCCTAAAATTTGGCATTTAGAAAGCGATTTTGTATGTTGGTCAAAACTCAATGCGGCGAATGGCATAAGACATTGATAATCAACATATTTTTCTTGAAGGTTAACGCTTCCTTGCAATGCGTAATTAACACACCGCATTGTTTTACGAAAATTGTCTTAGATAACAATTGAGTATGCTATCAATGCACCCAGCAACACACAGTCGTGAGATTGACTGTTCGCGAGAAACACGAGGTCGATGGCTAAGGTCAGTAAATCTGTAAAGTGCGGTTAATTTTCAAGGTATTTTAGATAATTCAAACGAGAAATTGACAATGAAAAGAATGTTAATCAATGCGACTCAAAAAGAAGAGTTGCGCGTTGCGTTGGTCGATGGCCAGCGTTTATTCGACTTGGATATTGAAAGTCCGGGTCATGAACAGAAAAAAGCCAATATTTACAAAGGGAAAATCACTCGCGTAGAGCCGAGTTTAGAAGCTGCCTTTGTGGATTATGGTGCAGAGCGCCATGGCTTCCTTCCTTTAAAAGAAATTGCCCGCGAGTATTTCCCTGCTGATTATGTGTTCCAAGGTCGTCCAAATATCCGTGATATTTTGACTGAAGGCCAAGAAGTGATCGTTCAGGTGAACAAAGAAGAACGCGGCAATAAAGGCGCAGCCTTAACCACTTTTGTTTCCCTTGCAGGTAGTTATTTGGTGATTATGCCAAACAATCCGCGTGCAGGTGGTATCTCTCGCCGTATTGAAGGCGATGAACGTATCGAATTAAAAGAAGCATTGAGTTCTTTAGATGTACCAGAAGGCGTTGGTCTTATCGTGCGTACAGCGGGTGTAGGTAAATCACCAGAAGAATTACAATGGGACTTGAAAGTACTTTTACATCATTGGGAAGCGATCAAACAAGCTTCACAAAGTCGTCCAGCGCCGTTCTTAATTCACCAAGAAAGTGATGTGATCGTGCGTGCGATCCGTGATTACTTGCGTCGTGATATCGGTGAGATCTTAATTGATAGCCCGAAAGTATTTGAAAAAGCGAAAGCACACATCAAACTTGTACGCCCAGATTTCATCAATCGTGTGAAACTGTATCAAGGCGAAGTGCCGTTATTTAGTCACTATCAAATTGAGTCACAAATTGAATCCGCCTTCCAGCGTGAAGTGCGTTTACCTTCTGGTGGTTCGATTGTCATTGATGTGACAGAAGCGTTAACGGCGATCGATATCAACTCGGCGCGTTCAACTCGTGGTGGTGATATTGAAGAAACCGCATTAAATACCAACCTTGAGGCGGCAGATGAGATTGCTCGTCAATTACGTTTACGTGACTTAGGTGGTTTAGTAGTCATCGATTTCATCGATATGACGCCAGTTCGTCACCAACGTGAAGTTGAAAACCGTATTCGTGATGCCGTGCGTCAAGACCGTGCACGTATTCAAATTAGCCGTATTTCTCGCTTCGGCTTATTGGAAATGTCACGTCAGCGTTTAAGCCCGTCATTAGGTGAATCTTCTCACCATGTTTGCCCACGCTGTCAAGGTACAGGTAAAGTGCGTGATAATGAAAGTTTATCACTTTCTATCTTACGTTTAATCGAAGAAGAAGCGTTAAAAGAAAATACCAAACAAGTACACACTATCGTGCCTGTACAAATTGCGTCTTACTTACTTAACGAAAAACGTAAAGCCGTTCATAGCATCGAAAAACGTCATGATGTAGATATTATCGTGGTGCCAAATGAAGCAATGGAAACGCCACATTTTAGCGTATTCCGTGTACGTGAAGGTGAGGAACTTAACGAATTAAGCTATAACTTAGCGAAATTCCATGATGTACAAGACGATACATTTGTACCAGAAGAGTCTCTTGTTTCTCGCAATATCGAAACTGCAGCAGTGACCTCTGAGCAAGTGATGGAAAGTGCGGCAGTATCTTTATCGATCCCAACGGCTGCACCAGCACCAATTGAGCGTAAATCGGAAGAACCGTCATTGTTTGCAAAAATTGTTGCAGCAATTAAAGGTTTATTTGCTTCTGAACCAAAAGAAGAAGAGAAAAACCAAAACAACCGCAACAATCGTAACAACAACCGTAATAATCGTCGTAATCAAGATCGTCGTAATAATCGCCGTTCTCGCAATAACGAAAACAACGATAATGCGAAAAATACAGACGAAGAAAATGCGCGTCCAACTCGCGAGCGTGTGAATAATCGTCGCAATCGTCGTAACCCGAATGAAGAAGTGACATCTGAAAGTGCGGTTAATTTTGCTAATATTTCTGATGATAATCGTCAAGAAGAAAAAGCAGAGAAACCGGTAGCAGAGCGTCGTCAACGTCGTGATTTACGTAAACGTGTTCGTATTGATGACAATGTAAATAACGTAAATGAGAATGCTATTGAAGCGGTTGAAGTACCAGTTGTTGAGACTGTTCAAAATGAAGTGGTTGAAAACAATGTTGCTGATAATATAGAAGATAAACCACGTCAAGAACGTCAGCGTCGTACTCCACGTCATTTACGTACATCGAATAATCAACGTCGTCGTCGTAATGAAGTGAAGTCACCAATGCCATTATTTGCGGCAGTTGCTTCACCTGAATTAGCAAGCGGTAAAGTATGCATCGATTATTCTGCTGTGAATGCACCGAAAGAAAATAATTTCTTATCGGTTGATGAATTGCTTGAGCAAGAAAAAACGAAAAAAGGTGTGATTACGCCTGCAACAGGTATTGTCCTGGAAGAGAAATCAGTTGAAGCACAACCAGCATTAGATTTTATTACTCAACCGGCAAATGAAGCGGTTCAACAGAAAGTGCAAGAATCATTAGAACGCTTGCATCATAAATCAGAACCTGTTGCTCAAGTTGCAACGACAGAAGTTGAACCACAAGAGAAAACAGAGTTTGTTCGCTCTTATGTGTTCACTGGTCGTGCAGGTACCATTTCAGCGGTACAACACACTAAAGCAGCGATGACATTAGCTAAAGCGCCAGATGAAGAGTCTAAACCATTCCCAATTGTAGAATGGACGGAGTCTCGCTATTACTTTAACGGTAAAGGTGCCGCAGGCCATCATAGTGCAATTAGCCATATTTATTCTGAAGCGACACAAGCGAAAGCAGAGTAATATCTCAATAATAAAGACGGAGTCAGTAGGTTCCGTTTTTTATTTTGTGTATTTTTAAAACATAGTGATTTAAAAGTAGTCAGTCAGATAATTTTTTTATTTTCTTGCTTGACGGGGTGGGGGAAAAAACGTATTATTCACCTCGCTTAAATCACGGAGGAATGGTCGAGTGGTTGAAGGCACCGGTCTTGAAAACCGGCGAGGGTTTACGCCCTCCGTGAGTTCGAATCTCACTTCCTCCGCCATCAAATTCAAAAAATCCCTAAGTCGAAAGATTTAGGGATTTTTGCTTTTCACTCTATTTCAAAAAGATCTTATTTTTTGACCGCACTTTCTTGTGCTTCTTTGAAGGCAAGGTATTCTTCTAAGGTCTCAATGGCTTCTAAACATTTTTGACGACGTGTTAAATAAATTGCGGCTGTTTGCTTATGTCCATCTCGTTGAATATCTGTTTGAGCCATATTTGTTTGTGCTTTAGCTTCTTCGTATTTTTCCGTGAGTTGCTGTAAGGCTTCATAATATTTTTCTAGACGCTCTCTTGGCGGAAGTCGATGAATGCTATGTTGTGATTTACTGCTTGTAACTGGTTGTTCTGTTTTCTTCTGTTGAATGGGTTTTCTATGTTTGCGATTCATGGCTTCAGTCAATGCGGTACATTGCCCTAAAAGATGTTCTGCCATAAATACAATTTGTTCTTCATTTTGATGGGGAAGGCTGCATAGCTTCGTTAAGCTTTGCTGGATTTCTTTGAGATAAAAACCGACGGTTTCAAAATCTTCAGTAAATAGAGTGCGGTTAAATTTAACGTTGATTTTTTTATCAGAGTCAGCTTGATAGGCTTGAGTCAATTGCTGTACTTTTTGTTCGAGCGTATTGAGTAATGATTGAATAGACATAAAAAAATCCCCGCATAATGAATGCAGGGATTATAACGATTAAAGGGTCATGGCTGCAATCCAACCAAACGCTAATAATGGAATGTTGTAGTGAATAAAGGTTGGTACAACAGAATCCCAAATGTGGTCGTGTTTACCATCCATATTCAAACCGGATGTTGGACCAAGTGTGGAATCAGAAGCCGGTGAACCCGCATCCCCTAATGCCGCCGCTACACCTACGATAGCCACTGTCGCAAGTGGTGAGAAACCAAAAGAGAGACAAAGTGGTACATAAATTGAAGTGATAATTGGTACCGTTGAGAAAGACGAACCAATACCCATGGTAATCAATAAGCCAACGAGTAACATTAAGAATGCTGCAACGCCTTTGCTTTGAATCACACCCGTTGAAAGTGCATCAACTAACTCTTTCACGCCGCTTGTGGTATTAATCACATTGGCAAAACCAGATGCTGCGATCATAACGAAGCCGATCATCGCCATTAAGCGTAAACCTTGTTGGAAAATATCGTTACTTTCTTTGAGTTTGAAGATACCAAATGCACCGAAAATCACTAAACCGACTAAACCACCAATAATTGTAGAGCTTGTGAAAAGCTGTGTAGCAAAAGTCGCGACAATGGCGACCGCACTTGCGGTAATTTGAATAGGTTTAATATTTGCAATGTGTTGTTCAATTTCAGTTGTAGTTGGTTCTGCCGTTGTCACAACATACTCGCGCGGTTTGCGATAGGTAACAAATACGGCGGTGAGTAAACCAAGAATCATACCAATAACAGGGATAAGCATAGCAAAAGAAACTTCACCAACACTAGTTTGTAAACCGAGTGGTGCACCAGCAAGATTGATATTTTTTACTAAAACGCTTTCGATAAAGATTTTCCCGAAACCGACAGGTAAGATCATATAGGTTGCCGTTAAACCGAAGGTAATAATACAAGCGACTGCACGACGATCGATTTTTAAACGGTTAAAAATAGAAAGTAAAGGCGGCACTACAATCGGGATAAACGCAATGTGCACTGGAAGTAAGTTTTGGGATGAAATGGCAAATAAAAGCAAAATGCCAAGCAGCATATATTTAAACCAAGCAAAATTTTTACCAGTTGGTGTTTTATTCATTCGAGTAATGATTTTATAGGCAAGCAAATCAGTAATGCCAGATTTTGAAATCGCAATGGCAAATGCGCCTAACATGGCGTAGTTCATCGCAACTTCAGCACCACCACCTAAGCCACCTGTAAAAGCTTCAATGGTTTTGCTTAAACCTAAGTCACCACATAAGCCAGCTGTAAGGGCGGAAATCACCAGCGCAATAACCACGTTCACGCGTAACAAGCTTAACGCCAGTAGCACGACAATTGAAATAACAACGGGATTCGATAGCATATTGTTGTTCCTTATTGATTAATTAAAAGAAAAGGTCGCATAAAAGAAAATTGATTTAAGGTTAATTAATAATAAAACAAAACCCCTCGAAAGTTGCCTTCCGAGGGGTAAGATTTTTTTGATCTTTATCTTGTCAGCTCGGAAGAAATCTTCCAAGCACGCCAACAGCCTGAAAGATTATTCAGTTGAATGGCGATGGTGGTGACGAAGGATAAAGTTCATTTGAAACTCTCTTATTTAGATAACTAAATTGAATTACTTTTTAAAATACGGTAAAGCGAAAACGATTGCAAGCTTTTTTTCTAAAAAATATTGAAGATTAAAGTGCAGTCTGATTTTCTACTGTTTTTTTCGTTTCATTTGTTTGAGCAATATGGGGAAATCCACCAAGATCTTTTAAGTGATTGACCATATAGCAAAATAATTCCGCCGTGCGTTCGGTATCATATAGCGCTGAATGGGCTTGTTTACCATCAAAAGGAATTTTTGCCGCTTGGCACGCTTTGACGAGTACCGTTTGCCCAAACATAAAACCAGCAAGCGTTGCCGTATCAAACATCCCAAAAGGGTGGAATGGATTGCGTTTTACACCCGTACGTTCAGCCGCCGCCATCACGAAACTTTGGTCAAAAGCGGCATTGTGAGCCACGATGATAGAACGCTGACATTCAGCATCTTTTTGTCCACGACGCACCATTTGAAACAGCCCTGTGATGGCATCTAATTCAGATACGGCTCCTCGCAATGGATTGTGAATATCAATCCCATTGAATTTAAGTGATTCAGGATTAATATTTGCCCCTTCAAATGGTTCAATATGAAAATGGCATTTTTGATCAGGTTGTAAATTGCCATTTTCATCCATTTTTAAGGTAATTGCCGCAAGCTCTAAAAGTGCATCTTTTTTGGCATCAAACCCAGCCGTTTCCACATCAATAATGACAGGAAAGTAGCCACGGAAGCGATTTTTTAATTGGTGATGATAAGGAATTTCAGGTGTATCTGACACAATATATTCCTTAATTCCCTAAAGCTGATTTTGCACTTTTGTTTTCGATAAATTCGATCTTATAACCATCCGGATCTTCAACGAATGCAATCACAGTAGTGCCGCCTTTAACCGGGCCGGCTTCGCGAGTCACTTTACCGCCATGAGCACGTACCGCTTCACAAGTTGCGTAAATATCATCTACACCAATAGCAATATGCCCGTAAGCATTACCAAGATCATATTCCGTTACGCCCCAGTTGTATGTTAATTCAATTTCTGCAGCGCTTTCGCCATCTTCGTAACCTAAAAAAGCAAGCGTATATTTATACTCAGGGTTTTCACTTGTGCGTAATAAACGCATACCTAAAACATCTTGATAAAATTTAATAGAGCGGTCTAAATCACCTACTCGAAGCATCGTGTGTAAAATTTGCATCTTGTTTTCCTCTTTTCTATTAGGTTGGTGGGCGATTATAGCATAGAAATTGGTAGCTTCTATTGCAAGATATATCTTGCTTCTTAGTATTTGGTTTTATTGCCTTTACCTTACTCCATAAGCCGAATGCAGCGTAATTAAGGTTAATGACATATAAAAAGTGCGGTCAAAAAACATGATGTTTTTGACCGCACTTTATTTTTTCAGTTTATTTCACCGCAATCATCGATCCAAAGTTAAAACATTGGAACCATAATTCTACATGTGAAAATCCGATGTTTTTTAACCGCTCTTTGTGAATGTTAATCGAGTCAGTACGCATTACATTTTCAAGTGCGGTGCGTTTTTGGCTTACTTCAAGTTCACTATAACCGTTAGCACGTTTGAATTGGTGGTGGAGGTCAATAAGCAACTCATTCACTTTTTCATCTTCAAAACGGAATTTTTCAGAGAGCACCAATACACCGTTTGGGTTTAAACCTTGATAGATTTTTGTCAGTAATGCAACACGATCTTCTGGTGGTAAAAATTGCAACGTGAAGTTGAGCACCACCATTGAGGCGTTCTTAATTTCAATTTGACGAATATCATCGCAAAGAATTTCTACGGGCACATCACTATGATAAGCCGCAACATGTTGACGGCAGCGTTCAACCATTGGTAAAGAATTATCGACACCGATAATTTTTACATTAGGTTGTTTAATATTACGGCGCATAGAAAGGGCAGCTGCACCGCGTGAACAGCCTAAATCATAGACTTGGCTGTTGGCAGTCACAAAACGTTCAGCCAACATACCAATCGCGGTAATAATGTTGGAGTAGCCAGGAATCGAACGTTGAATCATATCGGGGAAAACTTCCGCTACGCTTTCATCAAAAGTAAAATCGCCCAGTTTTTCGATCGGGGCAGCAAAAATTGTATCTTTCATTATTATTGAGTTCTGTGGTTGTCTTGAGAGTGCATTTATTTAGATAAAATGCAAAAAACTGCGGTCATTTTAGTGAAAGTTTTTAAAGGATCAAATAAATTTCGCTTTTCAATTTAAATGCCCCGTCTTTTTCCGTATAATCAACGCGTTAATTATCCATTTTTAGAAAAATGAAAGGAATACAGAAATGATGCGTACACATTATTGCGGTGCATTAAACCGCAACCATATTGGACAAGAAGTAACATTAAGCGGTTGGGTTCATCGTCGTCGTGATTTAGGCGGTTTAATTTTTATCGATATGCGCGATCGTGACGGCATCGTGCAAGTTTGTTTTGACCCGAAATATCAAGAAGCGTTAACTGCAGCTTCAGGCTTACGTAATGAATTTTGTATTCAAATTAAAGGTGAAGTAATTGCGCGTCCTGACAATCAAATTAATAAAAATATGGCGACAGGCGAAGTGGAAGTGTTAGCAAAAGAATTACGCATCTACAATGCTTCTGATGTTTTACCGTTAGACTTCAACCAAAATAACACCGAAGAACAACGTTTAAAATATCGTTATTTGGATTTACGTCGTCCAGAAATGGCACAACGCTTAAAAACCCGTGCGAAAATCACCAGTTTTGTGCGTCGTTTTATGGATGATAATGGTTTCCTTGATATTGAGACCCCAATGCTTACCAAAGCAACGCCAGAAGGTGCGCGTGACTATTTAGTACCAAGCCGTGTACATAAAGGCAAATTCTATGCATTGCCGCAATCACCACAGCTTTTCAAACAGCTTCTAATGATGTCTGGGTTTGATCGTTATTATCAAATTGTGAAATGTTTCCGTGATGAAGACTTACGTGCAGATCGTCAGCCTGAATTTACTCAAATCGATGTGGAAACTTCTTTCTTAACTGCGCCAGAAGTACGTGAGATCATGGAACGCATGGTACACGGTTTATGGCAAAACATCATTGGTGTGGATTTAGGTAAATTCCCACAAATGACCTGGCAAGAAGCAATGACGCGTTTTGGCTCAGATAAACCAGATTTGCGTAACCCGCTTGAATTAGTTGATGTGGCAGATATCGTTAAAGACGTTGAATTTAAAGTATTTAATGAGCCTGCAAACAATCCAAACGGTCGTGTGGCAGTCATTCGTGTACCAAATGGTACTGAAATCACTCGTAAACAAATTGATGAATATACACAATTTGTTGGTATTTATGGTGCAAAAGGTTTGGCTTGGGCGAAAGTAAATGATATTAATGCTGGCCTTGAAGGCGTACAAAGCCCGATTGCGAAATTCTTAAATGAAGAGGTATGGAAAGCCTTAGCTGAACGTGTGAAAGCTCAAACTGGCGATATCTTATTCTTCGGTGCAGATAAATGGCAAACCACCACTGATGCAATGGGGGCGTTACGTTTGAAATTAGGTCGTGATCTTGGCTTAACTCGTTTAGATGAATGGCAACCGCTTTGGGTGATTGATTTCCCAATGTTTGAACGTGATGAAGAGGGTAATCTTGCCGCAATGCACCACCCATTCACTTCACCAAAAGATTTTACGCCGGAGCAATTAGAAGCGAATCCAACCGATGCGGTAGCAAATGCTTACGATATGGTTATTAATGGCTATGAAGTAGGTGGTGGTTCAGTTCGTATTTTCGATCCGAAAATGCAACAAACCGTATTCCGCATTCTTGGTATCAATGAACAAGAACAACGCGAAAAATTTGGTTTCTTATTAGATGCATTAAAATTCGGTACGCCGCCACATGCTGGTTTAGCATTTGGGTTAGACCGTTTAACCATGCTTTTAACAGGCACTGAAAATATTCGTGATGTGATTGCATTCCCGAAAACAACGGCGGCAGCTTGTTTAATGACAGAGGCACCAAGTTTTGCGAATCCGCAAGCGTTAGGTGAGTTGAGTATTCAGGTTGTGAAAGCTGAATAAGTTTAAAATTTATAATATAGGGTGCGGTCAATTTTGACCGCACTTTCTTTTTTTCAAAAAAATTTTATTCACTTAAAGACATCAGTTTTTTGGTATGAATACTGGCGAAACTTATTTGTTTTGAAGTTATATTCTAAAAAATTAAAATAATTAGATTTTTATTTTTCATTGGTGCTTTTAAGTGGATTTTGTTTACTTTACTCAAGGATAAAATTCTATTATAAATAAGGCCTTTTCGGTTTATGGTCAATTTATAAGAGAAAATTTTATGAGTGAAGTTTCAACTCCAGTAGAAAAATCAACATGGGCGAGTAAATTCTCTGCCTTAGGTCCTGGCATCGTGATGGCATCAGCGGCTGTCGGTGGTTCGCATATTATTGCATCCACCCAAGCGGGTGCGATCTATGGTTGGGAATTAGTGAGCATTGTTATTCTTGCTAATTTATTCAAATATCCTTTCTTCCGTTTCGGTGTTCAATATACTCTAGATACGGGTAATACTTTATTAGAAGGTTACCGTCAAAAAGGGAAATTCTATCTTTGGTTATTCTTAGCTTTAAACATTTTTGCGACAGTGATTAATACTGCTGCAGTAGGGTTATTAACAGCAGCAATTTTAACCTTCATTACACCAATTCCACTCCCAATGCCAGTATTAAGCTCATTAGTGATTCTTGTGACAACCGGTATTTTATTGTTAGGGAAATACCGTCTATTAGATAGCTTATCTAAAATCATCATGATTGCTTTAACGGTAACAACCGTGAGCGCCGTCGTGATTGCCTTTATGCGTAATGGTATCCATGGCGTAGCTGCACCTGATTTTGTGCCACCTTCTCCATGGGAATTAAGCAAATTAGCATTCTTAGTTGCTTTGATGGGCTGGATGCCGGCGCCAATTGAAATTTCTGCAATTAATTCTATGTGGGTGGTGGCAAAACGCCGTTTAACCAAAGTGTCTTATCAAGATGGTTTGTTTGACTTCAACGTAGGGTACATCGGTACAGCCATTTTAGCTGTTGTCTTCTTAGCTCTTGGCGCATTGGTACAATATGGTTCGCCTGAAACCGTAGAGATGGTGGGCGGAAAATATATCGCACAACTTATTAATATGTATGCAAGTACTATCGGTGAATGGTCTCGCTTATTAATTGCGGTGATTGCGTTTATGTGTATGTTTGGTACAACAATTACAGTCATTGATGGTTATTCTCGTACTAATGTTGAAGCCGTGCGTATTTTATTTGGTAAACAAGAAAGCTCAGTAAGAGTTTTAAACATTGGCATGATTTTAGCCGCATTGTCTGGTTTAGCGATTATTTTCTACTTTAATAACGCAGTGGGGCCAATGCTAAAATTCGCGATGATTGCTTCATTTGTTTCTGCACCAATCTTTGCTTGGTTGAATTTATCTCTGACTAAGCACGCGAAACACAGTGTAAAAGGCGGATTATTGTGGTTATCCCTTATTGGTTTATTTTACTTAACCGCCTTTGCAGGCTTGTTTATCGCCCAACAAGCTGGCTGGTTAAACTAAAATAATTGAGATAATTACCGCACTTTAGTTTTAAAGTGCGGTAATTTTTTTGAAAGTTTTTAGTAGAAAAGGTATGATGCTGCCCATTCTCAATTATGTAGATGACGAGCTTGAAATATAAAAATAATCAATCAGTTCTCGTGGTAATTTATGCGGAAAGCACGCATCGTGTTCTTATGCTTCTGCGCCAAGATGATCCCACTTTTTGGCAATCCGTTACGGGGACATTGGAAACCAACGAAACACCAAGAGAAACAGCAATTCGAGAAGTTTGGGAAGAAGTTGGATTAAAAATAGAAGAAAATTCGACCGCACTTTTTGATTGTAAAGAGAGTATAGAATTTGAAATTTTCCCGCATTTCCGCTATAAATACGCACCGAATGTGACTCACTGTCATGAACATTGGTTTTTATTGGCAGTTGAGCAGGAATTTGAGCCGATATTAAGTGAGCATTTGGCGTATCAATGGGTTTCACCTGAACAAGCGATCCAAATGACAAAATCGCCGAATAATGCCGAGGCCATCAAAAAATATTTGATGAACGGCTTTCCTCTATAGAAAAGAGGATTTAATTTAAAAACGTTTTTAAGATAAGAAGGAAAACAACATGGCAGGCCATAGTAAGTGGGCAAATATTAAACACCGTAAAGCCGCACAAGATGCGCAACGCGGTAAAATTTTTACAAAATTAATTCGTGAATTAGTCACTGCTGCAAAAATTGGTGGCGGTGATGTGGGCGCTAACCCGCGTTTACGTGCGGCAGTAGATAAAGCCTTATCGAGCAACATGACTCGCGACACCATTAACCGTGCGATTGAACGCGGTGTGGGGGGGGGCGATGACACCAATATGGAAACAAGAATTTACGAAGGTTATGGTCCGGGTGGAACTGCTGTGATGGTTGAGTGTCTAAGTGACAACGCAAACCGAACCATCTCACAGGTTCGCCCAAGTTTCACTAAATGTGGTGGTAACTTAGGGACTGAAGGTTCTGTGGGCTACTTATTCAGCAAAAAAGGCTTGATTTTAATTAGCCAAGGTGAAGAAGATGCGTTAATGGAGGCGGCAATTGAAGCCGGTGCAGATGATGTTCAACCACAAGATGATGGTTCATTCGAAATCTATACTGCGTGGGAAGATTTAGGTTCTGTGCGCGATGCAATCGAAGCAGCAGGATTTAAAATTGATAACGCAGAAGTGACAATGATTCCATCAACAACAGTTGATCTTGATCTTGAAACTGCGCCTAAATTGTTGCGTTTAATTGACATGTTAGAAGACTGTGACGATGTACAAAATGTATATCATAACGGTGAAATTAGTGATGAAGTTGCAGCTCAGCTGTAATTTTAAGGAGATTTAGAATGAAATTAGCTAAAGTATTACCTGCAATGGCCGCTCTTGTTGTTTTATCAGCTTGTGCAAGCGAAGCACCAAAAGTGGAAAACAAAGCAGAGCAAACTGCAGCACCTACTGTAACGGATAAAACAGTAGTTTATACTTGTAACAAGAAAACTGTAACTGCAGTTTATCAATTCGAAAACCAAGAGCCAACAGCGGCAATGGTGATGGTGGGCAACAAAGTTGTTGCGAAAGATTTCGCTCGTGATGCAGCTCAAAAAGACTTCACTTCATTTACTTCTGGCAAATATGTTTGGAACGTAGATAGTGGTTTAACTTTAGATAAATTTGATTCTGTTGTGCCAGTAAATCTTTTAATCAAAGGCAAAAAAGCAGACAAAATTGTTGTGAAAAACTGTGATGTAGATGCAAAAGCAACTGCAAAAGCAAACCAATAATTAACGCTAAAAACGGCCGGCATTGACCGGCCGTTTATTTTTGAGAATTTATGAGTATTATTTTAGGCATTGACCCAGGTTCTCGTGTAACGGGCTATGGTGTGATTAGGCAAAATGGTCGCCATTTAGAATATCTCGGCAGTGGCGCAATCCGCACACAAGTAGAAGACCTGCCTACACGCTTAAAACGAATTTATGCTGGCGTGACAGAAATCATCACACAATTTCAGCCCGATATGTTTGCCATTGAACAAGTGTTTATGGCTAAAAATGCGGATTCAGCTTTAAAACTCGGGCAAGCACGTGGTACGGCGATTGTGGCAGCCGTGAACCATGATTTACCTGTATTTGAATATGCGGCTCGTTTGGTGAAACAGACTGTCGTAGGGATTGGTTCTGCAGATAAAGTTCAAGTACAAGATATGGTGACACGAATTTTGAAGCTCTCAGATAAACCTCAGGCAGATGCGGCAGATGCTTTAGCTATTGCCATCACTCATGCTCATACCATTCAACATTCCTTGCATATTGCAGGCTCGGTCAAAACCACAGAAACACATGAAAAAATGACCGCACTTTTAAAAACAAGGTACAGCCGAGGTCGATTTAGATTAAAAATTTAACTGGATTAATATCCAGTTTTATTTTATTCTATGCAAAATTTTTTTACATGGAAATCTTATGATCGGTCGTTTAAAAGGCATCTTATTAGAAAAACAACCTCCTGAAATTTTGCTTGATGTTCAAGGCGTCGGTTACGAATTATTGTTACCAATGACCAGTTTTTATGACTTACCTGAAATCGGGCAAGAAACTACTTTATTTACCCATCTTGTTGTGCGTGAAGATGCTCATCTTCTTTTTGGATTCGCCCAAAAAACTGACCGTACTTTATTCCGTGAATTAATTAAAACCAATGGTGTTGGTCCTAAATTGGCACTCGCGATTTTATCAGCTATGTCAGTAGAGCAGTTTGCTTACGCTATTGAGCGAGAAGAACTGTCAAAATTAGTTAAAATTCCTGGTGTAGGCAAGAAAACGGCTGAACGTTTATTAGTAGAGTTAAAAGGGAAGTTTAAAGATGTTCGCCAAAGTGATTTCTTTGTGGAGAGCAAGCATATTCCTTCAACTTCAGAATTGCGCCAAGCTGAGAGCTCAGCAGATGAGGCGGTTGCTGCATTGGTTGCGTTAGGTTATAAACCAACCGACGCTGAAAAAATGGTGAAAAAAGTCGCTAAAGCTGACTTGAGCAGTGAGCAATTAATTCGCGAAGCCTTAAAAGCCGCATTATAAAGAATAAGCAGATATGATCGAAGCAGATAGAATTATTAGCAGTCAAGCAAAGATGGATGAAGATGTCATCGATCGTGCGATTCGTCCAAAGCTTTTAGCGGACTATGTGGGACAGCCGCAAGTGCGAGAGCAAATGGATATTTTTATTAAGGCGGCAAAATTGCGTCAAGATGCCTTAGATCATCTTTTGATCTTCGGTCCTCCAGGCTTAGGAAAAACGACGCTAGCTAATATTGTGGCAAATGAAATGGGTGTGAATATTCGCACAACGTCAGGCCCTGTTCTTGAAAAAGCAGGGGATTTGGCAGCAATGCTGACAAATCTTGAACCCCATGATGTGTTGTTTATTGATGAAATTCACCGTCTTTCCCCTGCGATTGAAGAAGTGCTTTATCCAGCAATGGAAGATTATCAGCTGGATATTATGATCGGTGAAGGCCCTGCTGCACGCTCAATTAAATTAGATTTGCCACCTTTCACATTAATTGGTGCAACAACTCGAGCGGGTTCTTTAACTTCGCCACTACGTGATCGTTTTGGTATTGTTCAGCGTTTAGAATTTTATTCCGTTGAGGATTTAACTTCTATTGTGACAAGAAGTGCCTCTTGCTTAAATCTGGAATTAGAAGATAAAGCCGCTTTTGAAGTCGCTCGTCGTTCACGTGGTACGCCTCGTATTGCAAACCGTTTATTGCGTCGCGTTCGAGATTTTGCTGATGTGCGTAATGATGGCATTATTTCGGCAGACATTGCTAAACAAGCGCTTTCAATGTTAGATGTCGATGATGCAGGTTTTGATTACTTAGATAGAAAATTACTTACCGCAGTGATTGAACGTTTTGATGGTGGACCAGTTGGGTTAGATAACTTGGCGGCAGCAATTGGCGAAGAGCGTGACACTATTGAAGATGTGTTAGAACCTTACTTGATTCAACAAGGATTTTTACAGCGTACGCCTCGAGGCCGAATTGCGACTTCGTTAACTTATCGACACTTTGGACTTCAGAAGCAGTCAGAATAAGAGATAGAAAAAAGGACATATTGATATCAATATGTCCTTTCTTTTTAAAACTTGATTAGTTAGTTTCTTCAGTATAGCTCTTCATGCTATTTAATCTTGCTAAACCCACATCACAGCTTTTTTGTTGAGTTGCTAATTCCATTTCAAGAATTTGCTGTTTGCTTTGATTAAGTTTACTTTTAATTTTACCTACTTGAGTATGAGTGCCAGGCTGTTTTTCTGCTTGGGCAATTAAATTTTCTGTTTCTTTAAATAACTGTGCGCATTGTTGTGGAAGCGCAGCTTTGTTTTCTGTAAGAGGTGCTGCAGTGGCTGATAGTGCCACAGAACCGAAAAGTGCGGTCAAAATTAAATAAATTTTCTTCATTATTAATCCCTACAAATCTTTCCAAATATTATTAGGCTAGAAAATAGCAAAATCTTGTCGCGCTGTCTAGTGGTTATTTTGTCTCTTTCTTTTCGATAAAGTTTCCTTGCGGTAGAGATAAATTTTTCTTCCCTAGATAAAAAAATACAAAATTTGATGCAGATCAATTTCACTACTTTTATGCAAAATGGGGTATTTTGTAATTTATATCAAAAAATGTGATCAATATAACGGTTTTTTCTATTTTTTATCCGCATAAATAGTAGTAGAATAGGGCAAAATTTTGAATGATTATACTGTAATCAGTTACTGCATTCTTT
Source organism: Parahaemophilus parainfluenzae (assembly GCA_018381885.1). Classification (GTDB taxonomy): domain Bacteria; phylum Pseudomonadota; class Gammaproteobacteria; order Enterobacterales; family Pasteurellaceae; genus Haemophilus_D; species Haemophilus_D parainfluenzae_AH. Next base: position 5,383 of record JAGZRA010000030.1, on the reverse strand, counting down.
TTTTTAGGATAGAAGAAGCAATTATTACGTAAATAATTCAATGTTTCTTAACGATTTTTGTTGAGTAGTTTGGGGTGATTATTTGGGATTGTCCTTGGTAATCATAAAGTGAAAATCTTGTAGATTTATACAAGGAGTTGAGATGTTAGACGTTGTTGATCTCTCACGCTTGCAGTTTGCATTAACTGCGTTATATCACTTCATTTTTGTACCATTAACATTAGGTTTATCTTTCGTTCTCGTGATCATGGAAACCATTTATGTTAAAACGGGCAAAGAAGTATATAAAGATATGACAAAATTCTGGGGTAAGTTATTTGGTATTAACTTTGCTCTAGGGGTGACGACCGGTATTATTATGGAGTTCCAATTCGGGACAAACTGGTCTTATTATTCTCACTATGTAGGTGATATTTTCGGTGCACCATTAGCGATCGAAGCATTACTTGCGTTCTTCTTAGAATCCACTTTCGTGGGGCTATTCTTCTTCGGTTGGGATCGTTTAACTAAAGGTAAACACTTACTCGCAACTTACTGCGTAGCCTTTGGTTCAAACCTTTCAGCAATGTGGATTTTAGTGGCAAACGGTTGGATGCAACATCCGGTAGCGGCAGAATTTAACTTTGAAACCGTTCGTATGGAAATGACCAGCTTCTTAGATCTTTGGTTAAACCCAGTTGCTCAAAGTAAATTCTTACATACATTAACAGCAGGTTATTCAACCGGTGCAATGTTTGTATTAGGTATTAGTGCATTCTATTTATTAAAAGGCCGTGATATTGGTTTTGCTAAACGTTCATTCTCTGTTGCTGCAACCTTTGGCTTTATCGCTGCATCAGCGGTATTAATTATGGGTGATGAATCAGGTTACGACATCGGTAAAGCACAACCTGTGAAATTAGCTGCAATGGAAGCGGAGTTCGAAACTCATCCTGCGCCAGCGCCATTCCACCCAGTGGCGATTCCAAATACGGCAGAAATGAAAAATGATTTTGCGGTTGAAATCCCATATTTAGGTGGTTTAATTGCAACGCGTTCTTTAGACACTGAAATCGTTGGTTTGAAAGAGATTCAAGCGAAAAATGAAGGTCGTGTTCGTAACGGTATGGTTGCTTATGATTTATTCACGCAATTAAAAGCAGAGAAAAAATCAGCAGGTCACGTAAATCCAGAAACTAAAGCAAAATTTGATGAAGTAAAAGGCGATTTAGGTTTTGGTTTATTATTAAAACGTTACACAGATAAAGTTGTTGATGCAACAGATGAACAAATTAAACAAGCGGCTCGTGATACAATTCCAAACGTAGGTCCTAACTTCTGGGCGTTCCGTGGTATGTTAGCGGCAGGTGGTTTAATTATTTTATTAACCTTTGGCGCATTTGTTCAGAATTTACGTAATAAAGTCACATCTTCTCGCTTATTGCTTAAAGCATTGCTTTGGGGTATCCCATTGCCAATCTTAGCGATTGAATTTGGTTGGTTCTTAGCTGAATTTGGTCGTCAACCGTGGGCGATTTATGAAGTATTACCGGTAGGTGTGTCTGCCTCTAACTTGAGTGTAGGTGACTTATGGTTCTCTATCGGTTTAATTTGTGTTCTTTACTTCTTCTTCATTATTGCGGAAATGTATTTGATGTTTAAATATGCACGTTTAGGTCCAAGTGCATTGAAAACCGGCAAATACTATTTTGAGCAATCATCTAAATAAGCAGGAGATGAATTATGCTTGATTATGAAATTCTACGTATTATTTGGTGGGTGCTAGTTATTGTATTGCTTATCGGTTTCTCTGTAACAGATGGATTCGATATGGGCGTGACCGCACTTTTACCCGTAGCAGGTAAGAAAGAAGTAGAAAGACGTATTATGATTAACTCTATTGCTCCACACTGGGATGGTAACCAAGTTTGGTTATTAACTGCTGGTGGTGCAATCTTCGCGGCATGGCCGATTGTTTATTCTGTAGCGTTTTCAGGCTTCTATATTGCCTTATTCCTTGTGTTAGCTGCCTTATTCTTCCGTCCAATTGGTTTTGAATATCGTGCGAAAATTGATAATCCAACATGGCGTGCAGTGTGGGATTGGGGCTTATTTGCGGGTGGTTTTGTACCTGCATTGGTATTTGGTGTAGCATTTGGTAATTTATTACAAGGTGTACCATTCGAATTAAACGAGCTTTCACAAGCAACTTACACCGGTTCTTTCTTTGCATTATTAAACCCATTCGCATTACTTTGCGGTGTGTTAAGCCTTGCAATGTTAGTGACTCACGGTGCAAACTGGTTACAAATGAAAACCACTGCTGCGTTGCGTGATCGTGCAAGAGCGATTACACAAATCGGTGCCTTAGTAACATTAATTACTTTTGTACTTGCAGGTGTATGGCTGTCTTTCAAAGACGGCTATGTGGTGACTAGTACGATTGATCACTTTGCAGCATCAGCGCCAGCTTCAGGTAAGCAAGTAGCAGTTGAAGCAGGTGCATGGTTCAAAAACTTCAATGAAAATCCAGCTTTATGGGCATTCCCAGTATTAGCTGTGGTGGGTGCATTATTAAATGTAGTTGCATCTAAAGCAAATCGTTGTGGTTTTGCGTTCTTCTTCTCTGTATTAACCATGGCTGGTGTGATTATTACTGCGGCAGTATCAATGTTCCCATTTGTAATGCCTTCAAGTACTCATCCAGAACAAAGCTTGTTAATGTGGGATGCAACGTCAAGTGAATTAACATTAACCTTAATGTTCTACTTGGCATTAGTATTTGTTACCATCTCATTGCTTTACACCATTTGGTCATACTACAAAATGTTTGGTCGCTTGGATGAAAGCTTTGTTGAAGACAACAAAAACTCATTATACTAAGGAGAAACAATATGTTATATGTAATTTGGGTAGTGGGTGTGTTGGCTGCAGTTATGGTGAGTGCTAAATTAACCATTGGCAAAGAAAAGTCAGGTAAATTTGACGAGTAATGATGATTAATTCACTCTATCAATTAAGTAATAAGGGTTCCTTGCGAACCCTTTCGTTTATTTTAGCGTTATTTTTAACCGCGGCTTTCTTTTTAAATTTAAATCAATTTTCGACCGCACTTCGTACTGCACATCCAGCTTGGATTCTTGCGATTTTTTGGGGATTGATTAATTTGTGGATCCACGGTATCGGATTCGATATTCGCCGAGCAATATGGCAGCTCGTTTTCTTGCCATTAATTGGTTATTTCACCACAATAATTGCTATTGTTCAGCATTGGTTTTTATAAGAACGATAGACAAATATTATTATTTGGAGCTTGCACATCTAATGAACAGGTTCTAAAATAAGCGGCTTGTTATGGCTGATAATTTGAGCATTATTTTGAATAACCAATGTTTTACCTTTCCGGTTCGTGTCTATTATGAGGACACGGATGCTGGCGGAGTAGTGTATCACGCACGTTACTTACATTTCTTTGAGCGTGCGCGAACTGAATATTTAAGAACGCTTAATTTTTCCCAACAATCATTATTGCAGGAACAACAATTAGCTTTTGTGGTCAAAACCATGTCTATTGACTATTGTATTCCGGCAAAATTGGATGATTATCTTATTGTCGAAACGGAAATAACGGCAGTGAAAGGAGCAACAATTCTCTTTGAACAGCGGTTAGTTCGTGAGGCAGTGGTGTTATCAAAGGCTACTGTTAAGGTAGCCTGTGTTGATCTAGGCAAAATGAAACCTGTCGCAATTCCTGAAGAATTAAAAGCGGCATTTTTAAAGTAAATAACTTTTCGGAGTATGCAATGACTGCAGAATTGAACTTTTTAGATCTTTTTCTAAAAGCGAGTATCGTTGTTCAACTTGTAATTGTGATCTTGATTTCGTTCTCAATTATTTCTTGGGCAATCATCATTCAACGTAGCCGTATTTTGACGAGTGCGTTAAAGGAAGCGAATACTTTTGAAGATCGTTTCTGGTCTGGTGAAGATTTAAATAAACTTTATGATGGTTTATCTAATCGTCGTGAAGTATTAACCGGTAGCGAACAAATTTTCTTTGTCGGTTTTAAAGAATTCTCTCGCTTAAAACAAGTGAACGCAGATGCGCCAGAAGCAATCATTAAAGGTACCACTCGTGCGATGAACCTTGCGATGAATCGTGAAGTAGAAGCACTTGAAAGTCGTGTACCTTTCTTAGCGACAGTGGCTTCTGTAAGTCCATATATCGGTTTATTTGGTACCGTTTGGGGAATCATGCACGCATTTATGGCATTAAGTGGTGCGAAACAAGCAACATTACAAATGGTTGCTCCAGGTATCGCAGAAGCCTTGATCGCAACAGCAATCGGTTTGTTTGCGGCGATTCCAGCTGTAATGGCGTATAACCGTTTAAGCTTACGTGTTAATGCGATTGAACAAAATTATGGTAACTTCATTGATGAATTCACCACAATTTTACATCGTCAAGCTTTTGGTAAAGCGCCCCATTAAAAATAAATGAAAAATTGACCGCACTTGATAAATTAAAAAAGTGCGGTGGATTTTAGAGAAGTTTTAGAGGAAATTATGGCTCGTCGTCAGCGTAAAGACATTAAATCTGAAATTAACATCGTGCCATTTCTCGATGTTCTTTTAGTTTTGGTGTTAATTTTTATGGCAACCGCGCCGATTATCAGTCAGAGCGTTCAAGTGGAACTCCCTGATTCGGTGCAAAGTCAAAATGTATCAAATGAAGATAAAACACCGGTTATCTTAGAAGTAGCGGGTGTAGGGCAATATTCGATTTCTATTGGTGGTCAACGCCAAGAAGGCCTTAACGAAGAAATGGTAACCCAATTATCAAAACAAGAATTTGATAAAGACAATAACACAATGTTCTTAGTGGGCGGAGCAAAAGATGTACCTTATGAAGAAGTGATTAAAGCACTGAATTTACTACATCTTGCCGGCATTAAGTCTGTGGGTTTAATGACCAACCCGATTTAAGAATAAGTAGGTAAAACCGTGCAGAATAATCGACGAAAAAAACGTGCAAATGAGTTTGTCATCTCTATTGCGATGCACCTTGCATTGTTTGGTTTGTTGATTTGGAGCTCTCTTTATCAAACCGTTGAAATAATGGGTGGTGGAGAAGGTGAAGGTGATGCCATGGGAGCTGTGATGGTCGATACTGGCAGTGCAGCGCAGGAATGGGGACGTATTCAACAACAGAAAAAAGGTCAAACTGATAAACAGAAAAAAACAGAACCTGTAGTTGAAGAGAAAAAACCAGAGCCTGAACCTGAACCAAATCAGCAAGAAATTGCGAAACAAGAAGAGATTAAGCGTCAGCAGGAAATTCAACGTCAAAAAGAACTTGAAAAACAAAAGCAGCAAGAAATTGAAAAGCAAAAACAGCAACAAGA
>JAGZRA010000029.1:0-50946 GCA_018381885.1 Parahaemophilus parainfluenzae | reverse complement strand
TTGGTTTTACTTGCTCAGTTGGTTTTACTTGCTCAGTTGGTTTTACTGGCTCAGTTGGTTTTACTTGCTCAGTTGGTTTTACTTGCTCAGTTGGTTTTATTTGGTTAACTGGTTGAGTATTGCTATCACCGCCACTTCCACAGGCAACTAACGTTACAGTTGCAAGAATTGTTAAACTTAATTTAGAGAGATTAAATTTCATTGTTTTTCCTTAGTAAAAAATAAGCGCAGATTATAAAGGGATTTAAAATACGCTTTCAAATAAAATTTATAATTCATTGCCATAAAATTAATGATGAATAATGAAACGGCCAACCTAATTGCGTTAGCCGTTTCATTTTAATCATACATTCCTAATTTTTTCTCTAAAAAATGGATATTAGAACCATTTTTTAGTCATTTTGCTTTTAAAATGAATGTATAAAGTTGGGTATTTTTCTAAATACTATGATGATTACTTTTTAGCAGCAAATGCAGCGCCCCAAGAATTATCATTAGCGTTTGCTGAACCGCCTAATTCTTTTGCATTCTCACCATAGAATTTACCCTCAGTTTTACCCTGAGAATTTAACAAATCTGATTTAGCAGTACCTGAAAAACCATTTCCAGAAATATTCGCATCAATCTTAACTACATCTTTATTATCTGTGCGTAAAGTACCTGTTAATTTCTTATTACCGAAATCAGCACTAAAGCTAGATGAGCCTTTTAAATAATCTTCATCTGGTAATTTATCGGTATCTGCGGAAATAATGCTATCCCCTCTATAGGTCACTACACCTGATGATGGCATTGAAGTTGTTGGATATCCATTATAAAAAAACATATCATCTTGACTAGGGTCTTGGCTCTCAATTGCTCCAAAACGAACATTGCTATAAGAACCACAGCAAGCTTCTAATTTACCATTTAATTTCATACCATTAATTGTTTGGGCTTTAGATACTGACCAACCTCCTGAGCTAATACCAGGACCAAACCCAATAGGAATATCTTTTCCATCAACATTAATTTTATATAAATTTGCTGAAGTAAGTGCTACAGTTTTAGCTGTAACATGTCCCTTATTATCTGAATCAACTACTATAGCACCACCTGTTTTATTGTTTGAAGATGTTGATGCTGGATTACTTGAATTATTCTGTTTTTTAGCTGGCTGAGTTGTTTGTGCAGCTTGTTTATCTTTTGTTGGTGCTTGACTACTACTTCCAGCATCACCACCGCCACTACTTCCACAAGCAGCTAATGTTAATGCAGCTAAAGCTGTTAAACTAAACTTTAAAATAGTATTTTTCATAATTTACCTCTTAGGTTGTTAACGAAACACAATTAATAGACAGACATAACATAAATTTATGTAAATTTTATCTTATCATAAATTTAATATGATTATATATAAACCTATATAAAAAATAAGGTAAAGACAATATTTTGTCTTTACCTTAATAATTTATAAATTAATCATACATCCCTAATTTCTTCTCTAAATAGTGGATATTTGCCCCACCTTTTTGGAAGTTTTCATCTTCAAGAATGAGTTCATGAAGTGGAATATTTGTTTTGATACCATCAATGATCGTCTCTGATAATGCATTTTGCATACGACGGATTGCCACATCACGCGTATCACCGTATGTGATTAATTTTGCGATCATAGAATCATAATGCGGAGGAACGGTATAACCACCATACACATGAGAATCCCAACGAACGCCTAAACCACCTGGTGAGTGCAAGTGTGCCACTTTACCTGGAGATGGTAAGAATGTTTTTGGATCTTCTGCATTAATACGACATTCAATCGCATGACCTTTCACTTTAATATCTTCTTGTTTGTAAGAAAGTGGTAAACCAGCCGCAATACGCAATTGTTCTTTCACCAAATCCACACCAGTAATCATTTCTGTTACTGGGTGTTCTACTTGAATACGAGTATTCATTTCGATGAAATAGAACTCACCATTTTCATATAAGAATTCAAATGTACCTGCACCGCGATAGCCAATTTCAACACAAGCCTTCGCACAACGAGAACCAATATCATGACGAACTTCTTCGGTAATACCTGGTGCTGGTGCTTCTTCCACCACTTTTTGGTGGCGACGCTGCATAGAACAATCACGTTCAGCAAGATAGATTGCATTACCGTGTGTATCAGCTAAAACTTGGATTTCAATATGGCGTGGATTTTCTAAATATTTTTCCATGTAAACCATATCATTGTTAAACGCTGCTTTTGCTTCTGCTTTTGTCATCGCAATGGATTCTTCAAGTGCATCCTCGCTACGTACCACGCGCATACCACGACCACCGCCACCGCCAGACGCCTTGATAATAATTGGATAGCCAATACGTTTTGCAATTTCTTTATTTTTCGCGATATCGCTACCTACTGGGCCATCTGAACCAGGTACGCAAGGCACGCCCGCTTTTTTCATTGCTTTAATCGCAGAAACTTTATCCCCCATCAAACGAATAACGTCTGCAGTTGGACCAATAAAGATAAAACCAGAACGCTCAACTTGCTCTGCAAAATCCGCGTTTTCAGAAAGGAAACCATAACCAGGGTGAATCGCATCCGCACCGGTTACTTCTGCTGCAGCAATAATCGCAGGAATATTTAAATAACTTTTTACAGATGGCGCAGGTCCGATACAAACTGTTTCATCTGCAAGTAATACGTGTTTTAAATCACGGTCAGCGGTAGAGTGAACCGCCACAGTTTTAATGCCTAATTCTTTACAGGCACGCAAAATACGCAGTGCAATTTCACCACGGTTAGCAATCACAACTTTTTCTAACATAACAATTTCCACTTGGGTGAAAAAATGGCGAGAAAGCTCGCCATTTCAGATTGATAGGGATTATTCGATAACGATCAATGGTTGATCAAATTCAACCGCTTCGCCATCATTTACTAAGATTGCTTTAACCACACCAGCTTTATCAGCTTCGATACGGTTCATCATTTTCATTGCTTCAACGATACAAAGTGCATCGCCTACTTTGACTGTTTGTCCCACTTCAACGAAAGCTTTCGCTTCTGGGCTTGGGCTACGATAGAATGTCCCTACCATTGGTGAACGCACTTGGTGTCCTGACACTTCAGCTGCAGGCGCTTCCGTAGGTGCAGCCGCTGCAGGTGCTGGTGCTGCTGGCAGGTGCAACAGCTGGTGCCGCACGACTAATACGTACTGTACCTTCTTCTTCTTGCACTTCTAATTCAGTGATACCCGATTCTTCTACTAATTCAATCAGTTTTTTGATTTTACGAATGTCCATACGCTCTTCCTAAAAATATTAATGAATTTTCAACCGCACTTTCAAAATTCACTCCAAAGTGCAGTCATTTTGAAACCTGTTTTTTGTGTCGGCAAGATTACCGCAAAATCACGCACTTTGCGATAAATTTCTGCGAAAATCTGTAAATTTTGTGAAATTTTATGCTTTTTTATTTAAAAAATCTAACGCGAATTGGAGAGCAAACTCATAGCCTTTCGCACCTAAGCCACAAATCACCCCTTCAGCCACATCACTAAAGTAAGAATGGTGACGGAATGGATCGCGCTTATGTACATTAGACAAATGGATTTCAACAAAAGGAATTGACACAGCAAGCAACGCATCACGCAATGCAACACTGGTATGCGTATAAGCTGCTGGGTTAATTAAAATAAAATCCACTTTTTGAAAACTTTGATGAATCTTATCGATTAACTTTTCTTCGCTATTTGCTTGAAAGCACTCCAAATTCACATCATGCTGCACTGCAAGTTTTGCCACATTTTCTTCAATGGCAGATAACGAAAGCGAACCATAATGTTTCGGCTCCCTTGCACCCAACATATTTAAGTTCGGGCCATTTAACAGCAAAATATTGAATTTTTTTGACATTTTCACATCCTTTAACTTGTGCGAATTATAGCGATTTTTTGTGTAATGGTGGTCTTATCTCTAGACGATTTTGGTAATAAATTCTGAATTTAAATCAATTAGCGGTAAATCTGAGCCTGGCCACGCACGTAATACCTGATGTTGCATCAAATTCAAGGTATCCAATCCAGGTGTCACATTGGGTGTATATTGTGCCGCGATACGAGCGAGCTGCGTCAACCCTAGACTACTTTCAATACTCGAGCTGATCACTGCTTTTATACCTAAACCATGCGCTTGCGCAATCAGCTTTTGACAATCTTGTAGCGAACCAACCAGTGTTGGCTTAATCACAATGGCACTTAAGTGCGGTTCTTTTTCTAAAAGAAAATCTGGCTCACGCACACTTTCATCCCAAGCAATATTAATGCCTGTTTGAGCGGCAAACTGGCGGCTTTCTTCACGGGTTTTACAAGGTTCTTCCAGAAATTGAATACGTGAACGATGTTGCGGTTTCACTTTCTCCGCAAATTTTAAGGCTTTTTCCAAGGTCCATTGGCGATTCGCATCTAGACGTAATTGCAAATCAGGAATGGCTTCAAGAAACATATCCGTAATCAAACCATCACGATTCGCTTCATACATACCGACTTTGATTTTAGCGACTTTGTCACCTGGCATTTGATTAAGTTCTGCATATAACTCATCAGGATCGCCATAGCACAACGGTGCGGTGTGATAGTTACCTTCCTCATTTAAATAACGTTTCATCTCATCCATCGCCGTGCTAATACCGAAAGCAACAGAAGGATAACAACCGTCAAGTGGCACTCTTGGTGCTTCGCAGCTTGCATGACACCAATTCGTCAGCCATTCAATGGCTTGCTCTTGCGCTTGTTCGATGGTTTCTTCGCTAAACCCAGGTAAAGGTGCAATTTCTCCCCATCCATCACGGCTGCAAGCAACACGCACAATCAAGCCTTCACGGCGTTTTAAAAAACGTCCACGTAAAATTAATTGGCTGTCGACGGGAATAGAATAACGATAAAGATTAAATGATTTGGTTTCCATCTTATTCTCCTTGATGACAAAAGTGCGGTTAAAAACACATAGATTTTTAACCGCACTTTTATGTTCAAATTAAGGATTACGTCTAAATTTGCTGAAGTCTGGTGCGCGTTTTTCGTTGAACGCGTTACGACCTTCTTGTCCTTCTTCAGTCATATAGAACAACATGGTTGCATTACCCGCGAGCTCTTGTAAACCTGATTGGCCATCACAGTCTGCATTTAATGCGGCTTTTAAGCAACGTAATGCAATTGGACTATTACGTAACATTTCACGGCACCAACGCACGGTTTCTTTTTCTAAATCAGCGTAAGGCACAACAGTATTCACTAAGCCCATATCTAATGCTTCTTGTGCATTATATTGACGGCATAAGAACCAAATTTCACGCGCTTTTTTCTGCCCCACTAAACGTGCCATATAGCTTGCGCCCCAGCCACCATCAAATGAACCGACTTTAGGACCAGTTTGACCGAAAATCGCATTGTCTGCCGCAATAGTTAAATCACATAACATATGAAGTACGTGACCGCCACCAATCGCATAACCTGCGACCATTGCCACCACTGGTTTTGGACAAGTACGAATATCACGTTGGAAATCCAATACATTTAAGTGATGCACACCGCTTTCATCTTTGTAACCGCCGTAGTCACCACGAATTTTTTGGTCACCACCAGAACAGAATGCTTTTTCGCCTTCACCGGTTAACACAATCACGCCAATTTTTTCATCGAAACGCGCGTTAGAAAAAGCATGGATCATTTCTTTGACTGTTTGCGGACGAAATGCATTACGCACTTCCGGACGGTTAATGGTGATTTTTGCAATACCATCAGTCGATTTGTGGAAACGGATATCAGTATAACCTTCGCTATGGTCAACCCACTCAACTGGTGCATATAAAACATCATCTTTTGGATTTTGCATTGTTCTTTCCTTTATAAGTGTAAAAAGTGCGGTCATTATAGCGGAAGTTTCTTACTTCAGGAAAGAAAATCAACTACTGAAGACTTTACAATTATGTCGTTATTGTTAAAATTCCGCCATTCCAACTTTAGTAAGGAAATTTAAGTGAAAAAAATTATTTTTTTAAGCAGCATCATGTTATTGAATGCTTGTAGTTTATTTGGTTCATCACAATCAACTATTCCTGCTGAATTCGCACAAGCGGACTATCTCCTATCTGATGCCAATGCAAAAACATGGGCTGTAGCGAGTAAACAAGCTGAACAATGTATCTATCCGAATTTAACTCGCATTCAGCAACAACATTTTGCAAAAGAAGATAGCTATATTCATTCCCAATATGTCTTTTTCTATCCGTTAGAAAAAATCATCGGTGAAGATTATGTAAAAATGATTCAAAAAGATGAAAAATCGATGAATTATGCAACCTATCAATTTAAGAAATTCCGCGCAGAACTTGGTGATGTCGATGCATTAGAGCCAAAAGCTTGCCAAATCTTACGTACTCAGGCAAAAGAAGACTTAGATGTGGTGAAAGGCCAGTATGTAAATGGCATGGTAGATGAAACGAAAAATGATGATGGCACATTGAAGAAAACGGGTGATGGTATTGCCACCAATCAAAACAAATTCTTCTTTGATATTATTAAATGGGGTTCAGCCCTTCTTCTCTAATTTTTATTATTTTATATAAATTTATATCTCATTCACGGCGTAAATATTTTTTACGCCGTTTTTATATCAAGAGAAAACGGTTGCGATCAAAAAAAGCTTAAATTTTCAGTAAAAAAGCAAAATAGTCATTTAAATTAAAGCCATTTTCAGCTAGTCTAACAAGAATTAGTTTTTACAAGGAGAAAACATCATGACAACGCTTTTTGATATTGCACAAAACTGGTTAAACCAAGATCCTGATGCAGAAACTCATGCAGAATTAACCGCACTTTTAACCGCGGCGAAAAACGGTGATGAAAAAGCAAAAACTGAATTACAAGCACGCTTTAGTGATCGTTTACAATTTGGTACGGCGGGGCTTCGTGGACCATTACAAGCAGGCCCTATGGGGATGAACCGTGTTTTAGTGGCTCAGGCAGCAGGTGGTTTAGCAGATTATTTAAAAGATTACGACAAACAACCTTCTATCGTGATTGGTTATGATGGTCGTAAAAACTCTGATGTTTTCGCACGTGACACCGCTGAAATCATGGCAGGTGCAGGCGTGAAAGCTTATTTACTTCCACGTAAATTACCAACGCCAGTATTAGCTTACGCAATTCAATATTTTGATACCACAGCAGGTGTGATGGTGACAGCAAGTCACAACCCACCTGAAGATAACGGTTATAAAGTGTATTTAGGTAAAGCGAACGGCGGTGGCCAAATCGTTTCTCCTGCAGATAAAGATATCGCCGCATTAATCGACAAAGTGGCCGCAGGTAATGTAAAAGACTTACCTCGTAGCCAAGATTATGTGGTGTTAGGTGATGAAGTGGTTAACGCTTATATCGAAAAAACCGCTTCTCTTGCGAAAGAACCAGAAGCAGACATTAACTACGTTTATACTGCAATGCACGGTGTAGGCTATGAAGTATTAAGCAAAACCTTAACCAAAGCTGGGCTTCCACAACCTCATATTGTGGCGGAACAAGTATGGCCTGATGGCACATTCCCAACGGTAAACTTCCCTAACCCGGAAGAAAAAGGTGCATTAGATTTAGCCATTAAAATAGCAAAAGAACACAATGCGGAATTCATTATTGCTAATGACCCAGATGCAGACCGTTTAGCGGTGGCTGTTCCAGATGCACAAGGCAACTGGAAACCTTTACATGGTAACGTAGTAGGTTGTTTCTTAGGTTGGTATTTAGCAAAACAATATCATGCAAAAGGCGAAAAAGGCGTATTAGCTTGTTCTTTAGTGTCTTCTCCTGCACTTGCTGAAATTGCGAAAAAATACGGCTTCCAATCAGAAGAAACGTTAACCGGTTTCAAATACATCGGTAAAGTTCAAGGCTTATTATTCGGTTTCGAAGAAGCGCTTGGCTACTTAGTTGACCCAGATAAAGTACGCGATAAAGACGGTATTTCTGCCGCTATCGTGTTCTTAGATTTAGTGCGTCACTTAAAAGCACAAGGCAAAACCTTAGCGGATTACGCCAATGACTTCACGCAAGAATTTGGTGCTTATGTAAGTGGTCAAATTTCTATTCGTGTAAGCGATTTATCTGAAATTGGTAAATTAATGGCCGCACTTCGTAACACACCACCAGCTGAAGTAGGCGGTGTTAAAGTGGCACAATTTATCGACCACACTAAAACAGATCGTCAAAGCGACATCCTTGTATTCGTATTAGAAAACGGTAGCCGCTTAATCGTTCGTCCATCTGGTACTGAACCGAAAATCAAGTTCTATCTTGATGCGCGCGGTAAAGATCCAAAAGACGCGGATCAAGTTTTAGCACAATTTGATGAAGGCGTTCGTCAAATCCTTCGTCAAGATGCTTACGGCAAACAAGATTGCTAATTGAGCAAACTATTAAATGATAAAAAACGCTAGGTTTTATGCCTAGCGTTTTTATTTTTGCTTATTTCAATGCAAGTTGTAACTTGCCGTGATTTTTTTCTAATAAAGCCTCTGCTTGAGCACGATCTAATCCAGTCAGAATCATCATAATCGCTAATTTCGCATTTTGATCAGCCTGCTTTAATGTCTCTTCTGCGAGTGCCTTATCGCAATCCGTGGCTTGCATGACGATACGAATGGCACGAGCTTTAAGCTTTTCATTGCTTGCCTGAACATCCACCATTAAGTTTTGATAGCATTTACCCATTAAGATCATAGAAGCCGTAGTGAGCATATTCAGTACTAATTTTTGAGCGGTGCCCGATTTTAAACGGCTTGAACCAGTCAGCACTTCTGGCCCCACTACCGTATCAATGGCAATATCCACAATATTCGCCATCGCTGAATTCGGATTACTTGCAATCGAAACCGTCACTGAACCTAAACTTTTCGCATATTCCAATGCACCAATCACATAAGGTGTTCGACCACTAGCTGCAATACCCACCAATACGTCTTTTGAGGAAAATTGAATGGTTTGTAAGTCAATCACGGCTTGTTCTTTACTGTCTTCCGCCCCTTCAATTGGATGACGCAATGCGCGCTCGCCGCCTGCAATAATACCTTTCACCATTTCAGGTGAAACACCAAATGTTGGCGGGCATTCAGAAGCATCTAATACCCCCAATCGACCACTGGTCCCTGCGCCAATATAGACTAATCGACCACCTTGTTGAAATGCAGCAACAACACATTCGACTGCTTGGGCAATTTGGCTATCCACATGCATGGAATTGGGATTCCGTTGTTCAGTAATTAAAGTTGAAAGGGTTTGTAATAAATTCTCTGCCATGGTTTATTCCTTTGGAAAAATCGCCCCTAAACTGACCGCACTTGTGGCGCCCGTCACACTCGGCAAATTCGCGGGTAAATTATGCATACGACGATAAGCCAACCAAGCAAAAGCGGCTGCTTCCACATAATCGATATCAAGTTCTAATTCACTCGTCAGCTGAATACGCCAACTTGGCAATGCTTGTTTTAAGCCATTCATGATCGCCTGATTTTTAGCGCCACCACCGCAAATCAGTAATCGACATGGTAATGTCGTCTGAATATTGTTAAGGGCTAAAATGATACTTTGCACGGTAAACTCAGCCAAGGTGGCTTGCACATCTTGTGGTAAAAGTGCGGTCGTTTTGCCTGCTATTTTTTGAATTTTATTATCTAGCCAAGCCAAATTAAATAATTCACGCCCTGTGCTTTTCGGTGGAGGGAGTTGAAAAAAATCCTCATCTAATAAAGCTTCTAACAAAGTTGAATTCACTTGACCTGAAACCGCCCATTCACCATTTTTGTCGTAAGCTTTGCCTTGATGTTTTTCGATCCATTGGTCGAGCAAGGTATTACCCGTTCCCGTATCAAAGCCAATGACAGGTTGTTCGGGTATCAATAAGGATACATTACTAATACCGCCAATATTCAGCACCACCGTTGCCCAATGAGGATCAAAAAATACCGCTTGATGAAAAGCGGGTACTAAAGGTGCGCCTTGTCCACCAAACGCCATATCTTTACGGCGCAAATCACCCACAACTGTAATGCCTGTTTTAGCGGCTAATAAATTCATATCACCGATTTGCATGGTAAACGGAAATTGACCTTTTGGGGAATGCCACACCGTTTGGCCATGGCAGCCAATGGCTTCGATCTGTTCTGGCTTTAACTGGTGTTTACGTAAAAAATCATTTACGCAATCGGCATAAAGCAAGCCAAATTGATGATCGAGTTCACCCAATGCTTGTAACGACGTTTCACCCGATTGAATAAGTGCGGTCACTTTTTCGCGTAAATTTGCCGGCATCGGTGTAAAATCTGCTGCAATTAATTTGGTTTGATTCGATTGGATGTCCGTAAGGGCTATATCCACCCCATCAAGGCTGGTGCCGGACATAATGCCAAGATAATAAGTCATAGTGTTCAATTCGTAAGTTTTTCAGAATTATAGCGGATTTTAAAAAAATAAAAAAAGAGAGAACATTGCGCCTCTCTCTTTTCATCATTAATGATGCTTATAAAGCATCAATGACTAAATCGCTTTTTAGCTATTGATGGAATAAGGTAATGGTTCAATTTTCAGAACGGTTCCATCTTCAGGTAAACGGAAAGGAATCCCTTCTTCCAAATCGTTATTCATCACGACTTGCAACCATAAAACGCCGTCAAAATTGACAGCACTTACGATCGTACCAGTTTTACGCCAAGCCGTGTCCAACTGCATTTCAATTTCGCTACCGATTTTCGGTGTAACTGTGGTTTCCCCTGAAAGCACATACATCGCACGTTTATTGGCGCCACGATATTTGGCTCGTGCGACAGTTTCTTGCCCGATATAACAGCCTTTCGTAAAAGAAATCGCTTGTTCAATCGCTTGTAGATTTAATGCCTGCGGGATAAATTCATTTTGTGTTTCCGCACTCAAGCTTGGTAAGCCCGCTTGAATATCCGCACAAAGCCATTGTTTTTCATCGCCATTAAAGGTGACATCTAACGGTGTGGGATTGATCAAAATTGCACGATTTTCATCAATATCTAATTCAATCTGCGCGTGAATTCGACCGCACTTTTCACCAATCAAGCCGGCAATTTGCCAATCCAATACTTGAAAGGTCACTTTTGAAAACACCGCGTATTTTTTTAAATGATCGAATGGAGTCAATAAAGCTTTCGGCATTAAAATCAAAAACTGCTCTGCTGAAAGCTTAATTAAGCGGAACAACGAATTCATTTTGCCTTTAGGATCGCAATGCGCTGTAAGCGTTGAAGCGCCAGCTGCTAAATGCACTACATCACAAGTTAATTGGCCTTGCAGATATTTCTCCGCATCCACGCCCGCCACTTCCACCAAATCATAGTGGTTTAATGAAATAAATGTTGCCATGATTTTTCCTATTCAAGGTTTTGAATTTGTTCACGCATTTGTTCGATTAATACTTTTAATTCCACGGCAGAAGCGGTGATATCGGCATTAATGGACTTTGAGGC
The DNA here is from genome assembly GCA_018381885.1 of Parahaemophilus parainfluenzae. GTDB lineage: Bacteria > Pseudomonadota > Gammaproteobacteria > Enterobacterales > Pasteurellaceae > Haemophilus_D > Haemophilus_D parainfluenzae_AH. The sequence continues at coordinate 39,428 of JAGZRA010000029.1, read as the reverse complement.
TAAAGTGTTAGATTCACGATTGAGCTCTTGCATCATAAAATCCAGTTTACGGCCCACTGCCCCGCCTTTTTTCAAGATATTATTGGTTTCTTTCACGTGCATTTGCAGACGATCTAATTCTTCCGCCACATCCACACGTTGCGCCAATAAAATCATTTCTTGTTCGACTCGTTGTGGATCAAGTTGAATCTTCGCTTCTTCAAAACGTTGCAATAGACGTTCACGCTGCCATTGTAAAACCGCCGGCATTTGTGACCGCACTTTTTCAGCTTCTACCGTAATACCATCAAGACGTTGTTGAATAATGGCTTGCAATTTTTCGCCTTCACGCCCACGCATTGCAATGAATTCCACCAACAATTCATCAAAAGCTGTCAACAAATCTTGACTGATGGCATCTAAATCTTGCTCAGTCGCTTCCACCACACCAGGATAACGCAACACATCCGTTAAATTGATTTCGCCCTCGCCAGCTTGCGACTTAATCCATTGTAAAGATTGGATAACTTGATTCGCTAATTCTTTATTTAAATTGAGATCAACCGCCGCTTGTTTTTTGCTATCAATACGCAATGAACATTCAATTTTACCGCGAGTGAGATTTTGACGAAGTTTCTCACGCAAAGCATTTTCCAAGCCACGGAATTGCTCTGGCAAGCGGAAAAAGTTTTCCAAATAACGTTGGTTAACCGAACGAATTTCCAAAACTGCATCGCCCCAATCTTTCTTGATTTCAAGGCGTGCAAAAGCTGTCATACTATAAATCATAAGCGCTCTCCTACTATTGTCTCTTGTCTTAATTGATTTGCCGGCTATTTTATCGGGAAAGTGCGGTCATTTCTACCGTACATTTTGTAGAAGAATTTTGTTTCTCCTACTTTACACACTGTAAAGATTAAAATACAATTATCGTAAATTTATTATTACAACCTAAGGAAAATAAAATGAACAAGACCGTGGGAAGTACCTTACTTGTTGCAGGAACCATGATTGGTGCAGGGATGTTGGCAATGCCACTCACCTCTGCAGGGATTGGCTTAACTGCGACTGTTTTCTTATTACTTGGCTTATGGGCAGTGCTTACTTTCACCGCACTTTTATTCGTGGAACTGTATCAAACCGCTGACAGCGATGCAGGGATCGGCACACTTGCTGCACAATATTTTGGTAAAGCAGGGCGAATTATTTCCACTGCTGTTTTAATTGTCTTCTTATATGCCTTAATTGCTGCTTATGTGAGTGGTGGTGGTTCCTTATTAATGGATTTACTCCCAGCCATGGGCGATAAAGACACCATGAATAAAATCGCGGTGCTTGTATTCACCATTTTCTTCGGTAGTTTTATTGTCATCGGCACACACAGTGTGGACAAAATCAATCGCGTGTTATTCTTTGTGATGATTGCTGCTTTTATCTTAGTGCTCGCATTAATGTTACCAAACATCAAATTTGATAACTTAATGGCGATGCCAATTGATAACGCTTTAATTATTTCTGCAAGCCCTGTATTTTTCACGGCATTTGGTTTCCACGGTTCCATTCCAAGTTTAAATAAATACTTAGACGGTAATGTAAAATCCTTACGCATTGCGATTTTAGTGGGTTCTGGCATCACATTATTTGCTTACTTTTTATGGCAGCTTTCTACGCACGGCTTACTCAGTCAAAATGAGTTCTTACAAATTTTACGTGAAGACGCCACGTTAAATGGCTTGGTGAAAGCAACCTTAGAAATCACCCAAAGCCCAATTATTGCGAATGCGGTAAAAATCTTCTCCACTTTAGCATTGGTCACTTCATTCTTAGGGGTGGCATTAGGTTTATTAGAATGTATCGAAGACTTACTCAAACAATCTTTTGATATTCATGCAGGGCGTATTTCATTAGGTTTAATGACCTTTATTCCCCCAGTGCTTTTCTCCCTTTTCTATCCGGAAGGTTTTATTCTCGCTCTGGGTTATGCTGGTCAAATGTTCGCGTTCTACGCAGTGGTTTTACCGGTAGCATTAGTTTGGAAAGCACGTGCGATTCATCCTAACTTGCCATACAGAGTGTGGGGCGGTAAAGCATTGTTAGTACTCGTCTTAGTCCTTGGAGTGATTATTACTTCAATTCCTTTTGCGATTAGAGCTGGTTACTTACCTTTCGTCGTGGGTTAAAATGAAACAAAAAAGACCGCACTTTTAAGGTGCGGTCTTTTTTTATTTGTTTTCATATAAATGTGTCACTAACTGACCATTCAAATATTCGCCAATATACACTTGCTCAACTGTTAGGTTCTGTTTTTCTAACTCGGCTTTAACCCATTCTTCATCACGATCAATAATGTCTAAAATATCATCATCTAATTGTCCATCAACAATTAATGGATAACGTAAGTTATCATCGCCGTATTGAATAATCGAGAGTTGCCCATTTTGTTCGAATACCGCACGTTTAACCGTTTTGATTTCATAGATACCGGCTGCACGTAACTTAAACATGAGGTCATGGGCAGCAATACCGTTTTTCATACATTCAGCGGTTTTGACCTTACCGTTTGAAATCACCCAAACAGGTTTACCATCAATCAAAGATTTAACTAATTTGTTATGATTTTTGATAAAACGGAGGGTAAAAACCAATAATGTCCAAAGCACGAGCACGAGAGAGAACTGGAATACCCCAATACTATCGCTATAAATCACACCACCAATAATGCCACCTAGCACATAGTTTTGTACCTGATCCATCGCGGAGGTCGGTGCAAGGTTACCTTTTCCCATTAAGTTAATTTGGAGTACCAGTCCAATAATACCCATGGCCAATTTCAAGCCTAATAATGTGTAGCCATCCATTATTTATCCTCCTTATCAATCACAGTAACATTCGGGTTTACTAAGTTAATTGGGGATAAGGTATACGCTGAAAAATCATTATTAAAATGGACTTCGAAATACTGATCCCGAATATTTAAAATCATGCCGTTCGTTAATGTACGGCTATTGGTACGAATATCTTCTTTCTGCAAATTTTGACTGTCTTTCACCGAATTTAAAAATGTCACCACGCGAGAGGTATCAGCTGTATAGACTTCACTTCGCTCATATTGGTTATATTGCACACCGAGCAAGAAAATGATTAATAAAAGGAAAATAATACTGAGATCACGATATTTGGTTTGTAACCGATGACGCAAATATAAGCTTGTCACCACAAGCAATGCACCTAACGAGACAAAAATGGCGATATATTTAAAATAACCTTGAAAAGACATCGCATTTTCTAAAAAAGCAAAAGAGAAAAAAGACATTTGTCATTCCTAATTTTAAAGAGAAAAACAGGTTGCTAGTGTAGCACAACGAAAACTGACTAGCTATTTTTATCACAGAAATTAAATTCGTTTTTCCGAAAAATCCCTTTTATAATGACCGCACTTTTGAAACAAAAAGAGAAAAATATGAAAGCAATTCAGCCCGAAGATCAGGGATATTGGCTGCTCACCAAAGGATCAACACTTTATTGGCTGGAAAATGATCTGCCTTTTGGAGTAGCAAAGGAACTCGACCTCACAACGCAAAAAGCTATGTTGCTCGGGAAATGGAAATCACAACCTTTATGGCTTGTGGCAGAAAATGATCAAGATGAACGAGAATACCTTTCCTTACGGAGTTTGTTGTCCTTACCGACTGAAGATTTTCATGTGTTAAGCCGAGGCGTAGAAATCAATCATTTTTTGGAAACTCACCAATTCTGCGGAAAGTGCGGTCAAAAAGCGAAACAAACTCACGATGAACTTGCGGTTCAATGTACAAGTTGCGGCTATCGCACTTATCCGGTTATTTGCCCTTCGATTATCGTCGCCGTTCGCCGTGGCACTGAGATTTTATTAGCTAACCATAAACGCCATTACACGCCTGGCAAAGCTGGGATGTACACCACGCTGGCCGGTTTTGTGGAAGTGGGTGAAACTTTTGAAGATGCTGTTCGTCGCGAAGTGTTTGAAGAAACCGGTATTCGTGTGAAGAATATTCGCTATTTCGGTAGTCAACCTTGGGCGTTCCCGAATTCACAAATGGTGGGCTTTTTAGCTGATTACGACAGCGGAGAAATTCAACTGCAAGAAACAGAACTGCATGATGCACAATGGTTTTCTAGCGCGGCCCCCTTGCCAGAATTACCGCCAACAGGTACTATCGCACTCAAATTAATTAATGCTACGCTTGAGCTTTGCAAAGCGGAACAAAAATAAATAAAGGAAAGCCCATGTCTGAATTAAAAAATGATCGTTATTTAAAAGCCTTATTACGTGAACCCGTGGATATGACACCCGTATGGATGATGCGCCAAGCGGGACGCTATTTGCCTGAATATAAAGCAACACGCGCTGAAGCGGGCGATTTTATGTCTCTTTGCCGTAATGCAGATTTAGCTTGTGAAGTTACCTTACAGCCACTTCGTCGCTATGCTTTAGATGCAGCCATTTTATTTTCAGATATTCTGACTATTCCTGATGCGATGGGGCTAGGCTTAAGTTTTGGTGCAGGTGAAGGTCCGAAATTTGCCCATCCAATTGAAAACAAAAGTGCGGTCGAAAATTTACCGATTCCTGACCCTGAAGGCGAACTTCAATATGTGATGAATGCTGTTCGCACAATTCGTCGCGAACTAAAAGGCGAAGTGCCACTGATTGGTTTCTCTGGTAGCCCGTGGACACTGGCGACTTATATGGTTGAAGGTGGTAGCAGCAAAACCTTCAATAAAATCAAAAAAATGATGTATGCCGAACCGCAAACCCTACACCTTTTATTAGACAAGGTGGCGGATTCCGTGATCTTATACTTAAATGCTCAAATCAAAGCTGGCGCACAAGCAGTCATGGTGTTTGATACCTGGGGCGGTGTGTTAGGTCATCGTGAATATTTAGACTTCTCTCTGCAATATATGCATAAAATCGTTGATGGTTTAATTCGTGAACACGATGGTCGTAAAGTACCGGTAACCTTATTTACTAAAGGCGGCGGGTTATGGTTAGAAGCCATGGCTAATACAGGCTGTGATGCGCTCGGATTAGACTGGACAGTGAATTTAGCGGATGCGAAAGCACGCGTAGGCCATAAAGTGGCACTACAAGGCAATATGGATCCAAGTGTGTTATATGCACCTGCAGAGCGTATTGAGCAAGAAGTGCAGTCAATTTTAGCTGATTTTGGTCAAGGCAGCGGACATGTATTTAACTTAGGTCATAAATAAGCGAGAAAAAAATGCGAAATCCAATTCACAAGCGCCTCGAAAATGTTGAAAGCTGGCAACATCTGACCTTTATGGCTTGCTTATGCGAACGCATGGCACCTAACTTTGCCCTATTTTGTCAAATGACAGAACAGGAGCAAGCAGAAAAGACCTATCACAACATTTTAAATTTAGTGTGGGAATTTCTAACGGTCAAAGGAGCAAAAATCAATTTCGAAAACCAATTAGAGAAGCTCGAAGAGATTATTCCTGATGTGAATGAATATGACTTCTTTGGTGTGGTACCTGCTCTTGATGCTTGTGAAGCGCTAGGTGAATTATTGCACGCCATTATCGCTGGCGAGACGCTCGAAAAAGCGATTCAAATTAGCCAAATTTCGTTAGGTACGGTTTGTTCTTTGTTAGAAACTCAAGAAAATCGTGATCTTTCTGAGAGCGAGCTAAAAGCTCGCGAAGAAATTGAAGAGGAGCTAGACCTTCAATGGCAAATCTATCGCTTACTCAAAGACTGTGAAAAACGCGATATAGACTTGATTTTATCCCTCCGAAACGAGATCAAACAGGAGGGAATCTCCAATATTGGTATAAAAATTGAGCAATAACGTGAGATTTGTCACAAATTTTGCAAATCGGGCTTTTATTTCCCGCTCAGTTAGATTAGACTTGCCCAAGCCGTAGCAGTTAAAAGCTACGCTTATTTGAATAGAGTCAATTTTAATTTAACAGAAGGTACAAATTTATGAACAAAACAGATTTAATCGATGCAATTGCAAGTGCAGCTGAATTAAACAAAAAACAAGCTAAAGCTGCATTAGAAGCTACTTTAGCCGCTATCACTGGCAGCCTTAAAAAAGGTGAACCTGTTCAATTAATCGGTTTCGGTACATTCAAAGTGAACAAACGTGCAGCACGTACTGGCCGTAACCCACAAACTGGTGCAGAAATCAAAATTGCAGCATCTAAAGTTCCAGCATTCGTATCTGGTAAAGCATTAAAAGACGCAATCAAATAATTGGTCTTAAAACGAATTTTAATTGAACCCTGCTTTGTCAGGGTTTTTTGTTGCCTAAATTTTAGCTTTACAATCATCATTTTGCCGATATAATTCCGAACCGAAACTTAAATACGGATATAAATAATGAAACGAAACATTCAACACCGAAATACCCAACAGCGCAGACATGCCATCATGCAACTGCTGCAAGAACAAGGTGAAGTCAGTGTAGAACAGCTAGTACAGTTATTTGACACCTCTGAAGTGACGATTCGAAAAGATCTCACCGCATTGGAAAGTAATGGTTTCCTTCTTCGTAAATACGGTGGTGCCATTTTAATGCCACAAGAAATCATCGAAGAAGAACAAGATGATGAACTTTCGCAACGAAAGTTAGTCTTAGCTAAAGCGGCTGCAGAACGTATTCGTGATCACAATCGAATTATTGTGGATAGTGGCAGCACGACCGCCGCCTTGATTAAACAACTTAATCGGAAGCAAGGCTTGGTTGTGATGACGAATTCGCTTTCGGTGGCCACCGCATTACGTTCACTCGAAAATGAACCTACACTCTTAATGACGGGAGGCACTTGGGACACGCGTTCTGAATCCTTCCAAGGCAATATTGCCGAACAAGTGCTACGTTCTTATGACTTTGACCAATTATTTATTGGTGCCGATGGCATTGATTTAGAACGTGGTACAACGACATTTAATGAGTTGGTTCGCTTAAGCCAAGTGATGGCTGAAGTATCTCGCGAAGTGATCGTGATGGTGGAATCACAAAAAATTGGCAGAAAAATGCCAAATGTGGAATTAACCTGGCAGCAAATTGATGTGCTGATTACAGATAACAAATTATCTCAGACTGATAAAGACGCCATAATGGCGCAAGGCGTAGAAGTAATTTGTGTAGATGTGGCATAAAGTGCGGTCAGAAAAATAAGACTTTTAATTTTAGTAAATAAGGAAAAACTATGTGTGGTATTGTTGGTGCGGTAGCACAACGTGATGTAGCAGAAATTTTAATTAATGGTTTACACCGCTTAGAGTATCGTGGTTATGACTCTGCAGGTGTTGCTGTCGTGGATCCAAACCATGAATTACACCGAGTGCGCTGCTTGGGTAAAGTAAAAGCCCTTGATGAAGCGGTTGCTGTAAAACCATTAATCGGTGGTACAGGGATTGCGCACACACGTTGGGCAACTCATGGTGAACCGTCTGAAGCCAATGCTCACCCGCATACTTCCGGTAACTTTGCTGTCGTACATAACGGCATCATCGAAAATCACGAAGAATTACGTGAATTACTTAAATCACGTGGTTATGTGTTTAATTCTCAAACCGATACCGAAGTAATTGCTCACCTTGTTAATTGGGAAATGCGTACAGCCTCTACTCTGCTTGAAGCCGTACAAAAAACCGTGAAACAACTTACCGGTGCATACGGCATGGTGGTATTAGATCGCGAACATCCAGAACATTTAGTGGCTGCACGTTCAGGCAGCCCATTAGTAATTGGTTTAGGGATTGGTGAAAATTTCCTGGCATCTGACCAACTCGCGTTATTAAGCGTGACTCGCCGTTTCATCTACTTAGAAGAAGGCGACATTGCAGAAATTACACGTCGTACCGTGGATATTTACGATGCAAATGGTCAAAAAGTAGAACGTGAGGTGCACGAATCTAACCTTGAAAATGATGCGGCAGAAAAAGGCAAGTTCCGCCATTTCATGCAAAAAGAAATCTATGAGCAACCAAATGCATTAATCAACACCATGGAAGGTCGTATCCTTCACAATAACGTGATTGTGGATGCTATTGGTAATGGCGCAGCTGAAATTTTAGAAAAAGTTGAACACATTCAAATCGTGGCTTGTGGTACCTCATATAATGCAGGGATGACTGCTCGTTACTGGTTTGAAGCACTTGCTGGCGTGAGCTGTGATGTCGAAATCGCGTCTGAATTCCGCTATCGCAAATTTGTCACTCGCCCAAATAGCTTGTTAGTGACTATTTCTCAATCAGGTGAAACGGCGGATACTCTTGCCGCGCTTCGTCTTGCAAAAGAAAAAGGTTATATGGCAGCATTAACGATCTGTAACGTATCAAGTTCATCTTTAGTACGCGAATCTGATCTTGCCTTCATGACACGTGCAGGCGTTGAAGTTGGTGTAGCATCAACCAAAGCATTTACCACCCAGTTGGCTGCATTATTAATGTTAGTCACTGCAATTGGTAAAGTAAAAGGCAATATCTCAAACGAACAAGAAGTGGAAATTGTAAAAGCGTTACAATCACTTCCGGCTGAAGTTGAAAAAGCCCTTGCGTTTGATAAAGACATCGAAGCATTAGCAGAAGACTTCGCAGAGAAAAACCATGCGCTTTTCTTAGGTCGTGGCGAGTTCTACCCTATCGCAATGGAAGCTTCATTGAAATTAAAAGAAATTTCTTATATCCATGCTGAAGCTTATGCGGCAGGTGAATTAAAACACGGTCCATTAGCCTTAATCGATGCTGACATGCCGGTTATCGTGGTCGCACCAAACAATGAATTACTTGAAAAAGTGAAATCAAACATTGAAGAAGTGCGTGCGCGTGGTGGTCAACTTTATGTGTTCGCTGATAAAGAAGCGGGCTTCACACCAAGCGAAGGTATGAAAATTATCACGATGCCAAAAGTGAATGAAATTGTTGCACCAATTTTCTATACCGTTCCAATGCAATTATTGTCATACCATGTGGCATTAATTAAAGGAACCGACGTGGATCAACCTCGTAACTTAGCGAAATCGGTAACCGTAGAATAAAGTGCGGTTGAAAATTAGCACGTTTTAATACAAAAAAGCACAGGTTTAATCCTGTGCTTTTTGTTTAAATAAACCGATAACCGTTTTCTGTCACTTCCAAAATTGAGGCGTAATTCTTTCGCCAATCGCCTAACACTATTCGCGTGTACTCTTTTTCCTGATGAATGCCTTCTCGATGTGTATGACCGTGAATTAACCATTCTACGCCAAATGCTTTTACCGTTTGTGCCGTAAACGCTAAATTCACATCCATGATATCCAGTGACTTATATTGCTTGTCTTCTTTGCTCTTCGCGCGAATTTTCTCTGCAATTTTTAACCGCACTTTTAATGGCAAACATAAAAACAATCTTTGTCGCCATTTTTGATGCACCTTTCGGCGAAATTGTTGATATTTCACATCATCAACACATAAGGTATCACCATGACAAATTAAGGTTTTCACACCACCAAGATCAACACAATGATAGTCAGGCAATAACATTAAACCACAATCTTGTGCAAATTTTTTCCCGACGAGAAAATCTCGATTACCATGAATGAAATAACAAGCAATGCCCTTTTCTGTCAGGTTTTTAATCAACTGTTTGACTTGTGAGATTAAAGGTGAAGTTTCATCATCACCAATCCAAAAATCAAAAAGATCTCCCAAAATATAAACCGCTTGGGCTTCTTGTGCTTTGTTTTGCATAAAATCGTTAAAAAGTGCGGTTAATTCTGGATGCGTTTCGCTCAAATGAAGATCTGCAATAAAATAAATGGGTTTCATAACTATTCCGTCATTTTTTTCATTAGATTAGCACACATTTTTGTGTAATTTGCTATACTTTCCAAAAATTTTAATTAGGTATTTTCTATGTTAAAAATCGCCAGAATTCTCATCGTTGCACTTTGCTGTATTTTAATTTGTGTGCTCGGTACGATCTATTCCTTTATTCGTTTTAAAAATCCAAGTAATGTGGGCGTTATGGCTCGCTGGTTTGGTCGTTTATACCCTTTATTTGGCTTAGAAGTAGAACACCGCTTTCCACAAAATAAAGAGAATATGCCGCGTTGTATTTATATCGGTAATCACCAAAATAATTTCGATATGGTAACTATCTCTTACATGGTATTACCTCGTACGGTAAGTGTAGGTAAAAAAAGCCTCATTTGGATTCCTTTTTTCGGCATTTTATATTGGGTAACCGGCAATAGACTGAACTTGCTCGTCGTATCAATAAAGACAACCTGTCAATTTGGATGTTCCCTGAAGGTACACGTAGCCGTGGTCGTGGTTTATTGCCATTCAAAACTGGGGCATTCCATGCAGCGATTGCAGCTGGCGTACCAATCGTGCCTGTTGTGTGTTCGACGACGCATAACAAAATTGATTTAAATCGTTGGGATAACGGTAAGGTGATTTGTGAAATGATGGATCCGATTGATGTGTCATCCTACACAAAAGACAATGTTCGCGAACTTGCTACTTACTGTCACGATTTGATGGAAAAACGCATCGCTAAACTCGATGCTGAAATTGCACAAGGAAAATAATATGTTGCGTCTTTCTCGTCGCCAATTATTAAAAACTACCGCAATTTCAACCGCACTTGTTGCCACACCTCAATCGGTATTGGCAGCGTCTCGTGAAAAATTAACCATTCCGCCGTTGATGGAAGCGAAACGTGGTCGTCCAATTATTCTTAATATGGAAGAAACCGGCTACAAGTTAGACGGCTCCCATAGTGTCAGTGTATGGGGCTTTAACGGCAATTATCTTGGACCCACTATTCGCATCAAATCGGGTTCCTTTGCAAAACTCAATTATCACAATAATTTGCCACAAAGTATTGCTCTCTCTATTCAGGGATTACAAGCCAGTGGTGAATTATTTGGCGGTGCCGCAAAAGTCCTCAAAAAAGGAGAATCTTGGGCACCAATCATTCCAATTGACCAACCTGCCGCGACTTGCTGGTATCGTTCTGCTACCCTGGCGAACTCGGCTTATCAAACCTATCGCGGCATTGTGGGAATGTGGTTGATTGAAGATGATCAAAGCCTAAAATCACAACTTCCTCATAAATACGGCGTGGACGATATTCCATTAATCTTACAAGACATGGAATTTAACGGCGACGGATTACAATTATTTAAGCAAAATCAACCGCACTTTGTTGGTAATCGTCTTCTCGTTAATGGACAGGAAGCGCCTTATCTTGACGTCCCTCGCGGCTGGGTGCGTTTGCGTTTGCTCAATGCTTCATTAGCAAGAGCCTATGATCTCCGTTTAGATAACGAACAAGAGATGTTACTCGTTGCGAGAGATTTAGGTTTTTTACCTCAAGGTAAAGCGATTAATTCTCTCATTCTTGCGCCGGGTGAGCGAGCAGAAGTGTTAGTCAATTTAAGCGAAGGAGAAGGTGTATCGCTTATCTCTGGGGCTAAACGTGATTTCTTCGACAAAATCAAAAATGTGTTCAGCTCAGGCAATGATTTTGCCGATAACACCGTTTTAGAACTTCGTCCACAAGGTGAAATCTCCGCATTCAGTAAAAAAATGAATGAGTCATTTAATACTGATGCCACGGCTATGCTCAAGAGTAAAATCGCCCAAGAACGTACCTTTGAATTGGATGTCACAAATGGCTTAATCAACAAACAACGCTTTGACCCGCGTCGAGTTGATGTTTCGGCTAAAGTAGGTACTGTCGAACGTTGGATCATCAACAGCTCGCTGCCTGTCGGCTTCACTATTCAAGGCGCTAAATTTATTATTGAAAGCCAAGATGATGTCAACGTCGATGCGTCAGAACTTGCTTGGAAAGACACGGTTTGGGTGAAAAAGAAAGTACAAATTTTAGTAAAATTTGAACAACCTTCGTCAAATACTCATCCCTTCTTATTTGGCTCATCCAATTTAATGCTGGCAGATATGGGGTGCCTTGGTATAATGATCGTTCAATAAAATAATGATATAAAAAGGAATCTAACATGAAAAAAATCTCAACATTCGCTTTAATTGCGACCCTATTTTCAACAGCCACATTTGCTGCATCACCAGAATCAAAAGACACAGCTAAAGATTCGGCAAATGAGCCCACTATTTACCTCTCTGTGTTCGATAGAACTCAGGAGCCATCACCTGATTTAAATAAAAAAGAAACCTCTCGTTCCAGTAAAGCTGAGAAGGTATGTTGGCTCGCAACAGGTAATTTTGGTAAAAAAGCAACGGTAAGTGAAACCTTTAAAGCTCAAGCCCAAAGTGAATTCGCCAGTTCGATTGAAAATGCGAAAGTGGTATCATCACCAAATAAAAAACTCCATACCATCACTTATACCAGACCAACATTAGAAAATGGCAAATACATGATGAACTGCTGGACATTCGATCGTAGAGATCCAATCGGCAAATATGTACTGACTGTCAAAATTGGTAAACACGAATTTGAAAAACAAGTTTTCTACGTGACTGAGTAAGAAAAACACTCAAAAAAACGACCGCATTTATATGTGTGCTGTTTTAATATTTAAGCCAAAGACCGTCTGGAATTCAATTTTCAGACGGTCTTTCTTTACTTTAGTCATCTCCAGTAAGATAATTAATGAAAACTATTATCAAAATATAGGCGTTAGACTTGTTTCATTATAAGGAGATAACCATGACAATGAATAGACGTGATTTTTTAAGAATGAGTGCTGCACTTACCGCTGCAGGCATGTCGCCTTCTCTCTTTGCGGCAACAAAAGAACAATTTACCATTTATGGCGCACCCGCGATGCCAAGTGTAACCATTGCGGTGGCGGCAGCACAAGGTAAATTAGCCAAACAAGCGGATGTAGCATTAGAAATTTGGCGTTCGCCTGATCAGTTGCGTGCGGGTGTGGCAAGTGGACAATTTAAGGTGATGATGAGCCCAAGTAATGTCGGCGTGAATTTACGTAACCAAGGGCAACAAGTTGGCATGGTAAATATTCTCACCAATGGGATTACGCAGTTGATGTGTAAAAGTGGTGCTATTACTTCACCGCAAGAATTGGTGGGTAAAAAAATCCTTGTGCCATTTAAAAACGATATGCCTGACATCGTATTGCAAGCTTTACTGAAAAAACTGAATATTGATATTAATAAAGTGGATATCACCTATGCGGCAACACCAACTGAAGCGATTGGTTTGTTCCTACTGAAAGATTTCCATGCGGCCATCCTGCCGGAACCGATGGCGAGCGCCGTTGTGCAAAAAGCTAAAATTGTCGGTACAGAGATTGTACGTGGCTTTGATTTAGTGAAAGAATGGGGTCAAGCGTTTAACACGAAACCGCTTATTCCAATGGCGGGCACTATTGCTAACGAAGAATACTTCCACGCACACAAGGCAGAGTTTGATCTACTTCACCAAGATTTAAGTGATGCGTTAAACTGGATTATGGCTAACCGCAAAAGTGCGGCTGAAATTGGCGCTAATTATCTTCCTGCTCCAGAAGCCGCTATTGAAATGGGCTTAGACGGTGCACGCTTAACAGTAACCAAAGCCAGTGAACTGAAAAATGAAATCATGCAATTCTATGAAACCTTGATGGAGTTCAATCCAAAACTCTTAGGTGGTAAATTACCAGATGATAAATTCTTCTTGGCTTAATTTGAAACTGAATCACATAACATGATTAAAACTGACAAAATCCGTAAACCACAACCTGTCCTGTTTTACATCATCGACTATCTCTGGAGCGGCTTTACCGGCTTGAGTGTGGCGATGATGGTGGTTGCCTTGTGGGCTTGGGGTAGCTCAGTATTTGGTGAATTTATGCTGCCTGCTCCCGCGGATGTTTTTCAAAAAGCCCTTGAGCTGCTCGATCATTTCCAACAAAACGAAATCGGTATTTCGTTATGGCGTTCTGTGGTAGGTATTACCATTGCATTAGTCGCAGGCTTAGCCGCTGGGCTGATTGCGGGCAGCTTTAAAACCGCTATGGCATTGCTCAAACCTGTCATTACGATTTTGTTAGCCATGCCGCCAATCATTTGGGTCGTGATGGCATTATTTTGGTTTGGCTTTGGCAACCCAAGTGTGCTATTTACCATTATCGTATTAGTCGCCCCGCTAACCTTTGCCAGTGCTGCTATGGGCATGGCAAGTGTAAACAAACAACATGAAGAATTGTTTGATGCGTACAAGCTCGGATTGTGGAAAAAAATCCGCTATTTATATGTTCCCCATCTCACGGGCTATGTGATTTCCAGCATTGGTGTCGCAGTTGCGATGGGTGTAAAAGTCGTGATTATGGCAGAGCTTTTGGGAGCCAATGAGGGTGTAGGTGCAAAAATTGCCGATGCCAGGGCCATGTTAGATACGTCAACGGTGATGGCTTATGTGCTGTTGGTGATTGTGTTTGTTTCCCTCTTTGAATATTTGATTACCAAGCCATTGGAAATCCTGTTTATGCCGTGGAGAAGATAATGCTGAGTTTAAAAAATGTGCGTTTTGAAATTCTCCGCGATCCCATCGTGCGCAATTTCAGTATGGATTTACAACCGGGCGAAGTGAAAACCTTATTCGGCCCAAGTGGCTGTGGCAAAACCACAGTTTTGCGTTTAATCTCAGGTTTGGAAACGCCAAAATCGGGCGAAATCAATAATGCCTTTCGTAAAACAGGCTTTCTGTTTCAAGAAAATCGCCTATTAGAAAATCTCACTGCTATGCAAAATATCGCCATTTTTATGGATAATCCGAATGAACATGAAATCATTGCGCTGGCAGAAAAGATCGGACTTTCTTCAGGTGATTTGAATAAATACCCGACCGAATTATCGGGCGGTATGGCAAAACGCGTGGCATTTTTGCGTCTATTGCTATGTGGATGTGATTTAGCCTTATTGGATGAACCTTTTGTCGGGCTGGATCGTGATTTACGTGATATTTTAGCTACCATGTTAGTCGAGAAAATTGAGCAACAAGGCATGGCTTGCATTTTAGTGACGCACGATCGTTTTGAAGCAGCTCGATTAAGCCGAGAGATTATGCAGCTTTCTCCAAAAGGGATGGATGTGCAAAATGTGATTACCTTGCCAACGCCATTATCCGAACGCAATTCAGCCTTTGAAGAAAGCGTAGTCGCACGCGAATTTCAAGGAATCCATTATTATGAATAATTTCTTTACTCATCCAATGCGACCCTTTTTTGTCGGGGCTGCCATTCTTGCGATTGTTGGTGCCTTGAGTTTTTTCATCAGCCCCGATGATCTCATCCTACACCGCAAAATTTTCTTAGAATTTATGTTACCAGCCGCATACGGCGGCTTTCTGACGGCTTCCATGCTCGAATGGACAAATTACAAAGGTAATTTAAAACCTATTGCCACGATTTTAGCCGTGCTCTTGCTTGCGGGACTGGTGTTATTGCCGTTTTCACCACAAACTGCCTCGTTTTTAGTGGCTGCTTATTGGCTCGCATTGTTACTCTTTTGTGCTTGGCTGTTTTGGTTGGATCGCAATACCGATAATTTTACTTTATTGATGTTACTTGCAGCATTTATGGGTTGTCAGACGGCTTATGCCATGACTGATAGTCTGAAATTATTGCGGGCACAGGTGCATTTGAATATGGCGGCGGTAATGTTTGTATCGATTCGAGTCAGCATTCTATTAGGTGCAGAAGCACTGAAAGAAAGTACATTGAAAGATCCCGTATTTATCCCAAATGTCGTGTATAAAAATATCGCGATTACATTTTTATTACTTCATACCGCAGCAGAGCTTTGGTTGCCTGCGCAAACAGCCGCATTTACGGCCTTTGCGGTTGGTTTTATTTTGCTTGCCAAGTTGCGTGAATTACATCATCACGAACTGCTACGTAAACATTACGTACGCACTTATTATTTCCTTCAACTGTTCGCCGCGATTGGCTATTTGTGGATTGGCATAAATAAATTAATTGATGAGCCTACTGCCGATCCATTACACATGGTAACACTTGGCGGCATTCTCGGCAGTATGATGATGATTTGGCTCACTGCGGGATTATGGCATAGTGGCTTTACGAAACTGGATTACCCAAAACTCTGTCGCCTTGCCGTACTTTGCCTTTTCACCGCAGCGCTTTCCCGAGCCTGTTTGATGTATGTGGACGAGCTGTTTTTTATCACGATTCCGGCTATTTTAATTGCCATTGTGTTTGTGCTTTATCTCGCAACCTTTGTCCCGATATTCCGAAACAATGCGTTTACCGATGACCTAGAATAAAAATCATCCGCACATCAAAAGTGCGGATGATTTTTTATGTATTTTTCAGCTGATATTAATATGCCTTTAATTGAGCCATTGCTTTACAATCTGCTGCTTGATGATCATCTTCAGTAATTAAACTTTGTAGAAAATGTTTAATTTCGGTCAGTTCAGCAATTTTTTCTTCGACTGAAACCAAATGTTTTGCCAACATACTATCCACTTCACAATGTTGAGATTGCTGCGTTTTCATCTCATTAAAAAATTTAATTTCGGCCAAACTAAAATCTAACGCTCGGCAGGTTTTAATAAATTTTAATTGCTTCAAACTGGCTTCATCATAATCTCGATAACCATTTGCCAGCCGTTTAGGCTCCGGCATTAAACCCATTTTTTCATAATAACGAATGGTTTCTAAATGAATACCGCTTTGTTTGCTGAGTTCGTTAATTTTCATTTTTTAAAATCAAGCCTTGACCTTGTAGTTGCTACGGACTTTATACTTTATCCCAAGTTAATCAAGTACACAATAAGGAACAATATGTCTCACCATCATTCTCATGAACACCACGAGCACGCTCATGAGCATCACGACCATATTCCACAAAATAAAAAAATTTTGGCATTCAGTTTTATCGTCATTACAGGCTTTATGATCATTGAATTTCTTGGGGGATATTGGTTTAACAGCTTAGCATTAATAGCTGATGCAGGGCATATGGCAAATGATAGCCTGTCATTATTTTTAGCGCTATTGGCACTTTTCTTATCCGCTCAAAAACAACGATACATTGCCCTACTTAATAGCGGCTCATTGATTGTTGTGGCATTAATGATTTTAGTTGAAGCGATTCAACGTTGGCAAAATCCCATCGAGATGATGGCATTACCAATGCTTGGCGTGGCATCTTTAGGATTATTGGTGAACCTTTTCGTTGCAAATATGATGTTAAACAGCGATCATGATAATCTCAATATCAAAGCGGCTTATCTACATGTACTGACCGATTTATTCGGTTCCATTATTGCTATTCTTTCGGGTCTCAGTACCTATTTTCTGGGATGGTTATGGGTTGACCCATTGGCAAGTATGATATTAAGCATGCTAGTATTAAAAAGCGGAATTGGAGCATTTCGCTTGGCATTAAAAAACACTTAAAAAATTAACCGCACTTTGGTTTGATATTTCCAAAGTGCGGTCAATTTTCAGCGATTATTTCAACTCACCGCGCTCTACAATGATCCCCACATTACTTGCTTGAGCAACCGCTTTGGGTTTGCTTAATTTAAGACGTAACCATGAAATCCCAAAACGTTGTTGTAATTGCTCTGCTACTTCATAAGCCACACGCTCAATCAATAAAAATGGCTTAGCTTGAACATAATCTAAAATAAATTGACTTACTTCCGCATAATTGAGGCAGTATTGCACATCATCTGTTTCTGCGGCTTTTTGACAATCCCATGCCATTTCCAAATCAAAAACGAGCTTTTGTTTGATTTGTTGCTCCCAGTCATACACGCCAATTTGTGCGAAGACCACTAATTCTTCAATAAAAATACGATCCATCTCTCATTCCTGTAAAAATATAGTGGGCTTATGCTATCAAGTTTGGTTAAAATAACGAACAAGTTTTTCAAATACAATCAAGATTGTGGAGCACAAAATGAGCCTATTTGCCCTTTTTTATATGATTTTTGCTTATTTACTGGGTTCGATTTCCAGTGCAATTT
Organism: Parahaemophilus parainfluenzae; assembly: GCA_018381885.1. GTDB lineage: Bacteria > Pseudomonadota > Gammaproteobacteria > Enterobacterales > Pasteurellaceae > Haemophilus_D > Haemophilus_D parainfluenzae_AH. Next base: position 21,456 of record JAGZRA010000029.1, on the reverse strand, counting down.
TGATTTGTAAGGTAGCAGGCTTGCCTGACCCGCGAAAAAACGGATCTCATAACCCTGGTGCGACCAATGTATTACGTATTGGCGGACGTTGGGCGGCGCTTGCGGTATTAATTTGCGATATTTTAAAAGGGATGTTACCAGTTTGGGCGGGTTATTATTTAGGGCTTACGCAATTTGAATTAGGCATGGTTGCATTAGGGGCTTGCTTGGGGCACATCTTCCCTATTTTCTTTCAGTTTAAAGGCGGGAAAGGTGTTGCGACCGCATTCGGTGCCATTGCGCCCATCTCTTGGGGCGTCGCTGGCTCAACGCTAGGTACGTGGTTGTTAGTCTTCTTAATTAGCCGTTATTCTTCATTAAGTGCGGTCATTACAGCACTTCTCGTGCCATTTTATGTGTGGTGGCTTAAACCGGAATTTACCTTCCCCGTTGCCTTAGTTTGCTGTTTGCTGATTTATCGTCACCACGACAATATTCAGCGATTATGGCGAGGCCAAGAAGATAAAATGTGGGGAAAATCCAAAAAGAAATAAATAAAAAAACCTGTCGATAATCGACAGGTTTTCTTTTTATCAAAACGGCTTAGAAATCAACCGCACTTTTAAGTTTTTTCAGTGCATTTGCTTCAAGCTGACGAATACGTTCTGCAGACACATTATATTTTGCTGCAAGATCATGAAGGGTGACTTTATCATCATCTAACCAACGCGCTTTGATAATATCTTGGCTACGTTCGTCAAGATTTGCTAAGGCTGTACCTAACTTTTCTGTTGCTTGTTCTTCAAAGTTTTCGCTTTCAAGTTCTGCCGCAAAGTTTGAGCTTTTATCTTCTAAATATAAAGAAGGTGCATAAGCTTCGTCATCATCGTCTGTTGGCAAATCAAAGCCTACATCAGCCCCTGTCATACGGGATTCCATTTCGATGACATCTTCTTTTGACACACCAAGCTCATTCGCCACCATATCCACTTCGTTTTCATTGAACCAACCTAAACGTTGTTTAGTTTTACGTAGGTTAAAGAACAATTTACGTTGTGCTTTTGTGGTAGCGACTTTCACAATACGCCAGTTGCGAAGGACATATTCATGGATTTCAGCTTTGATCCAATGCACCGCAAAAGATACAAGGCGAACACCCACTTCCGGATTAAAACGTTTTACCGCTTTCATTAATCCGATATTACCTTCTTGAATTAAATCTGCTTGCGGTAATCCATAACCTGAATAACCACGCGCAACATGAATAACAAAACGTAAGTGTGATAAAACTAACTTTTTCGCTGCTTCAATATCACCGTCATAATACAAACGTTCTGCTAAGCTTTTTTCTTCCTCTGCAGTCAGCATCGGATATTCGTTTGCTGCTCGAATATAACCTTCGATGCTACCTTGAGGTACTAACATCATTTGAGTTTCTTTATTCATTCTTCTCCTCACAGCATGCGGAGCGACGCCCCGACTCATTACTTATTTGTTATTGTATAACAACTATTGTCATTATACCTCAATTTGTTTTATTTGACAGTTTTTAACGATTAAAAGTTCAAATTAATCACTAAAAATTTTTCAATTTAGTTTAATGGCACAAGCGAATAAACGACATCTTCCGCCACCACTTTAAACAATAAGTCAATATTGGGATGTTTTCCAGGGTTTTGCTTCGCATCTTCAACGTGTTCAGCAAACCATTCAATGCCTTGTTGTGCAGAAGTGCGGTCTAATTTCCCGTTAAATTTTTCTGCTAACGCATGATAAAGACGGAGCGAGCCAAGCTTACCTGGCGCAGCCGGAATATGATGAATCACAGTTTCACCGTTTAACACGTCTAAACCTGTTAGATGATCAATGGTGGGTAAAGTCTCTAAAATCTCTTTAAAGTTCATGATTGCTTTCCTACATACTTTTTAACTGTTATATCATTATAATTTACAATGTATCCAAATTTCGATACTTTCCTCTTCACAACTAAAATAATGCTTGGATACGATTGTTGATAAACTATTTTTGAGTTAAATAACTCATCGCCATATTCTTTTGAGGTTACATAAACATAATATTTTGGGCTTCGTCTATACCCACCTTTTTCGTACTCTAATCTAGTAATAACAACTTCAGAAGTTTCTTCCTCTCCAAATACTGTTGAGTAACATATCATAAACAGTGGTTCTAGAAATATAAAAGCTATTACGGGTGGAGTTAATATCAACTCTAATACTATTCTAATCCATGAAAATCGCCCTGTCTTATCTGAGCTATATCGAATGGAAGATTTCAAGGTTTTATATTCATAATAATCATCAGAATTCGACCAAAGAATTATTGGAATACCAATAAAATAAGCAACAAAAATACTCCAATATAAAGTATGGCTACTATACGAATGTATATAATGTGTATCAGTAAGATAAGTTAATCCCCATAGTATCCCGAAGAAGATCAAGAATAAGGTCAAAAGACAAAGCAGCTGCCCTAAATTTGCATATCTTTTAAACATTACTTAAGAAATTACTTGCTCTGAATTGACTTCGCCATTTTCGCCCATAAAACGCACTTCAGGCTGTAAATACACACCAAATTTATCTGCCACAGTTTGACGGATATGATGTGCAAGCTTCACAACATCCTGACCTGTGGCATTACCTTTATTAATCAGTACTAACGCTTGTTGTTGATGAACGGCCGCACCACCGATTTGAAAACCTTTTAAATGGCATTGGTCAATTAACCATCCTGCTGCAAGTTTCACAGAGCCATCCGGTTGTGGAAAGTGCGGTAGATTTTCGACCTGTTTTTGGATTTTCGCAAATTGCTCTACACTCACCACAGGATTTTTGAAGAAACTGCCTGCATTGCCAAATTCTTTTGGATCTGGCAATTTGCTGCGGCGAATATGGCACACTTCATCAAATACTTGTTTTGCCGTTACCGTTTGAGGATCAAAATTCACTAATGAGCCATATTTTAAAATTGGTTGCCAATTTTTGGCTAATTTCAATCCAACCGCTGTAATCACATAACCTTGCGCATAGCGGTGTTTAAAAATACTTTCGCGATAACCGAATTCACATTCACTTGCTTGTAAGCGGAATTGTTCGCCTGAATTGAGATTCAACACATCCACGTAATCGCATACATCTTTAAACTCTACGCCATACGCACCGATATTTTGAATTGGTGCAGAGCCGGCACAGCCTGGAATGAGTGCAAGGTTTTCTAAACCATTAATTCCTTGTGAAAGCGACCATTCCACCAACTGATGCCAATTTTCGCCACCATTAACATGCAAATAATGGTAATCGCTATCTTCTGTATGTTGAATACCCGATAAACGGTTAACAATTACAACACCTTGGAAATCTTCTAAAAACAGCATATTGCTGCCTTGGCCTAAAAATAAGACAGGGAGATTTTCAGCTTGTGCTTTTTGCCAAGCTTGTTGGATTTGTTCAATCGATGTGGCTTCAATGATTTCACGTGCATTTGCCGGAATATTGAAAGTGTGAAATGGTTGTAAACTTTGCATTAACTTTCCTTAAAAAAACGTGTGAGGGAGCGTGATTTTAACCATCGTACCACCTTGCTCCCCTTTTGAAATTGTAAGCTGAGCATTTAATTGGCGACTGCGTTCAGTCATGATATTTAAACCATAATGCCCTTCTGGCTCGTCTAATGTCGGAATCCCTACGCCATTATCTTGCACAAGGATTTCATATTCTCCCTCGGCATTAATATGGGCTTTCACTTCAATCAGCGTGCCTTTTGAGTGTTTAATCGCATTCAGCGTTGCTTCACGCACAATTTGTAGAACGTGCACTAATTCTTGTGGATTTAAACTTTGTGATGGCAAACTGCAGTCCACAGTCATTTGCATTTTCGTTTGCGAACGTAAACTTTCGATAACTTGCTCCAAGGCAACCTGTAAATTCGCCTCTTGTACCGTTAAACGGAAAGTCGCCAATAATTCTCGTAATTGAGAATACCCATCTGATAAGGCTTGTTCAAATTCACCAATGATTGCAATGCTTTTCTCTTTTGATTCCTCGTCTTCTTTCTTCAAATTATGCTTTAACAGCGTTAATTGAATTTGTAAGAAAGACAGCACTTGCGCCAACGAGTCATGCAATTCCCGTGCAATAATGGACCGCTCTTCCATCAATAAGAGCTGCTCTTGCTGGCGTTGCGTTTTGTGCGAATACAACGCTTTTGCCACCATTTGCCCTAAGTTTTTCATCATGCGTGGATCAGGACAAGGCAAACCAGCTTGCCATGAGAGCACAGCCAAGTTTTCATTTTCAATAGAAAGTTCTTCGACTTGAAGTGATTGTTTTGGATCTTTTTGACCAAAAGAAATTTCCCAATGTTCTGAGCCGAAAATTTCTAACTCAATGTAGCGTAAATGTTCGCTGACACGAATATGATTGAGCACTTGACTGAGAATTTTATCATTAATCTTCGTGGGCGTAAGCAACTGAGAGCTTTGATAAAGCGTCGTTAAAGAGCGGTTAGTTTGGCGTAACTTTTGCGTTTTCTCATTAACGGCATCTTCTAAACGTGAATAAAGTCGCCCTAATTCCGATGACATTTGCGTAAACACTTTTGCCAAAACACCAAGCTCGTTACCACTTTCTGTATCAAGCTGGATATGTTTAAACTGCCCCATTTGCACTTGCATACTGGCTTTAGCTCTAATGGTTTCACTACTTCGCGCTTCATATACCAAATCACATAAGACACCATCGCAAGAATCAATAGCATAGAAACACACAATACCGAAACCGCAATAATCCATTTTAGTTCAGCAAAGCGTTGTAATTCCAACACGAAATCATCGACATCTTGTACATAACTTTTTAGTTCGGCGTGATATTTTTCAATTTGATGGCTACGCGCGAAATCGGACATCACCGCCCAGCGTTTTAGGATTTCTTGATAAGACTCTCTCACCCCTGAAGGTGCAAAAAGCTGATTTTGTACCGTCAGCAAAGCATCAGCATTGAGACTACGTTGATAACGTACTAAATTCTGTTCGACCGTATCCAGCGAACGTTCCATTTCCGTTAATAGCCGATAACTTTGCATACGCAAAGAACCGGAAATATTAATGGCTTCCGCATCCGATTTATTACTGGCCATCACGATCAAACTCAATGAACTAATAATGCCCATGAAAATAATGACCACAAATAAATATTTAGCAATACGAGTAGAAACTGAACGTTTAGCGTACACGATAATTCTTCAAAATTGGAAAAAGTGACCATAGTTTAGCACAAAGTGCGGTTGAAATTGGCTGATTTTTCACAAATAAAAAACATCGGTTTTAACCCCGATGTTTTCAAAAAGTTGAATTTTTTGACCGCACTTAGCTCAATTCTTTGCCTTTTAATTCTGGCACTAAGAAGACCGTCGCCACCATGTCGATGACATAAATCACCGCCAAGAAAGCAATTGCAATACTGAATGAGTACGCAGAGACAATCGCTCCGACAACAACTGGTCCAAAACCACCAACAGCACGACCTAAGTTAAACAACACATTTTGTGCCGTTGCTCGTGCTTCTGTCGGATAGGCTTCAGCCATTAATGCACCATAACCGCCCATCATGCCGTTGACGAACATCCCCAAGAAGGCACCAGCCACCAACATCGCGGTTGGGTCAGTTAATTGAGAGTAAGTGATGATACTGATCACAGCACCAAGTTGGAATAATAAGAAACTTGGTTTACGTCCGATTCTATCGGCTAAGCGACCAAAAATCCAAATCCCTGCCATCATGCCGCATACGGTCACCGCCGTCCATAAACCTGATTTCGTTAAACTAAAGCCAAGTTGTTTAGATAAGAAATTTGGCATCCAAATCATAATGCCGTAGTAACCGAAGTTTTGTACAGACGTTAAAACCACTATACCAAGGCTTACTTTTGTAGTTGATTTATCTTTTACTAAGAGTTGGAAAGATTCCAGTTTCGATATTTTTTGGGTTGAAAGTTCGGTCTGTTTTTGTGAGAAAATTTCAGGTTCGTGTAAACGGGTACGTAAATACCAGGCCACAAACGCTGGGAAGATACCAACAACGAACATGCCGCGCCAGCCGATATGTGGAAGCAATACAGGGGTAAGTAATGCAGCCGCTAACACACCAACTTGCCAACCTAACGCCACATAAGACGCAGCTTTTGCACGGTGTTTTGCTGGCCACGCTTCAATAGCTAATGCCATACCGATACCAAATTCACCGCCCAAACCGATACCCGCGATGGTGCGATAAATTAATAAATCCCAATAGCCTTGTGCGATTGCACATAAACCGGTAAATACAGCGAAGAGGACGATTGTCCAAGTCAGCACGCGTACACGCCCATAACGATCGCTTAATGCACCAAATACAATACCGCCCACCACGGCACCAATAAGTGTCCAGGTAACTAATGAGCCAGATTGTGCGGGAGTTAAATTAAGATCTGCCGAAATGGCACTAAGCATAAATCCAAGAATAAGAAGATCGAATCCATCCATCGCGTAGCCGACAGCTGATCCAACCAAGGCTTTCCAGCCATATTGATTGACGTTTGTCATGATTGAGGTCCCTTTTGCTACTCACGGGTAGCGTTTAAAGTGAAATGATGAGGAAAGAAATTTTCCGACGCGTAGTTTAGAGAAATTAAAGGAATTTTGCAAGAATAAGAAAAGCAAAGTGCGGTTGATTTTATTCAACTTTTTATTTTTTCAATAAAATTCGAATTAATAAGGCAATGGCTGCCGCATCATCCACCAAACCTAATGGGCCAAGCACTGCTTCAGGCAAAATATCAATGGGACTGAACAAATAAATCAGAATGATGGCGATTTTAATTAACTTTGTTTTATTCATAGTCATTGGACGAAAAGAAAAAGATCAGGTAAATTCTACAACTTATCCGAATGGTGAATCATCACAAAACGTTCCCAAAGCTGCTCTTCGCTTTCTTGGTGCTCAGGATCTGGCTTGATGCAGTTTGTAATCGGGCAAACTTTTTGGCAAGTTGGCGTGTCATAATGACCAACACATTCCGTACAAAGTACAGGATCGATCACATAGATCTCCTCGCCGATTGAAATTGCTTCATTCGGACATTCGGGGAGACACATATCGCAGTTTGTGCATTTGTTTGTGATCAGTAACGCCATACTATTCCTTTATATGAGAAAGCGGCGAATTATAGCCGACAAAAGCAAAATTGACAAAATTTAAACAGGATTTTTATGAAAAAACAGGTTTCCACTCTTTCCCTTATTGCCCTTGCCGCATTTAGTATTTGGCAATATTTCACTGAACACAAAAAAGACACAAAACCCGTCCCAACAACCACACAACAACAAAGTCAAAGTGCGGTCAAAAACACCAAAGATTTTGGGAATTATGATGTCATCATGCGTGATGATGCCATTGGACAAAATAAAAATGCCCCTGTTGATTACTATATGTTGGCCTTATCTTGGTCGCCTGCATTCTGTGAAAAACAACGTGCGCAATATGGCAATAATTTACCTGATTCAGCGCAATATCAATGTAGTACAAAAAATCAATTTGGCTGGGTAGTGCACGGCTTATGGCCTCAAAATGCGAATGCACGTTCTGTTACGGATCATCCACGTTTTTGTAAGGGTGATTTAGCGCCGCTTCCAATTGAAACGCTCGAGCCTTACCTTTCAATCTCACCAGGCGCAAAATTATTGCAAGGTGAATGGGAAAAACACGGTAGCTGCGCTTTTGATTCAGCAGAAGCTTATTTCAAACAAGAAAAAGCATTATTTGAATCGCTTTCCTTGCCAAACGAACAATTAAGCCGTAAAGAATTATTTCAATGGATGAAGCAACATAATCCGCAATTAAAAGGCGCTTATTTAGGGGCGAGCCATAATGAACTATTCATTTGTTACAATCGCCAGTGGGAAGTAATCGATTGCCCTAAATAAGCATAATTCGCTTTTTTATTTGATCTACATCGTTACAACCTAGTAAGATCTAGGTATAATATCCCCGTTTAATTTTAACTAACCCAAGAGGAAAGCTTATGTCAGTAATCAAAATGACCGACTTAGATTTAAAAGGTAAACGTGTATTTATTCGCGCAGACTTAAACGTACCGGTAAAAGATGGCAAAGTGACATCTGATGCGCGTATTCGTGCGACTATCCCGACGTTAAAACTGGCTTTAGAAAAAGGCGCAAAAGTGATGGTTACCTCTCACTTAGGTCGTCCAACTGAAGGTGAATTCAAACCTGAAGACTCTTTACAACCGGTTGTTGATTACTTAAAAGACGCAGGTTTCAATGTGCGTTTAGTACAAGACTACTTAAACGGTGTGGATGTTAAAGAAGGCGAAATCGTTGTCTTAGAAAACGTACGTGTAAACAAAGGTGAGAAGAAAAACGATCCTGAATTAGGTAAAAAATATGCCGCACTTTGCGACGTATTCGTGATGGATGCATTCGGTACAGCTCACCGTGCACAAGCGTCAACTTACGGCGTAGCAGAATTTGCACCAGTTGCTTGTGCAGGTCCATTACTTGCAGCAGAATTAGATGCGTTAGGTAAAGCATTAAAAGAGCCAGCTCGTCCGATGGTTGCGATCGTAGGTGGTTCTAAAGTTTCCACTAAATTAGAAGTATTAAACTCTCTTTCAAAAATTGCTGACCAAATTATCGTAGGTGGTGGTATTGCAAATACTTTCATCGCGGCAGCTGGCCACAATGTGGGTAAATCGTTATATGAAGCAGATTTAATCCCTGTAGCAAAAGAATTAGAAGCAAGCACGGATATTCCAGTTCCAGTTGATGTACGTGTTGGTACTGAATTCTCTGAAACTGCTCCTGCAACAGAAAAATTAGTAACCGAAGTGAAAGATGATGAATCTATCTTCGATATCGGTGATAAATCTGCAGAACAATTAGCTGAAATCATCAAAAATGCAAAAACCGTTTTATGGAATGGTCCAGTTGGCGTGTTTGAGTTCCCTAACTTCCGTAAAGGTACTGAAATCATTTCTCACGCGATTGCAAACAGCGATGCATTCTCTATCGCAGGGGGTGGTGATACTTTAGCGGCTATCGATTTATTCGGTATTGCAGATAAAATCTCTTACATCTCTACCGGTGGTGGTGCATTCTTAGAGTTCGTTGAAGGTAAAGTATTACCAGCAGTAGAAATTCTTGAAAAACGTGCGAACGGTTAATTAAATGCTTTCTATCCACTCTGCACAGAGGGGATAAATATTAATTCTTCAAACGGAGGATAAACCCTCCAAAACAAAAGGAAACACAACTATGGCTAAATTATTAGATATCGTAAAACCTGGCGTAGTAACAGGTGAAGATGTACAAAAAATCTTTGCTTATGCCAAAGCAAACAACTTCGCGATCCCTGCAGTAAACTGCGTGGGTTCAGACTCCGTAAACGCTGTATTGGAAACCGCTGCCCGTGTGAAAGCACCAGTAATTATCCAATTCTCAAACGGTGGTGCAGCTTTCTACGCAGGTAAAGGTATCAAACCAACAAGCGGTGCACGTCCAGACGTTTTAGGTGCGATCGCAGGTGCGAAACACGTTCATACTTTAGCCAAAGAATACGGTGTGCCAGTTATTCTTCATACTGACCACGCAGCGAAAAAATTACTTCCATGGATCGATGGCTTACTTGAAGCGGGTGAAAAACACTTTGCAGAAACTGGTCGTCCATTATTCTCTTCTCACATGCTTGACTTATCTGAAGAGCCTATGGAAGAAAACATGGCAATCTGCCGTGAATACCTTGCTCGTATGGATAAATTAGGCATGACTCTTGAAATCGAAATCGGTATCACCGGTGGTGAAGAAGATGGCGTGGATAACTCTGATGTAGATGAATCTCGTTTATATACCCAACCATCTGATGTGCTTTACGTTTACGACCAATTAAACCCAGTAAGCCCTAACTTTACCGTTGCTGCTGCATTCGGTAACGTACACGGTGTTTACAAACCAGGTAACGTAAAATTAAAACCATCTATTTTAGGTGCGTCACAAGAATTCGTTGCAAAAGAACGCAATCTTCCTGCTAAACCAATCAACTTCGTTTTCCACGGTGGTTCAGGTTCTAGCCGCGAAGAAATCCGCGAAGCAATTAGCTATGGGGCAATCAAAATGAATATCGATACTGATACTCAATGGGCTGCATGGAATGGTATTTTAAACTTCTATAAAGCAAATGAAGCTTATCTTCAAGGTCAATTAGGTAACCCTGAAGGTCCTGATGCACCAAACAAAAAATACTACGACCCACGTGTTTGGTTACGTAAAATGGAAGAATCAATGTCTAAACGCTTAGAGCAATCTTTCGAAGACTTAAACTGCGTTGATGTTTTATAATCCATAAAAATAGACTAAAATAAGACCGCACTTTCTAGTGCGGTTTTTTATTTTACATAACCTAAATATCGAGCATAATCTATGCAAATAACAAAACAAAATTGGTTAGTCACCCTAATAAACTTTGCGGTAACGCTTTTCTTCCTTTCGATATTTATTGTCAAGGGGGGATATAATGCTGCACCTGCTCTACTGATGTTAATCGGTTTAGGTTATGGCGTTTATGCTTTAATCAAGAAACCGCTTTTAAACCTATCAAAAGTTGATAAATACTTAATTTATAGCTACCTTTTTTATTTTGTTACCTTTTTACTTTCTCTCAGTATTAACGGGGGAAAAATGCGCGATCTTGATACTGCAAGCCGCGTCGTTTTCTTTGTTCCTGTTTTACTTTTATTATTGAAATACCCTATCAAAACTTGCGTTTTGAGTTACTCTATTCCGCTTGGTAGTATTATTTCCCTTTGCGTAGCACTTTATGATAAATTTATCTTGAATCTACGCCCCGAGCAAAATCCTCGAATTATGCATATTCAAGGGGGTGATATTTCTATGTCATTAGGTATTTTTAGCCTAATTATTGCCCTCTATGCCCATCAGAAAAAAGACGTAAAGTTAACCACTCTGAGTGTTATTGGTGGTTTATGTGGCATCGTAGGAAGCTTGCTTTCTACCGCTCGAGGTGGATGGGTTGCATTACCCGTCTTACTTATTGTTATTCTTTATATTTATCGCCATTCTCTTTCAAAACGTTTTTTCCTGACTTTCTTTGGAATTATTGTGGTCGCGAGCATTGGGATTAGTCAAATGCCAAATAACCGCATTATGGAGCGAATTAATGTTGCTCAAAAAGATATCCAACTTTATCTAGACAAAAATAATGGAAACACCTCTCTAGGCGCTCGTTTTGAAATGTGGAAAAGTGCGATTGCAATGGCAAAAGAAAAGCCTTTGTTTGGTTGGGGCATTCAAGGTGCGACAGAAAAACGTAAGCAAGAAACAAAAGAAAAAATTGCCACTGGCAATATTGGACAATTTACTCATGCCCATAACCAATATTTAGATGACCTATCAAAACGAGGAATTATTGGGTTGCTTGCCTTGCTTGCTGTTTTATTTATTCCTCTACGAGCCTTTATGAAAAAGCTAAACACCACGAACGATGAGGTTAAGCTGATAGCCACTTTAGGTGTTGCCCATATTTTATCTGTGATGATTTATGGCTTAAGCCAAGGTTTCTTAGTTCATAATTCAGGTACTATATTTTACTTTTTCTTAACGATTGTATTTTATGCTGCAATACGAACACATCAGAAGGCAGAATAATGAAAATTTTAGTCATTCGTAACGATAAACTGGGCGACTTTGTTCAAGCATTCCCTGCTTTTGCGATGTTGAAAGCCTCAAATCCTGCGCTAAAACTGACCGCACTTGTGCCGGCTTATACCGCGCCTCTTGCTCAAATCTGCCCCTATTTAGATAATGTTATCATTGATAGTGCTAAAAAGGATAAAGCGGACTTCAATCGTCTTATTAAAGAAATCAAAGAGCAGCAATTTGATGGCATGATTAGCTTCTTTTCCAATACCCATAACGGTAAATTAGCATGGGAAAGTGGGATTCCTTATCGTCTTGCACCCGCAACAAAATGGGTGCAAATCCTTTATAACCATCGTTTAACACAACGCCGTTCACGCTCAGAAAAATCTGAAGCAGAATACAATCAAGATCTGGCTCGGGCGTTCTTAAAGAAACACAACATGCCAATTGTGGAACCAAAACCACCTTACCTTTCACTTCCTGAAAGTGCGGTTAAAAATCAACGTGTTTTTCTTCAAGAACAATTAGGCTTATCGGGAGACAAAAAATGGGTATTTGTGCATAGTGGAACAGGTGGTTCTGCAACAAGTCTTTCATTGTCGCAATATGCTCAATTGGTACAAGGTTTATTAAGCGAATTTGATTGCCAGATTATCTTAACGGCAGGACCTGGTGAAAGTGAAAAAGCCCATGAGTTAGCGGCAAAAATCGATAACCCAAATGTGGTTGTGTACGATAAGAATAAAGGATTGGTTGATTTTGCACACTCTCTGGCTTGTGCAGATTTATTCATTGCGGGTTCTACTGGACCATTGCATCTAAGCAGTGCATTCAATGTGCCAACGATCGGATTCTATCCAAATAGTCGCTCATCTCAGCCTCGTCGTTGGAAACCGATTAACGATGCAGATAAACATCTTGCTTTCTGCCCGCCAAAAGGGAAAGACGAAATAAATTTAGGCTTAATTTCTATTGAAAATGCCTTAGTGGAGATTATCCCCTTCGTGCGGAAGATGTGGCAAGCGAGCAATTGAGTTTAAGCATAGCTGTACAATCCAACCTATTGCGGCGGCAAAAACAACGGTACCTATTCCGACTGTGCCGCCGAGAATATAACCCAACACACAAACCGACACTTCAAGGCTTGTTCTTACAATCCCAACTTTTAAATGAAAGCGTTGACAAAGTCCTACCATTAAACCATCTCGAGGACCTGCACCCTGATGGCAGGTTAAATATAATGCTGTTCCTAGTCCATAAAGCAAAAGCCCAATGCCACCGAATAAAATTCGGCTAAAAAGTGCGGTTGGTTCTGGCATAATTTTCACGGTTAAACCAAGAAAAAAAGCAATCACGATAATATTCAAAATCGTACCAAGCCCAAATCTTAATTTAAGGGGAATCCAAGCTAACATCACCAAACAGCTAATACCGAATGATGCCCAACCAATACTAACTCCAGCTTGTAATGCCACACCTTGAGAAAGCACTGTCCAAGGTGAAGAGCCTAAATTCGCAAGCACAATTAAGCCATCTCCAATGCCCAGTATTGCCAATGCAAATAAGAGCATCGACATCGTTTTACCTTCGACTGACCATAGCGATTTTGCGGCCCAACTGGTGTGAGGAATCACCCGTGCTTTTTTCATATTATTCCCATTTATATTTAACGCTGACATCATAATGGGAAACCCCATAAAACCAAAACATTTTAACGTCATATGATATAACCGAATTGACTGATAAATATCATAAATGTGATGCAGATCACATTGTCAAAATTGTCATCATCCAGTCACTGACTTAAAATAGGCTACCCTTTTAAATTAGGACATGATTATGCTTGCATCTCTTCAAGATATTTTGGATACCGTAAAATCCAATACACTCACCTATCAACAAAAACTCATGTGTTTAGGCAATATCGCCGAGCGATTATTTGATCCTCGTGAATTATTAGGCTACACAGATGAAGAATGGCAATTCCTTCAAAATCAAATGATCTGTGATTTAAACGAAGGCTATGCGATTTATCGCCCCCGCTATATTTTGCCGGATTACAATGTGTATATTAAAAAAGGCTGTGAATTCCTTGAATTGCCGCCACCAAAAGATCTTGATGAAGCATTAGATGGCTTATTGATTTTATATTCCCACGTGCCATCAATTACCACATTTCCGGTTTATATTGGGCGTTTAGACATGCTACTTGATCCGTTTATTACCGATGAAGAACAAGACTACATCAAAATTAAACGTTTCTTAAATCATGTAGACAAAACTGTGCCGGATTCATTTTGCCACGCCAATATTGGTCCTTATGACACAAAAGCAGGGCGTTTGATTTTAAAAGCGGTAATTGAACTGGAAGCACCAACACCAAATATGACCATTCGTTACGATAAGAGCAAAACAAGTCGTGAATTTGCAGAATTAGCGGCAAAAGCGTGCTTATTAGTTTCTAAACCGTCTTTTGCCAATGATGCGTGCTACATTTCTGACTTAGGCGAACAATATGGTATTGCAAGTTGCTATAACGCACTGCCTGAATGTGGTGGGGCTTATACTCTCACTCGCTTGCGCTTAGGGACTATCGCTCGCGCTTGTAAAACTGTGGATGAAATGGTCAATGAGCTTTTACCTCGTGTAGCAAAATGTGCGCTCTCCACCATGGATAAACGCCACAAATTTGTAGTGGAAGAAAGCAACTTCTTCAATACCTCATTCCTCGAAAAAGAAGGTTTTATCAAACGTACTAATTTTACAGGGATGTTTGCTATTGTAGGACTTGCAGATGCAGCGAATCACTTGCTACAACAAGAAGGCTTAAATGAAACCTTTGGTAAAAGCCAACGCGGAGATGAAATTGCGACCTTGATTATGGAGAAATTGAAAGAAGTCACGGATAACCATGAAGGCGTGTATGCTGAACGCACGGGCAACCATTATTTATTACATGCACAAGTAGGTGCAAGCAATCATGAGGAAGATAAACGTAATGCGCCGGCACATCGCATTCGTGTGGGTGAAGAACCAACATTATTGGCTCATTTAAAACAATCTGCGCCATTCCATAAATACTTCCCATCAGGTACGGGAGATTTGTTTGCCTTTGACCAAACCTATGTGGATCATTTAGATGCCGTCGTTGATATTATCGATGGTTCATTTGCACAAGGTTACCGCTATATCACCACTTACCTTAAAAACACCGATTTAATTCGTGTAACGGGCTATTTGGTGAAGAAAAGCGAAGTGGAAAAATACCGTAAAGGTGAAGTGGCATTACGTGATACTACTTGGTATGGTTCAGGTACCGATGATTGTGCACAAGTCTTTGACCGTCAATTACGCGATGAACAAGATGTAAGCGCAAGCTAGAAAAAAGTGCGGTCGAAAAATCTTCTGTTTTTTGACCGCACTTATTCTTTTTCTGCCTTTTCTAAAATTGCTTTATGTTCTCGAATCAATGCCATAAACGGCTGCCCAAAGCGTTCTAATTTGATTGCCCCTACGCCATTAATTTGTAACATTTCAATATTACTTGTTGGCATATATTGTGCCATTTCCTGTAACGTCGCATCATTAAAAACAATATAAGGCGGAATGTTTTCCTTATCCGCTAGCTGCTTCCGTAGAAAACGCAAACGAGCAAACAAATCTTTATCATAATTTGCCACTGTATTTTTATGGGATGTATGCACAATTTTATTAATGGATGAAATGCGCGGCATCGCTAATTCAAGCGGCACTTCGCCTTTTAAAACAGGGCGTGCACTTTCTGTGAGCTGAAGCGTTGCACTATTAAACTCACCGATCACTTGTTGAATAAAACCAAGGTGGATAAGCTGGCGAATCACGGATTGCCAATGTTCTTTGCTTTTATCTTTACCAATGCCATAAACACTTAACTTATCATGTTGACGTTCCACAATTTTTTGATTGTGCATCCCTCTCAATACGGCAATCACATATTGCACGCCGAAACATTGCCCCACACGATAAATCGTCGACATCACCTTTTGTGCATCAATTAAACCGTCATATTTCTTTGGCGGGTCAAGACAAATATCACAGTTTTGACAAGGCGTTTGACGATATTCACCAAAATAATTGAGTAACACTAAACGTCGGCAAGTCTGACTTTCTGCAAATTCACCAATAGCTTCCAATTTATGTTGCTCAATTTGACGTTGTGGCGTCTCTGGTTTCTCTAGCAGAATTTTCTGTAACCAAGCATAATCAGCCGGTTCGTAGAAAAGCACCGCTTCCGCAGGTAAATCATCTCGCCCCGCACGACCAGTTTCTTGATAATATGATTCAATGCTTCTCGGCAAATCAAAATGGGCAACGAAACGTACGTTAGATTTATTAATGCCCATGCCAAATGCAATTGTCGCAACCACAACTTGAACATTATCTCGTTGAAAATCTTGCTGGACGCGTTCACGCAGTGCAGTTTCCATTCCCGCATGATATGCCGCAGCCGAAACGCCTTTATTTCGCAAAGTTTCGGCTATACGTTCCACCTTCGAACGACTATTGCAATACACAATGCCGCTTTTGCCTTTCTGAGCCAACACAAAACGCGTAAGCTGCTCCATCGGCTTAAACTTTTCTTCCAACGTATAACGAATATTCGGACGGTCAAAACTGCCAATGTATTTATGAGGATTGTCTAATTTAAGATGAGTGAGAATATCCTGTCTCGTCGCGTAATCCGCTGTAGCCGTTAATGCCATAATCGGCGCATTTGGAAACGCCGCTTTTAAGCCGCCAAGTTGGGTATATTCAGGGCGGAAATCATGTCCCCATTGTGAAATACAATGGGCTTCATCAATGGCGATAAAGGAAATTTGAGCATAAGAAATCAGCTGAAAAAAGCTGTTTGTCATCACTTTTTCAGGCGAAACATATAATAATTTTAATTGTCCTGAAATCAGCTTATTTTCAACTTGCTGTTGTTGTTCTGGCGTCTGACTAGAATTTAGAAAATCGGCTTCAATACCGTTTGCTTGGAGTTGATCCACCTGATCTTTCATTAAAGAGATCAAAGGCGAAATCACTAATGTGAGACCTGGAAAACAAAGTGCTGGAATTTGATAACACAAGGATTTTCCATTTCCTGTGGCCATCACCACTAAGGCATCCTGACCGCTTAACGCAGCGTGAATCACTTCTTCCTGCCCTTTGCGGAAAGATTGGTAACCAAAAACAGACCGCAACGTATTAAGTGCGGTCGTTTTTAAGTCTGTTTTTTGCGGGGCATGTTCCGCGAGTTCGGTCATTAGAATGTTACCGTTTCTCCGTGAGCAGCAACCGCCTCGGTTAACGAATCCCAAAAGCGTTTACCATCATTTGCCACCCAATCATTATTTTTATAGGCAAAATGGAATCCGCCCAAACGACTAGCAAGCCAAAGTTCAAGAAGTGGTTCTTGCTTATTAATGACGATTTGTGAACGATCATCAAATGTAATGATAAATACCGAACCTTGCGTTTCGCAATCCACATCACAATCTTGATTCTCTAACGTTTCTTCAATTTTTTGCCAAACCTGTTCAATATTTTGGTGAAATTCTGCAACATTCATAAAATTTTCCGATTAAATCTGATAGAATGCCGTGAATTATAAAGCCTTTCGCCTCGTTGGCAAAGGCAGATTTTACTTATTAGAGAGATTGAAAAATGAAAAAATTACTTTCTATTTTATTACTCAGTGCATTCTGTACTTTAGCGACAGGTTGTGGTGTAAAAGGGCCGTTATATTTCCCTGAAAAAGAACAACCGCAAAACACACAGAAAACACAATAAAAACTGACCGCACTTAAAGGATTCGTCATGGATTTTTTCCAATATAAAAACGAGCAACTTTATGTTGAAGATTTGCCCGTCAAACAACTTGCTGAAGAATTTGGTACACCACTTTATATTTATTCGCGCGCTACGCTTGAGCGCCATTGGCATGCCTTTGATTCAGCCTTAGGAGAGCATCCGCACTTAATTTGCTATGCCGTAAAAGCCAACTCCAATATTGGTATCTTGAATGTCATGGCAAAATTAGGTTCAGGCTTTGATATTGTTTCACAGGGCGAATTAGAACGCGTCTTAGCAGCGGGCGGAGAAGCATCAAAAGTTGTCTTTTCTGGTGTAGCAAAATCTCGTGCCGAAATTATGCGAGCGTTAGAAGTAGGCATTCGTTGTTTTAATGTGGAATCTATTGCGGAACTACATCGCATCAATCAGATTGCGGGTGAAATGGGCAAAGTTGCGCCTATTTCTTTACGTGTAAACCCCGATGTTGATGCACATACCCACCCTTACATTTCCACTGGATTGAAAGAAAATAAATTTGGTGTGAGCGTAGATGAAGCACGTGAGGTATATAAATTAGCTGCTACCTTACCTCATGTGAAAATTACGGGTATGGATTGCCATATTGGCTCTCAGCTTACTGAATTACAACCCTTCTTAGATGCAACTGATCGCCTTATTCGTTTAATGGAACAATTAAAAGAAGATGGCATCACGTTAAAACACTTAGATCTCGGCGGCGGTTTAGGCGTAACTTATACTGATGAAACACCGCCACATCCAAGTGATTATGCTGCTGCGTTACTGAATAAATTAAAAGATTATAAAGATCTCGAAATTATTCTAGAACCCGGTCGAGCGATTGCGGCGAATGCGGGGATTTTAGTGGCTAAAGTGCAATACCTAAAAAGCAATGAAAGCCGTAACTTCGCAATTACCGATACTGGCATGAACGATATGATTCGTCCTGCACTCTATGAGGCTTATATGAACATCATTGAAATTGACCGCACTTTAGAGCGTGAAAAAGCGATTTATGATGTTGTTGGCCCAGTATGTGAAACCTCTGATTTCTTAGGTAAACAGCGCGAGCTCGCCATTGCTGAAGGGGATTATATTGCTCAACGCTCTGCCGGAGCCTATGGTGCAAGTATGTCTTCAAACTATAATTCTCGTCCACGTACAGCAGAAGTGTTAGTGGATGGGGACAAGGCTCATTTAATTCGCCGCAGAGAAAATCTCAGCGAATTATGGGCACTAGAAAGTATTGCAAAATAAATAAAAAGAAAAACAGTCAAGATATTAAGTCTTGACCGTTTTTTATATGACTAAATAATTCGAGAGAATTGTTGCCGTTTTGCTGCAGCTCTTGAATAGGTATCAAAGCATAAGCAAATATTACGAATTAATAATCGACCTTTGGGCGAAACTTGTAAGCCTGTTTCCGTTTCAGAAATTAATCCATCTTCAAGTAATGGTTGTAATAACTGTAAATCTTCAGCAAAGTGCTTTCTGAAATCAATATTATATTGTTTTTCAATTGGTGCAAAATCAAGCTTAAAGTTACAAATCAACTGCTTAATCACATCACGGCGTAGGCAATCCTCTTCTGTCATTGCTAAACCTTTATGTAATGCGATTCCTGAATTTTCCACATCATGATAATAATGTTTTAATTCTTTTTGGTTTTGAGCGTATGTATCACCCAATAAACTAATCGCTGACACACCTAAACCAAGCAAATCACATTCTTCTTGTGTGGTATAGCCTTGGAAATTTCGATGTAGCACACCTTTCTCTTGGGCAATCGCTAATTCATCATCAGGTTTAGCAAAATGATCCATACCGATAAACTTATAGCCTGCATTGCCCAAAGTTTCGATAGTTTTCTGTAAGATTTCTAACTTAGTTTCCGGTGGCGGTAATTGATCTTCTTTAATTTTTGCTTGTCCCGCAAATCGACTTGGTAAATGAGCATAGTTAAAGATACTTAAACGATCTGGATTTAATTCAATCACTTTATGTAATGTAAACATAAAACTTTCCACATTTTGAAGTGGCAATCCATAAATTAAATCAAGGTTAGTCGATTGGAAGCCTAACTCACGAGCACGAACAAGTAATGCATTCACAAACTCTTCATCTTGTTCACGATTTACCGCTTTTTGAACCGCTTTATTGAAATCTTGTACACCCATGCTAATTCGGTTAAAACCAATATTGCGTAAATGATCAAGCATGTCGAGCTCAATTTCGCGTGGGTCCATCTCAATACTGACTTCTGCATTATCCGCAATCGTAAAATGATCTTTAAGCATCTTCATCAAACGAGCAGATTGCTCTTCTGTCAAATAAGTCGGTGTACCGCCGCCCCAATGCACTTGAGTCGCAACACGATTTTTGAATAATTCTGAACGCGCTTTGATTTCTTTTTCAAGGTAATCAAGATAAATATCCGCCTTATGTTGATGACGAGTAATCACCTTATTACAGCCACAGAAATAGCAAAGTTTGTGACAAAACGGAATGTGTACGTAAAGGGAAAGTGGTCTTTCCGGATAACGATTAGCCGCTGCAATAAAATCTTCGTTTGTGTAACTTTCATTAAATTCTAATGCAGTTGGATAAGATGTATAACGAGGTCCTGATTGGTTATATTTTTGAATTAACGCAAGATCCCAAATAATTTCAGACATTAAGCTTCCCCAAATTTCTCTACGTCATTTAAAAACTGACGTAACTCCAACATAATTTCTTCTTCAAATTTTGCTTCTGCACTTTCTCGCTCAAGATCGAGTTTCATTCTTTCTTTTTTTAACAATGCTTTCCGAGCTTCATGCGTAGGCATTTCTTTTACAATATTATAAAGTGCATACATCGCTTGATATGGCTGCAAAGATTGTCCAAAAGGGAGTAAAAGCATTGATAAACGAATCACCCCTTCTGAATGATTGCAATCTCCATTTTGCATCGCTTTAGCAATAATTACCATACTCTCTTTTAGGCGTTTTGTACGCGTTATTTTAGCCTGTTTAATGAGAGTGTTTTGATGGCGTAACCTCCTAAGTAATTTGAAAGCATAAAATGATACGCCAGCAATAATTCCCAAAGCAATAATACTTAAAATGATCGGCAACATGACAATTATCTGAATTGGTTGATATCAATTTTCTCGAAGGTTCGATAGAGGTCATCCTCTGTCTCTTCTTCATCTTGAATACCTAATTCTTCCATTAAGTGAGCAATACGATCTAAGCATTCATCCACAAATTGTTGATCAGCTTTACTAATCGTTTTGCCTTCATCTAAAGCATCCAACAATTCATTTAGAATTTCATTATTTTCTAAACGTTCTAACTCCACTTCAGGCGCAAGTTTTTTCGGTTCTTTGACGGCTGAAATTGTCATCCCTTTCTCAGGCTTATTCACAAATTCAACAATCAGTGGAACCTTTTTACGGCTACCAATACGCGGATCTTTTTGGTCAATGACTTGGTTATTTTTATTTTGTTCAGCGTTACTATGACGAGAACCGGATGCTAAACCTTTATGTTTACGTTTTTTCTTATCTTCTCTTGCCTTAGCGTCTAATTCATAACGTGTTAATTTCTTACCTGATAGCTTTGGTGCTTCAGATTTCTTGTCCGATTTACGAATTGGCATAATATCGCTAATTTTACGACTTTTCTTTTTACGAGCCATTTGTGTTATTTATCCTATAAAAAATTTTGGTGATTGTACCATTCCACCTATATTTTCTCATTAAAAGATTTAAACATCTTTAATAAAACTATTCTGATTTTGACCGCACTTTTTATTTATTAAAATAAAATCTAAAAACAAAAACCCCAAGCCATCATTCAGCTCGGGGTTCTACATTCAGTACCTGGCGGTGTCCTACTCTCACATGGGGAAGCCCCACACTACCATCGGCG
>JAGZRA010000028.1:0-16924 GCA_018381885.1 Parahaemophilus parainfluenzae | reverse complement strand
ACACAGCCAAAATAATCCACTTCCTCAATATTTACCCGATAGCTTTGGCCCGAAAGATTTAGGCGTTGATTTGCTTCTATTAAACAAAGAAGAACAAGGTTTTACTTTGACGACGGAAGATGAAGTGGCAAATAAAGCAATTTTAGGCGCAAACCGAGCACATTCACCTTATTCTAAAAGCCCTCACGGTGTAGGCATTTTATTTAAAAATGGGGAAATGATTTGTGGTCGATATGCAGAAAATGCGGCATTTAACCCAAGCTTACCAGCGATGCAAACAGCGATTAATTTTGCTTACTTAAATCAATTGGATGTATCCAAAATTGAGCGAGTGGTATTTGCAGAGAAACCGTTGCGTTTAAGTCACCGCAAAATGGCAGAGCAGTTATTGAAGAGCCTCTGTAAGGTGAAAATGGAATATATTAGCCTGTAAGTGCGGTCAAAAATTAATTATTTTTGCACTAAAAGAAAAGGCGAATAGAGATAATCTCTCATGTTCGCCTTTCTTTTTACTGATTTTACGCTAATTCAGCACGTAATTTTTTCGTGACATCAACCATCACTTTTAGTGCAGCAATCGTTTCTGGCCAACCGCGCGTTTTCAAACCACAGTCTGGGTTTACCCATAAACGTTCTTTCGGCACCACTTGTAATGCTTTGCGAAGAAGATGTTCAATTTCTTCTGCTGCAGGCACGCGTGGACTATGAATGTCATATACGCCAGGACCAATATCATTCGGGTATTTGAAATCACCAAATGCGGTGAGTAATTCCATGTCAGAACGCGAGGTTTCGATAGTAATGACATCGGCATCTAAGGCTGCAATAGCCGGTAGAATGTCGTTAAATTCGGAATAACACATGTGCGTATGAATTTGGGTATCATCTTGGCAACCCATTGAACTTAAACGGAAGGCTTCGCCTGCCCATTTCAAATACGCATCCCAATCTGCACGTTTTAACGGTAAACCTTCACGAATAGCCGG
Organism: Parahaemophilus parainfluenzae; assembly: GCA_018381885.1. Taxonomy (GTDB): domain Bacteria; phylum Pseudomonadota; class Gammaproteobacteria; order Enterobacterales; family Pasteurellaceae; genus Haemophilus_D; species Haemophilus_D parainfluenzae_AH. The sequence goes on along the minus strand of JAGZRA010000028.1, from coordinate 15,938 downwards.
CTCATCAATTTGAATCACTTTGATACCTGCTTTTTCTAAATCTAATACTTCATCAGAAAGCGCTACCGCAATTTGTTTGCAGACTATTTCACGAGAAATATCGTTACGCACGAAAGACCATTGTAAGATCGTCACCGGACCTGTCAGCATGCCTTTCATTACTTTATTTGTTAGGCTTTGAGCATATTGTGACCAACGTACCGTCATGGGTTCTGGGCGAGTGACATCACCATAAATCACTGGTGGTTTTACACAACGTGAACCATAACTTTGTACCCAACCGAATTTGGTGAAAGCAAAACCATCAAGTAGTTCGCCGAAATATTCCACCATGTCGTTACGTTCTGCTTCGCCATGTACCAATACATCTAAGTCTAATTTTTCTTGCTCACGTACAATAAATTCAATTTCTTTTTTCATAGCAGCTTCATAATCAGATAAGCTGAGTTCACCTTTTTTGAAGGCTGCACGAGCATGACGAATGGCTGTCGTTTGTGGGAAAGAACCAATATTCGTGGTTGGCAGAAGTGGTAAATTTAACCATGCATTTTGTAATTTAATGCGTTCCGCAAATGGCGATTTACGTTGGTCGGCATTTTTCGGTAGATTTGCTAAGCGTTCTGCCACGCAAGTGCGGTGAATTTCACGCGAGTTTTTACGTGCATCCGCAGCTGCTTGAGATGCAGCTAATTCGGCTTGAACGGCTTCACGACCTTGTTCTAGTGCGGTCTTAATAATACGTAATTCTTGAATTTTTTGTAACGTGAAAGCCAACCATTGATATAGTTCAGGTTTATTTGCTTGGAGTTGCGTTTCAACTTCTAAATCATAAGGTGTATGAAGGAGAGAGCAGCTTGGCGCAATCCACAAACGATCACCTAATTTCGCTTTTAATGGTTCAACCACATCTAACACTTGATTCAAGTTTGCCCGCCAAATATTACGGCCATCAATGATGCCTACAGATAAGATTTTGTCATAATCCACAAAGGCAGCAAGTTGTTCTGGTGCGCGTACTAAGTCGATATGCAAACCTGCTACAGGTAAGGCTTTTAACAAATCAGCGTGTTCTGCCACAGAACCGAAATAAGTCGCAAGCAATAATTTCGTTTTCACTTGTTCAGCAAAAGTGGCGTAAACCGCTTTATAAGCCGCAATCCATTCTGCCGGTAAATCTAAGGTGAGAGCAGGTTCATCAATTTGAATGTATTCCACACCTTCCGCAGCTAACGTATTTAAGATTTCAACATAAACTGGCAGGAGTTTTACTAATAAATCAAAGCGATTAAATGCAGCACCTTTTTCTTTACCTAACCAAAGGAAGGTGAGTGGTCCAACGATTGTTGGTTTCACTTGATATCCAAGCGCTTTAGCTTCACGAATTTGTGTCACATAATGTGTTGGATTTGCTTTAAATTGTGTTTCTTTATGGAATTCAGGGACGAGATAATGGTAGTTGGTATCGAACCATTTTGTCATTTCAATCGCAAATTGGGTTTTATTACCACGCGCTAATTGGAAATATTGATCGAGTGTTAAATTTTGGCTATCGAAACCAAAGCGAGCAGGAATCGCACCTGTTGCCACTTGTAAATCTAAAATATGATCATAAAGCGTGAAATCAGCCACTGCAACAAAATCGGCATTTGCCTTGGCTTGGTGTTGCCAGTTAAGTTCACGTAATCTTTTTGCAATATCTAATAAATCTGCTTCCGCAATTTCGCCACGCCAGTAACGCTCTTGAGCAAATTTAAGTTCACGCTTTGCGCCTACACGCGGAAATCCAGCCAAATGAAATGTTGTCATAATTAATCCTTCTATTGTTTTATTGGTTTAGACGTCTAAACGTCTGTTCGTTTATAGAATGCAACAGAAAAGAAGATTACACAACTTCATAATTTTCAGGTTTTAAATGAATTAAATTAATAAACAAAAAGACCGCACTTTAAGATTTCTAAAAAGTGCGGTCTTTTTTGTATGAGGTTTTATAGTGTTATAAGGCGGTAACGAAAGTAATCAAACCAAGTACGACACCAGGCGCATTTGCTAATGAAATAGGCAGATCGCGTTTTTCTTTCAATAAGCCATAAGCTACCCATAAACTACAGTTGATTGTCGTAGCAAAAGGCTGTAACCAGCCACCTTTTTGACCAGATAAATTTAGACCAATTTGTTGCAAGTAAGAAACATACATACAAACTGAAGTAAATGTTGCGACATAGCCTAAAATAGTAATAAAACGTTGGTTTGTCATTTGCTCTCCTAAGTTTAACAAAATAATTCTAAATTAGATTATTAGCTAAAATTGATAATACATGTATATTTTATAATATATTTAATTAAAAGTCAACAAATGAAGAAATTGCATAAATATTATTTCATTTTAGTTAAGGATAAAATGCATTTTGAGGAGAGTATGAAGAGAATTGGGAGAAAAAAGACAAAAAAATAACCGCACTTTAAAGCGCGGTTATAGAGAATTCTGAACAGTTCAGTTGAGATTATTCAACACCAACCATTACAGAAGTTGCTTTGATAATCGCATATGCTTCTTTACCAACTGCTAAACCTAATTCTTTTACTGCATCGATAGAGATGGTAGAAGAAATTACGTTACCGTTACCGATATCAATGTGTACGATTGCGTTCACAGAACCAGTTTCGATTGATTTTACAGTACCTTTAAGTTGGTTTCTTGCACTAATTTTCATCAAGTATTTCCTTATGTTTGAGTTAAAAAATAATGTACATTATAACGATAAATGCTTCAAATGAAAATACTACTTAAGAGGTGCTAAGCCTTTCAAGATTTGCTCGGCATTTTCTTTGCTTAACGTATAACCGTAATATTTTTTATAGAAGGCTTGCGTTTTTTCGACCATATTTAAGTCTTTAAATTGCTCTGGGTGGAAGAGTTGAGCCGCCCAAAGAATTTGTAAGGCTTCTTCTGCACTGTAGCGATCCCATGGGAACGTGCCGGTTGGGTTAGCATAAATACGATTATTTTTGACCGCACTTATTGATTGCCATGCTGGATCGCCTTTGATTTTATCTATCGCTGCTTGCGCTTTATTGCCGCTGCTGCCGATAACAATAACATCTGGATTCGCTTGAATAATGCTTTCTACGGTGACGGTCACCATATTGGCTTCATCGGGTAACACGCTTTTACCGCCTGCTAATTTAATCCATTCGCCGATCATGGATTTTCCACCATCAATCATCAACAAATCAGAGCCTTTGGTGATATGTAACACGGTTGGGCGTTGTTCATCTTTGAGGCCTTTAAGACGAGCTTCCACAAATTGAATATTGCCTTCTAATTCTTTGATATAGTTTTCTGCGATTTCAGGTGCTTTATCACCCAAAACTTCAGCCGTGATGCGTACAGTTTTTTTCAAGCCATCAAAATCTTGGAAACTCACACGCACGCCTTTTAAGCCCGCTTGTTCCACTTCAGTTAACATGGATTTTTTCGAGAGCAATACCGCATCTGGTTTGTGGCTCAATAGTTCTTCCGTTTGAATGGTTTCGCCATTGGTTAATACCGGTACGTTTTTGATATTTGGATATACTTCGCTATACCAAGGATTGGCTGCGATAGATGTGGTCGTGCCAACCAGTTTATTTGCACCGCCTAATAGTAAGACAATTTGGTTATTGGCATGCCAAAGATCGGCAACGCGTTGAACGTTGTCCGGTAATTCAATTTTATTACCTTCAACATCAGTTACGATTTTTGCTTGCAACGGCAGGGCAAAGCAGGCAGCAAGGGAAAGCGCAATCAAGCCTTTTTTCAGAGAATGTTTCAACATATGAATGTCCTTCTAGTGGGTTTATAAATGGGTAATCGCACAGATTTGTCGTTGCAGAGCTGGCACATCGACCAGGCGCAAATCTGTTTGATAAAGCGCTTTTAAGTTGGCTTCGGTAATGATTTCTGGTGCCGAACCTGTTTGTAATTTGCCGTGTTCGTTTAAGATGCTCACGCGGCTGTTGGGTAGTGCGCTATGCAATAACATCGGATGATCGGGATTATGTGTTGTCATCACAATAGTAAAGCCTTGCAGTGAGAGCTCTTTTATTAGGCTTAAGGTTTTAAACACATTGCCGTAATCTAATGCCGAAGTAGGTTCATCGAATAAAATTAGTTGCGGTTGTTGCACCAAAATACGCGCAAGATTGACCAGTTGCTTTTCGCCGCCACTCATTTGCATATAAATTCGGTTTGCAAAATGATTAATGCCAAGTTTATTTAAAGCCTCATCAACTAATACAAAATCAGCTTCACTTGGCTTATCAAAAACACCTAAATGCGCAGCACGACCGAGTACCACATAATCACGCACACGATATTGATAGGTTTGTGGGCTGTGTTGCGAGACATAAGCAATTTTTTGAGCAATTTGTTTACTGCTCATTTCACTTAATTTGCAATTATCCAGCAAAATCTGACCGCTCTTTGGTTTCAAAAGCCCCGCGATACAGTTTAATAACGTTGATTTACCACGACCGTTTGCACCAAGAATAGTTAGCAATTCGCCTTTTTGTAAGGTTAAATCAATGCCATTGAGTAACGAATGTTCGACGTTGTGCCAGTAATACAGATTGTCAATTTTCAGCATTAGTCCACCACCTTTTGTTTAATCAGCACCCAAGCAAAGAATGGCGCACCGATAAAGCCAGTGAGAATACCGAGAGGAATTTCTTGAATGTATAAATTGCGGGCGAGGGTGTCGATAACGAGCAAGAAAATCGCGCCGATAAGTCCGGCAAGCGGTAAACTTTTGACATTGTTATCACCAATGAAAAGCCGTGCTAAATGCGGAATCACTAAACCAAGCCAACCTATTGTTCCACTTAAGCAAACCGATGAAGCCGTCAGCAATGTGGCACAAATCACCATTAAGCCACGCTCTAATCGAATATTTGCCCCAATTAATTTCGCCTCGCGATCGCCCAAAGAAAGCACATTTATACGCCAACGCATTAAAAATAAACCAAGGGTAGTAAGCAAAATAATAGGAGAAAGGACGAGTAAGTTGTCGTAGTTGGATTTGGTTAGGCTCCCTAATTGCCAATACACAATGTCAGCCAGCTGGGTTTCAGGATCGGCGAGGTATTTCAATAGGCCTAATGTTGCCATCATAAAACCTGAAACGATAATGCCAGAAAGGACTAATACAATGGTGGAGTCGCGTTGGATTAAACGCGGTAAATTCATGGTGAGCAAGACGGCAATCAAACCACCGACAAAGGCAAAGGCTTGAATACCCAGCATCCCCGAACCGAGTAAAATCGCCAATGCAGCACCGACACAAGCGCCATTAGACACGCCTAAAATGTCAGGTGAAACCAATGGATTGCGGAAAATACCTTGATACACAACACCTGCAATAGCCAATGATGCACCGACAAGTATGGCTGCAATCACACGAGGTAAACGAAGATTAAAAATAATGTTGTTTTGCACATCACTGACATTATTGCCAATCAGACTTTGCACTACATCCTCAAGCGGAATCGCAAAACGCCCCCAAGAGAGCGAACATAAAATGAGCCCAATAAGCAAGCAAAGTAAAAGAGGAAAGGTAAGGGATGATTTGTTCATACACTCAAAATTCGTTGTTTTTATAAGTATATAGCGATTATGTTTTTTTGTATATAGCGAAATTTGAGTAAAAAAATAACCGCACTTTATCGCGCGGCTACGTTATTTTATAAGCATTTAGCTGGTTTTGGCAGACCTGCCAGTTTGGTTGCTTGCTTAGCTGGTCCGTCAGGGAAAAGTCGTTGCAAATAGCGGCTATTACCTTTATCCGCACCTAATTTTTCTGACATTGCTTTTACCAGCATTCTAATTGCAGGGGAGGTGTTATATTCTTGGTAAAAATCACGCACAAAATAAATTACTTCCCAGTGAGCTTCGGTCAGTTCTACACCTTCTAGCTGAGCGATGTGTTTTGCTACATCCTCATTCCAATCAACAATATTAAGTAAATAGCCAAAGGCGTCAGTTTCGATTTGTTTTCCTTTTACGGTAATCATATTAATTCACTTCTTTAAAGCTGATCATTTCGTTATCGGCGTAGTCAGACGTATCTTCATCATCAAATTTCATTGGTTCGATGCGTTCTTCATCAAATGCGGTATCCCCTTCAATGCCATCAAGCGATTGGCCATGTTTAATGCCTTTGAAATCGAAGAGTTTTGGGTCACATAAGTGTGACAACGTAATGTTTTGCATCGCACTAAACATGGTTTCTAAGCGTCCTGGATATTGACGGTCCCAAGTATTCAACATTTCTTTCACTACTTGACGTTGTAAATTAGGTTGAGAACCACACAAATTACAAGGGATAATTGGGAATTCTTTGGCTACGGCATATTTTTCAATATCTTTTTCTTTACAATAAGCCAATGGACGAATCACAATTTGTTTGCCGTCATCAGAAATTAATTTCGGTGGCATAGATTTTAGTTTCCCACCGTAGAACATATTCAGAAACAGGGTAGCCAGCATATCATCACGATGGTGTCCAAGTGCAATTTTTGTTGCGCCAAGTTCAGTTGCCGTACGGTATAAAATACCACGGCGTAGGCGAGAGCAGAGAGAACACGTTGTTTTACCTTCTGGAATTTTCTCTTTCACGATGCCATAAGTATTTTCTTCAACGATTTTATAATCCACTCCAATACTTTGCAGATATTCAGGTAAAACATGCTCAGGGAAACCTGGCTGTTTTTGGTCTAAATTGACGGCTACGATATCAAATTTAATCGGTGCGCTTTGTTGTAAATTCAATAAAATATCAAGCAGTGTATAGCTGTCTTTACCACCAGAAAGACAAACCATCACTTTATCACCATCTTCAATCATGTCAAAATCAGCAATTGCGTTGCCAACATTACGGCGAAGACGTTTTTGCAATTTATTGAAATTATAAGTCTGTTTTTTATCTTGGTTTTGTTCTGTCATATTGATTTACTTTAGCTAATAAAAAAGCCCTGAATAACTTCAGAGCTTATAAATTCTGTGGTGCCTAGGGTCGGACTCGAACCGACACGGTTATTCACCGGCGGATTTTGAATCCGCTGCGTCTACCAATTTCGCCACCCAGGCATTTGGGTTGTTCTGAATTATACGTTTATCTTACTTCGTTGCAAGTAAAATTTCATTAAAAACGTGTGGTTGTTTTAAATTTCATCAACTTGTATTCAAAGATAAAAGGGAAGTTTAAAATAATTTGATACGTTGTCACAATTTATAAGTAAAATAAAAGCTTAGTATTTCTACTAAGCTTTATGATTATCTAATTAAGCAGTTTGACCAGCAAGGTTACCTAAATCTTTATCAATTAAGAATAAACCTTTGCCATCTTCGCCAAGAAGATTTAATTTGTCTAAAATACCGCTGAATAATTTCTCTTCTTCGTGTTGTTCTGCAACATACCATTGTAAGAAATTGAATGCAGAGTAGTCTTTTTCTTCAAAAGTTTTACCCACTAATTCATTGATTTTACTTGTGATCAATTTTTCGTGTTCATAAGTTAATTCAATGATTTCTTTTAATGATTTGTACTCATGCGCAGGCGCTTCAATTGCAGTGATTACCGCTAATGCACCAGTTTCATTTAAATAAGTGAATAATTTACGCATGTGTTGCATTTCTTCTGCAGCGTGAGCTGATAAGAATTTAGCCGCACCTTCAAAACCATTTTGTTCGCACCATGCGCTCATTTGTAAGTATAGGTTTGAAGAGTAGAACTCAAGGTTCATTTGATCATTTAATAATTTGATTACGTTTGATGATAACATTTTGTATTCTCCTTTTAAAATTATAATGTTGCTAAATCACGATCGATAAAGTAAAGCGAACGACCGTCTTCACCCACCAAGTTAAATTTATCAATAATGCTATTGAATAATTTTTCTTCTTCGTGTTGTTCTGCAACGTACCATTGTAAGAAGTTAAAAGTAGAATAGTCTTTGTTTGCAAATGTCACTTCAACTAATTCATTAATTTTAGAGGTAATGAATTTTTCGTGTTCAAGTGTGGTTTCAAACACTTCTTTAAGTGATTTGTAATCATTTTTAGGTGCATCAATTTTACCTAAAAGTGGCATACCACTTGTTTCACTTACGTATTGGAATAATTTTTGCATATGTTCTAATTCTTCATCTGCATGACGAAGTAAAAATGCTGCAGCACCTTCGTAACCGTGTTTGCTACACCAAGAACTCATTTGTAAATAAACATTAGAAGAGTAGAACTCTAAATTGATTTGTTCATTTAACTTATCTGCGATTGCTTTATTAAGCATAACCAACTCCTTTCCTTATTAAGTAGAGATTAAAAATAAAAACAAGACTGCTTAACTTGTCATCGGTGTGCATTCTAATCTCACAAATGAGAATGGTCAAGTATTTTTTTAAATTATTTTTTATAAGCCACTAATAATAAAGGAGAAATCAATGTTAATTATTCTCATTTATGCAACATGTGTAAAATAAATTCTCATTATCAGATCAAGAATGATGAAATCTGCAGAATTGATGTACGCAATTGTATTCAGAATTCACGTAGCGTTATCTCAAAATTTCATTCTAATTTAATTATTCCATCACAAAGACATCCATTTATTTCTTCTATATCCATAAACCAAAGCTCACCTTATTTTAACCAATGCATGAAATAGGATAGTTATCTATTTTTATTTGTGACATATTTATAAAGTCGATTTAACATAATATACATTATGCGAAATCAATTACAAGGTTAGTGAAAGCTACGTATTAATAAAATCACAAAGTTATGCACAGGTTTCAAACACCACTCAAACGATGCAGAATCTAGCTCCATAACACCTTTCAATAAGATTAAATAATAATTTATGCACTCTAAAGTTGTTATGTAAGGAAAAAATAAAGAAGTTTATATGTATCAAATAATGACAACGCTACGTGAATTCTGCGTTATTTTATGAGGTGAATATCATCAGATTTAAAAAAGAAAAACGTAAATCTCAGGGATTAAGATTTACGTTTTTGATGAATGGTATTTGTGTGACTATGTCACGATATGTATAAGGTTAAGATAACAGTTTTGCTCCGTATTCATAAACCTGTTGCAGTAAATTTAGTTTGGTTGGATTATCCGAATATTCCTCTGCTAACCGTTGTAAACTTTCTTCAAATTTAACCGCACTTTGTTCTAATTTACGTTGGCGATATTTTTGCCATTTGATTTGCTCTGCACGATTTAGAGTTTTATAGAAATGTCTTGCACGATAATGGAATAATAATTCAGGAATTCGTTTATCTTCAAATGCTAAACCATGCTCAGCTAATTTTTCAGGCGGTAAATCGCGTAAAATAGCCATATTGTTTTTATCGGCATTGCTAAAGAAACCGTTATAAAGTTCCGTTTCTACATTATCACTTGGCTCAAATTCGCGTTCTTCTGAGAAGATTTCAATAACTTTCTCGCGAATATCTAAGGATTGGCGCAATTTTGCTAAATTATCTAAGCAATGTTGTCTGTCTATCCCTAAACGAGCTGCATTTTCTGGCAGTAACGTTTTTGCAGGCGCCAAAATTGGGCATTTATTAATATGAACCAATTTCAATGGAACTGATGAAACTCCCCTTTCTTCTCGCTCGCTTTTCTTGGTATATAAATCTTGCCGCAAATCAACCGCACTTTTACTGAGCAAATTATCAATATCACCTGATAAATCACAGACGATTACGGCATTTTGATTAGTTGGATGCCATGCTAATGGTGCTACCCAAGCACAATTACCACGATAATTCCCTAGCATGCCCGAAACGTGCACTAATGGTGTCATTTCAGCGGTGTCGATCAGTTTCTCAATTTCCTTTTTACCTCTATGCTCAAAGAAGAATTGAAATAATTTAGGCTGCTTTTCTTTGATTAATTTAGCCATGGCGATGGTTGCATAAACATCCGCCATCGCATCATGGGCATTTTCATGCTCAATGCCATTTGCTTTGGTTAGCTTTTCTAAGCGAAAGCTTGGCATGCCATCATCGTCATAGGCCCAATTAATTCCCTCAGGACGCAAAGCATAACAGGCGCGCACTAAATCCAGTAAATCCCAACGAGAATTGCCATTTTTCCAGCTATATTCATAGGGATCAATGAAATTGCGGTAAAAGGTATAACGAGTCATTTCATCGTCATAGCGAATGTTGTTGTACCCCATCACACAGGTATTGGGTTGTGAAAACTCAGCTAGAATTTTTGCAGCAAATTCAGGTTCCGGAATCCCCTTTTCATTACATTCTTGTGGCGTGACTCTTGTAACCATTACAGCTTCTGGGGCGGGCAAATAATCATTGGTTTGCTTGCAATACAACATAATAGGCTCACCAATGATATTGAAATTTGCATCGGTACGAATACCGGCAAATTGAGCAGGACGATCACTTGCTGGATTGATACCAAAGCTTTCGTAATCGTAGATAAAAAAACTAAAATCTGTTGCCATAATTAAGCCAAAATTTTATCTAAATAATATAAACAGAAAATTGCTGAAAGGCTGACAAGAACACCAAACCAGTTCATTTTGCTGATTTTTTCTTTAAAGAAAAATGCGCCGGTGATGGTGCCTAAACAAATAACACCAATATTCATTCCCGCAAAAACTAAGGTCGGATTTTGTCCAAAACTTTGGTGCGCTTTAATGTAAAACAGGATATTGAAGAAATTCAGCACACCTAAAATGATTCCTCCAATAAAGCTTGGTACAGTCCATTGAGTGCGTTTTAGGAATAAATATAGGAACATGACACAAGCGGCTAATGAGAAAGCGATGAATAATGTGGTTGGGAATGCTCCCCCGCTTTTGGCTACTTGTTTGAATAAAATATCAATGGTGCCATAACCAAACCAGACACCAATTAAGCCTAAAATCCCTTTAAAAGGGACCACACTTTTTTCATTCGATTTGTTCAAAATACAGAATAAGCCGATGAATGCCAAAATAATGCCAACAATTTTGGGCTGACTTAATGTTTCATGGAAGATAATAAAAGAGGCAACAATCGGTAGAAATAACGATAAGCGTTGTGCTGCATCTGAACGCACGATGCCCGCAAATTCAACCGCTTTAGACATAATGATAAATACGGTTGGTAATAAAATACCTAACGCTAGGAAAATAGGTGTGCTATCACTTTGTGCTAGATATTCAGTAAATTCTAATCCTTTGAAATCAGGTTTGAGTAAGAAATAGCTTAATGAAATGGCGACAATATAGTTAAACGCAATGGCTTGTTCAATAATGATGTTTTTCTTGCGCGCAACTTTGAGTAATACCGATACGGCAACACTACATAGAATGGCTAAAATAAGGTTATGCATAATTCGTCCTAAATTCTCATAAAAATCACAATAAAAAAAGCGGCCAATTGCTTTGACCGCTTTAAAAAACTACTCTGTTGCGCCAAAGCCACGCAAACCAACCACATGAACTTGTTCTTGGTTGCCAGCGATTTTACGCACCAGTTTATAGGTTGTCCCTTTTTCAGGGCTAATGTTTTCCGGTGCTGCGATAAGTAATTGCATATCCAAACGTTCGCAAAGTTCAAACAAGGTAGAAATAGATTTACCATCCAAACGCGCTGCTTCATCTAAGAATAGTAAGCGACATGGCACGATGTCTTTACCGCGAATACGGCGGCTTTCCTCTTCCCAGCTTTGTACAACCATTAATAGGATGGACATACCCGTACCGATCGCTTCACCTGTCGATAATGCGCCACTTTCAGCACGTAACCAGCCATCAGCACCACGGAATACTTCAACTTCTAGCTCTAGGTAATTACGGTAATCCAATAATTCTTCACCGATAGTTTGTGCTGTGCGTTGACCCATATCAATATGCGGGTTAATGCGTTGATAAAGTTTCGCAATGGCTTCAGAGAAGGTAATACGATTATCACTAAATAAATCTTGATATTCTTCCTGTTTACCTGATAGCGCATCAAGCAACATCGCATGTGTATCGCGAATATTGACTACTAAACGTACAGATTTCACCTGACCAAATGCAATATTTTGTAGACCTTGGTTCAACATGCGAATACGATTTTGTTCACGTTGAATGGTTTTACGCATAATATTCGCCACACTTTCAGAACTGATCGCCAATTTTTTCTCACGGCCAGTCAATTCTTCTGTTAAGCGATTAAGCTCAATTTCCATTTGCTCAATTGCATCAATCGGATCATCTGTTTTAATAATATCCTGACGAATACGTTCACGAAGATGTTGATATACCGCAATGAAGAAGCGAACTTTATTTTCCGGCTTGCGACTGTCTTCAGAAATACGCAATGCATCGCGTAGATATTCATTATCAGCCACTGCAGTACGTAGTGCACCTAAGGCTTTATCCGACATTGAACGTAATTCATCCGCAGATAAATAAGCTAACTCACGACGATTGAGTCGTTTTTCCACATCGGAATTACGAGATAAACGGAGAACCACGCACCAGCTGACTTTCGCTGCTACAACCAATTCACGTTGAGTTTTGTAATCACGTTCCGCTTTGCGAATGCGTTTATTTAAGTTCTCCGCTTCGCTTTCAATAAGCGTTAATTGTTTTTCAACATAAGAACGACGTTGACGACTGGTTGAAAGTTGTTGATACAACTCATCACGGCGATTTCTTGCACGTTCCTCTGCCCCTTCATCAGCACGCACGCCCAATTCACCAATCTCAGCAATTAATTCTTTTAACAATTGATTTTTACTGTCATAAGAACTTTGCAATTGGATAAATACTTGGTTGTATTGTGCAAATTGGCTTTGTTTTTGACGTAATTGTTCACGTTGAGCATCACGTTGTGACTGCAATTGTTCCAAACGTTGACGAAGTTGCTCATTAAGCTCTGATGTTTCTGCTTGACCAGCATCTTCATAGCTGAAGTGATTTTTACGTTGTACTACATCCGCTAAAGCAAATACACGTTGCTGTACTTGTTTTTGACGTTCAACCGCTTGGGTTAAATCAGCTTTTAAGCGTTCATAGTTTTCTGGATCACTTTGTAAGGTATTGGCTATCGGCTCTAATTGTGACAACGCAACGCCATGTTGACGAATAAAACTTTCATCTTGCTCTGCGATGTCTAATTGTTCGCGGCACTCTTCAATGCGATCAAGTAATTCTTCATCAGCAAGCAAGTTAAGCTGTGGCATTAACTTGTTCAACAATTGCATTTTTTCTTTGGCATTATCCAATTTAATGCGAATTTGTTGTTCGGTGGTTGAGAATTGATTGAGCTCGCGATCAATTTCATTGCGTTCTTGATTGATTTCCGCCATCACCTCTTCTGGGTTTGGTTGGAATGCAAGCGCTAGATGTAAGCCAACAAATTGACTAAAGTGTTCGTGTAAACGTTGACATTTTTGTACATCAAAGGCGATTTGTGCGTATTCTTCCGCAATTTCATCACGTTTAGCTTGTAATTCTTCTAAATATTTTTCACGTGCTGCACGGCCGAATAATGGAATTTGTGGGAATTTTGAATAACGCAATTCACGCTCAGATACTTGCACCACAACGCCCATTTCAAGTTCTTGGGCTGAAAGTACGCTATCATCAAAGGCATTTGGATCACCTTCGATTAAATATAAATCGTCAGGACAGTCTTCTAAATTAGCTAATTGTTCGCGTACCGTGTTGAGATCACGCACAACAATAGCATGGCGAGCTGGACCATAAAGTGCCGAGAAATAAGGTGCATCTTCAATTGGTACATCATCATATAATTCAGAAAGCAATACACCGCCAAAGCGTTCTGCAAGCACATTCAAGCGAGCATCTTCAGAACCATCTGGTTGGCTTAAACGAGAAATTTGCTCATCTAATTGTTGACGTTGTTTCTCTAAATTGTCACGTTGAATAGTCAGCTCACGTTCTTTCACCAATTGTGATTGCATAAAATGCATCACATCTTGGCTATGCTCGAAGGTTTCACCACTTTGCTCTTGTAAGCGTTCTAAAGCCGCTTGAGCAGTTAACCAAGCCGGTGCTTTACGAGCATTTTCTTCGTAAAGTGCGGTCAAACTTTCACGTTTTTGACGCAAGGTTGAACGGTTTTCTACTTGCTCAGCAAGTTCTTCATTCAAACTTTCAATGAGTTCTTCTTGTTCAGCGTGGTATGCTTTGAGTTCATCAGCAGTTTCTAAAGATAAATCAGCTCGTTGATTAAAATCAGCCAATAATTTAACCGCACTTTGTTGTTGAGCATAGCGCTGTTCTAACTCATGTAATTTCGCGCGTAATTGAGGAGTTTGTTGTGCTTGAATTTTTTGTGTTGGATATTCACGCAATAATTCTTTGGCACTTTCCCAAGCACTTGAACGTGGCATATCACCAGCAATTTTACATACCAACTGATAGGCTTTATCAAATTGTGATTTAGCCGCTTCAGAAATAGACATCTTATGTTCTAACTCAAGCACTTGCTCGGTAAGGCTTTCAGCATGGGCAGCAAATTCCGCTTGGTAATCTTCTGCATTTTTCACGCTCAAATCCGCTAACCCACATAATGTTTTCGCTTTTTCAAGCGCGGCAATCGCTTGTTGATATTGTAATGCACGGGTTTGTTGTGCATCTAATGCTTGTTGATAGTCTGCAAGTTGCGCACGTACTTGGTCAATTTCAAGTTCCGTTTGCTCAAATTGTGCTTGGCTTTCTTCAAGCTGTTCGGTTGCGGTTTCTACAACCATTTTTTGTTCTTCTAATTTTTCTGTAAGTTCAGCTACGTCTTCTTGATAACGCGATACTTTTTCTTGATGACGTAACGCATTTAATACCAAGTTCAAGTGGTCAGCCGCACTTTGGTGATCGACTTCTAAAGTACGTTCATTTTCTGCCAATTCAGCTGCTTCACGGCTTAAGTCAATTAGGCGGTGTTGTGATAACTCTTGCTCAGCTTTTGCTTTATACCAATCACGACGGAAACCTAAAGCCGCTTCGATATTGCCACGACGTTCATTGGCATTACGCATATAATCTGATGCCACATAATTAGTGGTTTCTGTGATTAAATGTTTGAATAAATCACGGTCAGATTGGGTGACTTTAATTGCTTCAAGGGTCATACGGTTTTCACGTAACGCACTTTCCATATCTTGGAAGGCTTTACGGACACCAAGGTTTTCTGGCAATAAATAATCACGTAAAGAACGGGTAATAGCGCTGGAAATACCACCGTATAAAGAAGCTTCGATTAATTTATAGAATTTGCTACGGTCTGAGGCACTACGTAAGCGTTTTGGAATAATACCTAAATCAAACATCATACCGTGATAATCGGTGATGGAATGATATTGCTTGAATTGCGCACCAAGATTTTCAATTTTGTCTTTTAATTCATTTAAATTGAGTACACGCGCCTGACGTTCACCGACTGTTTCGGTGAAAAGTGCGGTCGGATTTAAGGATAATTCTACACCTTGAATCGAGAATGTTTTTAAATCCACTTTCTTATCACGACCTGCAATTTGTTGCAGACGCACACCCACGAGAACTCGTTGGTGACGAGAATTGATGGTATCCAATACCGCATAACACACACCTGGGCGTAATTTACCATGCAAACCTTTATCACGAGAACCGCCTGTCGAGCCTGCTTCTGTGGTATTACGGAAATGCAATAAGGTTAAGTCTGGAATTAATGCTGTGACAAAACCAGCCATAGTTGTGGATTTACCGGCACCGTTACCCCCAGAAAGTGTGGTCACCAATTCATCCAAATCAAAGGTACGGGCAAAAAAACCGTTCCAATTAATTAAGGTTAGTGAACGGAATTTACCACGTTCTACCCCATTATGTTGGTTTAATACAGGAGCAATAAATTCTTCTTCAACCTGTTCGGTTGATTGCTCTGGTTCGTCT
>JAGZRA010000027.1:0-30857 GCA_018381885.1 Parahaemophilus parainfluenzae | reverse complement strand
TCTTTATTCTTCTGGGCAATTGATTCAATTATCATTGCATTGATTAACTTCTTAACTGATTTGAGATTCTAAAATGAGCGAAACTGAAAACGTATCCAAAAAACGTTGGTATGTATTGCAAGCATTCTCAGGCTTTGAGAGTCGTGTTGCAATCACATTGCGTGAATATATCAAACAACAACAAATGGAAGATCAGTTTGGTGAAGTGTTAGTGCCGACTGAAGAAGTCGTTGAAAACGTAGCAGGTAAACGTCGTAAAAGCGAACGTAAATTCTTTCCTGGCTATGTATTAGTTGAAATGGCAATGAATGATGACACATGGCACTTAGTAAAAAGCGTACCACGTGTAATGGGCTTTATCGGTGGTACACCAGATAAGCCAGCGCCAATTTCTAAACGTGAAGCAGATTTAATTTTAAATCGTTTAGAGCAAAGTGCTGAAAAACCACGTCATCGTAAAGAATATCAACCAGGTGAAGAAGTACGTGTGACAGAAGGTCCATTTGCTGACTTTAATGGTACGGTTGAAGAAGTGGATTACGAAAAAGGCCGCTTAAAAGTGTCTGTATCTATCTTCGGTCGTGCGACACCAGTTGAGCTTGAATTTGGTCAAGTGGAAAAAACACGTTAATTTCCCTTTTCCAAAATAAGAAATTTAATGACCGCACTTAAAAAATAAAGTGCGGTTGTTTTTCGAGTAGTTTTTCTGCTTGAAATTTCGAGGCTGATTAATTAAAATACAGCCTTTCATTAACAGGGGAGCCGATTTCGGCGTTATCACCCATTTAGAGGAAACTAAAAAATGGCAAAAAAAGTCCAAGCATACGTTAAGTTGCAAGTTGCAGCTGGTATGGCAAACCCATCACCACCAGTTGGTCCTGCATTAGGTCAACAAGGTGTGAACATCATGGAATTCTGTAAAGCATTCAACGCTCGTACTGAGAGCATTGAAAAAGGTTTACCAATTCCAGTTGTTATCACTGTATATGCAGACCGTTCATTCACTTTCATTACTAAAACTCCACCAGCAGCAGTATTATTGAAAAAAGCTGCAGGTATCAAATCTGGTTCTGGTAAACCGAACAAAGATAAAGTGGGTAAAGTAACGTTAGATCAAGTTCGTCAAATCGCTGAAACTAAAGCAGCAGATATGACTGGCGCGACTATCGAAACTAAAATGAAATCAATTGCTGGTACTGCTCGCTCAATGGGCTTAGTGGTGGAGGAATAATACGATGGCTAAATTGACTAAAAAAATGAAAGCAATCAAAGCTGGCGTAGATTCTACTAAAGCATACGAAATCAACGAAGCAATCGCGTTATTAAAACAATTCGCAACTGCTAAATTCGTTGAAAGTGTTGACGTTGCAGTAAACTTAGGTATCGATCCTCGTAAATCAGACCAAAACGTTCGTGGTGCAACAGTATTACCACACGGTACTGGTCGTGAAGTACGCGTAGCTGTGTTCACCCAAGGTGCTAACGCAGATGCAGCTAAAGAAGCTGGCGCTGATTTAGTTGGTATGGAAGATTTAGCAGAGCAAATCAAAAAAGGCGAAATGAACTTTGACGTTGTTATCGCTTCTCCTGATGCAATGCGTGTTGTTGGTCAATTAGGTCAAGTATTAGGCCCACGTGGTTTAATGCCAAACCCTAAAGTTGGTACCGTAACTCCAAACGTTGCTGAAGCAGTTAAAAATGCTAAATCTGGTCAGATCCGTTATCGTAATGATAAAAACGGTATCATCCACACAACAATTGGTAAAGCAAACTTCTCTGAAGTTCAATTAAAAGAAAACCTTCAAGCATTATTGGCTGCTTTAAACAAAGCAAAACCAACTACTGCAAAAGGTATCTTTATCAAGAAAGTAAGCATCTCTACAACTATGGGTGCTGGTGTAGCTGTTGATCAAGCTTCACTATAATTAAGCGTTAAAACTTAATTCAAATTAACCGCACTTTGGGTAACTGAAGTGCGGTTATTTTTTTGTGTTCTTTTCAATAAAGTGAAATATTGAGAATATAAAAAGAGTGGCCAAATTCACAAAACAATGGAATTTGACCGCTCTTTTTATGAGAGATTACTTCGCTAAAGCGAAAATTGCTTCAATAGTTTCTTTGGTGTAAATCTTATCCATTTTCGCCTTAATCGCAGTTTGAACCGCATTTCTAACAATTTCAGATAAGGTTTTATCATCAATGCCAAGTTGCTCAAGACGAGTTGGTGTGCCGATTTTATCAAACCAAGCTTTTAAGGCTTGAATACCCTCTTCAGCCTTATCTAAGCCAAATATTTCTTTAGCAAAGCGTTTGAATTGAGCGGGATTTTGAGATTGATACCATTGCATCCACGCAGGCATAATCACGGAAAGGCCAGCACCATGTGGCACATCTGAAATCGCACTCATGGAATGTTCAATCATATGATTTGGGAAACCGTAAGGTGAGATACCTAAATGCGTTAAACCGTTCAACGCCAGTGTAGCAGCCCAGGCAAATTCACCACGAGCATTGAGATCTTGTGGATCATTGAGCAAGATTTCAGTCGTACGGATAACGGTTTTAATATTGCTTTCTACTAAGAAATCAATAATTTCAGGACGATATTCTGCCGTGAAATAGGCTTCAATAGAATGAGCAATAATATCTGCGGCAGAATACACTAAATAATCACGGCTGACGGTCGCTTGTAATTTCGGATTAATGACTGATACTTTCGGGAATAAATGATTACTGTGAATCGAATATTTTTGCTGCGTTTCTTCATTGGTAATGACTGAGCCCCAGTTCATTTCACTGCCTGTTGCAGCAAGGGTGATCACATCAAAAATCATTAACGCTTTTTGCACCGGTGTGCCTTTAAAGAAATCCCAAGTATCACCCTCATAGCACGCACCAGCCGCGATAGCTTTCGCACTATCAAGGCAAGATCCTCCACCTATACTCAACACACTATCTGCACCAAAGGCTTTCGCCATTGCAACGGCTTCACGAACTTTGCTGATTGTCGGGTTGCTTTTTACGCCGCCACATTCAATGTATTCAATGCCATGCTCACGTAAGCTTTTCGCCACATCTTCAAATAAACCGGATTGTTTGATACGCTCACTGCCATAGATAATTAAGGCCTTTTTTGCACCATATTCGTGCATATATTTACCCATCTCTTTTTCTTTATCGAGGCCAAATTCAATGCGAGTAGGGTTTTGAAAACTAAATGGATACATATTTATCTCCTTATTATTTGTTAAGTGCGGTCAGTTTTTGCGTTGTTTTATTCCACAAAGTAATGTGGAATGAAGTGGCTATCATTGCCGGTAACTGGGGTAAAATCTTCTCTCAATCCAATGCCGCATGCCACATCACCCACTACCCAAGAACCAATCATAGGATACATACCATCAAAATTCGGTAGTTCAAATTTTTGTTGATAGATGTAGCCTGCCTGATCGTAAAAGGCAGAATGTTCGCTGCCTTTGGCGGCAAATTCTAGACCATTACGTTTTTCATAGTAAGAAACATTAGCGCCTTCACGACCTAACGTCGGTTTTTTCACCCATATTGATTGACGATCGGTAATATCATGTTTACTAAAGTAAGCAGGTAGTAATAATGGGTGATTTGGGTGCTTTTGCCACAATTTCGCTAATAGCACTTTATTGCTTAATAGTAATTTCCACGCAGGCTCAATAAAAGAGGTGGATGAATTAAGCATGTGTGGTGCATATTCTGTCGTAGTCATCCATTCAAGCGGGTAGAGCTTAAATAAACAATCAATAGGTTGATTATTCAGATCGAGGAATTGCTGACTGTCTTTATCGTAGCCCACATCTTCAATAGCAAGCTGATGAATATGCCAACCTGCGTTGTAAGCCACATCCGCTAGGTAATCGATATTGCCCCAATCTTCACGTCCCGCTTCTTGCATGGCACTAAAATGGAAATCGTTTAGCCCTGTTTGCTGTTGAATAAACTGAAAGCGATTGAGCAATTCTTCATGAATCCAATTGAATTGGTCACGATGCGCTAAGCCTTCAATTTGTTCTAACCATTGCCATTGCACCACAGCAGCTTCAAGCAGGGAAGTAGGGGTGTCGGCATTGTATTCAAACATTTTGAGGTTTTCACCGTCATAACCAAAATCAAAACGGCCATATAAGTGCGGTACGTTTTTAGCCCATGTTTGTTCAATCAGATTTTTCTGTAAATCGGTGAAGCGATAATGCGCATAATCACCTTGTTTAATTTCATCGGCAACAAAATCCATACACATTGCATGCAATTCGTTGGTGGCATCTTCAATGCGCTCGATTTCAGCTAAGGTAAATTCATACGCTACATTATCCGACCAATAATGCGAGCCATCAGAGGAAGGCAGATTATAGTAATCAAAGCCCACATCTAATAATTGTTGTACCATATTAGGGCGAGTAGGAAAACCTGTGATTCGTTTCATATTTAACCGCCTGAGCTACGGCTGCTACTTGAGCTAGAGCTTTTAAAGCCACCGCGTGAAACCGGTTTGCTGTAAGTGCTACCTGCATTACCTTTAACTAATACAGGCTTACCGACAGAACGATTAGTTTGCGGTTGGATAACTTGACCCGTTGGTGTTGAAACGGCACGGTTACTTGGATTGTAGCTTGGACCTAAAAATGAGCCCATCGTACGCGCGATCATATAACCCATTGCGGCGCCTGCAATCGCACTGCCCATGCTACTGTGTCCTTCTCCTGTTGCAGAGCTGGTGTGGCTTGTTCCCTCAGAACCGCTTGAGTTGCCAGAGTGAGTTGCTCCATCTGGATTTAAGGTTTGTTTGACGGTCTGATTGTCTTCTGACCATTCGCTATTATTGCTTGGACGTGTATTTAAATTGCCCGAGAGGGAGGAGCCAGATCCAGCATGTGCAGTTGTACCGCTAGTATTTTCACTAGATTGGTCAGCTTCGCATAATTCAATTTTTTGCCAATCGGCTAAACAATCCTCAAGGCTGTTATAAACATCTCGTTGAACTTGCTCTTCTGAGCAGCCGCCCAATAAAGCCACAATAGAAAGACTGACGAGAACTTGATTTTTCTTTTTCATCATAGGGTTAAAGTGTTAATAATTCAGTTAAATGATTGATTTCTAATGTAGGCAAAACACTTGCTTCAGTAAATGAATTGAGGTTTTTGCCCGATAAATTAATCCATACAGCTTGGCAGCTGGCTTGAATGGCGCCTTGAACATCCGTGGTTAAGTTATCACCAATATGTAAAATTTCACTCGGTTTTACGCCAAAATAATGGGCGGTTTGGTGGAACAAATCTTGATGAGGTTTCGCTCTGCCTTGCTCTCCACCACGTAAACTCAGTTGAAAGTGTTCAAATCCAATACGTGTTGCAATCACATTACCATTGGTAATCACGCTAAGTGGGTAGCGATCTTTAAGTTGGTTTAATACTTCAATGCTTTCAGTAGGCACATCGATTTTATGTCGCCATTCAATAAATTCTTCCATAGCGATGGCCAAAGTGCGGTCAATTTCAACCGCACTTTTACTATGATGCGCCAGTAAGTGCCGTAACGTTTCGATACGCCAGGCAATCACATCTTCAGCAATCAAGGGATCTTTCTCCGCCAGTTGCCATTTCCATTCTCGCCAATATTCTGAGGTAAGTTCACTCAGTTGCGCGTATTCTTGCACACATTGAAGAAAGCGTTCTTCGGCTAAACGAATGACATCACTATTATCGTAAAGGGTGTCATCAAGATCAAAACTCATGATCTTGAAAGGCTGAAGACCGCGGTAAAATCGCATAGTTAATCCTATTTAATGGTATTGATACCAAGCCATGCGGTCGCACGTTCATTGGTGATTTCTTCATGTGTCCACATGCTCATTAAGTCAGGCTGAGGATGTTTGTTAGTGTTATAGCCGATCAAATGAGCAAAATCAAATACGGCATGCGGATAGTCGTTAATGAGCAATAAGGCTAAATAACCGCTTTCATCCCAGCAGATTTCTAATTTACGTGCTTCGTGGTGATTGCGAGTGTTATCAACATTATAAACATGTAAGCAATCGACAACAGGCTGTGCATTTTGACGCATATCTAACGCATAAAAATAGCCGGTTTCACCGTCATCTTCAAACATCACTGCCAGGTGATCATGCACAGTAGAGTGTGTGCCGACTTGTTTTGGTTGACCGAGAAAGAGTTGATCTTCGAGAGTTAAGTGTAACATTTTCTTTCCTTTAAATATTAGATAGAAAAACACCGCACTTTTATGCAAAGTGCGGTGCTATTTTACATTAAATTAAGCAAAAATTATGCTTGACCTTTAACCGCTTTTAAACCTAAGAACGGAGCTGGTGTTCCAGCACGTTCTAATGCTTCTTCGATACGGATTAATTGGTTGTATTTCGCAATACGGTCAGAACGGCTCATAGAACCAGTTTTGATTTGACCAGCTGCTGTACCAACCGCTAAATCAGCGATAGTCGCATCTTCGGTTTCACCTGAACGGTGAGAGATAACTGCTGTGTAACCTGCATCTTTAGCCATTTTGATTGCTGCTAAAGTTTCAGTTAAAGAACCGATTTGGTTGAATTTGATTAAGATAGAGTTTGCGATACCTTTTTCGATACCTTCTTTTAAGATTTTGGTGTTAGTGACGAATAAGTCGTCGCCCACTAATTGAACGCGGTCGCCTAACACTTTAGTTTGGTATGCAAAACCATCCCAGTCAGATTCATCTTGGCCATCTTCGATAGACACGATTGGGTATTGTTTGGTTAATTCTTCAAGATAGTGTGTGAACTCTTGAGAAGTGAATGAACGGCCTTCGCCTTTCATTTCGTATTTACCAGTTTCTTTGTTATAGAACTCAGAAGATGCGCAGTCCATTGCTAAAGTAACGTCTTTACCTAATACATAGCCTGCTTTTTCTACCGCTTCTTTGATACATGCTAAAGCGTCAGCATTAGATGCTAGGTTAGGCGCGAAACCACCTTCATCACCTACAGCAGTGCTCATACCTTTAGATTTTAATACTTTCGCAAGGTTGTGGAATACTTCAGCACCGATACGAAGTGCTTCACGTAATGTTTTCGCACCAACTGGTTGAATCATGAATTCTTGGATATCAACGTTGTTATCTGCGTGTTCACCACCGTTGATGATGTTCATCATTGGTAATGGCATAGAGTAAACACCTGGGGTGCCGTTAAGTTCTGCGATGTAAGCGTAAAGTGGTAAACCTTTAGATGCTGCAGCGGCTTTCGCTGTTGCTAAAGATACCGCTAAGATTGCGTTTGCACCGAAGTTAGATTTGTTTTCAGTTCCGTCTAAATCGATCATGATTTGGTCGATTTCAGCTTGGTTAGACGCTTCTTTACCCACTAATGCATCTGCGATAGGACCATTTACCGCAGCAACCGCTTTTAATACACCTTTACCTAAGAAACGAGATTTGTCGCCGTCACGTAATTCTAATGCTTCACGAGAACCAGTAGATGCACCTGATGGCGCAGCTGCTAAACCAACGAAACCACCTTCAAGATGAACTTCAGCTTCTACAGTTGGGTTACCACGAGAGTCGATGATTTCACGACCAATGACTTTAACGATTTTTGCCATTTTGTTTTCCTCTGTTTAAAGTTAATTAAAATTAGTTAGGCGAACCTAAAACGGGAATATAATAAAGCAAATTTAGAAATTTGTCTTGGAAAAATGACCGCACTTTGATCTGTATCTTATTTTTCAATCAAGTGCGGTAAGTTTTTATCTCTTTTTCGCCAATTATTTCTTTTATTTCAGTGGAATTGCCTTCAAAAGTTGGTTAAAGTTGCACGAAATTTCGTATTATTTTACGGAGAATTATTTATTCTTAATTAGACTCTGTTGCATTGAAAAAGGAATCATTATGTCTCTTTCGACTTTTTTTCAGCAGATCAAAACACAAATAAAATCAGCAATATCCACCCATCCGATTGAAATCTTCATGATTGCTGCATTTGCTCTTGGGATTTGGTTTGTGGATATGAACTCCGAAAAAGATCATTTAGCTTATTGGCTATTTGAGCCAATGCTGTTTGCCTTTATTTATTTGTCTCGTCCTTGTGCCTGGTATCGTTTTTCGTGGATTGTGCCTCTCATTGCTATTTTCACCATTTGGCAAGTGAATGATAATGCTGATTTTTATGCTTATAGCCCTAAGTTTTGGGGCGCTCAATTTATTGTATTATTGATATTATGTGGTTTTCCATTTGTCAGAAACAATCAAGCCTTTACTTATCGTAATTTTACGACGCTATATTACATCACGTCATCCATCGCTGGCTGGGGACTCGTCTCTGGTTTGGTCGCTGCAATTTTGGCTTCAATCAGTGCATTATTTAATATTGATTTTAGTGAATGGTTTCAAAAGCATCTTTATTCCTCAATTACCGCATTTTGTCTTCCTTTATTCTTTTTGGTCTTTCAACAGCGCCAAGAAAATACAGAGATGACGCTAAATCGTAGCGTTGAAATTTTAGTAAATTTTATCTTAGCGCCCGCCTTGATGATTTTTACTGCGCTACTTTATGCTTATGTGGGCAAAATTATCTTAGCAGAGGCCTTACCCAAAGGGATGGTGTCGAATATTGCGTTGCCTTATTTAGTTGGTGGCTTAGGTGTTTACGCTTTACGTAGTATTAGTATTAAAGCAAATTGGGATGGTTTCTTTAAGTTTTTCCCATACCTTTCCATTGTGCCCATTGTACTGCTATGGTTGGCCATTGACCGTCGAATAAGTGCCTATGCTTGGACTGAACAACGGATTTATTTAGTGGCATTAGCCTCGGCGATTACGGTGGCTTATGCCATTTTAATCATCCCTAAAATTCGCCAATATCGTTTGATTTCTGTCGTTGTAATGGCCGCAATTTTTGCCATGACTTGGGTGGTGAAATCAAAAGAAATCGCTTATCAAAGCCAAACGGAACGTTTTGAGCATTTACTCACAAAGCTTAATTTATCTGATGGGCAAGGAAAAATTCGTGATGATGTGGATTTTTTAAGTCGTTTAGAAAATATGCCAGAAAACGAACGCCAAGATTGGAATGAATTAGATGATGTATCTGATTACTTAGTTCATCGTTTGGACTTAGGGCTTTATGATGATTCTAATTATGAAGAGAAACGAAAAGCCTTTGTGGAAAAATATGGTGAAAAAGCGAATGAATTGATTTCATTGGATGTTTATGAGCATTCTTTCCGTATCAATGATAGCGACATTATGGCTCAGCAAAATAGCCCAGTTAGAGAAGCGGAGTTCGAATGGACGTCAATTGATCTTACGCCGTATAAAAAATGGATCCATGTGCCTGTATATCAATTCTATCGCGCGGATGAGAACAGTTCTAAAAAAGAAAAGAATGAGTCAAAAGAACAAGCAGAAGTTTGCTTTGTTGAAGAGCACGATAGATATTGTACTAATATGGATCAACACATTAAGAAAGTGTTTCAACAACATCACTTAGACTCAATGAAGAAACTGGCAGAATCAGATCTCAAACTCATCCGTAAAGACTTGCTAAAAATTGATGCACCAGGTTTTGCTATCTATTTAGGTTCACTTGAAATGCAATTTAGTCAAGAAAAAGGCTATCACTATAAGTCGCTAACCGTTGAAGCTATTTTTGATAAATAGGCTAGATGTGTAAAGTGCGGTGATGTATTGAAAAAATTTGGCTAAAACTGACCGCACTTTGATATTAAATGAATAAAACTGCCCTAATTCTATTTAGATTGGGGGCGTCAAGTAATAGAACTCAAAGCGTTATTGAACGCGTTGATATAAAAGTTTTTTCAATAATTGGATGCGTTGGTCTAAAATGCTGAACATCGTATGTCGATCTTCTCCAAATAATGAAATTTCACGAGTAGATTGAACCTTATCGTAAGCCGAAAATGCCATTTCAAACTCTTCCCTGCTGAGTTTAATGGATTTTTCGTGTAACGTTCGGCTTAGTAAGCTCACTTCTTTCGATGTTAAGTCAGGAAATAAATGACTGATCCAGAGTTCCATAGAGTATTGAACTGCTTCACTAATTTTTTCTTGTTTTTTACTTTCTTGCCCTGGATGTAGTCGATAAAGCAATAAGGGCTCTGGTAAATTCGCAAATGTCTTTTTGTGTAATGCGCATTGTACCCACATATGAAAATCGGGCGCTGTGGCTGTTTGGGCATAATTAATAGCGAGCGCTTTAATGCTCGAATATCGCCACATTGTAGAGGGATTAATGATATTGTCACGAGCTAAAGAAAAATGTGCTTTTATATCTTTATCTAAAAGAGGAAGTGTACTTACTTTAGACATTTTATCAGTTTGCCCATCATTAAAGAGCAGTGCATTACTTCCTAAAATATCAATTTCGGGATGGTCATCTAAATATTGAATTTGTTTTTCAAAACGGTGCGGTACACAAATATCATCAGCATCCATACGTGCAACATATTCAACATTCATATAGTTAAGCATATCCATGATAAATTGCATTACAGCAGGCTCACCTTGGTTTTGTGGTAAATGGTAAACACGTAAGCGAGCATCTTTTGCTGCATAAGTTTCGAGAACCTTGCCTGTGTTATCTGTAGAAGCATCATTAACCGCAAGAATACAAAAATCACTAAATGTCTGATTCAATAATGACTCTAAACATTCAGTGAGAAAATTTTCTGCATTGTATGCAGGTAACATTACTGCAAGTTTCATTTTTGGCTATCCATTATTAAATGAGTGAATAAGGCTCAGATGATATTATTCCTTATTAATACAAAATGCGGTCAAAAATACAAGAATTTTTGACCGCACTTGTTTATGGAATCATCAGTAAATTATTTTTCAGTTTTTAACTGATTTTCTCTAGCTGCTTTGACAAAGCCTTCAAATAATGGGTGGCCATCACGCGGCGTTGACGTAAATTCTGGGTGAAATTGACATGCCACAAACCATGGGTGGTTTGGTACTTCGATGATTTCCACTAATTTACGATCCGCTGATAAACCAGTTACTTTAAGGCCCGCTTTTTCAATTTGTGGAAGCAGGTTATTGTTCACTTCATAGCGGTGACGATGACGTTCTTCGATTGTTTCTTTGCCATACAATGCACGCGCTTTTGAGCCTTCAATTAAATGGCATTGCTGTGCCCCTAAACGCATCGTGCCACCGAGATCTGAATTGTCGTCACGGGTTTCAATGTGGCCTTCCGCATCTTGCCATTCTGTAATCAAACCAACAACAGGTTGCTCACAGTTACGATCAAATTCAGATGAGTTGGCTTTTTCAAGACCAGCGACATTACGAGCGTATTCGATTAACGCAATTTGCATCCCTAAACAAATACCGAGGTAAGGAACATTGTTTTCACGTGCATATTTTGCAGTCAAGAT
The DNA here is from genome assembly GCA_018381885.1 of Parahaemophilus parainfluenzae. Classification (GTDB taxonomy): domain Bacteria; phylum Pseudomonadota; class Gammaproteobacteria; order Enterobacterales; family Pasteurellaceae; genus Haemophilus_D; species Haemophilus_D parainfluenzae_AH. The sequence continues at coordinate 19,437 of JAGZRA010000027.1, read as the reverse complement.
TTTGCCTTCTACACCGCGATAGCCAAAGCCGCCTGGTACTAAAATACCATCGACACCTTTTAATACGTCAGTACCTTTGGTTTCAACATCTTGAGAATCAATGTATTTGATATGCACGCTTAAACGGTTTTTTAAGCCAGCGTGTTTTAAGGCTTCATTCACTGATTTATACGCATCCGGTAATTCAGTATATTTACCTACCATACCGATGGTGACATCGCCCACAGGGTTTGCTTCTTGATAAAGCACTTGTTCCCATTCAGAAAGATCAGCTTCTGGGCAGTCTAAGTGGAAACGTTGACAGATGAATTCATCTAAACCTTGTGATTTCAATAATGCCGGAATTTGGTAGATTGAATTCACATCTTTTAATGAGATGACCGCACGTTCTGGTACGTTACAGAATAAGGCGATTTTTGCACGCTCGTTTGGTGGGATCATACGATCAGAACGACAAATAAGCACATCCGGCTGAATACCAATCGAAAGTAATTCTTTCACAGAATGTTGAGTTGGTTTAGTTTTTACTTCACCTGCAGTTGGAATATATGGCACTAACGTTAAGTGCATAAAAATAGTATGCTCACGGCCTACTTGTACGGCAAGTTGACGGAGTGCTTCTAAGAATGGAAGCGATTCAATATCACCCACTGTTCCGCCCACTTCCACGATAACCACATCATGGCCTTGCGCACCGGCAATCACGCGATCTTTAATTTCATTGGTGATGTGTGGAATAACTTGAATTGTCGCACCTAAATAATCACCACGACGCTCTTTGCGTAATACTTCAGAATAAATTTTACCGGTGGTGAAGTTGTTGCGTTTGGTCATTTTGGTACGAATAAAACGCTCGTAGTGACCTAAGTCTAAATCGGTTTCCGCCCCGTCTTGTGTCACGAACACTTCACCGTGTTGGGTTGGGCTCATTGTACCCGGATCTACGTTGATGTAAGGGTCTAATTTCATAATAGTCACGTTTAAGCCACGTGCTTCTAAAATTGCTGCCAATGATGCTGCAGCAATACCTTTACCTAACGATGAAACCACACCGCCTGTGACGAAAATATAATTTGTAGCCATAGTGAGAGACCTAAAAATGTTGGGATAAAAATAGGATAGTTTACAGGATTTGAGATTTTTATACAATCTTGTCTTGTCAGGAATGTATGAAAATTAAATGGCTTATCATATTCTCCATTCTACGATAGAATGCGCTGGCTTTTCAGCTATACTTTCAGTTATATATGATGCATAAATAGAGTTAAGGACACTGAATCTAAATATATTAATTATTCTAGGTAAAAAAATAGATTACCTAATTTATAAAATAAGTTAAATTTAGCAAGATTTTCATTTCACTTGCTTGATATAAAGGAATCAAGATGACAACATTACAACTTGGCATAGACCTAGGCACAACGAATAGCCTGATTGCACAATTTATTGATGGTGAAACTAAACTAATTCCTAACCGTTTGGGGCATTTTTTAACTCCATCTGTCGTTAGTATGGCTGAGGATGGCACTATTCTTGTTGGTCTTGCTGCTAGAGAGCGTTTATCTACGGCTCCAGGTCATACTGTTGCCGCATTTAAACGTTTTATGGGTACAGATAAACGTTTTCATCTAGGTAATCAGCAGTTTAGAGCTGAAGAGCTTTCGGCATTAATTTTAAAAAGTTTAAAAGAAGATGCGGAAGCATATTTACAACAAGAAGTTAGAGATGTAGTAATAACCGTACCTGCTTATTTTAATGCAATCCAGCGTCAGGCAACACAACAAGCTGCACAGATGGCTGGGCTTAATGTATTGCGATTACTTAATGAACCAACAGCTGCTGGACTTGCCTATAATTTACAGGAAAAACCAGATAATACTCGTTTCCTTATTTACGATTTAGGTGGTGGTACTTTTGATGTATCAATTTTAGATTATTTTGATGGTGTTGTTCAGGTTTCTGCTAGCGCAGGAGACAATCATCTCGGTGGAGAGGATTTTTTGCAAGCTTTAAAACATTGTTTCTTGCAACGCTGCACTGAGCTTTCTAAGTCGGATATTGAAAAATTAAATTTACAGAAAGATATTTGGCAACCACTTGAAATAGCTAAACGTCAATTGAGTCAAGAGTTAGAGGTCGATATTTCGATTAACTTTGAAGGAAAAGAATATAAAGCAAGAATTACTCGAGAAGATTTTCAACAGGCTTCTAGTGTACTTTTTTCTCGGTTACGCCAGCCATTAGAGCGAGCCTTACGTGATGCTCGATTAAATCCTGAACAAATTGATGGTATTATCCTCGTTGGGGGGGCAACCAGGATGCCAATGATTAGCCGTTCGATTGCTCAACTGTTCAAAAAAATTCCCCAGCTAGGAGTTAATCCTGATGAAGCTATTGCAAGAGGTGCTGCAATTCAGGCCGCATTAATTTTCCGCAATCAACATTTGGATGAAGTGATTTTAACAGATGTAATGCCTTTTTCTCTTGGTACTGACACTTCAATTAATCTTGGTAACGGGCGTATGTCTCACGGGCATTTTAGTCCAATTATTGAGCGTAATATGCCAGTTCCTGTTTCTCGTTCTAAAAATTTTGTTACTGCTCTGGATAATCAAACTGAAATTAAATTCGGTATATTGCAAGGTGAATCACCTTTAGCTAGAGAAAATCTGCTATTGGGTGAGATGGTTATCAAAATCCCTCCTCTTCCAGCTGGTGAAATTAGCATTGATGCAAGATTTAGCTATGATATCAATGGGTTGTTGGAGGTTGATCTTATTAACCAAGAATTAAATATTAATGCAAATAAAGTGTTTAAACAAAATGCGCTTACATTAACCGAGGATGATATTAAGCATTCTCGTACTAGGTTAAGAGCTTTAAAAATTCATCCTAGAGATCAAGAAAAAAATATTTATCTCATTGAAAAAGCCAAACGTATATATGAAGAATATCTTGGTGATAATCGTCATATGATAAGTCAATATTTAGCTCATTTTGAAAGTGTATTAGATAGCCAAGATCAAGTAAGTATTTTACGCGAACAAAAAGACTTTGAAGCGTTTTTAGCCAAGTTTGACGGTGGATGGATACTATAAATGAATTGTTGGGAAGTTTTAGAAATTGAGCCTACAACAGATGAGCGTGAAATTCGTCGTGCTTATGCTAAAAAACTAAAAGTAACTCGTCCAGATGATGATCCAACTGGTTATCAAGTGCTTAGAGACGCTTTTGATGAAGCGTTACGAATAGCACCTTATCTTGATAAATTGGAGGATGAAGTCGATATTAAGGAAGATTTTTGCGAGAAATCTAAATCTGAAAATACGATTGATTTTTTCGGAGATTTGTCAAAAAACGCACCATTAGAAATTCAACCATATGAACCTGAAGATCCTTATGATGAATCTCAATATGAGTTCGAAATTCGAGATATTAATCAGTCTGGTGCTAGTGAATTTAGTTATACTGAATCTGATGCATTACTCAATGAGGTTTATCGTATTATCAATACGGAAGGTGAGCAAGAGTTAGAAAAACAATGGAATAGATTTTATCTTGCCTTAAATCAACTTCCAATGGAACAAACAGAATATATTTCTTGGCAGATGTGGAATTTGCTGCTGGATGTTCGGCTTGAAAATGTATTTGTTTGGAAACAATGGTCAGAGTATTTTAACTGGCATAGTGATTATAAGTTTGCACAGAATTGCAATCCAGAGTATTTGATCTATATTCAAGATAAGGTTCAATTAGCAACGGATCTAATTAAGGATAAAGAGGATTACACGACAGAGCTAAGGCAAATACCAATGCCAATATTAAAAGCTGTGTATCAAAGAATATCTCAAAGAATGAGTTATATATTGACATTATTTTATCTTATTCTGATTTCCCCCTTTACAAAGGCGGAAGAGGCTAGATATCAGTGGGAATATAACCAAATAACAAGTCAAATTCCTAGATTGCAAGATGTTTTCCTTTATGCTGTTATCTGTAGAGCAACATTCCTAATAGGAATAATGATTTTTTATGTACCTTATATTATGTTTGAAAGTACAGGGTTTGAATATAATACGAAAATTAGATTGCTAAGGTTTTTAGTACAGTCATACGCATCTTTTTTTATTATATTAATTATAGGAGGGGTATTTGCTTCGTTGATTATTTATGCAAAATCTCTTATCTATAAGCCTTCTCTACAAGTAACAGAAAAGAGTATGATTATAGAAGGAATAATTCCTCTTATAATTTTGATTATCTCTATGTCCCTTGTATCTGATATGGTTAATAATCCAATTTATAATTTTATTATTACTTCAATAATTGCTTTGGCTATATCAAAATCTTTAGATGAAGACTATAACTTTTGGGCTTCACATTTTGTGCCTGGGGCTATTATTGTCGTTATTTTATTAAGCTTTGGTATTATAACCATTCACAGTTTCTATATTGTTATCGCTAGTATTGTATTATGGGTAAATATTAATATTTTAGTCGTTAACTTTAAATTTGGTATTGTTAAGCGGTTTATGGATGTGGATTATGGATTGTCTGATAAGTTATTTACTTTAACTAATATTCTGAGGTTACCAATTAACTTTTTTGGCTTGATTTTCTATTGGATTTTCTTTTTACCATTTCATTCGGCAAGGTTGTATTTTAATGTTCGAACAAGGGTAGTTTTCTTCGATATTACTGTGTTTGCGTTGATTTTAAGCCTTCCATTTTTATCTTTTGTTGGGGATTATTATGCTTTACTTTATGCCTTAATGATATATTTCTCAGTTATTATCCAATTTCAAATTAAGAAATGGGTGTTCAGGCGGTTAGGTATTGTCTTGTAGTTTATTAAGCACATAATAGTAATTTTCATCTATCGATATGTTATGTCAAAGATAAGTGCTTATCAGTTTGTTCTACGATAGAATGAGTAAAATTTTAGTAGTAAGGGGAATTTATGACAAATAAAGCATTAAGCGTGGTGATTTTAGCAGCCGGTAAAGGCACTCGTATGTATTCTGATTTACCGAAAGTCTTGCATAAAGTGGCAGGAAAACCGATGGTAAAACATGTGATCGATACGGCAAATCAATTAGGTGCGGAAAACGTGCATTTAATTTATGGTCACGGTGGCGAATTAATGCGTGAACGTTTGGCAAATGAAAGCGTAAACTGGGTGTTCCAAGCAGAACAATTGGGGACAGCCCATGCGGTTCAACAAGCTGCACCATTCTTCAAAGATGATGAAAATATTGTGATTTTATATGGCGATGCACCATTAGTGACCAAAGAAACATTGGAAAAACTCATTGCAGCGAAACCAGAAAATGGGATTGCATTACTTACTGTCAATTTAGATAACCCAACGGGTTATGGTCGTATTATTCGTGAAAATGGCAATGTGGTGGCGATTGTGGAACAAAAAGATGCCAACGCAGAGCAATTAAAAATCCAAGAAGTGAATACTGGCGTGTTAGTGGCTGATGGTGCGCATTTCAAAAACTGGCTTTCTCGTGTGAAAAATAACAATGCACAAGGCGAGTTTTATTTAACTGATGTGATTGGTTTAGCCAACCAAGATGGTTGTCAGGTTACTGCCGTTCAAGCCTCTGAATTTATGGAAGTAGAAGGTGCCAATAACCGTTTACAACTTGCTGCATTAGAGCGTTTTTATCAACGTAAACAAGCAGAAAAACTTTTACTTGCAGGCGTGATGTTAATTGACCCTGAACGTTTTGATTTACGTGGTACATTAGAACACGGTAAAGATGTTGAAATTGATGTGAACGTAATTGTGGAAGGCAATGTACGTTTGGGGGATCGAGTAAAAATTGGCGCTGGCTGTGTATTGAAAAACGTGACTATTGGTGATGATGTTGAAATCAAACCTTATTCTGTTTTAGAAGATGCGACAATTGGTGATAAAGCAGCGATTGGTCCATTCTCTCGTTTACGTCCAGGTGCTGAATTAGCTGCTGAAACCCATGTGGGTAACTTCGTGGAAATTAAAAAATCTACAGTAGGTAAAGGTTCTAAAGTAAATCATCTTACTTATGTGGGTGATACCGAAATCGGAGAGAACTGTAACATTGGTGCAGGTGTCATTACTTGTAACTATGACGGTGCAAATAAATTTAAAACAATCATTGGTAACAATGTATTTGTTGGATCGGATACACAGTTAGTCGCGCCTGTTACCATCGCAGATGGAGCAACCATTGGGGCTGGTTCAACGATCACTCAGAATATTGAGAAAGATGAGCTGGTGATTACTCGCGTGCCACAACGTCATATTCAAGGTTGGCAAAGACCAGTGAAGAAAAAGTAATTAACATTGCAAGGCGAACCAATGTGTTCGCCTTTTATGATTTGATGCCTTTTACTTTATAAAGGTTGTTCGAGTTGCTAAAATCATCGTCCATTTATAAAGACAGATAATTTCCTATGACAAAAAATAAAACAGGACTTTCATTTCTTTGGCTAAGTGCGGTCGCATTTATCCTCGATTTACTGACCAAATATATTGTGGTGCAACGCTTTGATCTCTATGAAAGCGTGAACATATTACCCATTTTTAATTTAACCTATGTGCGTAACTATGGCGCAGCGTTTAGCTTCCTTGCGGAACATGATGGTTGGCAGAAATATTTCTTTATCGTGCTTGCAATTGGGATTTCTTTAATGCTGGCTTACTTTATGAAAAAGAATTCAGCAGAACAAAAATTACAAAATTCAGCTTATGCACTGATTATTGGTGGCGCTTTAGCCAATATGGTGGACCGTGTGTATAACGGTTTTGTGGTGGATTTCTTAGATTTTTATTGGGATATTTATCATTATCCGGTATTCAATGTGGCAGATATTGCGATTTGTATTGGTGCAGGTTTATTAGCATTAGATGCCTTTAAAGGTGATAAAAAGAGCGGTCAAAAATGAAGATAATTTTAGCTAACCCTCGCGGATTTTGCGCAGGTGTCGATCGAGCCATTAGCATTGTTGAATTAGCGCTTGAAATTCATGGTGCACCAATTTATGTGCGTCATGAAGTGGTGCATAATCGTTTTGTGGTGAATGGTTTGCGTGAGCGTGGGGCGATTTTCGTCGAAGAATTAAGTGAAGTGCCAGATGGCGCTATTGTGATTTTCTCCGCCCATGGCGTGTCACAAGCCGTTCGTCAAGAAGCGAAAGATCGTCAGTTAAAAGTATTTGATGCAACTTGTCCGTTGGTAACCAAAGTGCATATGCAAGTAGCACGTGCAAGCCGTAAAGGGACGAAAGCGATTTTGATCGGACACAAAGGCCATCCAGAAGTGGAAGGCACAATGGGGCAGTACAACAACGAGGAAGGTGGTATTTTCTTAATTGAAAGCGTGGAAGATATTGCTCGTTTGCCGGTTCAAGAAAATGATGATTTAACCTTTATGACGCAAACCACACTTTCTCTTGATGATACGGCGGAAACTATCAGTGCATTGAAAGACAAATATCCTGCGATTCAAGGTCCGCATAAAAACGATATTTGCTATGCCACAACTAATCGACAAGAAGCGGTGCGTGAATTAGCGAAACAATGTGATTTAGTGGTCGTTGTAGGTTCTAAAAACTCATCAAATTCTAACCGTTTAGCTGAGTTGGCATCGCGTATGGGGGGGAAATCAAAATTGATTGATGATCCAAATGATGTGTCAGCAGATTGGTTTGAAGGCGTTGAAACAATTGGTGTGACTGCGGGGGCTTCAGCACCAGAAGAGTTGGTGCAATCCGTGATTGCTCGATTAAAAGAATTTGGTGCCGATGCTATTGAAGAGCTTCAAGGCTTAGAAGAAAATATGTTCTTTGAAGTGCCAAAAGAGCTACGAATAAAAGAAGTAAACTAATTCTATTAAAAAAGTGCGGTTAATTTACCGCACTTTTTTTGTGTTATTTTATTTTTTATTGTGCACTTTAAGCCATTTTTGCATTTGTTCAATTTCTGCCTGTTGAGCGTTAATAATATTCTCAGCAAGCTTACGCATCTCAGGATCTTTTCCGTATTTTAATTCAACTTCCGCCATTTTTACTGCGCCAATATGGTGTGGCAACATACCTGCTGCAAAAGCAACATCAGGATCTTTATATTGCGCAGCTGCCATCATGTCTTGATTCATTTGATTCATACCTTGCATTAATTCTTGTTGCATTGCAGAACCTGTCGACATTGGCATATTCATGTGTGCTTGGTGCGGTTGTTCATTCGCTTGGGCACAAATTGAAACTGCAGCAGCACTAAGTGTAATAAAAGTCATAAGTTTTTTCATGTTTTGCTCCTATGTGATAACTGAATGAGCGCAAATCATAAACCTTAACCTAAGGTTAAGGTCAATATTTATTCCGAAAATTTTTGGTGAGGTGCTAAAATAAGACAATGTTTGATATGAGGGACAGAATCATGAAGCAAAAAATTGTGCTTGCCACGGGCAATAAAGGCAAAGTAAAAGAAATGGCAGATGTATTAGCAGATTTTGGTTTTGAAGTCATTGCTCAGACAGATTTAGGCATTGAAAGTCCAGAGGAAACAGGCTTAACGTTTGTTGAAAATGCCATTCTGAAAGCACGTTATGCATCTGAAAAATCAGGTTTACCAGCCATTGCAGATGATTCCGGTCTTGTGGTGGATGCGTTGAATGGTGCGCCTGGATTATATTCTGCTCGTTATGCAGGTGTGGATGGTGACGAAGCTGATGCGAAAAACCGAGAAAAATTATTGGCAGAATTAGCCGATGTACCGACTGAACGTCGCCAAGCAAAATTTGTGAGCACGATTGTGTTATTACAACATCCATCCGATCCTTCTCCGATCATTGCTCAAGGTGAATGTGACGGGCAGATTATTTATGAAGAAAAAGGTGAAAATGGCTTCGGTTACGACTCGCTCTTTTTTAGCCCTGAAAAAGGCTATACCTTTGCCGAATTAGAAACCGTAGAGAAAAAGAAAATTTCTCATCGTGCGAAGGCATTAGCTGTTTTGAAATCAAAATTAACGGCCTAAAGTACGGTTGATTTTTAACGAGAATTAAAGGATACAAAATGATTATTACCACTACGCCTAATATTGAAGGTAAACAAATCGTAGAATATAAACAAGTCGTCTTTGGGGAAGTAATTGCTGGGGCAAACTTCATCCGTGATTTTTTTGCGGCCATTACCGATGTGATTGGTGGGCGTTCGAGTGTTTATGAGCGTCGTATTAGTCGTGCACGCCAAGATGCCTTGAAAGAGTTGGAAGAAAAAGCAATTGCGTTAGGGGCTAATGCTGTGGTTGGCGTAGAGATTAATTACGCAACAGTAAGCAATAAAAGTATGTTTATGGTGATTGCGAGTGGCACAGCTGTAGTGGTGCGCTAAGGTCTTTTTTTTATTTGCTTAAATGTAATTTTTGCGATCAAGATCGCAAAAGTGCGGTCGATTTCTTGCGTGTTTTCCGTGTTTCTTAAAAATGTCACTGTTGATATGAATCAACGGTACTTATTTGTTAATAAAGGGCATTTTTATGAAATTGATGAAACATTTATTTAGTTCATTATTTATTGCAGGTGCGATGTTGAGCACACAAGCGCTTGCAGAAGAAAAGACATCTGAGCAGGCTCAACCGCAAACGCAAGTGCAGCAACAAACAGCTGTACAAGCACCATCACAAACTGTACAACAAACGGTGAGTGATAAATTAAATATCAATACTGCCAGTGCATCAGAAATTCAAAAAGCGCTGATTGGTATTGGGGCAAAAAAAGCAGAAGCCATTGTGCAATACCGTGAAAAACACGGTAATTTCACTGTGGCAGAACAACTACTTGAAGTACAAGGCATTGGCAAAGCTACGCTAGAGAAAAACCGAGATCGTATCGTGTTTTAATGTTGTTATTTTTATATGAAAAGCGGAATAGTGATATTTCGCTTTTTTTTATTTTAGAGTAGAAAATTTACCAAAACTTGCAAAATATCAAATTTTTTTGGAATAAGTTGGGGATTTCTTGCAATGGTTTTATAAGAGAGTAGAATACCAAATGGGTATAGGAATACCTATGTTGTAGTATAAGAAATAATAAACCAACTATTTGGAGTTAGATATGGCATCAGAAAATTTAAATCAATCTTCTGTTGCTCTCACACCAGTTGAAGCAACGGATTATGCTGAAAGCGTCGCTGCGTATAAAGCGCAAAAACGCCCATTTTTATCATTTCTGTCTGGTATTAGTGCTGGGGCTTGTATTGCTTTAGCCTTTGTATTCTATACGACGACACAAACAGCAAGCGCAGGAGCGCCTTGGGGATTAACCAAGTTAGTCGGTGGGTTAGTCTTCTCTTTAGGCGTAATTATGGCGGTAATTTTAGGATCTGAATTATTCACCTCTTCTACTTTAACCTTAGTTGCCCGCGTAGGCGGTAAGATAACCACAACTCAAATGATCCGAAATTGGATTGTGGTATATTTGGGCAACTTTGTGGGCGGTTTATTTATTGCTGCAGTGATTTGGTTTGGGGGACAAACCATGGCAGCAAATGGTCAATGGGGTTTAACCATTTTGGCAACCGCTCAACATAAGATTCATCATACTTGGTTTGAAGCATTTAACCTTGGTATTTTATGTAACATTATGGTGTGTGTAGCGGTATGGATGTCTTATTCCGGTAAAACTGTTACAGACAAAGCATTTATTATGATCATGCCGATTGGTTTATTTGTCGCATCTGGTTTTGAACACTGTGTGGCAAATATGTTTATGATTCCACTAGGCATTATCACAGCTCATTCTAGTACGCCAGAATTTTGGCAACAAATTGGTGTGGATCCAATGAAATATGCAGATTTAGATCTCTATCATTTCATTGTGAAGAATTTGATTCCAGTAACGTTAGGAAACATTGTGGGTGGTGCGGTTTGTATCGGCTTATTCCAACGTTATTTAACCAAAGCGCACTAATGTACTAACGAACTAAACAAGACTTATTTTTTATCAATTAAAAAAGGAAATGACTATGTCAGAACTTAATGAAGCACAAAAAGTTGCGTGGGCAGGATTCGTTGCCGGTGATTGGCAAGAAAACGTCAACGTGCGTGATTTTATTCAAAAGAACTACACCCCGTATGAAGGTGATGATTCTTTCTTAGCAGGTCCAACCGAAGCGACAACAAAACTTTGGGAAACCGTTATGGAAGGAATTAAAGTTGAAAACCGCACACATGCGCCATTAGACTTTGACGAACATACGCCTTCAACGATTACTTCTCACGCACCAGGTTATATTAATAAAGACTTAGAGAAAATCGTAGGTCTTCAAACTGATGCTCCATTAAAACGTGCCATTATGCCATTTGGTGGTATTAAAATGGTGGAAGGATCATGCAAAATTTACGGTCGTGAATTAGATCCTGAAGTGAAAAAAATCTTCACTGAATATCGTAAAACCCACAACCAAGGTGTATTCGATGTTTATACGCCAGACATTTTACGTTGTCGTAAATCAGGTGTATTAACTGGTCTTCCAGATGCTTACGGTCGTGGTCGTATCATCGGTGACTACCGTCGTGTCGCACTTTATGGTGTTGACTTCTTAATGAAAGATAAATACGCACAATTCACTTCTTTACAAAAAGACTTAGAAGATGGCGTAAATCTTGAAGCAACTATCCGCTTACGTGAAGAAATTGCAGAACAACACCGTGCATTAGGCCAAATGAAACAAATGGCAGCAAGCTACGGTTACGATATTTCTAACCCTGCAACTAACGCTAAAGAAGCCATTCAATGGATGTACTTTGCTTACTTAGCCGCAATCAAATCACAAAACGGTGCAGCGATGTCATTTGGTCGTACTGCAACCTTTATCGATATCTATATCGAACGTGATTTAAAAGCAGGTAAACTTACTGAAACTGAAGCGCAAGAATTAGTTGACCACTTAGTCATGAAACTTCGTATGGTTCGTTTCTTACGTACACCTGAATACGATCAATTATTCTCTGGTGACCCAATGTGGGCAACTGAAACCATCGCAGGTATGGGTTTAGACGGCCGTACATTGGTAACCAAAAATACATTCCGTATTTTACACACCCTCTACAACATGGGTACTTCTCCAGAACCAAACTTAACAATTCTTTGGTCTGAACAATTACCTGAAAACTTCAAACGTTTCTGTGCGAAAGTATCGATTGATACCTCATCAGTTCAATACGAAAACGATGATTTAATGCGTCCAGACTTCAACAATGATGACTACGCAATTGCATGTTGTGTATCACCAATGGTTGTTGGTAAACAAATGCAATTCTTCGGTGCGCGTGCAAACTTAGCGAAAACATTGTTATACGCAATCAATGGCGGTATCGATGAAAAATTAGGTATGCAAGTTGGTCCGAAAACTGCACCAATCACTGATGAAGTGTTAGATTTCGACACAGTCATGACTCGTATGGACAGCTTTATGGATTGGTTGGCAAAACAATATGTGACTGCCTTAAACATCATCCACTATATGCATGATAAATATTCATACGAAGCCGCATTAATGGCATTACATGATCGTGATGTATACCGTACCATGGCTTGTGGTATCGCAGGTCTTTCTGTTGCAGCAGACTCACTTTCAGCAATTAAATATGCGAAAGTTAAACCAGTTCGTGGCGACATCAAAGATAAAGATGGCAATGTTGTAGCAAGCAACGTCGCGATCGACTTTGAAATCGAAGGTGAATATCCACAATATGGTAACAATGATAACCGTGTAGATGATATCGCTTGTGATTTAGTTGAACGTTTCATGAAGAAAATTCAAAAACTTAAAACTTACCGCAATGCTGTGCCTACACAGTCTGTATTAACCATTACTTCTAACGTGGTTTATGGTAAGAAAACAGGTAACACCCCAGATGGTCGTCGTGCCGGCGCGCCATTCGGACCTGGTGCTAACCCAATGCACGGTCGTGACCAAAAAGGTGCAGTAGCATCATTAACTTCTGTTGCTAAACTTCCATTTGCTTACGCAAAAGATGGTATTTCTTATACCTTCTCAATCGTACCAAATGCGTTAGGTAAAGATCCAGAAGCACAACGTCGCAATCTTGCTGGCTTAATGGATGGTTACTTCCATCATGAAGCCGCAGTAGAAGGTGGTCAACACTTAAATGTGAACGTGTTAAACCGTGAAATGTTATTAGATGCGATGGAAAATCCGGATAAATATCCGCAATTAACTATTCGTGTATCTGGTTACGCAGTGCGTTTTAACTCTTTAACTAAAGAGCAACAACAAGACGTTGTAACTCGTACATTCACAGAATCGTTCTAAATAAAATTATGCTTTAATACAAACCACTTATAGACTAGTTTTATAAGTGGTTTATTTTTTATATATAGGAGAGCAAATTATGCTAACAGTTATTGCCCAATTTTCAGTAAAAGCAGACAAAACCAATGATTTTTTAGCTCAATGCCAAGAGTTGATTAAGCATACTCGCCAAGAAACAGGATGCGTATCTTACGAATTACAACAAAATACTGAACAAGATAATCATTATGTTTTTATTGAGCAATGGAAAAGCAAAGCCGATTTAGAACAACATTTTGCAACACCACACTTTACCTCAATTGTACCTGTATTGGTCGAGTATTGTGAAAAAGCGCCGGTGGTGCAAACCTTTCAAAAAGTTAGCGAATAATGACCGCACTTTGATAAATATATTTTAATTATGAGTCTGATTTTAAGTCAGGCTCATTTTTTATAGATGATATTTTTGGTAAAATTTAGCTAGATTTATTTTTTTGGAAATTTATGTATGTCTGTTCTAGGAAGAATTCACTCCTTTGAATCCTGTGGAACCGTGGATGGTCCCGGCATTCGTTTTATTTTATTTATGCAAGGCTGTTTAATGCGTTGCAAATATTGCCACAATCGTGATACTTGGGATCTTGATGGTGGTCGCGAAATCAGTGTAGAAGAACTCATGAAAGAAGTCGTGAGCTATCGCCATTTTATGAATGCAACCGGTGGTGGTGTAACGGCATCAGGTGGTGAGGCCATTCTTCAAGCTGAGTTTGTACGAGATTGGTTCCGAGCTTGTAAAGCAGAAGGAATTAATACTTGTTTAGATACCAATGGGTTTGTACGTCATTATGACCATATTATTGATGAACTGATCGATGTAACCGATCTTGTTTTGCTTGATTTAAAAGAACTGAACGACAAAGTACACCAAAATCTGATCGGTGTGCCGAATAAACGTACGTTGGAATTTGCGAAATATCTGCAAAAACGTAATCAGCGCACTTGGATTCGTTATGTAGTCGTTCCAGGTTATACCGATAACGATCATGATGTTCATCTACTCGGACAGTTTATTGAAGGTATGACCAATATTGAAAAAGTCGAACTTCTCCCTTATCATCGATTAGGCGCTCATAAATGGAAAACCCTTGGCTTTGACTATGAGCTCGAAGATGTTTTACCGCCGACAAAAGAATCACTTGAGCATATTAAAACAATCCTTGAAGGATATGGACATACGGTAAAATATTAAGCTAAGGTATAAAAAGATTAACAGCAGGCTTTAGAAAGCTTTAAGGAGGAAAAATGAAAAAATTAGCATTAACGATTTTAGGTGTAGCCCTTTTAGCAGGTTGTTCAGCTGTTCAATCGCCAGTTACACAAGAAGAGGTGACATTAACGCCCCCTTCAAAAGATAGAGTAGGGTATGTGCGATTAGTAAAAGATAAAAATTACTACATTGATACCGATTCAATTTGGGTGGACAACCAAGATTTAAACCAAGTGCATTTTGATGCGGTGGTGAATTTGGATAAAGGTTTATATGTGTATCCAAATGAGAAAAAACGTTATGCACGTTCTGTTCGCCAATATAAAATCTTAAACTGTAAGAACTACCATTTAACCCAAGTTCGTACTGATTTTTATGATGATTTCTGGGGTGAAGGTTTACGTGCTGCACCGAAAAAACAAGAGAAATACACAATTAGCTTAAAACCTAATACAACGCTTTATGCGGCGGCACAAATCATTTGTGTGAACTCAGATAGAAAACCTTCTTTAGATTTAGAAGGCTCAAAAGCGAAATAATCAATTAAAGTGCGGTTAGAAATAACCGCATTTTTTATCTTTCTGAAACTAATATGCAAGCAATAAAAAACGGTCAATATTTATCAAATATTGACCGCTCTTTTTATCTCTCAATGAAAGATTATTTCACACGAGAAACGTATTCGCCTGAACGAGTATCGACTTTAATTACTTCACCGATTTGAACGAAAAGAGGTACTTTCACCACAGCACCAGTACTTAATGTTGCTGGTTTACCGCCTGTACCCGCAGTATCACCTTTAAGACCAGGGTCAGTATCGATGATTTCTAATTCTACGAAGTTTGGTGGAGTGACAGTAATTGGCGCACCGTTCCATAAAGTCACGATACAATCTGCTTGGTCTAATAACCATTTTTCTGCATCACCCACTGCTTTTGCATCAGCAGAGTATTGTTCAAATGTTTCTGGGTGCATGAAGTACCAGAATGCATCATCTTTGTATGAATAAGTGAGGTTAAGATCCATAACATCAGCAGCTTCAACCGAAGTACCAGATTTGAAGTTTACATCTAATACTTTGCCTGAAATTAATTTACGAATACGAGTACGAGTAAAAGCTTGGCCTTTACCTGGTTTAACGAATTCGTTTTCAACGATCACACAAGGCTCACCGTCTTGCATAAATTTTAGACCTGGTTTGAAATCACTGGTAGTATATGTAGCCATATTAAAAATATCCTAAAAAATAGAGATTGTTTGAAAGTGCGTATTTTAACCCGAAATATTGCGATTAGAGAAGAACAAAATTGGTTAGAAACCCTAAAAAATGCGATTTCTGATCCGAAAATTTTGTTAAAAACCTTAAATTTGCCCGTTGAAGATTTTGCCGAGGATATCGCTGCTCGTAAACTTTTTACTATGCGAGTGCCTTTACCTTTTGTTGAAAAAATGGAAAAAGGGAATCCGAAAGACCCACTTTTTTTACAAGTGATGACAGCTCAACAAGAATTTATTGAGGCCGAAGGGTTTAGCCAAGATCCTTTAGATGAGCAGCAAAAAAATGCAGTGCCTAATATTCTGCATAAATATCAAAATCGCTTGCTGTTCATGGCAAAAGGAGGCTGTGCGGTTAACTGTCGTTATTGTTTCCGTCGTCATTTCCCTTATGATCAAAACCCAGGCAATAAAACGAGTTGGCAACAAGCAATAGACTATATTGCGGCCCATTCAGAAATTGAAGAAGTGATTTTTTCGGGTGGCGATCCGATGATGGCAAAGGATAGTGAATGGGCATGGCTATTAGAACGCCTTGAAAAAATACCGCACTTACAGCGTTTGCGTATTCACTCTCGTTTGCCAGTCGTGATTCCGGAGCGCATTACGGATGAATTTTGTGATTTATTACTAAAAAGCTCATTACAAACAGTGTTTGTCACGCATATCAATCACCCAAATGAAATTGATGAGGCGCTCGCTTTCGCTATGCAAAAACTGGCCGGCGCTAAAGTCACGTTACTCAATCAATCAGTCCTTTTAAAGGATGTGAATGATAACCCACATACATTAAAAGTATTAAGCGATCAGCTGTTTCAAGCGGGTATTCTGCCTTATTACTTGCATTTGTTGGATAAAGTGCAGGGGGCGAGCCATTTCTATATTTCAGATGAGAAAGCGTTACAAATTTATAAAGAATTACAGGCGCTCACTTCTGGCTATTTAGTACCCAAATTAGCACGAGAAATCGGTGGAGAGCCAAATAAGACTTTATACACAGCGTAAGATCCGATAAAATACGATTCAATTTTTCACCGCACTTTTGTGCGATCTTTAGTTTAGCAAATCGAGGTAATACCGTGGATAATAAAAATCAACCTAACGACAATTCATCTCAAAATGAATTAGATTTAGGATTTAATCACTCTGACTCTGTGACACCAAGAAAACCGGTTCAACAAAGTAGCTCAATTTTTGATAAAGCCAAAGGTTTATTTGGTAAAAAAGAACAGCCTGATACACAATTCCATGTTCGTCGCGAACCAACTTTTGGTGCGGCAGCAAGCCAACCTTTTTCACCTTCTCAAACATTCCAAAGTGAAAATACTGAACAATCAGTGCAATCAAGTGCTTTCGGTGCTCAAGAGCCCGTTGAAAATGTTCAAGTAGAAAACGCAGCGGAAGAAAAAGTGATTTTTGAAAATTCACCTGCAGAAGAGATTGTGGAAGAAGTGAAAACTCAAGCAGAAACAGTTGCACCAGCAACAGCTGCAGCAGCAAGCTTGAAATCACCTGAAAAATGGAAGGTTCTACAAATGTTACCAGAAAAACATCGCCGTTTATTTATTGCTATCTTGGGGTTAGTGGTCTTGCTGATCATTTTCTTCACCCTAAAACCAAACTCAGATACGGTAGAGTCTTTTGAACAACAAAACAGCAATGAAATTCCGGTTCAATTCCAATCATTGGATCAGTCTCAACCGGTTGAAACCACTGTATTAGATAACAATAACAATGCAGCGCCGGCAACAACGGAACAAACAGCAAATGACGCTAAATCAGATACACCTCCAGCCATGGAGTACGTAGGCGATAAAGCAGATGCTGCAAAATCACAACCTGCAGAGCCTGCACAACAAACTGTTGCTCAACAACCAGCAACTCAACCAGCACCAGTTCAACCAGCTGTTGCTCCTGCACCAGTTAAAGAACCCGTGAAAACAGTACAACCAGCTGTAGAAAAACATACCGCAACAGTTGAGCATAAAGCAGAACCTCGTCGTGAACAAACATCGGTGGTTCAAGATAAAAAACAACCTAAACCTGTAGCTGAAAAAGCAACAGTTCAGCCGACTCAAACCGTGAAAAAAGAGTCAAGCAAAATTCAAGAAGCGAAACCGGTTGCGACTAAAGACAGTAAGGTTCAAATTGTGGAAGCGAAATCAGCAACCCACAATGCGGTGAAAGCAGCTGAACCAGCAGTACAAACCGCTTCAACAGGTGCAACAAAAACATTAACTGTGCCTCAAGGTGTTTCACTGATGCAAGTATTCCGTGATAATAAACTGAATATTTCAGATGTGAATGCGATGACAAAAGCAAGCGGTGCAGGTAATGCATTAAGCAGTTTCAAGCCTGGTGATAAAGTACAGGTATCTGTGAATAGTCAAGGCCGAGTGAGTGAGCTGCGTTTATCAAATGGCGGTAAGTTCATTCGTCAAGCCGATGGTTCATATCAGTATAAAAAATAATTTTTAGTGGGCGAGTAATCGCCCATTTTTCTAGATAAGATTGTTTATCCTTGCTCATTTCGTAAAGTGAGCAATCATAAACAACCCTTGATGGAAATAGAATTCATGTTAAAAAAATTAAGCGTAATTTTGACCGCACTTTGTCTTTCTGCTTGTTCACAAAATGTTGAATTAAGCAAACCAGCACCACAGAAAATGAAAGTGCAAACCGTTGATAAAAAATCCCAAAAGGGTTCGGCGACGGTTTATTTGTGTAAAGGCAATAAAGAAGTGAGTGTGGTTCATACCAAGCAAAAACAGAAAAGTAAAAAAACACTCAGCCAGGTGACCGTTACTTTTAATGATGTAACCGAAAAATTGACACGAGTGATTTCTGAGCGTGGGAGAAATTATGCGAATATTCGTTGGTATTGGCAGGAGCGTGATGACTTCAGTCAATTACAAACTAGCGTAGGTGAAGTGCTCGCAGAACGCTGTGTTGAACAACCAAGTGAATTAAAATCAGGCAAATAATTCTTGTATGGATCTCCAACGCGGCTTTGTGTTACATCGTCGTCCTTATAGTGAAACTAGCCTTTTAGTGGATTTATTCACTGAAGAAACGGGGCGTTTGACGGTTATTGCAAAAGGTGCACGTGCAAAACGTTCGGCATGGAAATCTGTCTTACAGCCTTTTACGCCATTACTTCTTCGTTGGTCAGGAAAAGGCGCATTAAAAACGCTCACGAAAGCAGAGCCCGCAGCAATTACGTTGCCTTTGCAGCAAACGGCTTTATATAGCGGGTTTTATGTAAATGAGCTGATTACTCGAGTGATCGAGCCCGAAACGGCCAATCCACAACTTTTTCAGCATTATCTTCAATGCTTAACAGGCTTAGCTACTCAACCACAGGTTGAGCCTACACTGCGTCTATTTGAATTTCATTTACTTAAAATCTTAGGTTATGGTATCGATTTTTTGCATTGTGCAGGCTCAGGTTTACCAGTAGATGAATCGATGACTTACCAATATCGTGTGGAAAAGGGTTTTATCGCCTCGTTAGTGAAAGATAACTTAACCTTTTATGGCCGAGATTTACTTGCTTTTGACCGTTTGGAATTCACCGATGAGTC
>JAGZRA010000026.1:0-38767 GCA_018381885.1 Parahaemophilus parainfluenzae | reverse complement strand
GGTAAATGGACGGGTATCAATGCATTAGATTTCGGTATTCCATTAACCTTAATCACTGAATCTGTCTTTGCTCGTTGCGTATCTTCCTTTAAAGATCAACGTGTTGCCGCTAACCAATTATTTGGCAAAACAATTCAACCGGTTGAAGGCGATAAAAAAGTGTGGATTGAAGCGGTACGTAAAGCCTTATTAGCGTCTAAAATCATTTCTTACGCACAAGGCTTTATGCTGATTCGTGAAGCCTCTGAACAATTTGGCTGGAACATCAACTACGGTGCAACCGCATTATTATGGCGTGAAGGTTGTATTATCCGTAGCCGTTTCTTAGGTAACATTCGTGATGCATATGAAGCAAATCCAGATTTAATCTTCTTGGGTTCAGATAGCTACTTCAAAGGCATTTTAGAAAACGCATTAAGTGACTGGCGTAAAGTGGTGGCAAAATCTATCGAAGTGGGCATTCCAATGCCATGTATGGCATCTGCGATTACCTTCTTAGACGGTTACACTTCAGCCCGTTTGCCAGCAAACTTATTGCAAGCACAACGTGACTACTTCGGCGCACATACTTATGAGCGTACTGATAAACCACGTGGTGAATTCTTCCACACCAACTGGACAGGTCGCGGCGGTAATACTGCATCTACTACTTATGATGTGTAAGTCTAAAAACGTATGATAAACTCACCGCACTTTGTTCACATAAAGTGCGGTTTATTTTTACCTTATTTTGGAGAAACCTATGTTACCTCAATCACGCTTAGATAAAATTTCAGAAATGGAAAACCTTCTTAATGAAGCAGAGAGTTTCTTAGCCGACGCAGAACAATTATTTTGATGGTGACTGGCGAGAAGATTATCAAGCTTATGAGGACGGTAAAATCCCAGAGGATATACCTTGTGGTGTATTAAGTGAAGATTTAGTATTTAATGCGAGTACAGGACACCATGGATTGGCGATTGAATATTTGAAAGTGATTGCGAAAGTATTAGATCAAGCTAAAGATTAATATTCAATATATTTAATTGTTCAAAAAAACATCGAAAAACGCATATTTTTGAACTTTCATTCATATCCGTTTGTCTTATGGAGTACTATCAATATGGATAGTTTTATATGTTAAACACGGAGAGATCCTATGAAATTAATTGGAAAATCACTTGTTATCGCGATGACTGTTATTTCCCTTGCTGCATGTGGAAATATGAACCGTACACAAAAAAATACAACAGCTGGTGCAGCTATTGGTGGTGCAGCAGGCTATATGCTTGGTGGTAATACCGCGACCACATTAGGTGGTGCCGCATTAGGTGGCGTAATCGGTAGCCAAGTCAATAAATAGTCAAAAAAATAACCGCACTTAATAAGTGGCGGTTATTTTTTTATTATTTCTCATCTGTTTTTTCTGTGCTTGGTTTACGGCGTTTACCAATATTTTTCGTATCTTTATGACGTAATTTGGCTTTCTTCTTCACCTCTGATTTTTTCTTTTCTTCACGCTTTTCTTTAATACGCGCTTTTTGCTTTTTAGACATGGATTTTACTTCCCCATCTTTTGGTGGTTTAGTGCGAGGCTCTAATCCTTCTAAAATACGTGCTTTCAAAAGCTCTTCCGTATAGCGTTTAATTTTACCGAGCAATTTGTAATCATGGGCTTCCACAAAAGAAACTGCTGTACCCTTTTTCCCTGCGCGAGCCGTACGACCAATACGATGTAAATAGGTATCTGCGCTGTAAGGCAAATCGAAATTCATGACATGTGTCACATCATCGATATCAATGCCTCGAGCAGCCACATCAGTAGCCACTAACACAGTGACAATCCCGGATTTCAATTTATCAATGGCATTATTACGTTGCGTTTGCGCCATATCGCCTTCTAGATAAGTAGAGCGAATGCCACGTTTACGCAAAGTTTCAGAAAGCTCACGCACATCTTCACGACGACGGACAAACACAATGCCGCGACTCACGTTCTCGGTTTCTATAAAACGCGCAAGCAACTTGATTTTATGTTCATTGCTGTCGGCATGATAATACCACTGGTTGATTTTCTTACGCTCACGGCGACTTGGCTCGGCATCAAGTTTGTTTACGCCAACGTGTTTCAGCCGCAATTTTCTCCGCATCTTGCCCAAAGCCCATTTGCAACATGCGATCTGCTTCATCAAAAATCAGCATTTCTACCGCGCGACAATCAAAGTTCTCTTCTTTGATGTATTGCAATAAACGTCCTGGTGTTGCCACCACGATATCCTGATTTGAATTAAACACTTCCCCATGATTTTGATACGCTACACCGCCTGTAATCGTAGCAATCTTCAAATGCGTGAATTGCGCCAATTCTTCCGCTTGTTCCGCAACCTGCATCGCTAACTCACGAGTTGGTGTTAAAATTAAAATGCGAGGCGCACCAGGTTTACGACGGGGATAATCCAATAAATGCTGAATCGCTGGCAATAAAAATGCAGCAGTTTTACCTGTACCTGTTGGTGCAGAACCTAACACATCACGCTCTTCCATTGCAGCCGGAATCGCTTCTAATTGGATGGCAGTTGGGCGAGTATAACCTTTCTTTTCTAAGGCCTTTAATAATTCAGGGGAAAGATCGAATTCTTCAAATGGGGATAAATTCATTATTTTACGTTAATTTGTTAAAATTGGGGCTGATTATACCTGAAAGTGCGGTCATTTTCCGCAAGATTTTATGAGCAGCTTTACCTTCAAACAATTCCATATTAATCAACAACATTGTGCAATGAAAGTCGGCACTGACGGCATTTTACTTGGTGCTTGGGCGGATGTGTCTGATTGTCAGCGTATTCTTGATATGGGGACTGGCACAGGCTTGGTTGCATTAATGCTCGCCCAACGAAGTCATAAGCATTGCCAAATTGAAGCCGTTGAACTCGATCCCCTCGCCGCTCAACAAGCGCAAGAAAACTTTAAGGCTTCGCCATGGCACAATCGTCTTCATTTAACACACCAAGATGTGCAAACCTATTGTCAACAAACAGCACATCCATTTGATTTAATTGTGACTAATCCGCCTTATTTTGCGCAAGGTGTGGAATGTAAAAATGATGAGCGTGCTCTTGCCCGTTATGTTCAACAAGGCCATTTAGATTGGTTAAATTGGGCAGCAAGTTGTTTATCCGAAAAAGGAAAGATCAGTTTTGTCTTGCCTTATGAAGCGGGAAAAACATTGATAAATTCAACCGCACTTTATTGCATCAAGCAGACTGATATCATTACAAAAACAGGGAAAGCTCCACAACGGATGTTACTCACGTTTAGCCAAGAGCATTTACCACAGGTAAAAGATAGCCTGGTAATTTATGACGAAAATAATCAGTACACCGAAGCATTTATTGCGTTAACGAAGGCATTTTATTTGAAAATGTAAGGGCATATTACTATGCCCTTTTTTATTGATGTGATTAGTGGCTTTCCGATTTGACGAGTTTCGTCCAGTTGTAATAACCATATAATGAGTTAAGTAAGTAAGCACTATACATTAAGTACATCGCTGGCTGTTCTGCCCAAAGCAAAATAGAAAGCACATTTAAGACAATCCATAATAACCATTGCTCACGATAACGCAAAATCATCAATAATTGTGCTGCTACGGTGATAATCGTGGTTAAGCCATCTAATCCCGTAGAACTCCCGCCTGCTGCCTTTAAAGCCTGTACAAAGCAGAATGTACCAATTCCCACACTCACGAGTAAAATAGCCCAACCTTTTGGTGTTAAGGCTTTTGCAATCACACTTTCACCGCCATTATCGTTTTGCATGTGTTGTTTCCACATAAAATAACCGATAAATTGTGATGGAATATACACATAGAGCACCGTATTCATTTCACCTAGGAAATTGTTTCCCCATGCGACATAAAAATAGGTGTAAGCAAAAATAAGCCCAAAGAAATAGTTACTAATTTTCCCTTTACTCACCAATACCACACAGAGAATACCTGCAATCCCCGAAATCATGCCTAATGGACTATCCGGTGAAAGAACATAAGCAATAATTTGTGCGGCAAGGAAAATAACTACCCATGCCACTTCAAAAGGCTTCCAACCGGATAAAAATTCTTCTTTAAGTCGTTCTGTCCAATTCATGGAACACTCCTGTTTTATAAAAAGTACACCATTTTTACACCGCACTTTTTTAAAAGTAAAGCATAGCGGGTATTTAATTTGATTATTGTGAGATAAATCACACTTTATTTTTCATACTTTTAGATGTGCATACCTTGCTTTCCCTTATAATCAGACTACAATATCGCCCCATTTTAATAGATTCATTAAGAGGAAGATGATGTCATTTGCAATCGGTCAACGTTGGATTAGCGAAACAGAAAATAGCCTCGGATTAGGGATGATTACCGCCTTAGATTTCCGCTCTATTACCCTTCACTTTCCTGCCACAGATGAAACCCGAATTTATGCAGTGGCACAAGCACCATTAACCCGAATTGAATTGAATAAAGGGGAACAACTTCATCACCAAGCAGGTTGGCAAGGTGAAGTTCTTGATGTTCAGGAAATGAATGGTCTCTTATTTTATTTAGTCAAAAATGAACAAGGTGAAGATATTATCATCAATGAAAAAGAACTTTCTCCGATAATTTCTTTTAGCCAAGCAAAAGATCGTCTCTTTTCATCACAAATTGACCGTAGTGAACATTTTGCGTTGCGCTATCAAACCCTTCTGCATCAACAAGCTCAATTTCAATCGCCTTTGCGAGGCTTACGAGGCAATCGTGCGGGTTTAATTCCTCATCAACTTCATATTGCGCAAGAGGTAGGAAATCGTGTCAATCCTCGTGTGCTCTTAGCGGATGAAGTGGGGTTAGGTAAAACCATTGAAGCGGGGATGATTTTGCAAAACCAGCTTTTTGCTGAAAAAGTACAACGTGTGTTAATTATTGTACCGGAAACCTTGCAACATCAATGGCTTGTCGAAATGCTTCGTCGTTTTAATCTACATTTTTCATTATTTGATGAAGAACGTTGTGAAGATTTTGCCGAACAAGCGATCAATCCATTTAGCACGGAAAGTTTAATTATTTGTGCATTAGATTGGTTGAAAGCACATCCTCATCGCGTACAACAAGCTATTGAAGCTGAATTTGACTGTTTAATTGTCGATGAAGCACATCATTTGGCTTGGTCTGAAAATGCGCCGAGTGCAGCTTATTTATTGGTGGAACAATTAGCGAACGCTATTCCGTCTGTTTTATTACTTACCGCAACGCCTGAACAACTGGGTTTGGAAAGCCATTTTGCACGATTACGCTTGCTTGATCCTGAGCGTTTTTATGATTACCAAGCCTTCTTAAAAGAGCAGGAAAATTACCAACCTGTGGCCGATGCGGTGCAATCTTTACTCTCAGAGAAGCCGCTAAGTGCGGTCGAAAAAAATCATATTTCTGATTTACTCAATGAGCAGGATGTCGAACCATTATTCAAAGCTTTAGCCTGTCATAATGATGAGGAGAAACAAGCTGCGCGACAAGAACTCATTCAAAATCTCATCGACAGACATGGCACAAGCCGTATTTTATTTCGCAATACACGCCAAGGTGTAAAAGGTTTTCCACATCGGTTTTATCACCAAGTAACGATTGATGCGACTGAGACTGATGAAAAAATTCATTGGTTAATTGATTTCCTAAAATCACACCGAAATGAAAAAATCTTAGTCATTTGTAAAACAGCACAAACGGCAATTCAACTTGAGCAAATTTTACGAGAAAAAGAAGCCATTCGCAGTGCTGTTTTCCATGAAAGGATGTCAATCATTGAACGAGATCGTGCAGCGGCTTATTTTTCTTTCTGAAGGCAGAAATTTCCAATTTGCTTGTCATCTCGTACTCTTCGATTTACCAGAAAATCCTGACTTACTTGAGCAATGTATTGGCCGTTTAGATCGCATCGGGCAAACGCGAGATGTACAAATTTATGTACCCTGCCTATCAGGTTCTGCACAGCAAGATTTAGCACGTTGGTATCATGAAGGATTAAATGCTTTTGAACAAACTTGCCCTATTGGTATGGCATTGTTTGAACAATATGAAACTTTATTAAAAGTGCGGTCAGAAAATAAAGCAGATTTTGAGCAACTCATTCTCCAAACGCAAAAACAAGCAAAAGCATTGCGTTTAGCCTTGGAAAAAGGTCGTGATCGTTTGTTAGAATTAAATTCTAATGGTGGTGAAAAGGCACAACGACTTGCGGGAGAAATTGCTCAAACAGACAATTCGCCACAATTAGTCAATTTTGCACTGAATTTATTTGATATTATTGGTGTAGAACAAGATGATTTAGGTGAAAACAGCATTGTCATCACGCCAACAGGCACCATGCTTGTTCCTGATTTTCCAGGACTAAAAGAAGAAGGTGTCACAGTAACTTTTGACCGACAACTAGCCCTTGCTCGTGAGGAATTAGAATTTCTTACCTGGGATCATCCAATGATACGTCAAGGCATTGATTTAATCGCTTCTGGTGACATCGGCACAACTGAATCGTTTTCTTCCGCCTACGCCTGTTCGCTTATTGCTGGATAGCAAAGGAAACGATCTAGCCGGACAAGTTAATTTTAATACATTGCAAAATAAACTTAAGCCGCTAGGTAAAGATATTGCAAATAAAATGGTTAAAATGGCTCGTCCAAATATTGAGCAATTAATTAAACTAGGCGATCACAAAATAACTGAAATCGCACAGGCTAAAATTCAAGAAGCTAGTAAAGTAGCAGATCAAACATTGAGCAATGAGCTCAATCGACTTATTGCCTTGAAAGCAGTAAATAAAAATATCCGACAGGCGGAAATTGATGTATTAGAACAACAACGTTTAGTTTCTTTGGAAGAGTTAAGTAAAGCAAGCTGGCGACTAGATAGCCTTCGGGTAATAGTGACAAACAAGGAATAATATGGCACTTATTGAATACCATCCCCCTTTAGAACCTTATTTAGATATTATCTACCAAGATAATTATATCTGCGTGGTAAACAAGCCAAGTGGTTTACTTTCAGTTCCTGGCAATCAACCAGAATACTATGACAGTGCAATGAGTCGGGTAAAAGAGAAATTTGGATTTTGTGAACCTGCACACCGTTTAGATATGGCCACAAGTGGTATTATTCTGTTTGCATTAAGTAAAGCGGCGGATAAAGAGTTGAAACGTCAATTCCGTGAACGTGAGCCAAAGAAATATTATCACGCTTTAGTATGGGGACACTTAGAACAAGATAGTGGAAAAATTAATCTTCCAATGATTTGTGATTGGGAAAATCGCCCCCGTCAACGCATTGATTTTGTATTTGGCAAAAGAGCGGTCACGTTTTATGAAGTTTTAGAACGATTACCTACTAACTGCACTCGAGTTAAACTGACTCCAATCACAGGACGTTCACATCAACTTCGTTTACATACTCTCGCACTTGGACATCCCATTTTAGGGGATAAGTTTTATTCTCACCCACAAGCTAAATCAATGTCACCTCGCTTATGCTTACATGCAGAAGAACTTACGATTACGCACCCTATCACAGGTGAAAAAATGACATTCAGAGCTGAAGCTGAATTCTAGAAACGAAATATAAAAAAGGCTCACATCAGTGAGCCTTTTTATTTTATAACAAATTATTATTCCGCTGCCGCTTCTGCAACTTCTGGACGATCAACTAACTCAATGTATGCCATTGGAGCGTTGTCACCTGCACGGAAACCACATTTTAAGATACGGGTGTAACCACCTGCACGTTGAGCAAAACGTGGACCTAATTCATTGAATAATTTCGCAACAGTTTCGATGTTACGAGTACGAGCGAATGCTAAACGACGGTTTGCAACGCTATCTTCTTTTGCTAATGTAATTAACGGTTCAACTACACGACGTAATTCTTTAGCTTTTGGTAAAGTAGTCTTGATGATTTCATGACTAACTAAAGCACTTGCTAAGTTACGGAACATCGCTTGGCGATGGCTGCTATTACGGTTTAGTTGACGACCACTCTTACGATGGCGCATGATCTTATCCTTCTCAGAAAAATCTTAACCTATGACCAAACTAGTCTTCAGCAATACTTGCTGGTGGCCAATTCTCAAGGCGCATACCAAGTGACAAGCCACGTGAAGCGAGAACGTCTTTAATTTCAGTAAGAGATTTCTTACCAAGATTAGGCGTTTTTAATAACTCAACTTCTGTACGTTGTACTAAGTCACCGATATAGTGAATTGTTTCTGCTTTCAAACAGTTAGCAGAACGAACTGTCAACTCTAAGTCATCAACAGGACGTAATAAAATCGGATCAAATTCCGGTTTTTCTTCCTTGACTTCAGGTTGACGAACATCACGCAAATCAACGAATGCATCGAGTTGCTCTGCTAAAATTGTTGCTGCACGACGAATTGCTTCTTCCGGATCAATAGTCCCGTTAGTTTCTAACTCGATAACTAGTTTATCTAAGTCAGTACGTTGTTCAACACGTGCTGCTTCAACATTGTAAGCAATACGGTCAACTGGACTATAACAAGCGTCTACTAATAAACGACCAATTGGACGATCTTCATTTTGTGAATGAGTACGAGCAGATGCAGGTACATAACCTCTACCACGTTGAACACGAATACGCATATTAATAGATGCGTTTTCGTCTGTTAAGTGACAGATTACATGTGATGGATTAACAATCTCAACATCACCATCGTGGGTGATATCTGCTGCAACAACAGGGCCAATTCCAGATTTATTTAATGTCAGAATAACATCATCTTTATTCTGTACTTTAACCGCTAGACCTTTAAGGTTTAAAAGAACTTCAAGAATATCTTCCTGAACACCTTCTTTACTACTATATTCGTGCAGTACGCCATCAATTTCTACTTCAGTTACAGCACAACCTGGCATTGAAGACAGAAGGATACGACGTAATGCATTCCCTAGAGTATGACCAAAGCCACGCTCTAACGGTTCTAAGATCACCTTAGCATGAGTAGAGCTAATTTGCTCGATATCTACTAAGCGTGGCTTTAAAAATTCTGTAACAGAACCCTGCATTTTATCCTCTCTTTGCTTTTAAGCTTAACTATTATTTAGAGTAAAGCTCAACGATCAGATGTTCGTTAATGTCTGCTGATAAATCAGAACGTTCAGGAACACGTTTGAACACACCTTCCATTTTTGCAGAATCAACTTCTAACCAAGTTGGTTTTTCTCTTTGTTCTGCTAATTCTAATGATGCTTTAATACGTGCTTGTTTTTTAGATTTCTCACGAACAGCAACTACATCATTTACAGAAACTTGGAAAGATGGGATATTTACAACACGACCATTTACGACAATCGCTTTGTGGCTCACTAATTGACGAGCTTCTGCGCGAGTTGCAGCAAATCCCATGCGATAAACAACGTTATCCAATCTACCTTCTAATAATACTAGTAAGTTTTCACCAGTATTACCTTTTAAACGGTTTGCTTCTTTATAGTAGTTACGGAATTGACGTTCTAAAATACCATAGATACGACGAACTTTTTGTTTTTCACGTAATTGACTACCATAGTCAGACAAACGCGGTTTACGAGCACCGTGTTGACCTGGTGCTGTATCAATTTTACATTTTGAATCAATCGCACGCACACCTGATTTAAGGAATAAATCAGTGCCTTCACGACGGCTGAGCTTGAGTTTAGGGCCCAAATATCTTGCCATTTTCTTTCTCCAACTATCCTATTACGCCATTAAACACGACGTTTTTTCGGTGGACGACAACCGTTATGAGGAATCGGAGTCACATCAGTGATGTTCGTGATACGGAAACCCGCTGCATTTAATGCACGGATTGTTGATTCACGACCCGGACCCGGACCTTTAACCATAACTTCCAAGTTCTTTAAGCCGAATTCTTTAACGATTTCAGCACAACGTTCTGCAGCAACTTGTGCAGCGAACGGGGTAGATTTACGAGAACCACGGAAACCTGAACCACCTGCTGTAGCCCAAGCTAAAGCATTACCTTGACGGTCAGTAATGGTAACGATTGTATTATTGAAAGATGCGTGAATGTGTGCTACGCCATCTACAACTTGTTTTTTTACACGTTTACGTGCACGAACTGGTGTTTTAGCCATTCTTTATTTACCCCGACTATTTTTTGATCGGCTTACGTGGACCCTTACGGGTACGCGCATTAGTTTTAGTACGTTGACCACGTACCGGTAAACTACGACGATGACGTAAACCACGGTAACAACCTAAGTCTAAAAGACGTTTGATGTTTAGTGTTACTTCACGACGTAAGTCACCTTCAACGGTAAATTTACCAACTTCGTCACGCAGTTTGTCAATCTGCTCTTCAGACAATTCGCTGATCTTAACATCTTCAGCAATACCCGCTGCAGCACAAATGCTTTTAGAACGAGTTTTACCGATACCGTAAATTGCAGTTAAAGCGATTACAGCGTGTTTGTGATCAGGAATGTTAATGCCTGCAATACGGGCCACTATGCACTCCTATTATTTTAACTAATTTGGTATTCTGATCTTGAAAAGCCCGTTTTCAGGATACTCAAACAGAATACCAAGGACATAAATGAGTTGAGTAGTATAACTACTCAACCGGTTCTTTGCAAGAAGAAATGTTAATTAACCTTGACGTTGTTTATGTTTAGGGTCGCTGCATAATACGCGAACAACACCTTCACGTTTAACAATTTTACAGTTACGACACATCTTCTTAACGGAAGCACGAACTTTCATTGCTTATCCTTTTTACTTAAATGAACAATTACTGTCCAAAACCTTTAAGGTTTGCTTTTTTTAACGCAGATTCATATTGAGACGACATTAAGTGACTCTGAACTTGCACGATAAAATCCATAATTACAACAACAACGATTAATAAGGAAGTACCACCGAAGTAGAATTTAACATCCCATGCTGATGTCATAATGTAAGGGACTAAACATACGAACGTTACATAAAGACCGCCAATTAATGTTAAGCGAGTCATTACTTTATCAATATAACGTGATGTTTGTTCACCTGGTCTAATTCCTGGGATAAATGCACCAGATTTTTTTAGATTATCTGCTGTATCACGTGGATTATATTGCATTGCAGTATAGAAGAAACTGAAGAAAATAATCGCTACCGCATAAACAAGAAGATATAAAGGCTGTCCAGGATTCAACAACATTGATAAGTCATTTAACCACTCAAACTTATCATTCTGACCAAACCATTGTGTCAATGTAGCTGGGAATAAAATAATGCTTGAAGCAAAAATTGCTGGCATTACGTTTGCCATATTAACTTTTAATGGTAAGTGAGTTGAATGACCACCTAAAATTTGACGTCCTTGTTGACGCTTAGCATATTCAACACGAATTCTACGTTGTCCACGTTCTACGAAGACAACAAAATAAGTTACTGCAAAAACAATAGCAGCGATTAGTAGAAGAACTAAAGGATGCATTTGTCCTTGACGAGCTTGCTCAACTGTTTCGATGATTGCATGCGGCAATCCTGCAACAATACCACCAAAAACAAGAATTGAGATACCGTTACCAATACCTCTTTCAGTAATTTGCTCACCTAACCACATTAAGAACATGGTTCCGGTTACAAGACTCACTACTGCAGTGAAGTAAAAAGTAAAACCGATATTTGGCACTAACTGTGGCAACATATTCGGTAAACCGGTAGAAATTGCGATAGCTTGGATAGTAGCAAAAACCACCGTTGCATAACGAGTATACTTGGTGATTTTTCTTTGTCCTGCTGCGCCTTCTTTTTTCAATTCTGCTAAGGCAGGTGAAACCGTAGCAAGCAACTGCATTACGATAGATGCCGAGATATATGGCATGATACCTAATGCTAAAATTGATGCTCGGCTCAATGCACCACCAGAGAACATGTTTAACATATCAATGATGGTGCCTTTTTGTTGTTCAACTAATTGAGCTAGCACGGCGGCATCAATACCAGGAAGCGGAATAAAAGAACCAATACGATAAACGATAAGTGCACCTAATACAAAAAGCAATCTGCTTTTTAGTTCACCAGTACCACTATTAGTACTTCTGCTTTGATAACCTGGTTGTTTAGCCATTTGCTAATTATTCCTCAACTGAACCGCCAGCAGCTTCGATTGCTGCTTTTGCACCTTTAGTTACACGTAAACCACGTACAGTAACTGCAGATTTCACTTCACCAGCTAAGATAACTTTAGCGAATTGAATATCTTTAGTTAAAATGTTTGCAGCTTTTAATGCTTCTAAAGTGACAACATTTCCTTCAACTTTTGTTAATTCGTTTAAACGAACTTCAGCAGTTACAGCTGATTTCATTGAAGTGAAACCAAATTTTGGTAAACGACGGTATAATGGCATTTGGCCACCCTCGAAACCACGACGAACACCGCCGCCAGTACGAGATTTTTGACCTTTATGACCACGACCACCAGTTTTTCCTAAACCTGAACCAATACCACGACCAAGGCGTTTTGCGCTGTGCTTAGCACCTTCAGCCGGAGATAGAGTATTTAAACGCATCTCTTACTCCTCCACTTTAACCATGTATGAAACTTGGTTAATCATACCACGTACTGCCGGAGTATCGATTAACTCAACAGTATGGTGCATATGGCGAAGACCAAGACCACGCAAGGTAGCTTTGTGCTTCGGTAAACGAGCAATTGAGCTACGAACTTGAGTTACTTTAATAGTTTTAGCCATTATCAATTACCCCAAAATTTCATCAACGGTTTTGCCACGTTTAGCAGCAACCATTTCTGGTGATTTCATATTTGCTAATGCATCAATAGTTGCACGAACAACGTTGATTGGGTTGGTTGAACCATACGCTTTAGAAAGAACGTTACGTACACCAGCAACTTCTAACACTGAACGCATTGCACCACCTGCGATGATACCTGTACCTTCGCTAGCTGGTTGCATAAATACGCGAGAACCAGTGTGAACACCTTTAACTGGGTGTTGTAATGTACCTTCATTTAAAGCGACATTAATCATATTGCGACGTGCTTTTTCCATCGCTTTTTGGATCGCTGCCGGAACTTCACGAGCTTTACCATAACCAAAACCTACGCGACCGTTACCATCGCCTACTACTGTTAAAGCAGTAAAGCTCATAATACGACCACCTTTTACAGTTTTTGATACACGGTTTACTGCGATTAGCTTCTCTTGCAGTTCACCAGCTTGTTTTTCGATGTTTGACATCTCAATTTACCTCATTAGAACTGTAGACCAGCTTCACGTGCAGCGTCCGCTAAAGTTTGGACACGACCATGATATTTAAAACCGGAACGGTCAAAAGCAACGTCTTTAACGCCTTTTGCTAATGCGCGCTCAGCAACAAGTTTACCTACTACTGCTGCGGCATCTTTATTACCGGTATATTTAACTTGCTCACGAATTGCTTTTTCAACAGTTGAAGCAGCGGCAAGCACTTCTGAACCGTTTGGTGCAATAACTTGTGCGTAGATATGACGCGGAGTACGGTGAATAACTAGACGAGTTACACCTTGCTCTCTCATCATATGACGTGCACGAGCTGCACGACGGATACGAGCTGATTTCTTATCCATAGTGTTACCTTAATTATTTCTTCTTAGCCTCTTTCATACGTACTACTTCATCAGAGTAACGTACACCTTTACCTTTATAAGGTTCAGGACGGCGATAAGCACGAATATCTGCTGCAACTTGACCAATTAACTGCTTGTCAGCACCTTTTAAAACGATTTCCGTTTGTGAAGGGCATTCAGCAGTAATACCTGCTGGTAAAGTGTGCTCCACAGGGTGAGAGAAACCTAAGCTTAATGCAACTACGTTGCCTTTAACTTGAGCTCTGTAACCAACACCCACTAGTTGTAATTTCTTAGTGAAGCCTTCAGTAACACCGATAACCATTGCATTAACTAATGCACGAGCTGTACCCGATTGAGCATTCGCTTCAACAAAACCTTCACGTGGAGTGAAAGTAAAGTGACCATTATCTTGTTTAACTTCAACTGAGTGATGAATTGTGCGAGATAACTCGCCATTTTTTCCTTTTACTGTTAATAGCTGACCGTCGAGTTTAACTTCAACGCCGGCAGGAATATTAACAGGTGCTTTTGCAACACGAGACATTTTCCTACCCCTCTATTAAGCTACGTAACAGATGATCTCACCGCCTAAGCCCGCTTGACGAGCTGCACGGTCAGTCATAACACCTTTAGATGTAGAAATTACAGCAACACCTAAACCACCCATAACTTTTGGCAATTCGTCTTTACGTTTGTAAATACGAAGACCAGGACGGCTTACACGTTGGATGCTTTCTACAACCGGTTTGCCTTGGAAATATTTTAAAGTAATTTCCAATTCAGGTTTTGCACCTTCTAAAACTTTAACGCTTTCGATATAACCTTCAGCAGCTAATACGTTGGCAATTGCCACTTTTAGCTTGGAAGAAGGCATATTGATTGCAACTTTGTTCGCAGCTTGACCGTTACGAATACGGGTCAACATATCTGCGATTGGATCTTGCATACTCATTGTACTTTTTCTCCGATTCCAAAATAAAGTGGTATATTACCAGCTCGCTTTTCTAAGGCCTGGGATCTCGCCGCGCATAGCAGCTTCACGAACCTTAATACGGCTTAAACCAAACTTACGTAAAACGCCGTGAGGACGTCCAGTTTGGCGGCAACGGTTACGTTGACGACTAGGGCTAGAATCACGTGGTAAAGTTTGTAATTTTAACACTGCATTCCAACGTTCTTCGTCAGAGGCATTGACATCAGAAATGATTTTCTTTAATTCTGCACGTTTAGCGAAGAATTTTTCAGCCAATTTAACGCGTTTTACATCGCGTGCTTTCATTGATTGTTTTGCCATTATAACCTGCCTTATTTACGGAATGGGAAATTAAAGGCAGCAAGTAGTGCTTGACCTTCTTCATCATTCTTAGCAGTAGTTGTGATAGTGATATCTAAACCACGTACACGATCTACTTTATCGTAATCGATTTCAGGGAAGATGATTTGTTCACGCACACCCATGCTGTAGTTACCACGACCATCAAATGATTTCGCGCTTAGACCGCGGAAGTCACGAATACGTGGAACAGCAATTGTAATTAAACGTTCAAAGAACTCCCACATACGCTCACCGCGTAGTGTTACTTTACAACCGATTGGATATCCCTGACGGATTTTAAAGCCAGCAACAGATTTACGAGCTTTAGTTACTAAAGGTTTTTGACCGCTAATTGCTGCTAAGTCCGCTACTGCGTTGTCTAGCAATTTCTTATCGGTCAATGCTTCACCCACACCCATATTCAGGGTAATCTTTTCGATTCGTGGGACTTGCATGACAGATTTGTAGCCGAATTTATTTTTTAACTCGTTTACTACTTGATCTCTGTAGTAATCATGCAGTTTCGCCATCGCATTACTCCAGTTTGTTAGATAATTTCATTGTTAGATTTGAAGAAACGTACTTTTTTGCCGTCTTCGAATCTAAAACCTACACGGTCAGCTTTGTTTGTTTTTGGATTGAAAATCGCAACATTAGAAGCATCGATAGCCGCTTCTTTTTTCACTAAACCACCAGCTTGTCCTAAAGCAGGAACTGGTTTTTCATGTTTAGTGATGATGTTGATACCTTCAACAAACACTTTACCGTTTGGTAACACTTTAGTTACCTTGCCACGCTTGCCTTTGTCTTTACCGGCAAGTACGATTACTTCATCGTTTTGACGAATTTTTGCAGCCATTTCTCACTTCTCCTTACAGTACTTCTGGTGCCAAAGAAATGATCTTCATGAATTTCTCAGAACGAAGTTCACGAGTCACCGGTCCAAAAATACGAGTACCGATTGGTTGCTCTGTGTTATTGTTTAAAATTACACAAGCGTTACCATCGAAGCGAATGACTGATCCGTCTGGGCGACGAACACCCTTCTTGGTGCGCACAACAACTGCTTTTAATACATCACCTTTTTTAACTTTACCGCGTGGAATTGCTTCTTTCACAGTAACTTTGATGATATCACCAATAGCAGCATAACGACGGTGCGATCCACCTAGAACCTTGATACACATTACGCTGCGAGCACCAGAGTTATCGGCAACATCCAGCATAGTCTGTTCTTGGATCATATTTTATGCTCCGTTAAGTTAATAATACACCCTTGCGGGACGAACCTATCCATGCCTTATAAAGATATATGGCGGATAGGTGGCGGAGTTTACCAAAATCAAGCTATAAACGCAATCAAAATTTTATACTTAAGTTAGCGTATTTAAAGTGCGATCAAATTTTTATGACTTTTTAGCAAGTCTTGGAAAGAAAAAAGCCAACGGCATAACCATTGGCTTTTATTTTTTAATTTGTTAATTAAGCAATAACTGCTTTCTCAACAACACGAACTAAAGTCCAAGATTTGGTTTTAGAGAGAGGACGACATTCGCGAATCTCTACTACATCACCTAATTTGGCTTCGTTGTTCTCATCGTGTACGTGTAATTTAGTTGTACGACGGATAAATTTACCGTATAACGGGTGTTTTACCTTACGTTCAATAGCAACAACAAAAGATTTTTCCATTTTGTCGCTAACAACTTTACCTTGTACGCTACGAATTTTATCAGTCATTACTCACCCGCCTTCTCAGTTAAAATGGTTTTAACGCGTGCGATATCACGACGCACTTGTTTAGCCTGATGGGTTTGTTGAAGCTGACCGGTGGCTGTTTGCATACGCAATTTGAATTGTTCACCTAAAAGGTTCACTAACTCATTATTCAGCTCTTCAACACTTTTTGTACGTAAATCTTGAGCTTTCATTACATCACCGTCTTAGTTACGAAGGTAGTCTTGATTGGCAATTTAGCAGCTGCTAATGCAAATGCTTGTCTTGCGATCTCTTCTGACACACCATCCATTTCATAAAGTACTTTACCCGGTTGGATTAAGGCTACCCAGTACTCAACGTTACCTTTACCTTTACCCATACGGACTTCTAATGGTTTTTCAGTAATTGGTTTATCTGGGAAAACACGGATCCAGATTTTACCTTGACGTTTAACTGCACGTGTCATTGCACGACGAGCCGCTTCAATTTGACGAGCGGTTAAACGACCACGACCAACTGCTTTTAACCCGAATGTACCGAAACTAACTTCAGTACCACCCGCGATACCACGGTTACGGCCTTTGTGAACTTTACGGAATTTTGTACGTTTTGGTTGCAACATTTAGCGTTTCTCCTTACTTACGACCTTTGCCACGCGGAGCCTTTTTAGGCTTGTCGGCAGGTTGTTGTTCTGATTGCGCAACTGCAGCCATTCCACCCAAAATTTCACCTTTGAAGATCCATACTTTAACGCCGATTACGCCGTATGTAGTATGAGCTTCTGCAGTGTTATAATCGATGTCCGCACGAAGAGTATGTAGAGGTACACGACCTTCACGATACCATTCAGAACGTGCGATTTCTGCACCACCTAAACGACCGCTAACTTCAACTTTGATACCTTTAGCACCTAAACGCATTGCGCTTTGTACCGCACGTTTCATAGCACGACGGAACATTACACGACGTTCTAATTGAGAAGCGATGCTGTCTGCAACTAATTTTGCATCTAATTCCGGTTTTTTCACTTCAGCAATGTTGATTTGAGCCGGAACGCCAGCGATTTGAGATACTGCGTTACGTAATTTTTCAACATCTTCACCTTTTTTACCGATAACGATACCAGGGCGAGCTGTGTGAATTGTTACACGAATACTTTTCGCTGGACGCTCAATAGTAATACGTGAAACCGAAGCGTTTGCTAATTCTTTAGTTAAGAATTTGCGTACTTTGAAGTCACCGTCAAGATTGTCGGCGAAATCTTGTGTATTCGCGAACCAAGTAGAGTTCCAAGGTTTTACAATACCTAGGCGAATACCATTTGGATTTACTTTTTGACCCATTGCTATTCCTCTACTTATTAACGATCTGACACAACCACAGTGATGTGGCTAGTACGTTTTAAAATACGATCTGCACGACCTTTAGCACGTGGCATAACACGTTTCATGCTAGGACCTTCGTCAACGAAGATTTTAGCAACTTTAAGATCATCGATATCTGCACCATCATTATGCTCTGCGTTAGCAATAGCAGACTCTAATACTTTTTTCACTAAAGCCGCAGCTTTTTTGTTAGTAAAAGTTAAGATTTCTAATGCTTGCGCAACTTTTTTACCACGAATTAAATCGGCAACTAAGCGAGCTTTTTGGGCAGAAGTGCGAGCGTAACGATGTTTTGCGATAGTTTCCATCTATTTACCTCTTATTTCTTAGCTTTCTTATCTGCCGCGTGACCGCGGTATGTACGAGTCGGTGCAAATTCACCTAATTTATGGCCGATCATTTCATCAGATACATAAACAGGAACGTGCTGACGACCATTATGGACTGCGATGGTCAATCCGATCATTGAAGGAATGATCATTGAACGACGGGACCAAGTTTTGATTGGTTTTTTATCCCCGCTTTCCACCGCCTTCTCTACCTTCTTCAACAAGTGTAGGTCAAGGAAAGGACCTTTCTTGAGAGAACGTGGCATGGCTTATCCTCTTATTAATTTAAATTATTTGCCACGACGACGTACGATATATTTATCAGTACGTTTGTTGTGACGAGTTTTCTTACCTTTAGTTTGAACGCCCCAAGGAGTTACTGGGTGTTTACCAAAGTTACGACCTTCACCACCACCGTGTGGGTGATCTACTGGGTTCATTGCAGTACCACGAACTGTAGGGCGAATGCCTCTCCAGCGGTTAGCACCAGCTTTACCCAATACGCGAAGCATATGTTCTGAGTTACCAACTTCACCGATTGTAGCAACACATTCAGCTAATACTTTACGCATTTCGCCTGAACGTAAACGTAAAGTTACGTAGTTGCCTTCACGAGCGATGATTTGTACATAAGCACCAGCAGAACGAGCGATTTGACCGCCTTTACCTGGTTTTAATTCAACGTTATGTACTGTTGAACCAACTGGGATATTACGCATTGGTAATGAGTTACCCACTTTAATTGGTGAGTTAACGCCAGATTGGATTTGATCGCCAACTGACAAACCTTTAGGTGCTAAGATATAACGGCGTTCACCATCTTTATAAAGCACTAAAGCAATGTTAGCTGAACGGTTTGGATCATATTCTAAACGTTCAACAACCGCTGGGATATCTAACTTGTTACGTTTGAAATCGATTAAACGGTAATGTTGTTTATGACCACCACCGATGTGGCGAGTGGTAATACGACCATAATTGTTACGACCACCAGTTTTAGATTTAGTATCTAGAAGAGGCGCGTAAGGTTTACCCTTGTATAATTCAGGGTTCACGATTTTAACAACGTGACGACGACCAGCGGAGGTCGGCTTACATTTAACGATAGCCATTCTCTAATTTCCTCCGATTACTCTGCACTGTCCACGAAGTCCAAGTTTTGGCCTTCGGCTAAAGTTACATAAGCTTTTTTCCAGTCGCTGCGACGACCCATTTTGTTACCACGGCGTTTAGTTTTACCTTTAACAACCACAGTACGAACTGAGTCAACTTTTACTTCAAATAATTGAGCAACAGCAGCAGCAATTTCAGCTTTGTTCGCATCTAAAGCAACTTTAAGTACAACAGTGTTAGATTTTTCAGCATTGTTAGTTGCTTTTTCAGAGATGTGCGGTGCACGTAGCACGCTTAGCAAACGTTCTTGACTCATGCTAGGATCTCCTCAATTTGTTTCACAGCGTCAACAGTAACAATCACTTTATCGAAAGCGATTAAGCTAACTGGATCGATACCTTGAACATCACGTACATCAACTTTATATAAGTTACGTGCCGCTAAGAATAGATTTTCATCTAAACTTGCTGTGATAATTAACGCATCTTCAACTGCTAAATCTTTTAATTTTTGTACTAATACTTTAGTTTTTGGTGCATCTAATTCGAATTTTTCAACAACAACCAAACGGTCTTGACGAACTAATTCAGAAAGAATGCTTTTGATAGCACCACGGTACATTTTCTTGTTCACTTTTTGGCTGTGATCTTGTGGTTTAGCCGCGAAGGTTGTACCACCAGAACGCCAGATTGGTGATTTGATATCACCAGAACGAGCACGACCTGTACCTTTTTGACGCCAAGGTTTTTTACCTGAACCAGACACTTCAGCACGAGTTTTTTGCGCACGAGTACCTTGACGAGCACCTGCTGCATAAGCAACAACAACTTGGTGAATCAAAGCTTCGTTAAACTCACGTCCGAAGGTAGTTTCAGAAACAGTTAGTGCGTTTGCACCTACAACTTGTAATTCCATCTCTATCTCCTAGACTTATGCTTTAACTGCCGGCTTAACGATAACATCGCCATTGATAGCACCAGGTACAGAACCTTTTACTAATAGCAATTTACGCTCAGCATCTACACGAACAACTTCAAGTGATTGAACGGTTACACGCTCAGCACCTAAATGTCCTGCCATTTTTTTACCTTTAAACACACGACCTGGAGTTTGGTTTTGACCAATAGAACCAAGTACACGATGTGATAAAGAGTTACCATGTGTAGCATCTTGAGTACGGAAGTTCCAACGTTTAACACCACCTTGGAAACCTTTACCTTTAGAAGTACCAGTAACATCTACTTTTTTAACATCTGCAAAGATGTCAACATTGATTTCTTGACCTAAAGTGAATTCTTCACCTTCAGTACGAAATTCCCATAAACCGCGACCAGCTTCAACACCTGCTTTCACGAAATGGCCTGCTTCAGGTTTAGTTACACGATTCGCTTTTTTAGAACCAGTAGTAACTTGAACTGCAGTATAGCCATCGTTTTCAAGAGTTTTAACTTGAGTTACGCGGTTGGCTTCGATTTCGATAACGGTAACTGGTACAGAAACACCGTCTTCATTGAAGATACGGGTCATACCAACTTTACGACCGACTAAACCAATCATTGTAATAACCTCTTAATTAACCTAGGCTGATCTGCACGTCCACGCCGGCAGCCAAATCTAAACGCATTAATGCATCAACAGTTTTTTCTGTTGGCTCTACGATATCTACTAAACGTTTGTGTGTACGAATTTCGTATTGGTCACGCGCGTCTTTGTTCACGTGTGGAGAAATCAACACGGTGAAACGCTCTTTACGAGTTGGTAAAGGGATTGGACCACGAACTTGTGCACCAGTACGTTTAGCTGTTTCTACGATCTCCGCAGTAGATTGATCGATCAAACGGTGATCGAAAGCTTTTAAGCGGATACGGATTCTTTGGTTCTGCATTAGACCAGAGCTCCAATAAAATTTAGCTAATAAAAAACTAACACCAATCACAATTCTAACTTCAAAATAGAAAAGGAGGTGTAAGTTACCTGTT
Organism: Parahaemophilus parainfluenzae; assembly: GCA_018381885.1. Lineage (GTDB taxonomy): Bacteria > Pseudomonadota > Gammaproteobacteria > Enterobacterales > Pasteurellaceae > Haemophilus_D > Haemophilus_D parainfluenzae_AH. Next base: position 17,295 of record JAGZRA010000026.1, on the reverse strand, counting down.
ATATAGTCTCCAAATCGGAAACATTGTTAGTATTACATATCGTAATACTCGTTTAATAAATGATTACATTAAACGGCTTTCAATATCTGAAAGCCCGTGGATATTACACAAAAACACCTAATTATGCAAGCTTTTTGTTCAATTAATTTCCACAAATAAAAAAGTGCGGTCATTTTCTCGAGTGTTTTTCACCTGGAAAAATGACCGCACTTTATATAAATAAAATTTATAGTTTGTTATCTAACATTGCAATATGTCTTGTTGCGGCAATCCAAGCGCCAACATAGCCCATAATCAAGCAACTTACTAATAAGAAGATCAGCTCGCCCACACCTAATCCATTGAGCTCAAAGGTGACCGCAAAAATATCCGTCACATATTTCACGGCTGAAGTAAAGTAACCCACAATAAGACTACTAAATACAGCTGCGACAAATCCACCTAGCACAGCATAAATCATGCCAGTATAAAGATAAGGACGAAGAATAAATTGATCCGTTGCACCTAATAGCTTCATCACATCAATACTCGCACGACTGCTATAAACATCGGATCGAATGCTATTTCCGATAACAAGGAATACGGCTATTGTCATTAACACTGTACAGAAAATTGCCACGTGTGCGAAAAGCCACGAAAGTGCGGTCAATTTTTCCATCCAATCGTTATCTAGTCGAACTTCTTGCACACCTTTAATTTTATTTAAATTTGCGCGTAACTCAGCTCGTTTTTCTGATTCATTAAACGCTTTAGACGGTTTCACCATCACCACTGCCGGCAATGGGTTGTCATCTAAAATTTCTAACTCTTCACCAAAACCAGACCAACTTTTAAACTCTTTCAAACTGTCTTGGCGAGAAACATAATTTAACGATTCCACGCCTTCTTGCTGACGGATTTTTTCTACCACTAAGTTAGCATCTTCTTCACTTAAATTTTTGTGTAAATAGATTGTGAGTTCGCTTTCCGGATAAAATTGAGTCGTCGCTAAGTGTAAATTTTTCCATAACAAATAGCTCACCGTTGGAATCGTGAGAGATACGGCAATAACTAAAATTGTTAGCAATGTACCAAATTTACGTTTTACTAAATCGCTCAAAACAGAACGCAAAGTATAAGCAGTTTGCACGCCAAAAGAAGCATCAATACGTCTTGTCATTTTTTATCCTTAATAGCGTAAGTAGCCTTGTTCAAGTACAAGACATGGTTTTGGTTTTTGTTGAATTAAATTGATATCGTGTGTCGCAATTAACACCGTCATGCCTAAACGATTAAACTCTTCAAACAGATTAAAAATCCCTAAAGAAAGTTCATCATCAAGGTTACCTGTAGGCTCATCCGCTAATAAAAGTTGCGGTTTATGTACGATCGCACGCGCGATATCCACACGTTGTTGCTCACCACCTGAGATTTGTGGCGGCATATAATTCGCTTTACTACGTAAGCCCACACGATCTAATGCAACCAATGCGCGTGTATGTGCTTCTTTCGGGTTCATGCCAGCAATAATCAATGGCAACGCCACATTTTCTGCTACGCTACGATCCGTTAATAGACGGTAATCTTGGTGAACCATGCCAATTTGGCGGCGTAAAAATGGGATTTCATATTTAGACAAACGCGTAATATCATGACCATTAAACCAAATATTACCGGCATTCGCCTTTTCCATTCCCATGATTAATTTAAGCAAGGTACTTTTACCCGCGCCAGAATGCCCAACAAGATAAGTCATACTTCCAACAGGAAGATGAAAATTCAAGCCTTGTAAGGCCGGCTGAGTCGCACCGTGATAAGCTTTAGAGACATTTGAAAATCGAATCACTTTATTATTCCTTTTTATTCTTCATTTTCGTGAACAAATAATGCTTCAATAAATTCTTCTGCATTAAATTCGCGTAAATCTTCTATCTTTTCACCCACACCAATATAACGAATTGGTAAATTAAACTGATCTGCAATGGCGAAAATTACCCCACCTTTTGCTGTTCCATCTAATTTGGTTAATGTAATACCTGTTAACCCAACCGCCTCATTAAAGAGTTTAGCTTGGCTAATTGCATTCTGCCCTGTACCCGCATCTAAGGTAAGCATGATTTCGTGCGGCGCGGTTTCATCGTATTTTCTCATGACACGAACAATCTTCTTCAATTCATCCATGAGATTATTTTTATTTTGTAAACGACCAGCCGTATCCGCAATTAAAATATCAATATTACGTGCCGCGGCAGATTGCATCGCATCAAAAATTACAGACGCAGAATCTGAACCCGTACTTTGTGCCACAACCGGAATATTATTACGTTCTCCCCATACTTGAAGTTGTTCTACTGCAGCAGCACGGAAGGTATCCCCTGCCGCTAACATGACTGATTTTCCTTCATTTTGGAATTTGCGAGCCAATTTACCAATTGTGGTTGTTTTACCTACACCGTTTACGCCAACCATCAAAATAACATAAGGCTTTTTAGTCGTATCAATGTCCAAGGGTTTGGCAACTGGTTTTAGAATTTCTACCATTTCAACTTTAAGTTGTTGGTAAAGCAATTCCGCATCTTGTAACTGTTTACGACTTGCGTGCTCCGTTAAATTCTTAATGATTTTATTAGTTGTTGGCACGCCAATATCAGCAATCAAAAGCTGCTCTTCTAACTCATCAAACAAATCATCATCAATTTTTTTGCCTAAAAAGAAAGAGCGGAAACCCGCACCAATATTTTGTTTGGTTTTGAGTAAGCCTTTGACTAAACGGCTGAAAAAGCCACCTTCACTTGGTTTTTCTTGCGTTTCGGTATTGATATCTGAACGTAATTCGTCTTTAACATCGTCAACAATTTCAGGCTCAATCTTAGCTTCAACCACAGGAAGATCTTCAATGACATTATCTTGTTCAATAATGCTTTCTGCTGGCTCTGCTGTAGGAAGTGCGGTAGCAATTTCTTCTGTTTTTACCGTTTCTTCGTCAATTGTTTCAATCACCAGTGTATCTAAAACAGGTTCAATATTGACCGCACTTTCAGGTGAAATCACTTGTTCTACAATAGGTTCAAGGTGCTCAACAACGACCTCTTCTGCTTTATCTTCTTGCAGTTGTTCAGCTAATTCCTGTAATTCTTCCTGTTCAACTTGTTCTAATTGAACGTTCTCTTCAGCTTGAACAATTTCTTCCTCAGGTGAAACATCAGCAGGTTCGACAGATGGCTCTCCAATAATTGGCTCAATTTTTTGTTCTTCTTGCTTTTTATTGCGACCAAAAAGGGAGGCCCAAAATCCACCTTTTTTCTTTTCTTCTGACATAAATTCTTCTCTTAAATTTTCACTAAAAATCTGTTTCTTTATGAAAAAAATGCAAGTTCAAAATGCCAAAGGCGAAGTTCGAATCATCGCGGGTCTTTGGCGTGGACGAAAATTACCGGTTTTAAATGCTGAAGGTTTGCGTCCAACAGGCGATCGCGTAAAAGAAACCTTATTCAACTGGTTGATGCCTTACATTGTGGATAGCCATTGTCTTGATTGCTTTGCAGGCAGTGGCTCACTTGGTTTTGAAGCCCTTTCTCGCCAAGCGAAACAGGTGACGTTTTTAGAGTTAGATAAAAATGTGGCAAACCAATTAAAGAAAAATTTGCAAACGCTAAAAACAACAACTGAACAAGCTCAGGTAATCAATCAAAATAGCTTGGAATTTTTAAAACAAGCGCAAAATCAACCGCACTTTGATGTGGTATTTTTAGATCCGCCTTTCCATTTTGGTTTAGCTGAACAAGCAATAGCTCTCTTAGAGGAAAAGAATTGGCTGTTACCCCATGCGTTGATTTATGTTGAAACAGAAAAAGATAAACCGCTTAGCGTGCCTGACAATTGGCAATTACTAAAAGAAAAAACCACAGGTATGGTGAGTTATCGCCTGTATCAAAAAGATTAGGAAATTATTATGTTAGATATTGTGTTATACGAACCTGAAATTCCACAAAATACGGGAAATATTATTCGTCTTTGTGCGAACACTGGCTTTCGCCTTCATTTAATCGAGCCACTAGGCTTTACATGGGATGATAAAAAATTACGTCGCTCAGGTTTGGATTATCATGAATTTGCTGAAATCAAAAAGCATAAAACCTTTGAAGCCTTTTTAGAAAGTGAAAGACCTAAACGTCTTTTTGCACTTACAACCAAAGGCAGCCCCGCACATAGCGAAGTGCAATTTGAATTAGGCGATTATTTGATGTTTGGCCCTGAAACACGTGGTATTCCTATGTCTATTTTAGATAAGATGCCAATGGAACAAAAAATCCGTATTCCTATGACCGCAAATAGCCGTAGTATGAACTTATCTAACTCAGTAGCCGTGACGATTTATGAGGCGTGGCGACAACTTGGTTATGAAGGCGCAGTGAATTTAAATCGATAAAAAATCAGTAAAATAGCCGCTTATTTTCTAAACAAAAATAATTCCCTTTTTACCAAAACAGCAGTATAAATAAATTACATTTAGAGAGGGATCTCGATGCACCCACTTGATCTATCAAGCTCTAGTCTTTCTTGACTCTTCAAGCAAACCTTCCCCGTAGTCCTAAATAAAGAATTGGCAGTCGAATGATTTGCCTTCCGTTTTTATCCCTAAAATTTAACAACTATTGCAGCAAAATTAGTTTCATCTCACATCAATAAGGAGGTTGGGTGAATGAAGTTAATTTTGAATTGGTCGAAACAGCAGTGGCTAAGCACGGATGCTTACAAAAAAAAGTGCGGTCAATTTTGGCCGCACTTCCTATTTCTATCATTTGCAAATCACTAACTTTGTATTGCTATTTTCTAAATAATCTGCAATTTGTTTTGGCACATCATCGGTGAAAAGATAATCCACATCTTTAAGCTCACCTAACCGTACAATAGCTTGTCGAGAGAATTTCGAATGGTCGGTTGCTAACAATGTTTGACGCGAACTTTCTATAATAGCTCGCTTCACCTGAACTTCATGATAATCATAATCTAATAATGAGCCATCAAGGTCGATCGCACTAATCCCGAGAATCCCAAAATCTAAACGGAATTGCGAAATAAAATTAACCGTTGCCTCACCAATAATCCCCCCATCCTTACGTAAGGAACCGCCCGCCATCGTAATATCAAAGGTTTCATTTTGGCGTAATAAATGAGCGGCATTGATATTATTCGTCACAATACGTAACCGTTCATGGTTTAATAAAGCACTTGCTACAGCTTCAGGCGTGGTACCAATATCAATAAATAAGGATGCACCGTTTGGAATACGTTTTGCCACTTCACGAGCAATGGCGCTTTTTTGGGAAGGGAAAAATTGTTTACGTTCAATATAATCAGAATTTTCTGCGGTAGAAGAAGGTGCCGCGCCACCATGATGACGACGAATTAAATCTTGTTCAGCAAGGATATTCAGATCGCGTCGAATGGTCTGAGGGCTAACTTCCAGTTCGATAACCAGCTCTTCTGTGCTGGCATACCCTTTTAGCTTCACAAGCTCAATTATTTTCTGATGGCGTAATGATTGCTTCATATAAATGCCTATAAATTTGAATCAGCTAAACGATTTAGCCTTAATTTTACTCTGCAAAAATCCCCAAACCAATCCTAAGATAAAGCCTGAAATGTGGGCAGCATTCCCTATATTAATACCAAAAAGCGGACTAATAAAGCCAAATACAAGCCCTACTAGCAACATCGTAAAAAAGCCTTCTGGTAAGTCAAAACTATGCGGGTGCAATTTGTCCACCACCAACACATAACCTAACACAGCATAAACCACACCAGATAACCCGAAAAAGGCTGGACCGGTAAAGTAATTCTGTACAGCACCACTCACTGCGGCAGACACTAAGACCAATAATAAAAAATGGAAAGAACCAAATCGGCGCTCAATCGCGCCACCAAATAACCAGAACCACGAAAGATTAAATAAAATATGGGGTACCGACAAATGAACAATAGCATGGGTAAAATAGCGCCATACTTCCTGATCTTCCCAAGAATAAGCCGGATAATGGAATAAATCCATAATTGGCTCTTCAAATCCGATATGCTGCAAGAGATAAATCACCGCGCAAAGTGCAGTCAAAATAAACGTAATTTTTTTCTTTCTTAATAGACGTAAGGTTCATTATGAAAAAACAAACTATGCCGACAGGATTTAGTGGCTTCGCTTGGGGAATTGCGGCATTTTGTTTACCCATTTTACTGTGGCCTATGGCATCTTTGCTTTCTACTTCTTTTGTGAAAAACCCTACACTGAGCGATTTTCAGATCGATCTTTTCTCGATTATCTTTTGGGTTTACCCCTTTGTTTTGGTTTTGATTGCACGTTTACTTTATAAATTGCATCAGCACAAACCTAAACTTGCCGTAAAATTATTGCTACTAAGTGCGGTCATTTTTTACATTGTTTTAGTTTCGGTTTGCTACATTGGCTTTAATGCTTAAGAATATAAAAACAAAATCACAAACAACAAAAAGGGAGCTTTCGCTCCCTTTTAACTTATGTTCCTAATAATCAAAAATATAAAAAAATTTCCTACCTAGCAATCAATTATGAAAAGTATTTTTCTAAATCGTCGCTACCGCCGATGTGTTTACCACCGATGAATACTTGTGGCACAGTTGCACGACCAGAAACCGCACGTACACTCACGATAGTTGCATCTTGACCTAATACGATTTCTTCAAAGCTTAAACCTTTATCACGTAAAAGTTGTTTTGCTTTCGCGCAATATGGACAGCCTGGTTTTGTGAAGATAGCGATTGATTCTTGCACTTGGAAATCTGGTGCAATGTATTTCAACATGGTATCGGCATCAGATACTTTAAACGGATCGCCTGGCTCATTTGGTTCAATAAACATTTTTTCCACTACGCCATTTTTCACGAGCATAGAATAGCGCCAGGAACGTTTACCAAAACCTAAATCATCTTTTCCGACTAACATACCCATACCTTCAGTGAAAGTACCGTTGCCATCTGGAATGAATTTTACATTGTGTGCTTCTTCTGCTTCTTTCCAAGCATTCATTACGAAAGTATCGTTTACAGACACAACTAAAATATCATCTACACCATGTTTTTTGAAAACTGGTGCAAGCTCGTTATAACGTGGTAAGTGAGAAGATGAACAAGTTGGCGTGAACGCACCCGGTAATGAGAAAACAACAACTGTTTTGTTGTCGAATAATTCAGATGTAGTCACATCAACCCATTGATCACCTTGACGAGTACGAAATGTAACTTGTGGGACTTTTTTTCCTTCCATATTAGACATAATGTGTCTCCTCTGTTAGTTAAATGAATTTGCCTTAAAAACTTGATAGGCATTATAGAAAGTTTTGTGATATAGTCATAATCAATTAATTCTATCCTTTTAATTGACATATTCTATAAAGTGAGAACCCTATGAATATTCGTGATTTAGAATACTTAGTAGCCCTTTCCGAGTTTAAACATTTCCGTCGAGCGGCGGATTCTTGCAATGTTAGCCAACCCACTTTAAGTGGCCAAATTCGCAAACTAGAAGATGAATTAGGCATTATTTTACTTGAACGTACTAGCCGTAAAGTACTCTTCACGCAATCTGGTATGTTACTTGTCGATCAAGCTCGCACTGTATTACGCGAAGTAAAATTACTCAAAGAAATGGCTAGCAATCAAGGTAAAGAAATGACAGGTCCATTACACATTGGATTAATCCCAACCGTTGGCCCTTACCTACTTCCTTATATTGTACCAACATTGAAAGAAACTTTCCCAGATTTAGAAGTTTTTCTTTACGAGGCCCAAACTCACCAACTATTAGAACAATTAGAAACTGGCCGATTAGATTGTGCGATTGTGGCTCGCGTACCCGAAACTGAAGCGTTTATCGAAGTGCCTATTTTTGATGAAAAAATGTTACTCGCTGTATCCGACCAACATCCTTGGGCTTCAGAAAGTAAAATTGCCATGAATACCTTAAAAGGGCAAGAAATGCTTATGTTGGATGATGGGCATTGCTTACGTAATCAAGCACTCGATTATTGTTTTACGGCCGGTGCTAAAGAAGACTCTCACTTCCAAGCCACTAGCCTTGAAACGTTGCGTAATATGGTGGCAGCTAATGCAGGCATCACCTTTATGCCAGAACTTGCTGTATTAAATGAAGGCACACGTGCAGGTGTAAAATATATTCCTTGCCATTCGCCAGAACCGTCTCGTACTATTGCACTTGTTTACCGTCCAGGATCACCGTTACGTAATCGTTACGAACGCGTTGCAAATGCAATCAGCGAACAAGTTAAATCGATTTTAGCGAATAAAAAATAATTTATCATAAGCTGAGGAAAACCAAATGGCTGGTGTTCGAGCAATTCAAAAAGAAAAAACCCGTCGGGCCTTAATTGACGCAGCATTCAATCAGTTGAGTGCAGAAAAAAGCTTTTCTAATTTAAGCTTACGTGAAGTTGCGCGCGAAGCGGGCATTGCACCAACTTCTTTCTATCGCCACTTTAGCGATATGGATGAGCTCGGATTAGAAATGGTAGATGAAGCAGGTTTAACCCTCCGTCAATTAATGCGCCAAGCTCGTAAGCGTATTGATGCAGGTGGTAGTGTGATCCGCGTATCCGTGGAAACTTTTTTTGAATTTATCACTCACAGCACCAACGTATTCCGTTTGCTCTTACGTGAAAGTTCGGGAACCTCTCAAGCTTTCCGTACCGCAGCCGCTCGTGAAATCAAACACTTTGTCGATGAATTAGCTGAATACATTGCGAAGAAAAATCACTACTCGCAATATGTATCTTATGTTCAGGCAGAAGGCATGGTAACCATCGTATTCACGGCAGGCTCCAATGCCTTAGACATGACGAAGGCTGAACAAGATTTGCTAAAAGAGCGTGTTATCTTACAACTTCGTATGCTTGCCAAAGGTGGCGATTTCGCCGCGCATAAAGAAAAAATGATGCGAAAATAGACCGCACTTTTCGACTAAAACAAAACACCCGCATCTCTGCGGGTGTTGCTTTATTTAAAACAGGAGATTATTTACCATCCCAAGCTTTAATTGCATCTAAACGTGCTTTCACTTTGCTGCTTGAATCACCTTTGAAGTAATCTTTTGCTAAACCACCTTCAAAACCGCCGTAGTTCGGGTTAGGTAAAACGATGAATGTTTTACCAAATTTCGCTTTGTTTTGCGCAACGAAATCACGACGTTCTGCATTTGGTTTACCATAGATCGCATCACCGAAGTCATCTAGGTTATCACCCACATAAACGACGATTTCATAACCTTGTTTTTCAATTTCTTCAAAACGTGCTGCTTTTGGTGATTTATCTTTTTTCAAGTAAAACGCTGAATCTTCAACACCATTAAAACCTAAACGTTTCATATCATCAATCGTACCTGCTTTTTCATTGCTTTCTTTACGATTAGAAACGTAGAACATTTTACCGCCGTGGGTATTTACATAGTTATTGAATTCTACTGCACCTGGTACCACACCTGATTGACGAGCTTCTACCCAACGAGTCCAGTCTTTGCCATCAAATGGTTTATTGTTTTGAACTTGCCAACCTGCATAAGGGCTGTTATCTAACATGGTTTCATCTAAATCCACCACAACGGCTTTTTTCTTACCTTTTTTCACTTTAGCGTGATCAAATGCCACTTTTGCCGCATTATATGCTTGGTAAGAAAGGGCTTGGTATTCACCTGATTGTTGAATCCAGTTAAGACCTAATACCGCTTGTTGTTGAAGCTGAGCATCCGCTTCTGCACTTTTATTTTGAGTCGCGCAACCGGTTAAAATAAATGCTGACATCGCTGCAATAGCGGTAAGTTTTAATGTTGTTTTCATTGATTGTTCCTTCTGTTAAAAAGTCATAATGACAGACAAAAGTATAACAAGCCTATTTGGGCAGTGACTATGGGTTTATCAAACTTTATAACTAATTTGTGAGATAGATCACATTTTTCATTTTGAAGCTATCTAACAAACCCAATGAGATCATTTCAAAATCATCTTATTTTTTAACCGCACTTTTTCATCGCATTTCGCTGTATTTCACGGTAAACTATCCCTAGTTTTCAGAAATAATAGGTAATTTATGCGTCTTTTCATTGGAATTTTAGTGGGTATTCTCGTGCTATTTCAGTACGATCTTTGGTTTGGTAAAAACGGCTATTTTGACTACAAAGATGTCGAAGCTCAAATCAAAGAGAATAAAGCTGAAAATGAAAAGCTCTCACAAAGAAATCAAATGATTTCTGCCGAAATTCAAGGATTAACAAAAGGCTTTGAATCTATTGAAGAGCGTGCACGCATGAGTCATGATATGGTCAAACCAAACGAAGTGTTCTATCACATCGTCAAAGAGCATAAATAATGAGCCGCGAAATTATTGCCGTCATTCCTGCTGCGGGTGTTGGAAGCCGTATGCAAGCAAACAAACCGAAGCAATATCTGAAAATCCTAGACAAGACGATTCTGGAACATACGCTCTCAGTCATTCTATCCCACCCTGCAATCAATCACGTTATCCTTGCGGTGGGGAAAAATGATCCCTATCTTTCTGAAATTACCTTATTCCCTCATCAAAACATCACCCTCGTTGAAGGGGGGGAAACACGAGCTGAGTCAGTTCTAAATGGACTCAAAGCAATCAAAAATGACCAAGCTTGGGTATTGGTGCATGATGCGGCTAGACCTTGTTTAACACATCAAGATTTAGATAAATTGCTCCAAATCGATGATGAACAAGGTGCTATTTTAGCTATTCCAGCGATCGATACGATTAAACGCGCAAATGAACAACAAGATATTATTAAAACGGAAGATCGCGCTGAACTCTGGCTTGCACAAACGCCTCAATTTTTCCGTTACGATCTATTAAGAAATGCACTTGAACAGGGGCTTTCTCAAGGCGCTAATATTACAGATGAGGCCTCTGCGATGGAACTCGCCGGATTTCAACCGCACTTAGTCGTAGGACGAAGTGATAATATTAAAGTCACGCGTCCAGAAGATTTAGCTTTAGCCGAATTTTATTTAACAAGGAAAACGCTATGATACGAATCGGACATGGGTTTGATGTTCATGCCTTTGGTGAAGACCGCCCTTTAATTATTGGTGGCGTTGAAGTGCCTTACCACACTGGGTTTATTGCCCATTCTGATGGTGATGTCGCCTTACATGCCTTAACAGATGCTTTATTAGGTGCAGTAGCATTAGGTGATATTGGTAAACTCTTCCCTGATACCGATATGCAATATAAGAATGCAGATAGCCGTGTTTTATTACGAGAAGCATTCCGCCAAGTACAAGCAAAAGGCTATAAGGTCGGTAATGTGGATGTGACCATTATTGCACAAGCCCCTAAAATGCGTCCGCATATCGATGCAATGCGAGCGAAAATTGCGGAAGATTTACATTGTGATATTGAGCAAGTCAATGTGAAGGCAACTACAACAGAAAAACTTGGCTTTACAGGTCGAAGTGAAGGCATTGCTTGCGAGGCTGTTGCATTATTATTAAAAGCTTAAATTTTAGGTAAAAGAAAAGGTTGGTAAAATACCAACCTTTTTTATTTAGATTAAATTCTTATTATTTTTTTAATAAATCGCGAATTTCAGTAAGTAATTCTTCTTGTGAAGGACCTTTTACTTCTTCTACTGGTTTTTTCACTTTGTTGATACCTTTGATCATCATGAAGATTGCAAATGCAATGATGATGAAATCAAAGACGTTTTGAATAAATACACCGTAGTTTAATGTTACTGCTGGGGTTTCACCTACCGCTTCTGCTAACGTGATTTTTAAATCTTTGAAATCTACGCCACCAGTTAAAATACCTAATACAGGCATTACTACGTCACCGACAAGTGAACTTACGATTTTACCAAAAGCACCACCGATGATCACACCGACTGCCATATCTACTACGTTGCCGCGCATTGCGAATTCGCGGAATTCTTTAAGAAAGCTCATAAAATTTCCTTTTGTGTTGGTTTAAAAAATTAAAAGAGTGCGTATTATAGGTTTTCAGATTAAAAAGTAAACTGTTATTTAAATAAAAAATGCACTTGGTTGGAATAATTTTTCAATTTCTGACACGGATTTCTTGTCATTAATATAAACAATCACATTATCCCCTTCTTCAATAGCAACCTGACGACGAGCAATGATTACTTCATTTTTACGTAAAATTGCAGCAATCATTGCCCCTACTGGCAGCTTAATATCGCCAATTTGTCTTCCAACCACATTGGATGTTGTCGCATCGCCATGTACAACAAGTTCAATGGCTTCCGCGGTACCATGACGCAAAGAGGCCACATTTTTGATATCCCCTTTACGCACATGTCCTAATAAAGCTGAGATTGTTGCTTGTTGTGGTGAAACCGCAATATCAATGGTTCCACCTTGAATCAAATTGATATATGCCATGCGTTGAATAAGCACCATGGCTTTTTTAGCCCCTAGGCGTTTTGCCAGTAACGCCGACATAATATTGGCTTCATCATCCGCACTTAGAGATAAAAAGACATCAACGCTCTCAATATGCTCTTCAAAAAGTAAATTTTGGTCAGAAGCATCACCATGGAAAACCAGGGTTTTAGAGAGTCTTTCAGCTAAAACTTTCGCTTTTTCTCCATCGCGCTCAATAAGTTTCACTTGATACTTATCTTCTAACTGTTTTGCCACACCTGAGGCAATATTCCCGCTGCCAACGATCATGATACGTTTGTAGGTTTTCTCAAGGCGTTGCAACTCACTCATCACCGCTTTAATGTGTTCCGTCGCACAAATAAAGGTAATTTCATCGCCCGCCTCAATAATGGTCGAACCTTGCGGACGAATTAATCTATCATTACGTAAAATCGAAATGATACGGCAATCAATGTGTGGCATATGCTCTTTAAAAGCAGATAGTGCATAGCCCACTAAGGGACCACCGTAATAGGCTTTTACAACCACAATGCTAATTCGATTATTGGCAAAATGTGCCACTTGCAACGCGCCTGGATAAGCAATTAAACGTGTAATCTCATCCGTAACTAAATTTTCGGGCGAAATCAGATGATCGATTGGTACGTTTTCATCATTAAATAATTTATCTTTCTCACGCAAATATTCCGCATTACGAATACGTGCAATACGTGTTGGGGTATTAAAAAGAGTATATCCCAACTGGCAAGCAATCATATTGATTTCATCTGATGCTGTTACTGCAACCATCAAGTCTGCATCGGCTGCGCCCGCATCACGCAAAATTTTAGGAGAAGAAGGAGAACCTTTAACCACGCGTAAATCATGCTTATCTTGCAAATTCTGCAAATGTTGAGATTCATTATCTACCAGTGTGATGTCGTTATCTTCACTCACTAAATTTGCCGCAAGTGTTGTACCTACTTGCCCGGCACCTAAGATGATTATTTTCATTCTGTTCTCTCCACAACCAAAGGTCGGATACCAATTTCAGCTGAATTTAGACCGCACTTTAATGCCTCAATACGGCGACAAATAGTCGATGTTACTTGTTCTGCTTCTGCCATTTTTTCGGCTGTAATCGCTGGATCTTGTTTACCCAATAACAGGCCATCGAGTAAACGTTCCGCATGCATGCCTTCACGACAAAAATGCAACACGCCTACATCTTCAAATAATGTCGCCACTTTTGCCGTTTTAGTGGTTGCAATGCCTAAGGCTCCATCTTCACCGCCGAGCTCTCGGAATAATTGATGTGTTGGAAATCCGCCACACGCTAAGAAAAAAGCTTTATTGAAAACGATATTTCCTCCGCAGGTCATGCGCATATATTGCCATGCCTGATCAAAATTAGGATGTTCTGCATAACGTTGGGCTAAATTTATCGGTTTCAATGCTAATCTCACCACCGAAGTATCTGGCTGAAAATGAAAGGTTGCCGCCGCTACTTCTAATGCTCCAGGTTCGTATGCATCATCCGCATCTAAAAATGCGACAAAATCAACCGCACTTTTAGCCGAGAGCATCGCCCCCCAATTTCGAGCCACTGCAACACCGCTATTTTTCGATATTTGCTCGACAGAAATTCTGTCTGGATATTGCGCTGCAAGCTGTAAGGCTAATGCAAATGTATTATCTGCCGAGGCATCATCAACCAACCAAAGGTGACCAAGATTATTTTGCTGCAACACAGACTCTACTGCACGAACAAGCGTTTGTTCAGTGTTATAGCAAGGAATGACGACATCAATTAAAGGCAAATTCATTTAAACTGACCGCTTTCTCAATTTTGCATAATAGAAACCATCCCCGCCATTCTCTTGTGGCAGGAATTGGATTCCAATCGTATTTTCCGTTTGTTCAAACGGCAATGGCATTAATTCTGCATCGGGTCTTTCAGCTAAAAAATGCTGTATTTGCTGACTGTTCTCATAAGGAAGCACCGAGCAAGTCGCGTAAAGCAAAATACCATTAGGTTTTAATTTTGCCCAAAGCGCTTTTAGAATTTGTCTTTGCAAGGCAACCAATTGGGCAATATCCGTTTCTTGACGTAACCATTTAATATCTGGATGACGACGAATCACGCCCGTTGCTGAGCAAGGTGCATCTAATAAAATACGATCGAAGGATGCACCACTTAAACCTATTTCTGAGAGCCACTTTTCTGGCTCGGTCGCATCACCACAAACAACTGTCGCCTGCTGATTCAAACGGGTAAGATTTTCTTCGACACGCTTTAAGCGATGAGCCTCGACATCAAGCGCTATCACTTTCGCTTGTGGCGCCATCTCTAAAATATGCGTAGTCTTCCCACCTGGGGCCGCACAAGCATCTAAAATTAATTCATCATTTTGTGGCTCAAGCAATAAGGCCGACCATTGCGCATTGAGATCTTGAACTGTTACTGCACCCTGTTCAAAATTTGGTAGTTTCGAGACAGAAAGTGGTTGTGCTAAACGCAAAGCATGTGGATTATCACATTCAAACGCTGCTATCTCTTGCTCTTCCAATAAAGTGCGGTAAGTTTTCGTGTTATTTTGCTGTTGATTGACCCTTAACCACATTGGTGGCTTTTGGTTATTCGCCTCAATAATTTCACGCCAATTCGGATAAGCTTTTTTGAGTTTATTCACAAACCATTCAGGATGAAGCGTTTGCCAATGCTTATCTACTACAGCAAGAATATCCTCTTGCTCCCGTAAGAAACGACGCAGTACACCATTAACCAAACCACGGAAACTATCTGATTTCAATGATTTTGTGGCGTTCACCACTTCATCTACCGCCGCATGAGCGGGCACGCGCATATAAAGTAATTGGTAGAATCCCACCAATAGCAAGCAGTGCACGATGCGGGTTTTACCCTTCAATGGCTTATCTAATAGTTTTTTTATAATATTTTCTAAACGAGGTAATACGCGACAAATACCAAAGGTGATTTCCTGTAATAAAGGTAAATCCTGTGGTTTTACTTGCGATTGCACCTCTGGAAGTAACGTTGATAAGGACTTACCTTGATCTAAAACCTGTAAAATCACTTGAGCAGCAATAGCGCGTACCGAAAGTGCGGTCGATTTTTCCGTTTTTTTTCGTTGAAATACCATTAGCTTAGAACCTTACCAACCTGGAACCAATCTGCTCGACCATTAAGGAAGTCTTGCACAGACATAGGTTTCTTGCCTGCGGGCTGAAGTTGCAATAAATTTAAAACGCCTTCTTTCGTGGCAATTTGGATACCTTTTTTATCGACACTTAAAATCGTCCCAGCTGGTTTATCTACATGTGGCAACACGGCAGCAGCATAAACTTTTAAGGTTTGTTCATTACCTTGTTCATCGGTTAATTGTAGGAAACTAATCGGCCAAGGATTAAACGCGCGAATATTGCGTTCAAGCTGGGCTGCCGATAGCGACCAATCTAATTTAGCCTCTTCTTTGGAAAGTTTCTCTGCATAGTTACTTTGGCTATCATCTTGTTTTTCTGCAATGAATTTCCCTTCTTCCAAATGATCCAAAACATCAATCAATGCAGCTGGCGCAATTTCAGCTAATTTGTGATAAAGCGAGGCAGAAGTTTCTTGCGTATCAATATCGCAATACACTTTGTGTAACATATCACCAGTATCTAAGCCGGCATCCATTTGCATAATCGTCACACCAGTTTGTTGATCCCCTGCCCAAATAGACCGCTGAATAGGTGCGGCTCCACGCCAACGAGGTAAGAGAGAGCCATGCACATTTAAACAACCTAAACGAGGCATATCCAACACTGCTTGAGGTAAAATCAAACCATAAGCGACAACAACCATCACATCAGCATTTAGCGCTTTAAGCTCTGCTTGCGCATCTTCTTTACGTAATGATTTTGGTTGATAAACAAGAATTTGATGCTGTTCTGCTAATTGCTTTACAGGACTCGCCTGCAATTTTTTACCGCGGCCAGCCGGTTTGTCTGGCTGCGTATAAACAGCAATAATATTGTGATGAGAATTTAAAAGTGCAGCAAGATGCTGTGCTGCGAAGTCCGGCGTACCGGCAAAGATGATATTCAATGGTTTCATAATGTTCTACGTTATGGCGTTGATAGGAAAAGTGCGGTCATTTTATACCGCACTTTTGATTATTGTTTTGCAATCTGTTTTTTATATTTCACTAATTTTTCTTTGATACGTTGACGTTTCAACGGTGAAAGATAATCCACAAATAAAATACCGTTCAAATGATCGATCTCATGTTGAATGCAGATCGCTAATAAACCATCTGCATCAAGCGTAAATTCTTTTCCATTACGGTCTAACGCTTTTACCGTGACTTTTTCTTTACGAGGAACTAAAGCACGGAATCCAGGAATAGATAAACAACCTTCTTCAATGCCTGTTTCACCTTCAGAAGCCAAAATTTCTGGATTGATCAACACTAATTGATTTTGTTTGTCACCTTCAATATCAATCGTAATAATACGTTGCAAGATATCTACCTGTGGAGCGGCAAGACCAATGCCTTCCTCTTGGTACATCGTATCAAACATATCATCTACAATTTTGCGAATATCATCATTGACTTCTGCAACTGGCTCACAAACAACCTTAAGGTGATCATCTGGATAAATTAATACATTAAGTGCGGTCATATTTTCTCTTGTTTTATTAAAATTGCAGCAGTGATTGTATCATAGAATCAACGCTTTGCTAAAATATTGAAAAATCCATAAACAAAAACCCCAAGCCATCATTCAGCTCGGGGTTCTACATTCAGTACCTGGCGGTGTCCTACTCTCACATGGGGAAGCCCCACACTACCATCGGCGC
>JAGZRA010000025.1:0-42062 GCA_018381885.1 Parahaemophilus parainfluenzae | reverse complement strand
AAAATCAGCGATGAAGAATTAGCAAAACGCCGTACCGAGCAAGATGCCAAAGGCTGGCAACCAGCTAACCGTGAACGTGAAGTGTCTTTTGCATTAAAAGTATTTGGTCACTTCGCTACTTCTGCGGATAAAGGTGCCGTTCGTGATAAAACACTTTTAAAATAGTGTCTGATTCTCCCTCTCTTTTATGAGAGGGAGAAATAAAACAAAGAAAAAATTACCCGCACTTCATCATAAACAACAAATACCATGAAAAACCTACTCACCAATCCTCAACCCTCTCAATCGGATTACATTAACGCGATTGTCAAACTTGGCTCCAGAGTATATGAAGCCGCTACCGTAACTCCACTACAAAAAATGGGCAAATTGTCTGATCGCCTACATAATAATATTTGGATTAAGCGTGAAGACCGCCAGCCAGTAAATAGCTTTAAACTGCGTGGTGCCTATGCAATGATTTCCAGCCTTTCTGATGAACAAAAACAAGCAGGTGTCATTGCCGCTTCTGCAGGTAACCATGCACAAGGTGTTGCTTTATCCGCTAAACAACTTGGCTTAAAAGCATTAATTGTTATGCCACAAAATACACCGAGCATTAAAGTGGATGCCGTTCGTGGTTTTGGTGGTGAAGTGTTGTTACACGGGGCCAATTTTGATGAAGCAAAAGCTAAAGCCATTGAGCTTTCAAAATCGAAACATATGACATTTATCCCGCCATTTGATCATCCATTGGTTATTGCTGGTCAAGGTACATTGGCGATGGAAATGTTGCAACAAGTTGCCGATTTAGATTATGTCTTTGTGCAAGTCGGAGGTGGTGGTCTGGCCGCTGGCGTAGCCATTTTACTCAAACAATTTATGCCGGAAATTAAAGTCATTGGTGTCGAGTCCAAAGATTCAGCTTGTTTGAATGCGGCCTTAGAAAAAGGTGAACCTACAGATTTAGCACACGTTGGCTTATTTGCTGATGGTGTAGCAGTAAAACGTATTGGTGACGAAACATTCCGTTTATGTCAAAAATATTTAGACGGTATGGTATTGGTAGACAGCGATGAAGTTTGTGCGGCAATGAAAGATTTATTCGAAAACGTGCGTGCTGTCGCTGAACCATCTGGCGCCCTAGGCCTAGCCGGTTTGAAAAAATACGTGAAACAAAACAATTTGGAAGGTAAAAATATGGCAGCAATTTTATCTGGTGCCAACCTTAACTTCCATACATTGCGTTATGTTTCAGAACGTTGTGAAATTGGTGAAAACCGTGAAGCTTTATTGGCAGTAACTATGCCGGAACAACCGGGTAGCTTCTTAAAATTTGCCCATGTCATCGGCAACCGTGCAGTAACAGAATTCAGTTATCGTTATGCAGATAATCAAAAAGCCTGTATTTTCGTTGGTGTGCGCACGGCTAATGAAGCTGAAAAAGCGGAAATTATTGCTGATTTAACGAAAAATGGCTTTGATGTAGAAGATATGTCTGATGATGATATTGCGAAAACTCACGTGCGTTATTTAATGGGTGGACGAGTTTCCAATCATCATGAACGACTTTATAGCTTTGAATTTCCAGAACAAAAAGGCGCTTTACTTAAATTCTTAGAAATTTTGGGTAAACGTTGGAATATTTCATTATTCCATTATCGTGCTCATGGAGCCGATTACGGTAATATTCTTGCGGCTTTCCAATTAGGCGAAAAAGATAACGCAGAATTTGAACAGGCTTTAGCAGAACTCGGTTATGTTTATGAAGATGTAACTGAAAGTAAAGCGTATCGATATTTCTTACGATAGAAAAACAAAAAGAGCGGTCAAAATAACCGCTCTTTTTTATTATCATTAACTTATCGTTTTGATTTAACGAGTTTTTCTGTAAGTTCGTAAGCACGAAGTTTCGCTAATTCTTTAGAAAGTTTAGCCACAAGTAAATCATGATCCACATCAACTGCGTGATTCACAATATTTTCTTCCGCTTTACGTTTTGCTTCACGAATACGATCTGCATCTAACTCGCTACCGCGAATTGCAACATCGGCAAGTACCGTTACTACTTTAGGTTGAACTTCTAAGAAGCCGCCTGAAACATAGATAACTTCTTCATTGCCATCTTCAAGGGTGAATTTAACAATCCCTGGCTTAATCGCCGTCATCAAAGGGGTGTGGTTTGGTAAAATACCAAGTTCACCTTCCACACCTGTTGCTTGGATTTGTTTCACAGCACCTTCAAAGATTTTTCGTTCTGCGCTGACTATTATTAGGTTAAATGTCGCCATTTTTGTTCTCCTTCAAATGACTTGAAGTGATTACATATTTTTGGCTTTTTCTAGCGCTTCGTCGATTGTACCGACCATGTAGAACGCTTGTTCTGGAATATGGTCGTATTCGCCGTTTAAAATACCTTTAAAGCCGCGGATAGTTTCTTTTAAAGAAACGTATTTACCTGGAGTACCGTTAAATACCTCAGCAACGAAGAACGGTTGTGATAAGAAACGTTCAATTTTACGTGCACGTGCTACCACAAGTTTATCATCTTCAGATAACTCGTCCATACCAAGAATTGCGATAATATCTTTTAATTCTTTATAACGTTGTAAGATACCTTGTACGCCACGCGCTACATCATAGTGCTCTTGACCAACAACGAGTGGGTCTAATTGACGTGAAGTTGAATCTAATGGGTCAACCGCAGGGTAAATACCTAAAGATGCAATTTGACGACTTAATACAACTGTTGAGTCTAAGTGCGCGAAGGTTGTTGCCGGAGATGGGTCAGTTAAGTCATCCGCAGGTACGTATACCGCTTGAACAGAGGTGATAGAACCTGTTTTGGTTGAAGTGATACGTTCTTGTAACACACCCATTTCTTCTGCTAATGTTGGTTGGTAACCTACCGCAGATGGCATACGACCTAATAATGCAGATACTTCAGTACCAGCAAGGGTATAACGATAGATATTATCCACGAAGAATAATACATCACGACCTTCGTCACGGAATTTTTCAGCCATGGTTAAACCAGTTAACGCAACACGTAAACGGTTACCTGGTGGTTCATTCATTTGTCCGTAAACTAATGATACTTTATCTAATACGTTAGAATCTTTCATTTCATGATAGAAGTCGTTACCTTCACGAGTACGTTCACCTACACCCGCAAATACAGAGTAACCTGAGTGCTCAATCGCGATATTACGGATTAATTCCATCATGTTAACGGTTTTACCTACACCCGCACCACCGAATAGACCTACTTTACCACCTTTTGCGAATGGACAAATTAAGTCGATAACTTTGATACCAGTTTCTAATAATTCCGTACTGTTAGATTGTTCTTCATAGCTTGGTGCCGGACGGTGAATAGACCAATTTTCTTCCGCGCCAATTTCACCTTGCTCATCGATTGGTTCACCCAATACGTTCATAATACGGCCTAACGTTTTAGTCCCTACTGGAACTTGAATTGGGTTACCCGTATTTTCTACTTTTAAGCCACGTTTTAAGCCGTCAGATGTACCTAATGCGATACAGCGAACTACACCGCCACCTAATTGTTGTTGAACTTCAAGGGTTAAACCTGATTCAACTTTTAATGCATCGTAAACTTTTGGTACTGCATCTTGTGGGAATTCAACGTCAATCACCGCACCGATGATTTGTACAATTTTTCCTGCTGACATTACCGTTCCTCTTTCATTAAATCGCTGCCGCGCCGGCGACGATTTCGTTTAATTCATTTGTAATACTTGCTTGACGGGCTTTATTATAAACTAATCGCAAGTCATTGATTAAATTACCTGCATTATCAGTTGCCGCTTTCATTGCTACCATTCTAGCAGCTTGCTCGGAAGCAAGGTTATCTACCACAGATTGATACACTTGTGATTCCAAATAACGAGTAAGCAAACTGTCTAATAAGACTTTTGGCTCTGGCTCGTAAAGGTAATCCCAGGTGCTTTGTCTTTGCTCTAAATTATCGGTTTCTAATGCCGGTAATGGTATTAATTGTTGATAAACAGGTTTTTGCGCCATTGTATTAACGAATTTATTGTAGGCAATATAAACTGCGTCTACTTCTTCGTCTTTATAGCTACCAAACATACCGTTTGCAACACCAATTAAATCTTCCATTGTCGGATTATCACCCAAACCGGAAAGTTGTGCACGAACAGGTAATCCTAATGAACGGAAGAAACTAATGCCTTTTGAGCCAATTAAACCCAATTCAACATTAACCCCTTTATCTTTCCATTGTTTGATTTCTGTCATTACGGTTTTAAACAAGTTAATGTTCAAACCACCACACATTCCGCGGTCAGTCGAGACCACTAAGATCCCGACTTTTTTCACTTCGCGTTGAATTAAAAATGGGTGTTTATAACCAACACTTGCTTTAGAGACGTGGCTGATAACATTTCGTATTGTTTCAGAATACGGACGAGAAGCCGACATACGATCCTGCGTTTTACGCATTTTCGAGGTCGCTACCATTTCCATTGCCTTTGTAATTTTTTGTGTACTTTGTACACTGGCAATTTTGGTTTTTATCTCTTTTGCACCTGCCATCTTATTTCTCCGTTACTTTTACCACGCGCTGTTGGCTTTAAAGTTATCCAAAATCGATTTCAATGATGCTTTAACTTCATCATTGTAATTACCGGTTTTGGTCAATTCAGCCATAAACTCGCTGTGGTTACGGCGAGCGTAATCTAAAAGTGCGGCTTCAAAACTTGCAATTTTTTGCAACTCCACATCTTCTAAATAGCCAAACTCAACCGCGAAAAGCAACACAGATTGTTCTGCTACGCTAAGCGGTACATATTGTTTTTGTTTCAATAATTCAGTGACTTTTTCACCATGAGAAAGTTGTTTGCGGG
Organism: Parahaemophilus parainfluenzae; assembly: GCA_018381885.1. Lineage (GTDB taxonomy): Bacteria > Pseudomonadota > Gammaproteobacteria > Enterobacterales > Pasteurellaceae > Haemophilus_D > Haemophilus_D parainfluenzae_AH. The sequence goes on along the minus strand of JAGZRA010000025.1, from coordinate 37,191 downwards.
TAGCATCATCAAGGTCAGATGCGAACTGAGCAAACGCCGCTAATTCACGATATTGAGCTAATGCGGTACGGATACCACCAGCTAATTTTTTCACTACTTTAGTTTGTGCAGAACCACCCACACGAGATACCGAAATACCAGGGTTTACCGCTGGACGAATACCAGAGTTAAACAAGTTAGATTCTAAGAAAATCTGACCATCGGTAATCGAAATTACGTTGGTTGGAACGAATGCTGAAACGTCACCAGCTTGAGTTTCAATAATTGGAAGAGCGGTTAAAGAACCAGTTTTTCCTTTTACTGCACCTTGAGTAAATTTTTCTACGTATTCTTCATTTACACGTGCTGCACGTTCAAGTAAACGTGAGTGTAGATAGAATACGTCACCTGGATATGCTTCACGACCTGGTGGACGACGTAATAATAATGAAATTTGACGATAAGCAACGGCTTGTTTTGATAAGTCATCGTAAACGATTAATGCATCTTCACCGCGATCACGGAAATATTCACCCATTGCACAACCAGCATAAGGTGCTAAATATTGTAAAGCAGCTGATTCAGATGCAGATGCCGCAACAACGATAGTGTTTTCAAGTGCACCGTGCTCTTCTAATTTACGCACTACGTTTGCAATAGTCGACGCTTTTTGACCGATCGCTACATAGATACATTTAATACCTGAATCACGTTGGTTAATAATTGCGTCGATTGCTAATGCTGTTTTACCCGTTTGACGGTCACCGATGATTAACTCACGTTGACCACGACCGATTGGAACCATGGAGTCAACCGCTTTATAACCGGTTTGTACAGGCTGATCAACCGATTTACGATCGATAACACCTGGTGCAATCACTTCAACAGGAGAGAAACCATCGTTTTCAATTTCACCTTTACCATCGATTGGTTGACCAAGTGTATTTACCACACGACCTAATAAACCACGACCAACTGGTACTTCAAGAATACGGCCAGTACATTGTACTTCCATACCTTCAGCTAAATCTGCGTAAGGGCCCATTACTACCGCACCAACAGAATCACGTTCAAGGTTAAGTGCCATTGCGTAACGGTTGCCTGGTAAGGCGATCATTTCACCTTGCATCACATCGCTTAAGCCATGAATACGAATAATCCCGTCACTTACAGAAACAATAGTCCCTGTATTACGGGCTTCGCTCACCACGTCAAATTGAGCGATGCGTTTTTTAATCAATTCACTAATTTCAGTTGAATTTAGTTGCATCTTGTATTCCTCTTATAATTGCAACTCATTTGCGAGACGAGCAAGTTGTCCACGACTACTTCCATCAATCACAAAATCTTCTGTACGAATCACTACACCGGCAATCAGTGAGCTATCTACATTGCAATTTAATTTCACTTTGCGAGCTAATCTTTTTTCCATTGCAGCTGCAATTTTTTCGATTTGTGTTGCATTCAATGGTTGTGCTGAAGTTACTTCAACTTCTGCAATAGCTTGGTGTTCTTCCACATAATGTTTAAATTCTTCAAACACGGTAGGAATCGCACTCAAACGCTTATTTTCAGCCATTAACCGAATAAGATTTTGCCCATATTGATCCAATTGTTCGCCACAAATAGAAATTACTGTATCAGCTAATTTCTGTGCAGAAAGAGAACTACTTAAGTAAGCTTTTACCGTTTCATCTTCAGCTACGGCTGCAGCAAAACCTAACATTTCAGTCCATTTTTCAACCGCACTTTGTTCAATGGCAAAGTCGAATGCAGCTTTTGCATAAGGGCGAGCTATTGTAGTTAATTCTGACATAAGCTAAGCCTCTTATAACTCTGCAACTAATTTATCAATAATGTCATTGTTTGCCGCTTCATCAATAGAACGACCCACAATTTTCTCAGCACCCGCTACTGCTAATGAAGCCACTTTAACTCGTAATTCTTCTTGAACACGTTTACGTTCTGCTTCTACTTCAGCATAACCTTGAGCAATAATTTTTGCTTTTAGTTCTTCAGCTTCTGCCTTCACTTCGTCTAACACTTCATTGCGACGTTTATTCGCAGCATCTAAAATTTCTTGAGCTTGTACTTTGGCAGATAAAAGTTCTTGTTCCACAAGATTTTTAGTATCTGCTTGCTCTTTTTTCGCTGCTTCAGCTGACGCTAACGCGTTCGCAATTTGGCTTTGACGTGTTTCAATCGCATTAATAATTGGTGGCCAAACAAACTTCATGCAGAACCACACGAAAAGTGCGAACGCAATAAGTTGACCAATCAATGTTGCATTTAAATTCACAACGTCCTCCTTACTATGCTTGTTTTACGTTGATAAGCAAATAAGGTGATTATTGTAATAAACCGATGAATGGGTTTGCGAAAATGAAAAGTAATGAAATACCAACAGCAATCATTGCAATCGCATCCAAAAGACCAGCCACGATAAACATTTTAGTTTGTAGGCTAGATGCTAATTCAGGTTGGCGAGCAGATGATTCTAAGAATTTACCACCTAAGATCGCAAAGCCGATTGCAGTACCTAATGCAGCAAATGCAAGAAGAATTGATGCACCAATGATTGTCGCTGTAATTACAGTTTCCATAATGTTCTCCAATAGATAGAAGTTAAGTTTAGCCCTAGAGCCGGTTAATAAAAAATTAATGTTCTGCTTTGTTATAAGCAATACTTAAATAAACCACCGTTAACATCATAAAGATGAATGCTTGTAACGTAATAACCAAAATATGGAAAATAGCCCAAGCTAGGTGTAATGGGATTCCCAATGCTGCAATGGCCACATTTGCAGAGTACATCACAGCGATAAGAATAAAGATTAATTCCCCTGCATACATATTACCGAAAAGACGGAAAGCAAGAGAAATTGGTTTAGCTAATAAAGTTACTGTTTCAAGAATAAAGTTTACAGGAATAAACGCCCAATGATTAAAAGGGTGGAGTGTATATTCTTTAACTAAACCACCAAAACCTTTTGATTTAATTGTATAGAAAAGAATAAGGAAGAATACACAGATTGACATACCTAATGTTGCACTGATATCTGCTGTTGGTACTGCTCTTAAATAATGAATACCAAAAAGACCGGCAAATTGAGGAAGAAAATCAACTGGGATTAAGTCAATAGCATTCATAATGAATACCCAGCAGAAAATGGTTAAAGCAATTGGTGCGACCACATTACGCGGACCATGAAAGTTTTCTTTCACAATGCCATCAACCCAGCCTACAACAATTTCAACCAAACATTGCATTTTGCCTGGTACGCCTGTCGTGGCATTTTTTGCAACACGAGAAAAGATAAACAAGAAAATCACTGCCGATACAATTGAGAAAAAAAGCGTATCGAAGTGAACGTTCCAGAAACCATCACCTGTCTTCAAGAAAGACAAGTGGTGACTAATATATTCGGAAGTTGTTTGTCCAGACATAGTCAACCCTTTGTAGAAAAAATTAAGATCTATTTAACAAAAACGGAATAATATTATTCAACGCTAATGCTGTAAAAAAACCAACAAAAAACAAAATAAAATGTGAGATAGCAAGCCATTTAAAGGACACACCCACAAGCACAATCGTTAGTATAAACTTTAACGCTTCACCACGATAAAATGCCGTTAATTTTGTTGAAAAATCTTGTTTGCGAAAAAAAACAATATAAGCAAAAGCACAAAATGGTACAAAAGCACTGATAAATCCTAAACTAAAATCTACCGCACTTTCACCTTGCCAAATTGCAAGGAATAATCCCAAAACAACAAGACAAACCGACTCAATGATTATCGCCTTTTGATATCGATTTTTAGCCTGTGTTAAAACCTTAGACATTATCTTATTTTTTTAAAATACAAAAACTATCTAATTATACCCGTGCTACAAAGAGTTTCAACTTTTAAACCACTAAAAAATGTTAAACAAATCACACTTTTAAAAAATAATTAACAAAATAGCCGTAAAAAAATGTGTTTTATCGTAAAACGATTAAATGTCGTTCACCAACAAGCTCAGGGACATGTAAAGTTATCACGTCTTTTACTTCGAATTTTTTGTCTAATTCTTGAACTTCATCTTCGTGATAAATGCCTTTTAAAGCATAAAAATATCCATCTTGTTTTGGCAAATGAGTACACCAATCTGTCATATCTTTTAACGAAGCAAATGCACGACTTAATACACCGTCGAATTTTTGTTCAGGTTGGTATTCCTCAACGCGGCTAAGAACAGGTTCTACATTTGTTAGTCCTAACTCACGTACTGCATTTCGAATAAAGCTAATGCGCTTACCTAAACTATCTAACAAGACAAATTGCTTGGTAGGGTTAATAATGGCTAAAGGCAGGCCTGGCAAGCCTGGACCCGTTCCAACATCTATAAAACGATCCCCTTGTAAATAAGGACTAACAACAATACTATCCAAGATATGTTTCACTAACATTTCTTGTGGATCACGTACAGAGGTTAAATTATAAGCCTTGTTCCATTTATGGAGTAATTGTACCAACTTAATCAGCTGATCTTTTTGCAGATCGGTTAATTGAATTTCTGCTTGAGCCAGTAAATTTTCGAGTTTTGCTTTCATTTTTCTATCTATTTTATCTATTTGTAGCCATTCTACTTGAAAGTGCGGTTAAAATCCTTAGTGTTTTTATTTCAGCAAAAATTTAGCCTACCAATACATCTTTTTAATTTGTAATATAAAAAAGTGCGATGAAAATTCACCGCACTTTTGCTTTCAATACCTGAGAAGTTTATTCCCCACGTTTTAGCATGCCTTGTTTTTTCAAATTAACCAGAATAATTGAAATTGCTGCAGGAGTAACACCTGAAATTCGGCTTGCTTGACCAATGGAAACCGGACGATGCTGTTCCAACTTCGCGCGTACTTCATTAGATAAACCAGACACTTTGCTGTAATCAAAGTTAGCCGGAATAGCTGTATTTTCATGGCGTTTTTGTTTTTCAATTTCTTCTTGTTGATGCTCAATATAACCTTGATACTTAATAGCAATTTCCACTTGTTCTACGGCTTCTCTATCTTCCATTGCCGGTTTGTATGGCGTTAAAGAAGTCAAAATATCGTAGGTCATTTCCGGACGGCGCAATAAATCTTCACCGCTGGCCTCACGCACAAGTGGGCTGCCAAGCACTTTATTCGCTTCTTCTAAATATTCAGAGCGTGGATATTAAAGCGCGCCCAGCGAGCCTCATCAATCAAACCTAATTCATGGGCAATTGGCGTTAAACGAATGTCTGCATTGTCTTCACGTAATAACAAACGGTATTCAGCACGAGAAGTAAATACACGATACGGTTCTTTGGTGCCAAGCGTGCAAAGATCATCCACCAATACACCTGTATAAGATTGATCGCGACGTGGATACCATGCCTCTTTATCTTGTACGTAAAGACCTGCGTTAATCCCCGCCAATAAGCCTTGTGCTGCCGCTTCTTCATAACCCGTTGTACCATTAATTTGACCGGCAAAGAATAAACCCGAAATCGATTTAGTTTCTAACGTTGGTTTTAAGTCACGTGGATCAAAATAATCATATTCAATGGCATAACCCGGTTTAATGATGCGAGCTTTTTCCAAACCTTTCATGGAATTTACAATGCCCATTTGCACGTCAAACGGTAAACTGGTAGAGATCCCGTTTGGATAAACTTCGTTACTGGTTAAGCCTTCTGGTTCCAAATAAATTTGATGTGAATTACGATCCGCAAAACGCATCACTTTATCTTCAATGGATGGACAATAACGTGGACCGATCCCTTCAATCACTCCGGTATACATTGGACTGCGATCCAAGTTATTACGGATCACTTCATGGGTTTGTTCATTAGTGTGGGTGATATAACAAGGAATTTGTTGCGGGTGATCAGATATCGATCCCATAAAAGAAAATACAGGTAATACAGCATCACCATGTTGTTTAGCCAATATATCAAAATTGATCGTGCGTGCATCAATACGCGGTGGCGTACCCGTTTTTAAACGATCAACACGTAAATTCAGATCACGTAAACGATGAGAAAGTGTAACAGATGCCGGATCACCAGCTCGGCCACCTTCATAATGTTCTAAACCAATATGGATCTTACCCGCTAAGAAAGTACCGGCAGTTAAAATGACCGATTTAGCACGGAATTTAAGCCCCATTTTGGTTTCCACACCACAAACGCGATCTTGCTCAATTAAAATATCGGTTACTTCTTGTTGGAAAATATCTAAATTTGGTTGGTTTTCAAGTGCGATGCGTACGGCTTGGCGATATAACACGCGGTCAGCTTGAGCACGAGTTGCACGTACAGCAGGCCCTTTACTGCTGTTTAAAGTACGAAATTGAATACCCGCCCTATCTGCAGCATGCGCCATTAAGCCGCCCATAGCATCCACTTCTTTCACTAAATGGCCTTTACCAATACCACCAATAGCAGGGTTACATGACATTTGTCCAAGGGTATCAACATTATGTGTCAATAACAGGGTTTTTAATCCCATACGTGCTGGTGCCAATGCGGCTTCTGTACCGGCATGACCGCCACCAACAACGATCACATCATAATTTTCGGTGTAAAACATATCTCTCTCTTCGTCTTCAATTTGATCTTCGATCTAAAAATAGGCGCTATTCTACTGAAAATTACGTGTGCTTGAAAGTAAGAATTCAATCTGTGATGAGAGAAGATCGAGAGGTAATAAAGATAAGATCTATTTATATATAAAGATTTTATTATTGTTACTATTAAGATCCTTTTACCTTGTGAATAAGATCCTTTTCCTTTTTTAAATGAAGAAGTTAGATCATTTTAGACTGTGTTGAAATGTCATCAATTTGGAGGCTTTTTCTTGTGGATAACCTTTAATTTTATCCACAGCTAAAACAATCATTATATTTACTCAGTGGAAAAGAACAAGTTTTTGACAGGTTTTATCAAAGTTATCCACAGGTGGTTTTTTTTGGGATAATGGATAAAGAAAAAGCGATAACTTAAATTATCGCTTTATTATGACTAAAGTGCATGAATAAATTGTGGTAGCCAATCTTCCGCAAATTGCTCTTGATCATCAACATGTAAGACATCGATTTTTAAACTCTCGCAGATTTTGACCGCACTTTTTTCACTTAATTGTGTTTCGACTTTATTCACGGCATGACAGAATGTATCGTAATCTGAATTACCTAAGCCTACAACGGCAAAGCGGAGGGAAGATAAATCTTTATCTGATGCCGCAATTTGTTCAAAGAGTGGTTTCAAATTATCAGGCAATTCACCTGCGCCATGTGTTGAAGTGACAATCAACCAAATATTTTCATCAATCACATCATCAAGTTCTGGTCCGTGGAAAAGTACGGTAGAAAAATCTTGTGTTTTTAACACCTCTTCTAAATGCTCCGCCACATATTCAGCGCTGCCTAATGTGCTGCCTGAAATCACGCAAATATTCATATTGTTTCCTAATAAGAAAAAAGGCTTAGATTTTCTAAGCCTTTATAATCATTATACGTTGTCGAATTTACCCAACAATGAACGAATGTGTTCTTGCCAGTTGCGGTGTTCATTTCTAAGTTGCTCGTTTTCATGTTGCAACGCTTCTACCGCTTGTTGAGATTGATTTTTTTGTTCTTTTAATTCTTCCACTTCAAGTTGAAGTAATTGAATGGTTTCTACTGCTTGTCTAATTTTTTCTTCAAGCTGATCTAAAATTTCTAAAGACATAGTGATTTCCTTTTTTAAAATAAGTCCGAAACGGCTTTATTCTACCCACTTAATCCTATTTTTAAAAGCCTCTTGTCAAAAATTATTATGCAAACGTTTGCTTAGTGATAAAATAGCGAGACTTTTTGCATTGGGAGAGAAAAATGAATCGTGCATTAGCTATTGAATTTTCAAGAGTAACCGAAGCGGCTGCGTTAGCGGCTTATACTTGGCTTGGACGTGGTAATAAAAATGCGGCGGATGAGGCAGCAGTCAAAGCCATGCGTTATATGCTGAATTTAATCCATATGGACGGTGAAATTGTAATTGGTGAAGGGGAAATTGATGAAGCCCCAATGCTTTATATTGGTGAAAAAGTCGGGTCAGGTAATGGTGAACTCGTTTCTATTGCGGTTGATCCGATTGATGGCACAAGAATGACTGCAATGGGCCAATCAAATGCCATTTCAGTATTGGCTGCTGGTGGTAAACGTACCTTCTTAAAAGCGCCTGATATGTATATGGAAAAATTGGTCGTCGGCCCTGAAGTGAAAGGTATGATCGATTTAAGTTTACCTATTGAACAAAACCTTCGCCGTGTAGCTTCTCGTTTAGGTAAATCCTTATCGGATTTAACAGTGATGGTACTGGCTAAACCACGCCATGATGAAGTGATTAAGCAAATGCATAATCTAGGTATTCGCGTGATGGCCATTCCAGATGGTGATGTTGCTGCTTCGGTTTTATGTTGTTTACCGGATGCTGAAGTGGATATGGTTTATGGCATTGGCGGTGCACCTGAAGGTGTGGCAGCTGCCGCTGCAATTCGTGCATTAGGTGGGGATATGCAAGCTCGTCTTATTCCACGTAATGAAGTGAAAGGTGATACAGAAGAAAACCGTAAAATTGCCGCTGAAGAAGTTCAACGTTGTGAAGCCTTAGGTGTGAAGGTCAATGAAATCTTAAAATTAGAAGATTTAGTACGTGATGATAATCTTGTTTTTGCTGCAACGGGAATTACGCACGGTGAATTACTCAAAGGAATTTCTCGTCGTGGTAACTTGGCAACGACAGAAACCTTATTAATCCGTGGTAAATCACGCACTATTCGTAAAATCCAATCCATCCATTATCTTGATAGAAAAGATTCTGAAATCTATGAGATTTTAAGAAATTAGTGAAAATAAAAGAGCGGTCATAAAAAACAATGAATTTTTTGACCGCTCTTTTTTTATTTCTTACAGCATTTTCTTCAATTGATACAGATAAGCTAAGGCTTGTTTTGGACTTAATTCATCGGGATCAAGTTGCTCAATGGCTTCACGTAAAGCATCCGGTTCCGCTTCAAAAGCCAATTCACCTTGATGTTGATTTAACGCTCTTAAATGTTGAATTTGTTGATCACCATTTTGTGCCGACAATTTTTCTAACTGATGTAATTTTTGCTTCGCCAGTTTAATCACGGATTGAGGCACACCAGCCAGCGCTGCAACAGCAAGACCATAACTTTTACTTGCTGCACCGTCTTGAACCGCATGCATAAAGGCGATGGTATTGTTATGTTCTAATGCATCTAAATGAATATTAGCAATACCTTCAATTTGTTCTGGCAGTGCGGTGAGTTCAAAATAATGGGTCGCAAATAATGTAAGTGAACGGGTTTTCTTCGCTAACCATTCGGCACAAGCCCAAGCTAAAGAAAGCCCATCATAAGTAGACGTACCTCGTCCAATTTCATCAATCAGAACCAAACTTTGTGAAGTGGCTTGATGAAGAATGTTCGCCATTTCTGTCATTTCCACCATAAATGTAGAACGACCGGATGCTAAATCATCAGAGGCGCCAATTCGAGTGAAAATTCGATCAATTTGCCCGATAACCGCGCTATCAGCCGGCACAAAACTGCCTATATACGCCATTAATGTAATTAAAGCTGTTTGACGCATATAGGTACTTTTACCGCCCATATTTGGGCCAGTAATAATCAGTAAATGACGCTGCTGATTGAGATTAACAGGGTTAGCAATAAAGGGGTCTTTTAAGACTTGTTCCACCACAGGATGGCGACCATTTTCAATTTTTACGCCAATTTCATCGCTAAATTGTGGTACAACATAATTTAAGGTTTCTGCTCGCTCTGCCAAGTTAACTAACACATCCAATTCAGACAATGCCAAGCTCGCTAACTGTAATTGACCTAAATGTGGCAACAATAAATTAAATAATTCATCATAAAGTTGCTTCTCTAAAGCAAGCGCCGCTCCTTTTGATTTTAAAACCTTATCTTCATATTCTTTTAATTCAGGAATAATGTAACGTTCGGCATTTTTTAATGTTTGACGGCGAACATAATGAATCGGTGCTTTATGGGCTTGTCCTTGGCTAATTTGAATGTAATAACCATGCACCGCATTAAAACCAATTTTTAAGGTATCAATACCTGTGCTTTCTCGTTCACGTTGTTCTAAATTTTCTAAATATTGCGTTGCGCCAGCGGAAAGGGTTCGCCATTCATCTAATTCTGCATTATAGCCTTCAGCAATAACGCCACCATCGCGAATTAATAACGGAGGAGTTTCAATAATTGCTTTTTGAAGTAGGTCGATTTGCGCGGAAAAATCACTAATTTGTGCGGAAAGTGCGGTCAAATTTGACGATGTTTTTGTATGAATCAGTGATTTTATTGGTTCAATTTGTTCTAATGCAGTACGTAAACGCGTGAGATCTCGAGGACGTGCAGAACGCAGTGCTACACGAGCAAGAATCCGTTCCATATCCCCCACTTGTTGCAAATAAGGCTGCAATTCGTGACATAAATCTTGCTCAATAATTTCACCAATGGTTTTTTGGCGTTTTAATAGAATGTCTGTTTGACGGATAGGCTGATGAATCCAACGTTTTAACAAACGGCTACCCATTGGCGTAACACATTTATCTAATACCGAAGCCAGCGTGTTTTCTGTGCCACCCGCAAGATTTTGAGTGAGTTCTAAATTTCGGCGTGTTGCGGCATCTAATTGAATATTATCGTTATTTTGAATAACACTGATGCTTTGAATATGTGGAAGAGAAGCGCGTTGTGTTTCTTTTGCATATTGCAATAAACAACCTGCTGCTGCCAAGCCAAGAGGTGATTTTTCTACACCAAATGCACGTAAATCTTTCGTACCAAATTGACGATTAAGTTCTGAGATCGCGGTACTGAGTTCAAATTCCCAAATTGGGCGACGGCGTAGGCCTTTATAATGTTCGATAATGGCCATTTCGGCAAAATCTTCACAATAAAGTAATTCTACGGGATTAATACGCTGTAATTCAGCTTGTAAGGCTTCTTTTGAATGAGGTTCACAGAGTTGGAAGCGTCCAGATGTCATGTCTAATGTAGCTAGACCAAATTTTTCTTTTTCCTGATAAACGGCTACAATTAAGTTATCTTGGCGTTCTGGCAAAAGGGCTTCATCACTCACTGTACCTGGTGTCACAATTCGCACAATTTTTCGTTCAACCGGTCCTTTTGATGTAGCGGGATCACCCACTTGCTCACAAATGGCTACAGGTTCACCTAATTGTACTAATTTTGCTAAATAACCTTCTACCGCATGATAAGGCACACCCGCCATGGGAATAGGATTACCTGCTGATTGACCACGTTTAGTTAAAGAAATATCTAACAACGCCGCCGCTTTTTTTGCATCATCATAAAAAAGCTCGTAAAAATCCCCCATTCGATAAAATAACAAAATGTCAGGATTTTCTGCTTTTAACTTGAGATATTGCTGCATCATTGGCGTATGTTGTTGGAAATTCTCTTCAAAAATCATCTATTTAATCCTTTTAATATATTGATTTTAAACAATATATATAAAATTTATTGTATTTAGTAGTTTCATTAGGTTTTATGAAGACTCACTAAATCCTATACTAAAATGTAGGTTTTTTTGTAGGTTTTTATAGCTTATAGTATAATATACATATAGCAAAAAATGGAATTTATCGGAATATTTTATGAGTAATGCTATGAAAAAGCCATTAACTACGAAAACTATTGAAATGATGAAGCCTAAAGATTTTGATAAAGCTGATATTGGTGAGTATTCAGGTCTAAGGGTAACTTGTGGTAAAACTGGTATAAAAACATTTTTTTATAGATATTCTAGCCCGATAACTAAAAAGCTAACTCAAGTAAAAATAGGCTCATTTCCTCAAACTAGCCTAGCAGAGGCAAGAAAGCAGCTAAAAGAGCTAAAACATATTCGTTTAGCTGGTCGCTGTCCTGCAACCGAATTAAAAGAATTTAAAAAAGAGCAAGCTCAAAAAGAAAGCCAGAAACTCTTTTATGTCAAAGATCTTGTTGAACTTTACTTATCGCAATATATTGAAGATCACTATAGTGAAAATGGTCGTTTAATAGTTGGAGCAAGAAAACCTAAAGGGCAAGATGAAGTTAGACGAACTTTATACAATGATGTAGTCATTCCATTTGGCGATAGATTAGCCTCTTCTATGACAAGAAAAGAAATCGCCGAACATATTACAAATATCGTGAACAATCGAGGTGCAAGCGTACAAGCAGGAAGTGTTCTTAGAGAGTGGACTGCGGCATATCGTTTTGCTATTGGACTAGATAAATTTGATGAAAATTTTGTAAACCCTGCATTATTAGCAAAAGAAACGTTAAAAATGACAACCATTAAACTCACTAATAACAAAGGAACTAGAGCATTTGATCACCGTGAATTAGGGATATTCCTAAAATGGCTGAAAACATCAAGACTAACAGAAAAAATCCAAAACGTATTTCTACTTACATTACTCACAGGCTGTCGAACAGGGGAAATTTGCGCTATTGCTTGGGATGATATTGATTTAGAAATGAAGACAATTTTTCTTCGAGAAACTAAAACTGGCACATCTCGCTATGTTCAGCTATCTAATCAAACAGTAGATCTTCTTAAAACATTTGATCGTTCAACAAAATACTTATTTCAAATGCGATTACAAGAAAAGCCTATCCAACAAAAATACCTTACCGAAAGAACTTGGATACTTAGAAAAAGTGGGGCAATGTTAGACATTGAACATTGGTCGCCACACGATCTGCGTAGAACAGTTCGAACAGGTTTGGCGAGATTGGGGTGCCCGAATGAAGTTGGCGAGGCTATTCTAGGACATTCTAAGAAAGGAATTGAAGGCACTTATAATCTACATACTTACGATAAAGAATGTAAAATTTGGTTACAAAAATGGGCTGATTACCTAGATGATTTACTAACAGAACAAAAATAGGCAGTTCCCTGCCTATTCTTTAATTTTCTGTTATGAGTAACTGCCGTTTTCCCAATTTTGATAGCTCAGATACAATACCTTCTGTTTCAAGCTGATCCATAATGTGAGCGGCTCGACTAAAGCTAAGGTTAAATTTGCGTTGAATTGCTGATATTGAAATAGTTTGAGTTTCAATTACCCATTTACGCACAATATCAAATAAGGGATCAAGCTCAGTCTTAACTGGCGAAAATACCTCTTCAGTGAAGATATTTTCTGGATATTGTTGAGATTTTCCACATATACGCAAAAAATCTGTAATAGCTGTAATTTCTTCATCACTGACAAATGCACCATGAATTCTTGTTAAATCAGGAGAGCCAGCTTCAGCATATAGCATATCTCCAGAGCCTAATAAGGTTTCTGCTCCACGCTCACCAAGAATAGCTCGAGAATCGCCTTCAGTAGTCGTTGTAAATGCTATACGGCTAGGAATATTAGCTTTAATTACGCCTGTAATAACATCAGTAGTAAAATGTTGTGTAGTTAAAATTAAATGAATCCCTACAGCCCGTGCTTTTTGGGCTATATGCATAATATATTCTTCAATATGTTTACCACTAGCCATCATTAAATCGGAAAACTCATCAACCACGACAACAAAATAATTTAATGGAGTAAATGCTTCTTTAGCGATTCCTTCCACATTTAAACGAGTAATTTTCTGATTATAACTTTCGATATTGCGTACTTCCCATAATGATAAAAGCTGATAGCGGCGTTCTATTTCATCTACGCACCATTTTAAGGCTTGCACGGCTTTTTTCATATCAGTGATAACAGGTGTAATGAGGTGAGGAATATCATTATAAGGTGATAATTCAACGATCTTCGGAGCAATTAATATCAATTTAAGTTGTTTTTCATCAAATCTTGATAATAGACTGATAAGAATAGTATTAATACAGACTGATTTTCCTGCTCCTGTACCTCCCCCAATCAAAAGATGAGGTGTCTTGGCTAAATCAATTACTACAGGATTGCCCTCTGGATTTACACCTAAAGCGATCGGTAACTTATCATTGCTATTAATAAAAACCTCGGAACCAATCACCTCTTTAAGTGAAATTGTATGGTGATTATTATGTGGAATTTCCAAAGATAGTATGCCAAATTCACTCGGAATCATTCTTACTGCACGAACATTCAATATTTTAGCCCATTTTGTCGGATCAGAAATTTGATTGATACTTTCCTTTTCTAAGCGATCAAATTCTAATTTGATATAGTAAGTTATTACCACCGGGCCAATAGAGTAGCTAATATTTGCATTTGTGATTCCAAACATAGATAACGCTTTCTTCATATCTGGCAATTTCACATTATAATGTCTATCCAATAAATCTGTCGGAAATAACAAATTATCTGAAAACATAAAAGCCTCTGGGTTATTAATTAAAAGTCAAGATCGCTTTCATCAGGATCAACTTGATTGATATAGATCATTCGTTCAGCAATTCTATTGACTAATACACCATCAATCTTTTCTGTATAAGGATCATAAACTACTCCCTCAAAGTACCAATTTTCACCATCATTTATTATTTCTAACAACATTGATTCTTCTGTAACATTAGGTTTATTTGATCTTAGCTCTACTGAACAAGGATAAGTGAGCATATCTACTATGCCTTTAAACCAAACATAAGTATTAGGCTTTCCCTCTTGTTCATATTCAAACTTAATACTTAATTCTTTAGATTCACTTTCATACTTAATCCAGCAAGGTAGTGGTTCCCCCCATTCGGATTTATTACTACTATCTGAATATTCCATATATTCAGCAGTAATATTAAAATCATCTAATTGCATAGCTGGTTATTCCTCTTCATCTGAAACAATTTTAAGATCACCTAAATGCCAGTTTTCACCATCCCAAGAAATGACACTGTGCATACCTTGCTGAGCTACGTGAACATTTTTTCTTCTAAGTTCTTTATCTTTTGTAAACCAATAGTTGATTACTGTCATTGGTCGTGGTTTCAAAATACGATTTTTCTCATTTAATGGAGCTTGTAAATAATAGGTAAGTAAGCGCTCAGGCTCTTTCAAATAGGCTAAATAAGCTCCATTCATATGAGGGTAAGGTGTAGATTCAATAATCCCTAACCAAACCTCTCGCTCACTATCAATTTTCCAGTGTTTATGATGAGTTTTAAATCGGGATGCATAGGACTGTTCCGAAATACCGCAGTATTGAATTTGGCTCTCAGTCTCATCTTTTTGTTTTCCTGTAAACAAATAGAGCCCGCTCTCTTTTCCCCAATCTGATTCAATCACTTCAGAAAGCTCAAAAGGTCCATACCAATGAATAAGTGTAAAAGAATGCTTCATAACAAAATCCTTAAATAGGTGATATTCGTAAAATATACTATAACCGATATTTTTAAAGGAGTAAAACAGTTACAAAATAGCTATAAAAGATGATTTTAAGGCTAGATAATGTCGAAACTTTCAGTAACAGAAACCGATAGATTGATAGGAAAGCGGATTCAGCAAAAGCGTAAAGAGCTTGGATTAAGTGCCTCCGTGCTATCGGAGCAAATTGGCATCGCACAACAGCAACTTTCTCGTTATGAGCGAGGTGAAAATAAGATTAATGTTGCACATCTAGTCGAAATTGCCGCAGCATTGAATACCGAAATTAGCTGGTTTTTTATAGATTGCATATCAGATCAAAAAATTAATGATAAACAGAAATTTATTCCTGTTTCAGAAGATCGTATTAGAAATAGACTTTATGCTCATTTAGATAGGTTAAGTGCGGATAAAAAACGTGGTCTTTTAGTCTTCCTTGAGACTATTTTGTAGATGCTAAAAAATATGTTAAAATATTGATATATAAACATATTTTTATTTTGCATGAAAGCATTGCAACAGGGGGAATTAGACTGTTTATGCGGAATTTATAGCATAGTAAATGCAGTCTATTTCGTATCAAATAAGAAAATTAAGCGAAAACCATTATTTCACGAGCTACTTTTAGCTTATATGAATAACTGGGGTATTTATGATCTACTCACGAGTGGATTGGATCTTCACCAAATGAAGTATTTATTAAATCATACCGCTAAAATACATAAGCAAATAAGAATAGACTACCCTAACATAAGAAGACACTCAAAAATTCCCTTACTTATATCTTCTCATCTAGAAAGCCAATCTAACTCAATAGTATTATTCTCGACTAACTATCATTGGAGTTTGATAAAAAGTTACGATAACGAAAAATTAGTTCTTTTTGATAGTTGTGGTACAAATAGCGTAAAAATCTCTGAAATTTTACCTAGTTCACTATTTTTTATCTCTTTCATCCCTAAAGAATAAATAAGCAAGTAGGATTTCTCGATTCCATTTCTCTTTTTTCAGGGGAACATTTTTATCTAACAACTTAAGTAATTTATCTAAAGTCATATTTTCCTCACCTGCATATCTATAGATTTGACGCAATATTCTTAATTTTTCTTTTCTTGCGTGAATATAAATATAATAAGTAATAGCTAAAGATTTTACTTCCGCTTGTCTTATCTTTTCTCCTACTATTTCAAAGGCTTTTGCTATCTTCATCTGTCTTCTTGCTATTTTTTCATCAATATCCTCATAAGTATGGAATGTAACCGTCTTGGGAAAGCGTTCCTTGATTGATTTCCTTCTACGCTGTTGCTCTTCACAATTTCTCTTTTGCTTTCTTGTTTGTCCAATAAAATTCGTACTCACTTTTCTTCCTTAAACCAACTGACAGTCAGCAACTAAATTAATAAAACTGACAGTCAGTTATTTTAGGCTATTTATAACTGACTGTCAGCCAGTTTAAGAGCTAAAAATAGCTAAATATTCACTTCTGTAAAGGAAACCTCGCAAAGGGTAATTCCGCCTTTTGGTAATAAATGAGGTTTTTATGAAACTAATCAAACTAAGCCAAGTAATGGCAAAAACAACGTTATCCAAATCAACTATATACCGACTAATCAAAACATCTGATTTTCCACCACCAAAGAAACTGTCATTGAGAGCTGTTGCGTGGTTAGAAACGGAAATTGATGAATGGATTGTAAATAGAGGATGTGCATGTAATTCAAGTTCCAATCACTCTATTAGCACGTTACAAGCATATTTATTAAATAATACAACAACTCAATAGGAAATTAGCTATGAAAAATACCATTCTTGTAAACAGAAATGCTATTTATAGAAAGAATAACTTTATCTGTGTAGGTACTTTCAAAAAATACCCTATTTATATGGGAATTGATAAGCTATCTTTTGTATCAAAAATAATACCAGCTGAAGAATTCTGGGGTGTATACAAAAAATTTGATAAGTTAAAGCAGGTTAGATCTGGAAAATATGAGATATGTAGTATAAAAGTTAAACATTACCGCTGTGGTATAAAAATTACTTCGATGAAAAATCCTGATTTTTATCTGCTATTATCTTACGATTTCCCAAGAAAACTTAATGAGCCTAGAGTTAGATTTGAGTTATCTCCACAATATGCAAAAAATAGAGACATACCTAATGTGATCAAATGGCTGAAGAAACATATTGGGGTAGAGGTTATTGATATGCTGTTACAAACTAGTAGAGTAACTCGAATCGATCTTACCCTTGATGTACACAGCAAGCGATTTCTAAGAAATTATTACTTCTCTATTCCTAATGCTAGAACAGGGCGGAATTTCTTAGGTAACGAAGATGATTGTAAGAACAATTATGCTATTGGTTCTCAACGTTCTAGTTCTTACCTTTTAGTATATGAGAAACTAAAATTTCAAGAAGTTGAAGATGTTTACCAAAATAACCTTATAGTTAAGAGAGAACATATTAAGCGGAGCATTACTCGCTTAGAATTAAGAATAAAACCGCCATATCAACAACCACTTTTTCTATCGGAGGTTTCAATGCTAGAAAACCCATTCAGTAGAATTCTCATTTATAGAAGAAATAAAATCGCCTCTCAATTTAAGGATTTCCTTCCTTATATAAAAGAGGAGAAAAGTATTCCTCTAGCGGTTAAATCGTATCTACAAGCTAAAGTAGATGATGATACAAAGGTGAATAGAAACTTAAGACTAAAAACGAATAGATGTCTTGAAAAGTGTAAAAGTAAGTTTATACTCAACATTGATTGGTCAAAATACCCAGATATCATAGACAATTCTATTGGGTATTTCACTCAAACATCTCTGAGATAATTTGCCCCCTCAGCTATAAAAGCTACATAAGTGTAGGTTATTATGTAGCTTTTCATTTCCAAAACGCGCGAACCCTTGCAAATAAACAAACATAGCCTTATGCATCAGGCGTATGCTGCTCGAAATTATCTTGTAAATTCATGACGTTATCCAGTTTAAGTATTTAACTTTTTGTCTAGCAAGTAGTGGTTTTACGATAGAAGTGATGTGTTATTTTAATTTTCTACATCCACACTCAAAACTTCATCTTCTGTTTTTAATAGCGTATAGACATCTTTTAGCATTTCATTATCAATATTGTAGCATCGTACTTGCAAGCGAACTTCGCCGCTTGCTTGGTCTTTTACTGAGATATTTTCAATGCGATAATCATGTTTCAATAATAAATCTGTCACTTTACTGATGCCGTTCGCAGAACTTAGTTGAATAGCCAATCGAGTACGTTTTTTATAGGTTTTACGACGAACATAACGTTGCACAATCGGGCTGATACGGATAGCGATTAAAATCATTAAAGTGGCAATAATCGCATCAAAAATAAAGCCTGCACCTGTTGCTACACCAATAGCCGCTGCAGCCCAAATAATGGCAGCAGTGGTTAAGCCTGAAATAGCATCATTTTTCTTGTGTAAAATTACCCCTGCACCTAAGAAACCAATACCGCTGATTACTTGTGCGGCAAGTCGCATAGGGTCAGTTCGGATATTATCTGAAACTTGTGCATAATGTTCTGCGGCTTGAATAGATACAATAGTGAGTACACAAGTTGTCACCGCAATAATGGCACAGGTTTTAACGCCAACCGGTTTGTGTTTAAGTTCACGCTCTAAGCCAATAATCCCGCCAAGTACAAGTGCGAGTAGCATTTTCCCTAGGATAAGTAAATAAGCCGTCTGTTCAAGAGCGGTCGAAAAAAGAGAAGAATTTTCCATGTTAATAATGAATATGAGTAAATAAAAAAACAGGCATTATTCTACCTGAAAAAAGGGCTTTAATGGGCAAATTTACAATCAATTTACCTTTAATTTATCGCCTTTCTGCTTGAAATTGAGTAAAATCTAAAGTTTTGAAAGATGATGATAGCTGAGAATAAATTTATGCAAAAATCAACGCCGAATATTGGCTTTGTAAGTTTAGGTTGTCCTAAAAATTTAGTGGATTCCGAACGTATTCTGACCGAATTACGTACTGACGGGTATAACATTGTGCCAAGTTATGAAAATGTAGACTTGGTCATTGTGAATACTTGTGGCTTTATTGATAGTGCAGTGCAGGAATCCCTAGAAGCCATTGGAGAGGCGTTGGAAGAAAACGGACGTGTTATTGTGACCGGCTGTTTAGGGGCGAAAGAAGATCAAATTCGCCAAGTTCACCCGAAAGTATTGGAAGTGAGCGGTCCGCACAGTTATGAAACAGTAATGGCACAAGTACACAAGTACGTTCCTAAACCAGAGCATAATCCATACACCAGCCTTGTACCAAAACAAGGGGTGAAATTAACACCAAAACACTATGCTTATTTGAAAATCTCAGAAGGCTGTGATCATCGTTGTACATTCTGTATAATCCCTTCACTACGTGGGGATTTAGAAAGCCGTTCTATTACGCAAGTATTGGATGAAGCAAAACGTCTTGCTGATGCGGGAGTGAAAGAGTTATTGGTTGTTTCACAAGATACTTCTGCTTATGCGATGGATACACAACGCAAAGAAGGTGGCGTGAAAACCGCTTTCTGGAATGGTATGCCAATTAAGAATGACTTAATAACCTTGTGCAAACAGCTTGGAAAATTAGGCATTTGGGTGCGTTTACATTACGTTTATCCTTATCCGCACGTGGATGATTTAATTCCATTAATGGCGGAAGGTTTATTGTTGCCTTATTTGGATATTCCATTGCAACACGCGAGTCCAAAAATTTTAAAAGCGATGAAAAGACCAGGAAAAATTGACCGCACTTTAGAGCGTATCAAGCAATGGCGTGAGATTTGTCCAGATTTAACCCTACGTTCAACTTTCATTGTAGGTTTCCCGGGTGAAACAGAAGAAGATTTCCAAATGTTATTGGATTTCTTAAAAGAAGCACAACTTGATCGCGTGGGCTGTTTCAAATTTAGCCCAGTAGAGGGAGCACCAGCTACCGAAATGGCCGACCAAGTGCCTGAAGATGTAAAAGAAGAACGTTTCCACCGCTTTATGCAGTTACAACAAGAAATTTCGGCTGAACGATTAAAACAAAAGATTGGCCAAACGCTTGATGTAATCGTGGATGAAATTGATGACGAAGGTATTATCGGCCGTACAAAAGCTGATGCACCAGAAGTTGATGGCTTAGTTTATATTGAAAATCTAAGTGGCACGCCTGTGAAAGTAGGCGAGTTTATTAAAGTAACCATTACCCATTCAGATGAATATGATCTGTGGGGAACCTGTTAATTATTAATCTTATTTATTTTTTACCAAAGGAATTTAGAAATGGCAGAAACACAAAAACAACCAAGTGTTATCCGTTTTGAACAAGAAGTTGCAGCAAAAAATTATGAAGCAGCTTGTGTAGAATTGCTCGATATTTTAAGCAAAATAGATACTAATTTTGGTGGCGTTGAAGGCATTGAAATTGATTATCCTAGCCAATTAAATGATGAATTAGTACAAGATAAAATTAAGCATTTTTGTACCCGTGTAGCGGTAGCAATGAGCGAGCTATTTTCTGATCCTAAATTAGATATTTCTGAAGGTGGGGCGCAACGTTTCTTTACCTTACAACGTTGGATTAACATGATTTTCGCATCATCACCTTTTGTGAATGCGGATCATGTGTTGCAAGCTTATAACCGCAATCCAGATAAGACTAATTTATCCGATTTTCATTTAGATAATGCGAGATCATCATTAATTAAATTCTGTATTTTCTACCTGCCAGAATCTAATGTGAATGTTAATCTTGATGCTTTATGGAATTTAGACCATGAATTATGTGCATCACTTTGTTTTGCATTGCAATCACCACGTTTTATTGCGACAGATCAAGCATTCTCTAAACGTGGCACCATTTTACAGTGGTTCCCTGAAAAATTGGCAACAATTGAAAACTTAAATAATGTGCCAAGCGCAATTTCACACGATGTGTATATGCATTGCAGCTACGATATTGCGGAAAATAAACACTGGGTGAAAAAAGCATTAAACCAAGTTATTCGTCGTCATTTATTGCAGGGTGGATGGACTGATCGTGATGTCACGAAATTAGGTGAACGTAATGGTAAACCAGTTATGGTCGTATTATTGGAACATTTCCATTCATCCCATTCAATTTACCGTACGCATTCCACTTCAATGATTGCTGCACGTGAACGTTTCTATTTAATCGGTGTGGGTAATGATGCGGTAGATGAAGCGGGTAAAGCAGTGTTCGATGAATTCCAAATATTAGAAGGCAATAATGTTGTCTCTAAATTAGATAATTTAAAAGAGATTTGTGAGAAAAATGGCGCAGCCGTTCTTTATATGCCAAGTATTGGAATGGATTTAACCACCATTTTTGCAAGTAACACGCGTCTTGCACCGGTTCAAGTGATTGCTTTAGGTCACCCAGCTACGACACATTCTGATTTTATTGAATATGTGATTGTAGAAGATGATTATGTTGGTTCTGAGAAATGCTTCAGTGAGCAATTATTGCGTTTACCGAAAGATGCCTTACCTTATGTGCCTTCAGCGCTTGCACCGCAACATGTAGAATATCGCTTACGTGAAAATCCTGAAGTGGTGAATATTGGTATTGCTTCTACTACAATGAAGCTTAATCCATATTTCTTGGCTGCATTAAAGGCTATTCGTGATCGTGCTAATGTGAAAGTTCATTTCCACTTTGCATTAGGTCAATCTAGTGGCGTGACGCATCCTTATGTTGAGCGTTTTATTAAATCTTATTTAGGCAATGATGCGACAGCTCATCCACATGCACCTTATGATCAATATCTTCGTATTTTGCATAACTGCGATATGATGGTAAACCCATTCCCATTCGGTAATACTAATGGCATTATTGATATGGTGACATTAGGTTTAGTGGGCGTATGTAAAACCGGTGCAGAAGTTCACGAACATATTGATGAAGGATTGTTTAAACGTTTAGGTTTACCTGAATGGTTAATCGCAAATACGGTAGATGAATATGTTGAACGTGCAATTCGTTTAGCTGAAAACCATCAAGAACGTTTAGAACTTCGCCGTCATATCATTGAAAATAATGGCTTACAAACCTTATTTACAGGCGATCCAAGCCCAATGGGTAAAGTGTTACTTGAAAAATTTGAGGAATGGAAAGCGGCAAATTTAGCTGAAAAGCTAAAGAAAAAAGTGACTAAATCGACAACTACAAAAGAGAAGACTACAAAGTCTACTACGACAAAGAAAAGTGCGGTCAAATCTGAAGGTAAATCTGAGCCGAAAAAAACGGTAAAGAAAACCACGAAAAAAGCAGATAAATAATCAATAATCCCCGAAAGGGGATTTTTTATTGAGAAAAATTAAACAAAGCCTCATTTTTTTTAAAAAAACTTGATTTTGTGGCATAAAGCCTGTAATTAATAGACCCATTCAACACAACATAAAATAAGGAAAAACTCATGAAAAACGTCGGTTTTATCGGTTGGCGCGGAATGGTCGGTTCCGTATTAATGGATCGTATGGTGCAAGAGCAAGATTTTGCCAATATTAATCCAGTTTTCTTCACCACTTCTCAAGCAGGTCAAAAAGCCCCTGTGTTTGCAGGAAAAGAGGCAGGTGAGCTTAAAAATGCATTCGACATCGAAGAACTTAAAAAATTAGACATTATCGTGACCTGCCAAGGTGGCGATTATACCAATGAAGTTTATTCAAAATTAAAAGCAACAGGTTGGGATGGTTATTGGGTTGATGCTGCTTCAGCACTACGTATGAAAGATGATGCAATTATCGTGCTTGATCCGGTAAACCAACACGTGATTTCTGAAGGTTTGAAAAAAGGCATTAAAACTTTCGTGGGCGGTAACTGTACCGTGAGCTTAATGTTAATGGCTATCGGTGGTTTATTTGAAAAAGATTTAGTGGAATGGGTATCTGTCGCAACTTACCAAGCGGCTTCAGGTGCGGGCGCAAAAAATATGCGTGAATTGATTTCACAAATGGGCTTATTAGAACAAGCAGTTTCAAGTGAATTAAAAGACCCTGCTTCATCTATTTTAGATATTGAACGTAAAGTGACTGCAGAAATGCGTTCTGATAGCTTCCCAACGGATAACTTCGGTGCAGCATTAGGTGGTAGCTTAATCCCTTGGATTGACAAACTTCTCCCTGAAACAGGACAAACTAAAGAAGAATGGAAAGGCTATGCAGAAACCAATAAAATCTTAGGTTTAAGCGACAATCCAATTCCTGTTGATGGTTTATGTGTGCGTATCGGTGCATTACGATGCCACAGCCAAGCATTCACTATCAAACTGAAAAAAGACTTACCATTAGAAGAAATCGAACAAATTTTAGCGTCTCACAATGAATGGGTGAAAGTGATTCCAAATGACAAAGAAACCACATTACGTGAATTAACTCCAGCTAAAGTAACAGGTACATTAAGCGTACCGGTTGGTCGTTTACGTAAATTGGCAATGGGTCCGGAATACTTGGCGGCATTCACTGTGGGTGACCAATTATTATGGGGTGCTGCAGAGCCAGTTCGCCGTATCTTAAAACAATTGGTGAAAATTATGATCAGAGAACCTCATTTTCATCAATTTGCTCTTGCAGAGTTATTGCCTTTTTTTGAGCAATTTCCGACGCAATATCTTTCTGGTGAACGAAATATCAAATTAGCTTATCGTCATTTGGTTCAGCCTGAAAGTGTGGTCAGAAAATTGATGATTTTGGTGAATGCTCGAGCAGAAAATATGCTGAAATGGACTGAGTTGGCTTATGATTTTTATCAACAAGGTTATGATGTATTGCTTTTCGATCACCGAGGACAAGGTTATTCACAGCGTATTATTCCTCAAAAAGGGCATTTAGATGAGTTTCGTTTTTATACCGATGATATGGCTAAAATCATTGAAAAAACGACCGTACTTTATGCTTATCAAGCGCAATATATTCTCGCACATTCCCTCGGCGCTTTGATTTCCACCTATTATCTGGCCAATTACGATCATCAGATTAAAAAGGCTGTACTTTCTTCTCCTTTCTTTGGTGTTCCTATGAAACATCCGTTACGAGATGAAGTCATCATTGCAACGATGATGGCATTTGGTCAAGGTCATCGCTATGTTTTTGGTAAAGGACATTACAAACCGGCAGATTTAAACCTTAATGAACTTAGCCATTCTAAAACGCGAATGAAATGGATGAACCGAGTTAATCGAAAACGCGCTGCTATTCACTTAGGTGGCCCGACTTTCCGTTGGGTACATTTGTGTTTAAATGCAATCAAAGCGCTCCCTAAAATTATTCCAAGAGTGGAAACTCCTGTGCTTATTTTACAAGCGGAAAAGGAAAAAATTGTGGATAACAAAAATCTTGAAAAATTGACCGCACTTTTTCCACATGCCGAATCTATGCTTGTACCTCAAGCAAAACATGAAATTCTTTTTGAAAAGGATAACGTGAGAAAAACCGTGCTTGAACGCGTGAATCAATTTCTTCATTCTTAAAGTTGTTTTTTAATCTGCATCAAGTTTTCATCAAATTTTATTAAAAACATCTCTTAAATCTTTACTAGTACTAAATAAGTGGTATCTTTATACCCGCTTATTTAATCGATTGCATCACGGCCGTTATACGTGATGAATTATTTTTTGTTCATTTATCTAGGAGTTATCCTATGGAAAGTAAAATTCCAACAGTAGAAGTCAAACTAGGCTTTAAATGGCAAGGGCTGCTGATTGCCGTCATCGTTGGTTTAGGGATTTGGTTAATCCCAACACCAGAAGGTTTATCCGCAAAAGCATGGGGAATGCTAGCACTGTTTGTGGCAACCATTGTGGCTATTATCGCTAAAGCAATGCCTATGGGTGCTGCAACGCTAGTTGCCTTGGTTATTAGTGGCTTGACTGGGCTTACGCCAATTTCGCCAAAACAAGGTGATGTCGGCATGTTATCCGGTTTTGCAAACGGCACAATTTGGTTGATTGCTATTGCTATGTTTTTATCTCGCGCGGTGATTAAAACCGGTTTAGGTAAACGTATCGCGCTGTACTTCGTTGGTCGTTTTGGTAAAAAAATGATGGGTGTGGCCTATGGTATGGCGTTGGCTGATGTCGTTATCGGTCCGGGTATTCCTTCGGCTTCTGCGCGTGGGGGCGGTATTATGTACCCTATTATGCAATCTATTGCTGATGCATATGAGTCCAAACCGGGTCCAACTGCTCGTCGTGCAGGTGCTTTCTTAGCGATTGCTGTCTCTCAAATCGATACCATTATTTGTACCATGTTCTTAACCGCCATGGCGGGTAACCCGTTAATTGCAGAACTCGCGAAAAGCCAAGGTGTGGAAATCACTTGGATGACATGGTTCTTAGGGGCGATTGTACCGGGTATTGTGAGCTTGATCGTCTTGCCTTATTTCGTGTATTTAATTTATCCGCCAGAATTAAAAGATACGCCTAAAATGGCAGAAATGGCACGTGAAGAATTAAAAAGCATGGGCCCAATGAGCAAAGCGGAATGGATTCTTGCCCTAGACTTTATTCTTCTTTTATTCCTATGGACTGTGGGTGATTTAGTCTTCCATATCCCAGCAACAATTTCAGCGTTTATTGGTTTAGTGATTTTATTATTAACCAATATTATGAGCTGGAAAAATATCGTAGCAGAAACCACCGCATGGGATACGATGTTCTGGTTTGCAGTATTGGTCATGATGGCAAATGCACTCAATAAATACGGTGCTATTACTTGGATTTCCACCCACATTTCCTCATCTGTGGGCGGTTTCAGCTGGCCAGTTGCCTTTACT
Organism: Parahaemophilus parainfluenzae; assembly: GCA_018381885.1. Classification (GTDB taxonomy): domain Bacteria; phylum Pseudomonadota; class Gammaproteobacteria; order Enterobacterales; family Pasteurellaceae; genus Haemophilus_D; species Haemophilus_D parainfluenzae_AH. The sequence continues at coordinate 10,989 of JAGZRA010000025.1, read as the reverse complement.
ATTTTAGTGTTAGTGTATTTCTATACCCGCTATTTCTTTGCTTCAGCCATGGCGCATATTTCCGCAATGTATCTCGCTTTCGTGGCTGCGGCTATTGCTGTGGGTACACCACCAATCATTGCTGCAATTGGTTTAGGTTACACCTCAACATTATCCATGAGCTTAACGCAATATGCAGGTGGTCCTGGTCCAGCTTTATACGGTTCTGGTTATAACTCAACCGGTCAATGGTGGGGCGTGAGCTTTATTGTTTCCATCCTCTCATTAGTGATTTGGTTTGGTGTGGGTGGATTATGGATGAAACTCCTTGGCTGGTGGTAATCCTTATTAATTCATAAATAATCCCTAAAAAACGACCGCACTTTGATTTTTATCTCAAAAGTGCGGTCATTTTTATTTGTATTTTGAATTAATCATCCCAGTCATCATCCCAATCACGATGTCTTCTGTGGTGATGATGTCTTTTATGTTTTTTATGATGACGATATTCTCTGTCATCGTGGTCTCCACCTTTATTCACTTGACTACCGATTACGCCACCTAATGCTGCGCCGCCGAGTGTTGTGGCAATATCACCACCTAATAAACCACCGGCTACGCCGCCGATTGCTGCACCTGTTGCAGTATGACGTTGTTGTCTGTCCATTTCACAAGCGGTTAAGCTTCCTGCTAATGCAACAATCACTAACCCTTTCATCAATTTAGATTTCATAAATCTACTCCTCTATTTTTGTCGGGATTGCTTGCCTAAGCACTTATGCAATCCGGCGTGTAAAAGCATTCCTTTTACGATTGCTTTGACTGTTTGGAAAATTAGTTAGTTCAAATGCCTTGTTTAATTGGTTTAAGAATGAACAAATTTTGGTATGATTGCTGATGAATACTATTAAATTGGAGAGTAATAATGATATTGAAACTAATAAAATTTTATTTATTAATAGTTCCTTGTATTTTTTTGCTATTACTATCGATAAATTTGTTACTTGATTTTTTAGCCAATGGTGAGTTTTCTATAAAGGTTGTTTTTTCTTCAAAGGCTGAGATATTGTTATCATTATTGATTCCCATACCAGCAATTTTAGGTAGTTATCTTCTTACAGGAAGAAAATAAGGATATTTAATGAAATTTATTATAGAAATATTTAAATTATCTATTGCTGTCTTATCTTGTGTTATTATTTTATATATAACCGAGTGGGTTTGGTATGGGCATGTAGAAAATTTTGTAGATTTTCTAGAAGATGTTTATCCTTATGCTTTTGTTATTGCAGTGTTTGCGATTTTAGCTAAAGAGAAGATAGATCATTGAACTTAAATTAATAGATTTTTCAGAAAAAATCTTACAAAGAGTTCCAGACTTTTTTCTGTTTTAGTTTTAGAGAACTTGATACTCAAGGAAAAATAAAAATGAATAATACAAAATTAGTGATTCCAAGTTGTAGTGGTTTTATATTTATTTTTTATGAATTTTACCTATGAAAGATAATGAATTAGATATTACAAGTCATATTTTTCTCTATAACGAGTTTGTCCATAAAATGGAGAAAGATTATGGTCATTTAGATAGCTGGCTTAATATGGAAATATTAAATGCCTTAGCCCTTGATGAGTGGGAGATGGTAGGAAGACCTGAAGAATGGGATGGTTGGAGGAGTTTCTATCAGGAAAAAGCATTAAAATTAGTAAAACTATTTTTTAATGAGAGTGGTTTAATTATCACTAGATTGTAGTATAAGTTATCGGCACTATTACTAAAAAATTTAATAAGCGAGAAAATATAAATGATTAAGGTGTTTTTAATAAATTTTATTATATTTTTTATTTATATATCTATGGCTTTATTTTTATCTATTCTAGTTGTTAGAAATGTTTATGTTTTAATTCATACTGATTTAGGTATTTCCTTTTATATTAATTTTGAAGATGTAGAATTTATTTTAATTTCATCGTCAGTTATTAGTGTATTTATTGCGGGTGTTGTACTGTATAACAGAAGATAAACATAATGATTTTAAAAATATTAAAGTTTTTTATAGCTGTTGCATTCATTTTTTTCTTGTTTATGGTGATAGTTCAGTTCGATATGGGAAGGAATAATTTGCAATATGCAGTTCTTATGAAAGAAGCTTTACTTATGTCTCTAAAATTTCAGGTGGTTGCTTTGCCGATATATCTTCTCTTTTTTAAGCGAGATTAGAGTAGTTGAAATGAAAAAATATTTTGGAGATAAAAATGAAAAAGATAAATCTCAGTCTCTTTTTACTTTGTAGTATTTTGACAGCATGTGTTTCTTCTAATAGTCATTTTGTTCGATTCTGGAATGGGGATGTGATACCTAAAAGGACATATGAGGAACAAAAAACTTTTGAATCATGTTATGAGAAATATAAAAATCTTCCTGATAAGACAAATGAGGAACGAGAGGTCATAAGTTTGAAAGTTATGGATTGTATCCACACTATGAAAAAATGATAGTGTTCAAAATAACGTTAAAATGGTATGTGAATTTCTTTTTAAAGATAGCGTAAACCTATAAAGTGCGGTCAATTTTCAAAGAGTTTTAAAACCTCTCAAAAATTGACCGCACTTTTGTATTTTTGATACTTCTTCCGCCAAATATCTCCTTCCTATTGCAATCCCGCCTGCAATACCATTCCTTTTACGTCCACTTGTTCTGTTGAGAAAACGGGATAGTCCAACCTGGCTTGTTCAATCGCTCTAAGAATCAGTATGTCAGAAAAAAATTCAGTACTATGCTTGCAACTCGATGATAGATGTTTTTAGTAGCGGGTTAATAATCATGGACTTTAAACCTAACATAATAGGAGATTTATTATGGCATACTATCCAGCAGAACCGTTCCGTATTAAAAGTGTTGAACCTGTTTCAATCTTACCAAAATCAGAACGTGAAAAAGCGATGAAAGCGGCAGGCTTCAATACCTTCTTACTTGATTCAAAAGATGTTTATATCGACCTTTTAACCGATAGCGGTACAAATGCAATGAGTGACCGTCAATGGGCCGGTATTATGATGGGTGATGAAGCTTATGCAGGTAGCCGCAACTTCTATCATTTAGAAGAAACAGTTCAAGACTTATTTGGTTTCAAACATATTGTGCCAACTCACCAAGGACGTGGTGCTGAAAATATTCTTTCTCGTATCGCGATTAAACCGGGTCAATACGTACCAGGTAATATGTATTTCACTACTACACGTTTCCACCAAGAAGCCAATGGCGGTATTTTCTACGATATTATTCGTGATGAAGCACATGATGCGACATTAGATATCCCATTCAAAGGTGATATTGATGTTAAAAAATTAGAAAAATTAATTAACGAAAAAGGCGCTGAAAATATTGCTTATGTGTGCTTGGCGGTAACAGTAAACTTAGCGGGTGGTCAACCGGTTTCTATCGCAAACATGAAAGCTGTTCGTGAATTAACCGCAAAACACGGCATTAAAGTGTTCTACGATGCAACTCGTTGTATTGAAAATGCTTATTTCATTAAAGAACAAGAACCAGGCTATCAAGATCGCTCAATCAAATCTATCGTTCAAGAAATGTTCAGCTATGCAGATGGTTGTACAATGAGTGGTAAAAAAGACTGCTTAACCAATATCGGTGGTTTCTTATGTATGAATGATGAAGAATTGTTCATGAAAGCGAAAGAATTGGTTGTTGTGTTCGAAGGTATGCCGTCTTACGGTGGTATGGCTGGTCGTGATATGGAAGCAATGGCGATCGGTTTGAAAGAAGCAACTCAGGAAGAGTACATTGAACACCGTGTTAAACAAGTACGTTATCTCGGTGAAAAATTAAAAGCAGCGGGTGTACCGATTGTTGAACCAATTGGTGGTCATGCGGTGTTCTTAGATGCACGTCGTTTCTGTCCACATTTGAAACAAGAAGAAGACTTCCCAGCACAAGCATTAGCGGCAGCAATCTATGTTGAATGCGGTGTGCGTACAATGGAACGTGGTATTATTTCAGCTGGTCGTGATATCAAAACTGGCGAAAACCATCATCCAAAACTTGAAACTGTACGTATTACTATTCCTCGTCGTGTTTACACCTATGCGCACATGGATTTAGTTGCTGATGGTATTATCCACTTATTCAAACATAAAGAGGATATTAAAGGGCTTCGTTTCGTGTATGAACCAAAACAATTACGTTTCTTCACTGCACGTTTTGAACAAAAATAGGCCTACCGCCCTTACCTCAGTAACGGGGTAAGGGCTTTTTGTATCTAAAAAATATTTGGTTAATGAGAAAAATGCGAAAACATTCTAATGACATTGTAGTTTGATGTATTGTCAAATAAGGAAGTGACTAGCCTTTCTACGATAATCGGAAAGGAGAAAACTTATGAACAAAACATTGGGAAGTACCTTGATTACCTCAGGGACGATGATTGGGGCTGGGATGCTTGCCATGCCTCTCACCTCTGCAGGAATAGGTTTCACGTTTACAGTTGTTCTACTTGTTCTTTTATGGATTCTGCTCACCTATAGCGCATTATTATTTGTTGAGGTTTACCAAACGGCTGAACATGATGCCGGGATTGGCACGCTTGCCGCACAGTATTTTGGTCGACCAGGACGAATTGTCGCAACCAGCGTATTAATGATTTTCCTTTATGCATTACTTTCCGCCTATGTAACCGGTGGTGGTGCAATTCTAGCTTCAACTTTACCTGATTTTGCGACGCCTGATCTCAAAATGAAAGGTTCTATCCTGGCATTTACGATCTTCTTTGGTATCTTCGTGGCTATTGGCACAAGCTTTGTGGATGCCTTAAATCGCTTCTTATTTATCGCGATGATTGCAGCGCTATTCATTGTGCTTGGATTGATGATTCCAGAAATTAAAATCGATAACTTAATGGCCATGCCAATTGATAAAGCGCTATTGATTTCGGCTAGTCCGGTTTTCTTTACCGCTTTTGGTTTCCACGGCTCAATTCCTTGCTTAAATAAATATTTAGAAGGTGATGTAAAAGCCTTAAGATTTTCTATTATTGTGGGCTCTGCAATCACATTAGTGGGTTATCTTTTATGGCAATTTTCTACTCACGGTGTGTTAAGCCAAAGCCGATTCTTAGAAATCCTTAATCAAGATCCGACATTAAATGGATTGATTGAAGCCGTTCGAGTGATTACAGGCAGCACCATTATTGCGGCTGTCGTGAAAATCTTCTCTGCCTTAGCACTGATTACCTCATTCTTAGGGGTCGCACTCGGTTTACTAGAATGTATTGACGACTTATTAAAACGTGCCTTCAATATTTCAGCAAACCGTTTAAGTTTAGGTTTCTTAACCTTCCTTCCGCCATTGCTCTTTGCATTCTTCTATCCAGAAGGCTTCATCCTTGCATTAGGTTATGCAGGACAAATGTTTGCTTTCTATGCAGTGGTATTGCCGGCAGCATTGGTTTGGAAAGCTCGCCATCAACATCCAAACTTACCTTATCGTGTGCCGGGTGGTTCTGGGCTCCTACTCTTTGTCTCAATTCTAGGGATTATTATCGTGAGTATCCCATTCCTAATTAAATTAGGTATATTGCCTCCAGTAGTGGGTTAATAACACGATTAAAATAAAAAAGTGCGGTTAAAAATCAGAGTGTTTTTAATCGCACTTTTATTTTATTATCAGTCTTGGGAAAGGTGCCATTTCACTATTGGTAGTGAAAAAATTTCGTTATTATATTGATAAAGATACTAAAGGATTAACTAATGTACACCCAGAATAGCATTCCCTTATATACAGCCAAAGGAGAGGATTCTCATAGCCCTCTAAATTTCTTTTATGGTGGAACAGGTGGGTTAGATGAGCCTGAGTTTAGTATAAAAACCTACTTTAATATTGTATATTATGAGGGAGATTTTTTAAAAGCTATTTATTCTGTTCTGGTAGAAAAGGATGGATTCTGTGAGGAGGGAGCAGATTGCTATTACCCTGATATGAATAGTCCGTTTCCAGAAGATCACTTCGAAGGGGTAAGGTTTGAGATTGGAGGCTTATGTGATCCTAGATATCAGATTCATGTATCTGAAGAAATCTGTTTTATGTATTTTAAAAAGGCATGCAAACGTTTTTTAGAATTACATCCTGAAAAAGAATATGTAGAGTTTATTTATGATATTTTAAACAACTGGGAACCATCAAAGATGAAATAAAAGTCAAAATTTGTGTCTATTTTGATAGGTAAATTAATAATATAAGAGTGCTAGAAAAAATAATGGATATATTTAATTTTTTTGAAAATGTTGTTTACCCTAGGGTGATTGAAAAATTCGGAGTTGTTCAAGTTGATTTTGAGCAAGAGGGAGATTTTGGTTATTTAACTAGATTTGACTTATATTCAAATAAAAAAACAGCAACTATTGAGCTCTGGAGTAGTCATTGGGTAGGGTTGGAAATATATAAATTAGAAAATAGAGATATAGATATTATATATAACAAAATGATTTCTCCTGATGAAGTATCGGAAAAAGATTTCTTTGAGTTTATGGAGGTTTTATTTAATGGTAATTAGCGAAAGTTTGCTTTTATAGCCTGGAGATATAAAGTGCGGCCAAATTTCAAAGAGTTTTAAAGCCTCTCGAAAATTGACCGCACTTTTTATGCTTTTTCTTTGATTGCTTTGAGATAGCGATATACGCTAGGTTCTGAGATTTTCAAATATTTCGCCACCATTGGAATGGCACCTTTGATATTGAAAATACCTTTATCAAATAAGACCTTAATGGCGTTTTCCCGTTGTCTTAAGCTGAGTGGTTTATCGGAATGTAATAGAGTGAAATCAAGGTATTCACAAAGGATATCTTCGATGGAATTCTCGAGTTTTTCTTTATTAATTATTTCGGCTTCTTCTACTTCGGCAAAGGCAGCATCAATACCTAAAATATTGACGAAGTTTCCAAGGTTTTCCAGTGAAATTAATTTGGTCATCACATCAACCAACTCAGAGGTATCATGATTAATACAAAGGATGCCTTCTAATTTATCCCCATTTTTAATGAAATAAGTTGCACCTCGAATGACCTTTTCGGAATCTGCCACGGCTTTGTAGTTAAAGACAAAATCCTTATCTAAATACACTTTATCCTGCAACAAACTAGAACCAAAAGAGCTAAGCGGAGAAGAAAGCGTTCGACCACTGACGTGGCTATTCGCAATGGCTTCCATATGAGCCTTATTTTCATACCAACTTAATCTCATTAATTTTAGCTTGCTACAGGTATTCTATAACCGCTTATTTTTTATAGCAAATATATTGTAAAAAACGGCAGGTTATCTATGGTGTTTTACTTTAAGTGAATCTTATAATGCTTAGTGGGATGGGGTTAGACAATACTTCTGTGATATTCTTTGGCGCTGGGATTTGTATCTTATTCAGTTGATGGTAAGTAATTTGAAAGAATCATAAAAATATGCCAACAGGAAATTAATATGTTATTTGAACTTTTGATGAAAATAGGAGGTAAATAAAATGAAATACACCTTATTTATTCTTTGTTTTATATTAAACGGATGTTGGTATTCAAACGGATGTTTTTATACTCCACAAATGGTTAATTGTGTTGATAAGGGGAAAGAATATCCATTAATTGCAGGGTATCAAAAAAAAGAACTACTAGGACATACAAACTCAAAACAACGATGGAAAGATCTTGTTTCTTGTGGAGGAAAGTATGGTGATATAAATCTACACTACTATCCGCAAAACTATCAAATAAATGACAAAAGATATAAAAATCTTGATGAATGTATGAATACTAAGGGGTATATATATCTTTCTCCCGCTGAATGTGGCTATCAAGATTCTAAGTGGGATAAGGGAAAATGTAACTTATAACGCATTGAATTTATTATTTAAATAGAGTACGGTCAAAAATTTTGTTTTTTTTAAATTTTAAAAATAATCTGAATAAAAGCTGGTTACAGCGAATAGCAGATATATTTAGTCATGAACGTTCATCAGTACATAATTGCCATGGACTAGGGCAACGACAATGTATTACTGATGGATATCGAACTGAGGGAGATCTTAAAATGGGAAACGAGAAAACCATTTTTAATTTAAATAAATCAAAAGGAGAATGATATGAAGATTCTATTTTTTATATTTGGTTTGCTAACAATTAATGCTTGTTCTTTTGGAGGATTTCAACCACCACCACCACATGATCATTGGCGCTTACATAATGCAGATGCATTATTTCCTGATTCAGATCCTAATGTTTTAACTAAATTTCTTGCTAGAAGAAAAAAAGATATGTCGGATTGTGGTATGGATTTTGTTACAGGTGAAAGTGATGAGCCGGAGGTGAATCTTTGTTTAGAGAAAAAAGGCTGGTATTTAAAAGGCGGACCAATCTGTGAAGAAAAAACAATGTGGAATAGACCTGCATGTATTCAATGGCGAAAAAAACATAGCAAACCTGATGCTAAGCCTTGGGGATAAATAATACAGAAGTATTTTAAGCAGAGTACAATTTAACTCGATACAAAGTGCGGTCAATTTTCAAAGAGTTTTTAAACCTCTCAAAAAATGACCGCACTTTTTGTATTTTTAGAGCTGCTTATTTTTAAGCAAATCTTATAGCTTTACATCTAACTTCGCATAAGCGCGCTCTACCTTTTCCAATGCTTTTTCCACAGAAATATCACGAGCGAGTAAGACACCTAAACGGCGATGGCCATTGACTTCGCCTTTGCCGAAGATGCGAATATTGGTGTGGGGTTCAGCCAATACTTCGGCGATATTGCCAAATTGCACGTTTTTCGATTGACCTTCCACCACAATGGCTTTGGAAGCCGATGGGCTAATGAGGGTGATTTCCGGAATAGGTAAGCCTAAAATTGCACGGGCGTGTAAGGCGAATTCGGATAATTCTTGAGAAATTAGCGTGACCATACCAGTATCATGTGGGCGTGGGGAAACTTCATTGAAGATAACTTCATCACCACACACAAACATTTCCACGCCGAAAATACCGCGACCACCTAATGCAGTGGTAATTTTCTCTGCTACGTCTTGTGCTTTTTTCAACGCTACATCAGACATGGCTTGTGGCTGCCAAGATTCGCGATAGTCGCCATCTTCTTGGCGATGGCCGATTGGCGCTAAGAAGCTGGTGCCGTTGATGTGGCGAACGGTGAGTAAAGTGATTTCATAATCGAATTTAACAAACCCTTCTACAATCACGCGTCCTGCGCCTGCGCGACCACCTTGTTGAGCGTAATCCCAGGCTTTTTGTAAGTCGTCTTTGGATTTTAAAATACTTTGACCGTGGCCAGAAGAGGACATAATCGGTTTTACTACGCAAGGAATACCGATTTTTTCAACCGCTCTTTGGAAGTCAGCAAAGTTATCGACAAATTGATAAGGCGAAGTTGGCAATTTAAGCTCTTCAGCGGCTAAACGGCGAATACCTTCGCGATTCATCGTAAGCTTGGTGGCTTTGGCAGTAGGTACAACATTAAAACCCGCTTGTTCTAATTCCACTAGCGTATCAGTCGCAATGGCTTCCACTTCCGGCACAATGTAATCTGGGCGCTCTTTTTCCACTAAGGCTTTGAGTGCTGCACCATCTAGCATGGAAATCGTATAAGCACGATGTGCCACTTGTTGTGCTGGGGCATTTTCATAACGATCGACGGCAATTACTTCCACGCCTAAACGTTGTAATTCAATCACCACCTCTTTGCCCAGTTCACCAGAGCCAAGCATCATCACTTTGATAGCATTCGGGGTTAATGCTGTACCTAGGGTTGTCATGTTGTGTCCTTATTTTAAGAAAGATTCATCAAGTGCTAAATCGTCATTTTTATTAATCCCTACACCGCGAGCAATCACATTTTTAGCAATTTCATGTGCTTCTTCTAAAGAATGCTCGGTGTAAGTTCCGCATTGGTATTCGTTCAATTCTGGAATTTGGTTTTGATCTTGCACGGTTAAAATATCTTTCATGGAAGCTAACCATGCATCAGCCACTTGTTGTTCGTTTGGTGTGCCAATTAATGACATGTAAAAACCTGTGCGGCAACCCATTGGGGAAATATCGATGATTTCTACATTGTCATTGTTTAAATGGTCACGCATGAAGCCCGCAAATAAATGCTCAAGGGTGTGAATCCCTTTTGGTGGGAGAATTTCTTTGTTTGGAATGCAAAAACGAAGATCAAAAACGGTGATGTCATCGCCCTTTGGGGTACGCATCGTTTTGGCAATGCGCACGGCAGGTGCGTTCATACGGGTGTGATCCACTTTAAAACTGTCGAGTAATGGCATATTTATTTCCTTGAAAATCAGTGATTTGTAAATTAATTGCAAGTTTTTGTAAATTTTTTTACATTTTTTTACAATTTCTTTGAACTTTTCTTTTTAGCGTCGGTCTTATAGAACAAGCAACTTGCAGTTGTTTTAATAAAATTGGTTCCTTAGGTTATTTGCCCCTTACTCGATAAGGGGCGTTTTTTTATCTATTGAATAGTAATTCCTCTTTATTCTAGCCCACAACTAGGTTATGCACAAAGGCTATTCACGGCTATGACACGAAAGGTAAACTGAAAAAGAGCAAGGCAATATAACGCAGTCCTTTTCCAATCGTCATAAAAATCAAACAGCTTAGCCAATTCAATCGAAGCCAACCCGCTACCGCACAAAACACATCCCCGATAATAGGCAACCAACTCAATAATAAAGTGATGGCACCATAGCGTTGTATTTTGTTTATCGCCCATAAAGTGCGGTCATTTTTACTGTCAATTTTCGGAAACCATCGACCAATCCAATAAGTGGTGAGGCTGCCAAGTGTATTGCCTGCGGTTGCCAAAAAAACAAGCCAAAAAATATCCGCACTTAATAATGAACCGACCAATACTTTTGGCACAGCAAGGGAGACAAACACAATTTCTGAATTACCTGGCAAAATGGTGGCACTTAAGAAAGCGCTGAAAAACATCAGCCATAA
>JAGZRA010000024.1:0-20093 GCA_018381885.1 Parahaemophilus parainfluenzae | reverse complement strand
TTTATACTTCAGTCGATGGATTTTATCAAGAAGAACCTAATAAAAATCAACCGCACTTTGATGTTTTTAGATATTCATCAAAAAGTGCGGTTGTTTTTTTGATTATTTTAATTTCTCAATCGCCCAATTTAAACCAGATTGATAGTCTTCAGGGAGTTCGTGACGAAGTTTTTCAAGCTGTTGAATAATGATCGTTTTGTCTGGATGCGTGATATTGATATGTCCTAATTTTCTACCCGGACGAACTTCCTTACCATACCAATGTAATTGGGAGAAAGGCGTGTTCAACCATTGTGGATTATGTTCTGTACCAATCAAGTTGACCATGACACTTGGAGCAATAGGTTGTAATGACGGTGTAGGTAAATCTAACAAAGCTCGTAGATGCAATTCAAATTGACTAATCGCACAACCTAATTGAGTCCAATGTCCGCTATTATGCACACGAGGGGCAAGTTCATTAATTAATAATTTATCCCCCACCACAAAGCACTCCATCGCCATTACACCCACATATTCAAGCTTATCCATGATTTTTCCGAGCATAGACTCCGCCTGAGTTTGTTGGCTTTTTTGTTGAGGGAATGAAATATCTGTCACACTGTAACGTAAAATACCATTTTGCTGTAGGTTATGCGTCACCGGATAGAAACGTTTTTCACCATTTTTAAATCTTGCGCCAACGATAGACACTTCATAATCAAAAGGAATAAATTTTTCCGCGATGACTTCACCGAATAAATCGTCAGTAATATCACGTTGATTATTTTCAGTGATAATCCATTGACCTCGGCCGTCATAACCACCGGTGCGACGTTTTACCACAACTTTTTCGCCCACGTTTTTAAATACTTCAGGCCATTGCGTTTTATCTTTTAATAAACACCATGGCGAGGTAGAGAGATTAAGTTCATCTAGTAAAGATTTTTGGGTAAAACGATCAGCCAATAAGCCAAAAACATTCTGATTAACGAAATTCTTATGATGGCCTAATAATTCGGTTAAAGGTGTTTTTTCCCAACGTTCAATTTCTGCGGTGATGATCGCATCTTTAGGTAAATCAAATACGGGCGCATTAAACTCAAGCGGTTGAACGTGAATATCTAATGGAGCGCCTGCATAACGTAACATTCTGCCGAGTTGACCATTACCAAGCACATAAACGGTAGGATATAGGGTAGAGTTTTGCATAAAATTTCTCATCAAATCTAGCTAAAAAAACAACCGCACTCTGAAAAGTGCGGTCAAATTTAAAGGTGTTTTATGTACGTGGATCAGGATTATCCAATACCATATTGGTTTGATTTTCGCGGAATGCTTGTAGGCGAGCGAATAACGCATCATCCCAACCTGCAAGAATTTGTGCGGCGAGCAATCCTGCATTAGCCGCACCAGCAGGGCCAATCGCTAACGTACCAACAGGAATGCCTTTCGGCATTTGCACGATAGAATAGAGACTATCAACACCGCTTAACATAGAGCTTTTAACAGGGACACCCAATACAGGCACAAGCGTTTTAGCCGCAATCATACCGGGTAAATGAGCAGCGCCACCCGCACCCGCAATAATCACTTTGTAACCATTTTTTTGTGCATTTTCGGCAAATTCAAATAGTTTGTCGGGGGTTCGATGTGCGGAAACGACCTCAACATTATATGCCACATTGAGTTCATCTAAAATTTGAGTGGCTTCTTGCATGGTTGCCCAATCGCTTTTTGAGCCCATAACAATAGCAATTTGTGCGGTATTTGACATATTTTTAAAAATTTATCTGATAAAAAACGATGCGTAGAATAGCATATTTGCCTACTTTTAAGCAATCGTTTGCTATGCGGTAAAGACTGAAAATTACATTGCAAGTTTTGTCATAAAATTTTATCCTAATAGGAGTTTTTTTCTTAGAAATAGAGCAGATTATGTTAGCTAAAGCGAAATATAGAAAAGATTACAAACAACCTGATTTTACAGTTACGGATATTTTCCTTGATTTTCAATTAGATCCTAACCATACCGTTGTCACTGCAAAAACAAACTTCCAACGTTTAAACGACGAAGCAACACACCTACGATTAGATGGTCATGGTTTCCAATTTGCCTCCATCAAATTTAATGGCGAAGATTTCAAACATTATCATCAAGACCACGAAAGTTTAACGTTAGATTTAACCAATCAAAGTGCGGTCAATTTTGAACTTGAAATTGTGACGAATTTAGAGCCTGCACAAAACACCTCTTTACAAGGGCTTTATCAATCAGGTGAAGGCATTTGTACTCAATGCGAAGCAGAAGGTTTCCGTCAAATTACCTATATGCTTGATCGCCCTGATGTATTAGCTCGCTATACAACCAAAATTACCGCAGATAAGACTAAATATCCTTACTTACTTTCTAATGGCAACCGCATTGCAAGTGGTGAATTAGAGGATGGTCGTCATTGGGTTGAATGGAATGACCCATTCCCGAAACCAAGCTATTTATTCGCTTTAGTGGCGGGCGATTTTGATTTATTGCAAGATACCTTTACCACAAAAAGTGGTCGAGAAGTGGCTTTAGAGCTTTATGTTGACCGAGGTAATCTTGATCGTGCTTCGTGGGCAATGGAAAGTCTGAAAAAAGCGATGAAATGGGATGAAGACCGTTTCAATTTAGAATATGACTTAGATATTTACATGATCGTTGCCGTGGATTTCTTCAATATGGGTGCCATGGAAAATAAAGGGTTGAATATTTTTAACTCTAAATTTGTGTTGGCAAATCCACAAACTGCAACCGATGATGATTATCTCGCCATTGAAAGTGTGATTGCGCATGAGTATTTCCATAACTGGACGGGAAACCGTGTAACTTGCCGTGATTGGTTCCAATTAAGTTTGAAAGAAGGTTTAACGGTTTTCCGTGATCAAGAGTTTTCATCTGATACGGGCTCTCGTGCGGTTAATCGCATTAATAACGTGAAATTCTTACGTACGGTGCAATTTGCCGAAGATGCAAGCCCAATGTCACACCCAATTCGCCCTGAAAAAGTCATTGAAATGAATAACTTTTATACAGTGACCGTATATGAAAAAGGGGCAGAAGTGATTCGTATGTTGCACACTTTATTAGGTGAACAAGGTTTCCAAAAGGGGATGCAACTTTATATTGCTGAAAACGATGGTAAAGCGGCAACTTGTGAAGATTTTGTTTCTGCAATGGAACGTGCGAATGACGTTGATTTAGCACAATTCCGTCGTTGGTATAGCCAATCAGGTACACCAGAATTATTGATTAGCGATGCCTATGATGAACAAACTCATACTTATCGTTTAACGGTTTCGCAATCTACGCCGCCAACAGCGGACCAAATGGAAAAAGTAAACTTACATATTCCATTAAAAATTGCGCTTTATGATGCCAAAGGCACGAAACAAATGTTACAGCATAACGGTGAATTATTAAGCGATGTGTTAAATGTAACAGAAAAAGACCAAGTGTTTGAATTCCATGGTATTTATGGTCGTCCAATTCCTGCGTTATTATGTGATTTCTCTGCACCGGTTAAACTGGATTATGATTACACCACAGAGCAGTTATTAGGTTTACTTAAATTCGCTGATAACCAGTTTGCTCGTTGGGATGCAGCACAAATGTTGTTTACTCAAGAGTTACGTCGTAATGTGGCGCACTTCCAGCAAGGTGAAGCCTTTGACATTTCACCTGATGTTTTGACTGCATTAGCGCATGTATTGGAAAATTACGAACAAGATATCGAATTAGCCACATTAATTCTAACCTTGCCAAAAGACATTGAGTTTGCAGAAAGCTTTAAAACGATTGATCCAGATGGCATTGCCGCCGCAAGAGAATTTATGTTGGTACAAATCGCAGAATACTTGAAAGAAGATTTGCTGCGTATTTACACCCATATTCGTCTTGAAGATTATCGAGTGACGCAAGAAGATATTGCTTTACGAGCAATGCGTAATCTTTGTTTAAGTTATTTGGCTTACACCAATTTAGGCAATAATGTAGTGCAAAAACATTACAATAATGCCAATAATATGACGGATACTTTAGCGGCATTAAATATGGCAACCAAAGCGGCATTACCTTGCCGTGATGCCTTGTTAGCCGATTTTGAACAAAAATGGCAACATGATGGCTTAGTGATGGATAAATGGTTTGCTTTACAAGCGACTCGCCCTGATGAAAACGTATTGGAAATTGTACAAGTGTTAATGGATCACCCAAGCTTTAACTTTAACAATCCAAACCGTTTACGTTCATTAGTTGGGAGCTTTGCAAATCACAACTTAAAAGCGTTCCATCATATTAGTGGTTCTGGCTATCGTTTCTTAACAGACGTCCTAATCCGTTTAAATGAAAGCAATCCACAAGTAGCCGCACGTTTAATTGAACCGTTAATTCGTTTCTCACGTTTTGATGCACAACGTCAAACGTTAATGAAACGTGCTTTAGAGCGCTTAAGTGCTGTTGAAGATCTCTCGAAAGATTTATTCGAGAAAATTGAGAAAGCATTACAATAATTGCCATAAAATTATTTTATATTTAATACGGGATATCTAAAAGGTATCCCGTATTTTTTTCAAATTTATTAACTATATCAATCTTTTCTTTTATTCACTTTGATAAAATGGAAAACGGCATTTTGCCGTATTAGTTAATAAGGATTTTATATGAAAACATACAAAACATCAGTGCTGGTCAGTATGATGCTTGACATTTTTTCAACGACAGCATTTTCTGCCACTGTACCTGCTGGTACATCCCTTTCAGACACTCAAGTCTTCCGTCAAAACACACATAGCGATCCTGGTTCTCTTGATCCCCAATTAGTGCAAGAAAATACCGCTGCACAAATTGTGATTGATTTATTTGAAGGATTAATTTGGTTAGATGAAAATGGACAAGTACAGCCTGCACAAGCGGAAAAATGGACAGTCTCTGACGATGGAAAGATTTATACCTTTTCATTGCGTGATGCAAAATGGTCGGACGGTACGCCAGTAACGGCGAAAGATTTTGTACTCGGTTGGCAACGTGCAGTTGACCCTAAATTTGGTAGCTCTAATGCCAATTATTTAACAAAGGCACATATCTTGAATGCTGAAGAAGTGATGCAAGGTAAAATGCCATTGAGTGAATTAGGCATTAAAGCACTTAATGATAGACAAGTTGAAGTGACTCTTACCCAAGCTACACCTTATTTCTTGCAATTACTTGCATATCCTACGACATTCCCTGTACCACATCATAAATTGGCTCAATTTGGTGATAAATGGGCGACAGCTCAAAATATAGTAAGCAATGGAGCCTATCAATTAAAACAATGGACGATTAATGAGAAAATTACAGCGGAACGTAATCCACTTTATTGGAATGATAAAAATACACTCATTAATACTTCTGAATACCTATTTCAAGAAAGTTTAGCTTCTGCATATCAACGCTATCAAGCTAAAGAATTGGATTTAACTTGGATACCAGTGGAGCAAATACCACATATTCAGAAAAATACGCCAAGCGCGTTACTTGTGGTCCCGAGACTAACGACTGAATTCTACACGTTCAATGTGGCGAAACCACCATTTGATAACGAAAAGGTACGCAAAGCGCTATATCTTACGTTAGACCGACCATTAATAGCAGAACATATTATTGGCTTGCGTAAACCAGCAGCAACATTGACACCTCCAGAAGTTGATGGTTTTAGTGCACCGAACATTGCTGAATTAAATCAGCCATTAACAGAAAGAATATCGCAGGCGAAAAAATTATTAAATGAAGCGGGATATAGCGAAAAACATCCGCTCCAGTTTGAGATTTTTTATAACAAGTATGCGACACATGAAAAAGTGGCGTTGGCGCTTGCTTCAGAATGGAAAAAACAATTAGGTGCAGATGTGAAATTACGTACGATGGAATGGAAAACCTACTTGGGTGAACGCAATGCCGGTAATTTCCAACTATCCCGTATGTCTATTGATGCTGAATACAATGAACCGTCTGCATTTCTCAATTCTTTACTTTCTACATCACCAGAAAATGTGGGGCAGTGGAAGAACAAAAAATTTGATCAAACCATGAAAGAAGCACAAAGCACTTTAAATGATAAGACGCGTGCTGAATTATATCGTCAAGCAGAGCTGATTATTGCGGAAGAGGCGCCTCTAATCCCGATATTCTATTCACCGTTGATCAAGGTAATTAATCCAGCAGTAGGTGGTTTCCCAATGCATAATCCTCAAGATTATGTGTATACCAAGGAGCTTTACATTCGTAAGTAGAGTTATCTAAGTACCTTTCGTTGCATATACTTTGCTTTCATTTTAAAATGTTATGCAACGAAGTTTTCAGCTAAAGTGCGGTTAATTTTGACCGCACTTTCCATTTACAGTGAACTATCCTGAGAGATAAACGAGTATGTATTCTTTGATCCGTAAAGCCATCTTTTCCCTTGATCCTGAAACTGCCCATGATTTAGTGATTAAATCATTGCATTTAGCGGGTAAATCACCTTTTCAATTTTTATTGAAGCAACTTTTGGCTTGTCCACAAGGTACGCCTAAGCAAGTAATGGGCATTACGTTTAAAAATCCTATAGGATTAGCGGCGGGAGCAGATAAAAATGCCGAAGCGATTGATGGATTTGGCACGATGGGATTTGGTTTTATTGAAGTCGGTACGGTTACGCCTTTAGCACAGGAGGGAAATGCTAAACCTCGTCAATTCCGTTTAGTGGAAGCGGAAGGGATTATTAACCGTAATGGATTCAATAATTATGGCATTGATTACGTGGTCGAGAATGTTAAAAAAGCAAAATTTGATGGTGTAATTGGGATTAATATTGGCAAAAATAAAGTCACGCCACTTGAAAAGGGGAAAGATGATTACTTATTTTGCTTAAATAAAGCCTATAACTATGCAGATTATATTACGGTAAATATTTCATCACCGAACACTCCAGATTTGCGTCAATTGCAGTATGGTGATTATTTTGATGATTTACTACAAAGTGTAAAACAGCGCCAAAAAGTATTAGCTGAGCAATATAATAAATATGTGCCGATTGCAGTAAAAATTGCACCTGATTTATCCGAGACTGAGCTCGTTCAAATTGCTGATACGTTACTTCGTCATCAAATGGACGGGGTAATTTCGACTAATACCACCATTTCACGCGACAACGTCACAGGTTTGAAAAATGCTGAGCAACAAGGTGGCTTAAGTGGAAAACCGTTACAGCAGAAAAGTACAGAAATTATTCGAAGATTGCATAAAGAGCTGAAAGGGCAAATTCCAATTATTGGTAGTGGAGGCATTGATGGTGTACAAAATGCACAAGAGAAGATTGAAGCAGGTGCAGAGTTGTTACAAGTTTATTCTGGTTTGATTTATCACGGCCCAAGCTTAGTTAAAGAATTAGTGAAAGCGATTAAATAAATGACAAAAAAATATGATTTACATTGCCATAGTACGGCTTCAGATGGTGTTTTAACGCCTACAGAGCTTGTGCAACGAGCTCATGAGCAAGGTATCAATGTGCTTGCTTTATGTGATCACGACACAGTGATGGGCATTGATGAAGCTAAAATTGAAGCAGATAAATTAGGTATTGAGCTAATTAATGGCGTGGAAATTTCAACGAATTGGGAAGGTCGTGGCATCCATATTGTTGGATTAAATTTTGATAAAACGCATCCTAAAATGACCGCACTTTTAGCCGAACAAAAATCACTGAGAGAAAAAAGAGCGGTTGAAATTGGCCATAAATTAGAAAAAGCAGGCGTCCCCAATGCCTATGAAGGCGCAAAAGCGTTAGCAAACGGGGAAGTAACTCGTGCTCATTATGCGCGTTATTTGGTACAAATCGGCAAGGTTTCAAATGATGGGCAAGCCTTTAAGCGTTATCTTGGCGGTGGAAAATCGTGTTTTGTCAAAGCTGAATG
Source organism: Parahaemophilus parainfluenzae (assembly GCA_018381885.1). Classification (GTDB taxonomy): domain Bacteria; phylum Pseudomonadota; class Gammaproteobacteria; order Enterobacterales; family Pasteurellaceae; genus Haemophilus_D; species Haemophilus_D parainfluenzae_AH. Next base: position 12,143 of record JAGZRA010000024.1, on the reverse strand, counting down.
GGTGGATATTCCAACAGCGATTGAGACGATTCATGCGGCAGGTGGAGTAGCAGTCATTGCTCATCCTATGCGCTATAACATGACAGGGAAATGGATTCGTCGATTAATTGTTGATTTCAAACAATGGGGCGGTGATGGCATGGAAGTCGCAGATAGTGGACAGACCAAAGATCAACGTCAATATCTTGCGCGTTTAGCCAATGAATATGACTTAGCCGCCTCTTTAGGGTCAGACTTTCATTTTCCTTGCGGATGGATTGAATTAGGAAAGAATTTGTTTTTACCTGAAGAGGTAAAACCGATTTGGACATTATTTGAATAATAAAGGGCGGTCAATCCGCCCTTATTTTTTATATTTGAGTGTTCTCACACAAACCGAGACTCGCTAGAAATTCAATAAATGCACGAACTTTAGCGGGTAAATGACGACGATTTGGGTAAACCACATAAATATCTAAAGGTTTTTGTTTATATTCAGACAAAATTTCAACTAATTCACCAGAAGCAAGCGCATCTTTTACAAAGAAACCAGGTGAATTGCTGATGCCCAAGCCTGCTTTTGTCATTTCTAACAATGCCATACCATTATTAGAAACCACTTTAGATTGAATTTTATAACGTTGAATTTGATTGGCTTTTGTTGATTGCCAATGTACTTGATTTAACGATGATTTATAAAGTAAACCTTGGTGATATTCTAAATCATCAGGTGTAAGTGGTGTGCCTCGCGACTCTAAATAACTTGGCGAAGCAACAAAATGCATAGGGGAGCTGCTAATTTTACGCGCAACAAGTGAGCTGTCTTGCATATAACCGATACGTAATGCTAAGTCATAGCCTTCCGCAACGAGATCAACACGCTTGTCTTCAAATTCAATTTCTACGTGTAAATTGGGATGAAGCTCAATAAATTTAGGCAAGTTAGGTGAAATATAAAGTAAGCCAAAATCACGTGGCACAGAGATTAATAAATTACCTTGTAAGCTTGTTGCCATATTACTGATGCTAGAGTCTGCCTCACTTAAATCTAATAGAATGGCTTGGCAACGTTGGTAATAAAGCATACCGGCTTCAGTTGGTACAATTTTTCTCGTTGTACGTTGTAATAATCGTGTTTTTAAATGTTCTTCTAATTGTGAAACTAATTTACTCGCCATCGCCACAGAAATATTCTGTTGATTTGCGGCTTGTGTAAAACTTTGCGTTTCGATCACTTTACAGAAAACCGAAATTGCATTGAGTTTATCCATTTATAAATCCTTTTTGAAAAAAAGCTTGATTTTATCGGCATAAGTTTGCAGTATATCGCCAATTTTACAGAATTCTAGTTATATTTTAGGTAAGCAAATGAGCAAATCTTTAGTGATTGTGGAGTCGCCAGCCAAAGCGAAAACCATCAATAAATATTTAGGTAGCCAGTATGTGGTGAAATCCAGCGTAGGGCATATTTGTGATTTGCCTACTGCAGGAAGTAGCACTGGCGAGAAGGCTAAACCCGTTTCCACTAAAGGATTAAGTGCGGAAGAAAAAACAAAAATTAAAGCAGAAAAAGACCGTTCAGCCTTAGTGAAACGTATGGGGATTGACCCTTATCACGATTGGAAAGCCAATTATCAAATTCTACCAGGTAAAGAAAAAGTAGTAGCCGAATTAAAATCCCTTGCTAAAAAATCAGACCATGTTTATCTCGCAACCGACTTGGATAGAGAAGGAGAGGCTATCGCGTGGCATTTACGTGAAGTGATCGGTGGTGATGATAGTCGTTTTAGCCGCGTTGTATTTAATGAGATTACGAAGAAAGCAATTGAAAAAGCATTCCAGCATCCTGCTCACATTAATATGGACCAGGTTAATGCTCAGCAAACCCGTCGTTTCTTAGACCGCGTGGTAGGCTTTATGGTGTCGCCATTATTATGGAAGAAAGTGGCGCGAGGTCTATCAGCTGGACGTGTGCAATCTGTTGCCGTGAAATTGGTGGTAGAGCGTGAACGCGAAATCAAAGCATTCCAACCGGAAGAATTTTGGGAAATTGAAGCACTAACCCAAACGAGCAAGAAAGAAGACTTACGTTTGGATGTGGTGCAATATAAAGGCAAGAAATTTGAGCCGAAAAATGAAAAAGAAGCACAAAGTGCGGTCGATTTCTTAAATAAATCACATTACGTTGTCACAGATTTAGAAACAAAACCAACAGGTTCTAAACCAAGAGCTCCATTTATTACTTCAACCTTACAACAAACTGCAAGTACGCGTTTAGGTTTTGGGGTGAAGAAAACCATGATGTTGGCGCAACGTTTATACGAAGCTGGTTATATCACTTATATGCGTACGGACTCTACCAACTTGAGCCAAGATGCATTAAATATGGCTCGCTCTTATATTGAAAGCCATTTTGGCAAAGATTATTTACCCGCTAAACCGAATTTCTATTCGAGCAAAGAAAACGCACAAGAAGCGCACGAAGCGATTCGTCCTTCTGATGTAAAAATGCTTGCGGATCATTTAAGTGGCATGGATAAAGATGCGGTACGTTTGTATGATTTAATCTGGCGTCAATTTGTGGCTTGCCAAATGCCAGCTGCACAATATGACAGTACAACGGTTACTGTCATGGCTGGTGATTATGAATTAAAAGCCAAAGGCCGTATTTTACGTTTTGATGGTTGGACAAAAGTCTTGCCACAATTAGGTAAGAATCCTGAAGACCAAATTTTACCGGCTGTGAGTTTAAACGAAACATTAGCACTAAAAACAGTTTCGCCAAGCCAACACTTCACTAAACCGCCCGCTCGTTTTACTGAAGCAGCATTGGTTAAAGAATTGGAGAAACGCGGTATTGGTCGACCTTCGACTTATGCGGCAATTATTTCGACTATTCAAGAACGTGGTTATGTGCGCATTGAAAATCGCCGTTTCTATGCCGAGAAAATGGGCGAAATCGTTACTGATCGCTTAAATCAATCTTTTACTGATTTGATGAGCTACGATTTCACTGCCAACATGGAAAACGTACTAGACCAAATTGCATCTGGTGAGAAAAATTGGAAGGCTGAGTTAAATCAATTCTTCAAAGATTTTTCTACCCAACTTTCTACGGCTGAATTAGATGAGTTAGAAGGTGGAATGAAGCCGAATAGCCTTGTGCTCACCGATATTGATTGCCCAACTTGTGGCCGCAAAATGGCGATTCGCACAGCAAGTACAGGTGTCTTCCTTGGTTGTTCTGGTTATGCATTACCACCAAAAGAGCGTTGTAAAACAACGATTAATCTTATTCCAGAAGCTGAATTATTAAATGTGCTAGATGAGGCTTCTGAGACCAAAGCCTTAATGGATCGTAAACGTTGTCCGAAATGCGGTACCGCGATGGATAGCTATATCATTGACCCACATCGTAAATTACATATTTGTGGTAATAATCCAAATTGTGATGGTTATTTGGTTGAACAAGGTCAATTCAAAATTAAAGGCTATGATGGTCCGATTGTAGAATGTGATAAATGCGGTTCAGATATGCATTTAAAACTCGGTCGTTTTGGTAAATATATGGGCTGTACCAGCTGTGATAACACCCGTAAGATTTTGAAAAACGGCGAGGTTGCACCGCCAAAAGAAGAACCGGTTCATTTCCCTGAATTGAAATGTGAAAAATCTGATGCGTATTTTGTATTACGAGATGGGGCAAGTGGCGTGTTCATGTCAGCACATAACTTCCCTAAATCGCGTGAAACTCGACCGGCAAAAGTGGCTGAATTAGCGCTTTATCGTGATCGTTTACCAGAAAAATTACGTTATTTAGCCGATGCGCCACAAAAAGACCCTGAGGGTAATGAAGCCATTATCCGCTTTAGTCGTAAAGAAAAACATCAATACGTGACTTCTGAAAAGAATGGCAAAGCCACAAAATGGATTGTGGATTATATTGATGGAAAATGGGTAGAACGGAAAAAGTAGGATGAACATCACAGTTTATTGCGGTGCCAGTTTAGGTAATGATTCTGCCTATCAGGCTGCCGCAAAAAAATTAGGAAAATGGATTGCTGATGGTCAACATACTTTAGTCTATGGTGGCGGAAAATTGGGATTAATGGGCGTGGTTGCAGATACTGTACTTGCTCATCAAGGCAAAGTAATTGGCATTATTCCTCAATTTTTACAAGACAGAGAAGTTTCACATCCTAATTTAACCAAGACCGTGGTTGTTGAAAGCATGTCTGAGCGAAAAAATAAAATGGTTGAGCTTGGCGATGCTTATATTGCTTTGCCTGGTGGACCAGGCACTTTAGAAGAGATTGCTGAAGTGATTTCTTGGGCTCGAATAGGGAAAAATAATAATCCTTGTATTCTATTTAATGAAAAGGGGTATTTCAATTCATTAAAATCCTTTTTTAACCATATGGTGAAAGAAGGCTTTTTTACTCAAGGTGATTTTGAGAAAATTTTATTCTCGAATGATCTTCAAGAAATCGAAAGCTTTATTGAACATTATCAACCTCCAGCATTAAGAACATATTAAAAAAGTGCGGTTAAATTTGACCGCACTTTTTTTATGATTAATGGTGATGATGTTCTGGTTTTGGTGGCAGTTTAGCACGCGCTTTACCAACAGGTAGAATTAACGTTGCGTAATTTGCTGATTGTTGACACACCTTTTGGTCTTCAAATGGTTCTTTGTGAATCACTTTAAGTTTCCAAACACCTTCAATCAATGGGATAAAGTTAACTTTACCTTCACTGTCTGTTTTACCTGAGAACGCTTGTGGTTCACGGTGAGATGTTGCCGCTTCCATATCTTTCACAACAAACGTATCAGACGTTGCGATAATTGTTTCACCCGCAAGCGGTTGGTCTTTATAGAAAATTTGAAGAGGGAAAGCTTCGCCCGCTTTAATTGTTTTTGGATCTTTGAGTGGCACAATTTCAAGTGGTAAACCGATGCGTGTCATCGCCATATCCGCATTCAACGGTTTCTTACCAACCACAGTAAAGGCTTTACCAAACATTTGAGTTTGTTCGCAATAGAATGCATTTGGTGTGCCTTGTAAGTTATCCATTTTCCAACCTTCATTATTTTGTGACCAGAAAGTTGGTTTATAAGTCGCCGTTACCCAATATGAACCGTCTTTTAACGGTTTTTCTGATTGATATTGGTAGTTTTCACCTTTTTGTACTAATGTTTGCATTTCACCATCTTGATTGATGAGTTCCATCGGTGGAAAAATAGCAAGACGTTTTTCAGGAATTTTTTCAACGTAAGGGTAGTCACCATAAGCTAAATCAGCTTTTAAAACGGAATTGGAAGCAATTTGTGCTGGTGTTGCAACCCAAACTTCATGAGCTTGCGCGAGCGCAGAGAAACCAAGTAGTGCTGCAATTAATGTTTTTTTCATTGTCTTTCCTTTTTAATTAATAAATCAATTTATAAAAAGTCTTCGATAGGGCGGATGAGTATAGCGAAAAAGAAATAATGAGACGAATAGAAAAAGTTGATTTTGTGAGAAACTTCACATTTTTTTAACAAAAAAGTGCGGTCATTAAAACGATGTTTTTTTGACCGCACTTAATTTTAAATTAAAGGCTAAATTGGCTTATTTTTTAGAAGGTTTAATAGCTAATAGGTTGCAGCTTAATTTACTAATCACATGTTCAGCTGTATTACCTAATAACGCTGCAGATAAACCGGTTCTTCCCACTGTACCTAAAATCACTAATTCAGCTTCAATTTCTTTTGCCACCTCAGGAATCACCTCTTCAGGGAAACCTTCACGTACATGGGTATGATCTTCATCAATACCAAATTTTTGACGTAAGGCTTTCATATTGATGAGGTGCTGGCCGCGAATGCCATTTTCATAACCTGAAGTATTAAATTCAGGTAAATCAATTGCCATATTAATTGGCGCAACAGGGTAGGCTGCCACTAAATGTACATTACCACGGTTTAAGTTTTCCGCTAAATTCATGCCTGTTGAAACTAATTCTTGGTTGAATTCATCTTGATATTCTTGTTCACCCGATACATTCACTGCGATTAAAATGCGGCGTTGATGTTTCCAGTCACCATCACGCACCATTAATACTGGAATTGGACATTTACGTAGTAATTGCCAATCTACTGGTGTGAAAATCAATGAAGTAAAACTTTCTTCATCTTTAGTGTATTTTACCACGAGGTCGTATTGATTCTTTTCAACCTCTTCACGAATTGCATCCGCTTCATTGCTGCTCCATACAATGTGAGATTCAAACTCAATTTCTGGATCTGCATATTTATCTAAATAAAATTGCACAGCTTGACGTTGTTGTTCAACGGCTGTTTCATGCATTTGGCTACGTTCTTCCGAAGAAAGAAGTGCAGACATTTCATAAGATAAGTCATAGACACTCAACAAGGTGGTGATTTTTACTTTTGTTTCATTTTGTTGTTCTTTAACAAGACGAACGGCACGAGCGAGCGCATATTGTTTTTCGTTATCAGGGTTAAGTACAACAAGAATATTATTAAATTTCATAAAGCCTCCAAGATATGAGATATCAATAGGATAGAAAAGATTTTAAGTGATGACAAGAACCTATTATAAAAAAAGTGATTTTGTACAAGTTTTTTGTCTCAAATACTAAAAAAGCGTGAAAACTCACGCTTTTTATCTATTCCACTAACTGGATTTTGGTTTTATGTACACCAGTTAAATCAATCAAGGCATTAATATCATTAATGGTAATATATTTACCTTGAACAGAGAGTACACCTAATTTTTGGAAACGACCAAGCAAACGACTGATAGTCTCAACAGTTAGGCCGAGGTAATTACCAATATCGCTACGAGTCATGGTTAAACGGAATTCTTTCGCAGAGAAACCACGAGCAGAATAGCGTTTAGATAGGTTATGGATGAATGCGGCTAAACGTTCTTCAGCATTCATTTTAGACAGTAATAAAATCATTTCTTGGTCGCTTTTGATTTCACTACTCATTAAACGCATAATTTGCTGACGAAGCTTAGGCATTTTGCCAGATAAATCATCTAAGATATCAAAGGGAATTTCACATACCATAGCGGTTTCCAATGCTTGAGCAAAACTCGGGTGTTGCATATTTGTGATCGCATCGAAACCGACTAAATCACCTGGTAAGTGAAAAGAAGTAATTTGTTCTTCGCCCGCTTCACTAATGGTATAAGTTTTAATGGTACCGGAACGAATCGCATAAATAGAATTAAGCGTGTCGCCCGCTTTAAAAAGGACTTGAGATTTTTGTATAGGCTTTTTACGCTCGATGATGTTATCAAGCTGATCGAGCTCATGTTCGTTCAATGTGAAAGGAATACAAAGTTGACTAATGCTGCAATCCTGGCAGTGAATCGCACAACCACCAGATTGAACTCTGCGCCCTGATTTGGTTTCTGAAACGAAATTCTTCATTAGTTCCTCAAATCGATAAATATAGTGTAAAATTGATCTAACGCAATTATTCTACCACTAAATAGTCAATTTAAGAAGTTATCTACGAGTAAATAGGTATGGCAGCAGAAAAATTAACCAAAAAACGTTTAATACAAATTATTATCATGTTGATTATTTTGGTCAGTGCATTTGTTTGGCGATATATATTGCAATAAGTGCGGTCAAATTTTTGTTTATTTTTAGATATAAAAAAGAGCCACAATTTTGTGACTCTTTGTTTTAAAGTTTAAGTCAGATTACCATTCGTAACCGACACCTGCACCAACAGTAAATTGACCGCGAGTATCTGCAGCACCATTTACGTTGGTTGACCAATGACCGTTATCAGAGTTACGAGATGCTTTAATTGCAATTGCACTTTCACCGCGGTGATGAGCTACGCCGGTTGATACCATGCTCTTGCCATCTTTACGTGCAGATGGAGCAGAAGCGATTGCAGCAACACCAGCAATACCAGCACGAGTTTTGCGATCAACTTTGTTCACTTTATTATCAACATAACGTTTATTTGCTGCATCAGTTGGGGCTTTTGGATCCGCAACATTAGTGATGTTTTTATTACCTGCATTAATGCCGTTTTGATTAATTTGAACGCTTGAATTATTAACAGTGTAAGAATCAGCTTTGATGTCTTTTGTTGTGCTAACAGTATAGGTTCTCACTTGGTTAGCATCATCATAAGCTTCTTGTACATTAATATTGTCACCCGCTTTTACCTTTACATCCGTAGAGCGAGCTCTAATATTATCAATACGCGTTTTGTTTTTGCCGACTTGGTCTGCAATCATATAAAGTTGAGAACCGTTGATAGCGTCGGTAGAAGTAGCAGAAATTTCACCTGCACCCACGTTAATAATTTGGCGTGTATGTGGCGTAATGGTTACTGTACGGCCTGGGGTTGAGTGATCTGGTGGGGTGTAAGTTTCAGTTTTGTCTGAACCAACAGAAACAACGGCTACAGGTGTATTACCTGCAAAACCACTATATGTAATACCGTTAACTGTTGCAGTATTTTCTTGTGTTGCTGAACGTGTAATAGTGCCAGAGCCTAAGGCAACAGAGTTGTCATCTTTTGCATAAGAATCTTTGGATAAGGCTACGCTTTTTTCGCCTTTAGCATTAGCTGAATCGCCTAGTGCAGTAGACCATTTACCTGTAGATGTTGCGGATGCACCAATAGCAACAGCAGAGCCGCCTGTAACAGTTGAATCGTTACCAATCGCTACAGCTGAATCCCCAGAGGCAACAGAACCAGTACCTACAGCCAATGAGCTTGTACCACTAGCATTCGCTTGTGAACCATAAGCATTACTATTTTGACCACTTGCTTTTGCCGCTTGACCAATCGCAACTGTTTCATTTGCTAATGCAGTAGCAGCAGTACCAATTGCAGTAGCATTAGCTGAACTTGCAGTCGCACCAAAACCAATTACAGTTGTATTTGAAGTTGATGTGTCTGTAATTTTATTATCATTACCAGCAACAAAAACGTTTTTGCCAACAACTTCATTGTTTAAACCAAATACGCTTGCTTTATTTGTGTTTTTATCCACAACAACATCTTTTTCTGGAGTGCCGATTGCACGCTGAGCACCTACTTTATTATGTGCACCATATCCAAGAGAATGATCGGCATAAACTTTGTTATTATCACCAACACTTTGGGTAAAATGACCATATGCATCATTCCCATCACCAATCGCATTTGCTTGTTCACCTTTTACCACATTTTGATTACCGATGGCAGAACTTGAACCCTGGCTTTCTTCAGCTTCAGCAGCAGAAATAGAATAGATTTGGTTTTGCTGACCAATAGCTGTATGTCCAGGACCTTTAACGTTAGTCGCTTCTATTGTTTTGTTTGCATTAACAGCGTCTTGTGTCGTGATATTCAGAATGTTTCCATCAGCAGCATTCGCTACAGCAACATTCACCCCAATAATTAATGCCGTGATAGCATTAAATTTAAAATTTTTCATAATGTCCTCGCTTGAGTTTCTTCTTTAATTAATTACATAAATGTGATAAAAGAATTTCATTAGAGCAGTGTAAATATACATAAATACTATAATAGGACGCATTGAAGAATGGATTAACTATATGATTTGTAATGTCTTATTAGAGATTGCAAATGTCATTTTTCTCTATTCAGTAAACGATTGCGTACCTAGGCAACGATTATAGATAGGTTTTTTTGTATAGAAAAGTAAATGAGCATGGTTATTTTGTAAAGAATTGTAAATTCTGTCTGAATATTGTTCGATTATTAGAAAATATATTTCCTTATTTAAGTTAAGGATATTTTAAATTTAAAAAGTGCGCTCAATTTGCAAGAAGATTTTCAAGATTGAGAAAAAATCCTGTATAATCTCAGAAATTTTTTGTTCAATTTTAAGCTTTTGTAACCGAATGATCGAAACCTCACAAACTATTCCTGAACTCGTCTCATGGACGAAAGAGCGGGAATTTTCGTTAAATCTGCCGACAGAGCGCTTGGTGTTTTTGCTGGCAATCGCCATCTATAACAACGAACGTTTGGACGGTGAAATGCTAGAAGCTGATTTAGTGGATATTTTCCGCCATACAGCCAATGCTTTTGACCAATCAACGGATGCGATTGCCACCCGTGCCAATAATGCTATCAATGAATTGGTGAAACAGCGTTTTCTTAACCGTTTCAGCAGTGAATTTACTGAAGGCCTTTCCATTTATCGTCTCACCCCATTAGGTGTTGGCGTATCAGATTATTATATTCGTCAGCGTGAATTTTCTGCGTTGCGTCTTTCTGTACAGCTGTCTATTGTGGCTGATGAAATTCAGCGTGCATCCGATGCTGCAGAAGAAGGGACTGCAAAAGGGGAGAATGAGCACTTTTGGCGCCGTAATGTTTTCGCTCCGTTAAAATATTCAGTAGCAGAGATTTTCGATAGTATTGATTTATCACAACGTGTGATGGATGAAAATCAGCAAAGCATTAAAGAAGAAATTGCGAATTTACTTACCAAAGATTGGCAGGCAGCAATTTCTAGTTGTGAACGTTTATTAGATGAAACTTCAGGCAATTTACGTGAGTTACAAGACACCTTAAATGCAGCAGGTGATAAGTTACAGGCACAATTATTACGTATTCAAGATTGTGTGATAGGCCATGATGAGCTCTACTTTATTGAACAATTAATTACTGATTTGCAATCCAAGCTAGACCGCATTATTAGCTGGGGGCAACAAGCCATCGATTTATGGATTGGCTATGACCGTCACGTGCATAAATTTATCCGTACCGCCATTGATATGGATAAAAACCGCGTATTCTCACAACGTTTACGTAACTCTATCCACAGTTATTTCGATCATCCTTGGTTCTTGTGGACTGCTCAAGCAGAACGTTTAGTAGATCTACGTGATGAAGAAATGGTATTACGTGAAGATGATGCATTGGGTGAATTACCTGAAGAGTTGCAATATGAGTCTTTGGCTGATTTACATGATCAAATCGTAGAGCATATGCAAAACTTACTCATTCAATACCGTGAAAATAATCGTCCAATTGATTTAAGTTTAGTCTTAAAAGAACAATTAGAAGCTTATCCGCTTTCACGTCATTTTGATGTGGCACGTATTATTGTGGATCAAGCAGTGCGTTTAGGTATGGCAAATGATGATTTAGCCGGTCTTTATCCGCAATGGCAGGAAATTAACGATTACGGCGCAGAAGTGCAAGCGCATGTGATTGATAAATATTAATTCCGCGGCTTACTCAAAAACGAATTCATAAAATGAGAAATTAACCATGACAGATATTCAAGATGTAATTTCCCCAAAATTGGCAAATGCCATTGCAAATCCTATTTTCCCGGCAGTGGACAGCTTGTTGCGTTCAGGTCGCCATATCAGCACAGATCAATTAGATAATCATGCTTTTTTGATGGATTTCCAAAATGAGTTAGATGGTTTTTACCGCCGTTATAACGTGGAATTAATTCGTGCACCAGAAGGCTTTTTCTATTTACGTCCGAAAGCCACGACTTTAATTGCCCGTTCAGTGCTTTCCGAATTAGAAATGTTGGTTGGGAAAGTGCTTTGTTATTTGTATCTAAGTCCAGAACGTTTGGCGCAGCAAGGTATCTTCAGTACGCAAGAAGTCTATGATGAATTACTGAATTTAGCAGCCGAGGGCAAATTATTGAAAGCCGTCAATCAACGCTCTAGTGGTTCGGATTTAGATAAGCAAAAATTATCTGAAAAAGTACGCGCGGCGATCGGTCGTTTACGCCGTTTAGGTATGATTCATACCGTGGGTGAACAACATAGCGGTAAATTTACTATTTCAGAATCAGTTTTCCGTTTTGGGGCTGAAGTCCGTTCTGGTGATGACCCGTTAGAAGCACAAGCTCGTTTAATTCGTGATGGGGAAGCAGCCACACCGCAATCTCTTGAATTGGAAAAACAAGCAAAAGCGACAAGCAATGCTGATGATCTCGATGATGAAGAAAGTGCGGTCGAAATTGATGAAGAATTTGATGATGCAGGAGAACAAGAATAATGTCTGATGTATTAGAACTTGAAAACGAAATCTATCAAGACGAACCAGAGCAATCAACCGAACAGGTTGAAGAAGAATTTATTGCTCCTGTATTAAACCAACATAATGGGGTAGAACGTGGTAAATTCCGTTCACT
>JAGZRA010000023.1:0-20144 GCA_018381885.1 Parahaemophilus parainfluenzae | reverse complement strand
TTGGTGGTTCGTGCGTAAGCGTTTATAGTGATTGTAAACCGCCACTGACAAGACTTTTTTCGCATAATCTTGCCCAATTACATAATCATCTAAGTGAGCACGAATTTCGTGCGGTGTCGGTAATTTTTCTTCAACTGCCAGTTCGCTAGGTGTTTCGATTTCTCCACTGTCTTCTAACATACTGTGGCAAAGCTCGATACACTCGTTACAAATGTAACCATCTGTACCTGCAATTAATTTACCTACTTCACTTTTTTCTCTTCCGCAGAAAGAACAGTGAAGATCGTTATCATTTGTTGTCATGTTAAATCCTTAACGTTTAATCAACACATCGTCCACTAAGCCGTAAGCTTTTGCTTCTTCTGCCGACATAAAGTTGTCACGATCGGTGTCTTTTTCGATACGCTCGATGCTTTGACCTGTATGGAAAGCAAGACGCTCGTTTAAGGTTTGTTTAATTTTTAAAATTTCTTGTGCGTGGATCTGAATATCTGATGCTTGTCCACGGAAACCACCTAACGGTTGGTGAATCATCACTCGTGCATTCGGTAATGCAGCTCGTTTTCCTGCTGCCCCCCCTGCAAGTAAAAATGCGCCCATTGAGCAAGCTTGACCAATGCAAAGAGTACGCACATCCGGTTTAATAAATTGCATGGTATCGTAAATTGCCATACCCGCAGTCACTGAACCGCCCGGTGAGTTAATATAAATATTGATATCTTTTTTCGGATCTTCTGATTCTAAGAAAAGTAGCTGTGCCACGATCAAATTTGCCATATGATCTTCTACTTCACCATTCAAGAAGATCACGCGCTCTTTTAATAGGCGGGAATAAATGTCGTACGAACGTTCACCACGAGAGGTTTGTTCGACAACCATAGGAATTACACTCATTTTTGCCCCTAAATATGTGCTAAAAAATCGGGCAATATTCTACCCGAAAATCAGTAAAAACAAAAATGCGGTCGCTTTTCATTGAAAAAAACAACCGCACTTTTCGATGATATGCTTGTGAATTTAATTCACGTTCTATCAATTATTATGCTTGTGGATTCATGATCTCATCAAATGAAGACGCTTTTTCAGTCACTTGAGCTTTAGCAAGAACGGCATCAACGGCTTGTTCTTCTAATACTACGTTGCGAATGTTGTTCATTAACTCTTCATTTTTGCTGTAATATTCAACTACTTCAGCTGGTTGTTCGTAAGCAGAAGCGATATCCGCAATCATTGCTTTCGCACGTTCTTCATCCGCTTTCAATTCGTTTGATTTGATCACTTCAGAGAATAATAAACCGACTTGAACACGACGTTTTGCATCCGCTTCAAATAATTCACGTGGTAATTGTGCAGCTTGTTGTGCATTACCACCGAAACGTTGTGCAGCTTGGTTACGTAATACATTGATTTCTTCTTCTACTGCAGAAGCTGGAACATCAATTGGGTTTTGTTCGATTAAACCGTTGATTACTTGTTGTTTAACACGTGAAACTAATGCGTTTTTCAATTCACGTTCCATGTTTTTACGGATTTCTGCACGTAAATCTGCCACAGTTTTGGTGTTTGGACCAAATTTAGCAACGAATTCATCTGTTAATTCTGGTAATTCCATTTCTTCTACTTTTTTCAAGGTAATCGCAAATTTTGCATCTTTACCTTTTAAGTTTTCAGAATGGTATTCCGCTGGGAAAGTCACATTGATATCGAATTGTTCGCCTGCTTTGTGGCCTACGATACCTTCTTCGAAACCAGGAATCATACGACCTTGGCCCATGAATAGAACGAAATCAGTCGCTTTACCGCCTTCGAATTCTTCGCCATCTACTGAACCAACGAAGTCGATGGTTACGCGAGAATCTGCTTTAGCTGCTGTTTTGCTTTCAACCCAAGTTGCTTGTTGTTTACGTAATACATCGATCATTTTATCGATATCAGCTTCAGTGATTTCAACAGTTGGTTTCTCAACTTTGATGTTTTCTAAGCCTTTTAATTCAACTTCTGGGTACACTTCGAAAGTTGCAGTGAATGATAAATCTTTACCTGGTTCGAACGTTTCGATAGCGAAAGTTGGACGACCTGCGATATTGATTTTCTCAGCGATTACTGCGTCAAAGAAATGACGTGGTAATAAATCGTTTAATACATCTTGACGGATTGATGCGCCAAAACGTTGTTCAATGATGTGAGCTGGCACGTGACCTTTACGGAAACCATCAACACGTACATTTTTTGCTGCACGTTTGAATTCTTCACGAGTTGCTTTTTCTACAGCTTCAGCTGGAACGGTGATCGTCACACGACGCTCTAAACCTTGAGTTGTTTCAATATTTAATGACATTTGTAACCTCAATTAATGTTGCACTCGGTAAAAACCACACCGAACACGTTATTGTTTGTAAAAGTAAAAAACCGCCAAATTATAGCGAAAGAAAATCAAACAGTCGATAGAAACCGGAAAATTCACTGGAAAACCAGCTAAAATTGCACAATTTATCAACAATTTTAGATAAAGAAAAAAGTGCGGTCAAAAATAACCGCACTTTTTATCGAATTATAAACCTTTCGGTAAACGAATTTTTTGACCTGGGAAAATCTTATCCGCGTCTTTAATCACTTCTTTATTTGCTTCAACGATAGAGGTGTATTTCGCGCCATTTCCATAAGCTTTCTCAGCGATTTTCCACAAGGTGTCACCTTTTTGGATTACATAGAATGTTTCATCACTGCCTAAGGTTTCACCGCCATTGATGCTTGCATCGCTGGTTACTGAATGGATGCCTTGAATGTTACCCGCCATTAATACTGCTTTTTCTAATGCCGCCGCGTTTGCCGCCACACCTTGGATATTTGCTACACCATTTTCAACAGTAACAGATAAGTTTTCCACACCTGGATTATCTTCAGCGATGTGTTGAGTCACTGCTTTAGATGCATCTTCTTCTTTAGAGAAAACTTTCTTACCAATGTCACTGACAAAATCAAATAAACCCATTTTAAAGTTCCTTTTGTATGTTTGTTTAAGGGATTATTACGATACTGAAATTCCCTTAAGAAGTCTATAAATCAGAGTGTAAAGCTATGTAAATATTTCAAGAAAACTGATCTAAAATTGACCGCACTTTGATAGAATACGCCGATTTTTAATTTACTCACTGAAAAAGGACAAATTATGCGTTGGGAAGGTCGTAGAGAAAGCTCAAATATTGAAGATAGACGTGGCTCTGGCGGCGGTAACTTCGGTGGCGGAAAAGGCACCGGTGTGCTCGGTATTATCATTCTTTTAGTCGGCGCTTATTATGGTGTGGATCTTTCAGGCTTAGTGGGTACGCCTGATTTTTCAGGACAAAACTCTCAACAGCTAGAAACTCAAGAAGAACAGCAGCTTGCGAGTCTTTCTAAAGTTGTATTAGCAGATACTGAAACCGTTTGGGGACAATATTTCAGACAAATGGGCAAAACCTATAGCGAGCCAACCATGGTACTTTACAATGGTGTAACGCCAACCGCTTGCGGTACCGGTCAATCAGCAATGGGGCCATTCTACTGCCCAAGCGATCGCAAAGTTTACCTTGATTTATCGTTCTATAACGAAATGAAAAATAAACTGGGTGCAGCAGGTGATTCAGCCTTTGCTTATGTGATTGCACACGAAGTCGGTCACCACGTACAAAATATGCTCGGCATTCTGCCACAAGTAAATCGCGCACAACAAAGTAGCGATCGCAAAACCGCGAATCAACTTTCTGTTCAATTAGAACTTCAGGCTGACTGTTTCGCCGGTGTTTGGGCAAGCCAAGCGGTAAAAAGTGGTTTATTTGAACGCGGTGATGAAGAGAAAGCGTTTAATGCAGCAGAAGCTGTGGGCGATGACCGTTTACAAAAACGCAGCCAAGGTTATGTGGTACCGGATAGTTTCACTCACGGTACATCTGCACAGCGTCTAGAATGGTTTAGAAAAGGCTTACAAAGCGCCAACCCTTCTGTGTGTAATACCTTTAACCAATAAGATCTTTAAGACTGATTCACTTCAGCCTTTTTTATTTCTGTGCATTTCAATATAAAAAAAGAGCGGTCAAAATTGACCGCTCTTTTTCTTTATGATGTTAAGCTTACGCGAACTGACGTACTTCGCCGTTACCAGCTACGTTTTCCACACAACGTGGACAAAGTGTCGGATGTTCAGGATTCACGCCGATTTTGTCAGAATAATGCCAGCAACGTGGACATTTTTCACCGTTAGAACGCTCTACGCTTACGGCAATTCCCTCTAACTCACCCGCTGCCACATCCGCAGGTTTGTCAGCTAATGGTTTGACTTCTGCTTTTGAGGTAATTAACACAAAACGTAATTCATTGCCTAATTGCTCTAACAATGCACGATATTCATCGTTAGCATAAACCGTTACTTCTGCTTCTAAACCACCACCGATCACTTTATCGTTACGCGCGATTTCTAGTACGCGGTTCACTTCAGAACGAACTTTAATCAGTTGTTGCCAGTAAGCATCATCTAATTTCTCATTCTCGCCTAAACCAAATAAGCCTTCGTAGAATTCTTCAGTAAAGACAAATTCAGCACGTGGCGTCGCCGTTTGTGGCAAGTAGCCCCAAATTTCATCTGCAGTGAATGACAAGATTGGTGCCATCCAACGAACCAATGCTTCTGCAATGTGCCATAATGCTGTTTGGCAGCTACGACGCGCAAGGCTGTCTGCTTTAGTGGTGTATTGACGGTCTTTGATAATATCAAGGTAGAACGAGCCCATTTCCACAGAACAGAAACGCATTAAACGTTGTACCACTGTGTGGAATTGATAGTTATCGTACGCGTCTTTAATTTCTTTTTGAGCATCTAACGCACAAGCTACCGCCCAACGATCCAAGCTAATCATTTCTTCCGGTTTAACCGCATCACGTTGCGGATCAAAACCATTCAAGTTCGCTAATAAGAAACGTGCCGTGTTACGAATACGACGATAGCTATCCGCTGCACGTTTTAAGATCTCATCAGAAACGGTCATTTCCCCCGTATAGTCGGTAGACGCCACCCATAAACGTAAAATATCACCACCAAATTTATCCATAACTTCTTGTGGGGTCACGATATTACCGATAGATTTTGACATCTTACGGCCTTGACCATCCACGGTGAAACCATGGGTTAATACTTGTTTATATGGCGCTTTGCTGTCTGTTGCTGTAGAGAGCATTAAAGAAGACATAAACCAACCACGGTGTTGGTCTGAACCTTCTAAATACATATCGATATCTTGACCGTTAAATTCTGGACGATTCGCCACAACAGAAGAATAGGTTGATCCTGAGTCAAACCATACGTCAAGGGTATCTGGCACTTTACGATAGGTTTCTGCGTCCACACCTAATAATTCTTTTTCGTCTAAATCCCACCATGCTTGAATACCGGCTTTCTCTACACGTTTCGCTACTTCTTCAAGTAACTCTAAGGTACGCGGATGAAGTTCTTCAGTTTCTTTATGCACGAATAAGGTCATCGGCACGCCCCAAGTACGTTGACGAGAAATACACCAGTCAGGGCGGTTTTCAACCATTTTCTCGATACGTGCTTGACCCCAATCTGGAATCCAGCGAACTTGTTTGATTTCACCTAATGCTTGTTGGCGTAACCCCTGTGTTTCCATACCGATAAACCATTGTGGTGTCGCACGGAAAATAATCGGGGTTTTGTGGCGCCAGCAGTGTGGGTAGCTGTGTTTGATTTTCTCAACTTTTAATAAGTTGCCCACTTCTTGCAATTTTTCAACAACCAATGGATTCACTTCAAATACACCTTTGCCTGCGAAGAATTCAGTGGTTGAAATAAATTTACCGTCATTCGATACAAGACCCGCCATTGGTAAATTATATTTTTGTCCTACAATAAAGTCGTCTAAGCCGTGGTCTGGCGCGGTATGAACTAAACCTGTACCGCCATCAGTGGTCACGTGATCACCTAAAATCACTGGTACAGTGAAATCATAGAATGGATGGTTAAAGCGTACTAACTCAAGTGCTTGACCTTTTACTGAACCTAAAACTTCAACCTGTTCTACACCCACCGCTTTTGCCACAGACTCCACTAATTCAGCAGCTAAAATCACACGCTCATCGCCAAGTTGTACTAAGTTGTATTCTAAGTCTGCATTTACCGCAATCGCACGGTTAGATGGCATTGTCCAAGGTGTGGTGGTCCAAATCACCGCAGATAATTTGCCATGGCCTTTGCCTACTGCGTTAAATTTCTCTTCAATTTCTGCTGCATTTACTGCAGGGAAACGCACATAGATAGACGGAGAAACTTTGTCTTCGTATTCCACTTCTGCTTCCGCTAAAGAAGAACCACAATCCAAACACCAGTGCACTGGTTTTGAACCTTTGTATAAGTGACCATTCACAATCACTTTACCAAGTGTACGGATGATGTTTGCTTCGGTGTTGAAGTTCATCGTTAAATAAGGGTTATCCCAATCGCCTAACACGCCTAAACGGATAAAATCTTTTTTCTGACCTTCTACTTGTTCTGCAGCGTATTCACGGCATTTTTGGCGGAATTCAGCGGCGGTCACTTTCTCGTTTGGTTTACCCACCAAACCTTCTACTTTTAATTCAATTGGCAAACCGTGACAGTCCCAACCCGGGATATAAGGCGAATCAAAACCTAATGCAGTTTTGGATTTAACAATAATATCTTTCAGAATTTTATTAACGGCGTGACCGATATGAATGTTGCCGTTCGCATACGGAGGGCCATCATGCAAAATAAAGGATTTTTTACCTTTCGTCGCTTGGCGGATTTTTTGATACAACTGTTTGTCATACCAATTTTTTAACATTACAGGTTCGCGTTTGGCTAAATCGCCACGCATAGGGAAACCTGTTTCAGGTAAATTTAACGTGTTTTTGTAATCAACTGTCATGTTATTTTCCAATTTTATATTTCAATATAATTCTATTTTGCAAAAAATGCTTTTGCTGTTTTTACATCTTGTTCAATTTGAGCCTTCAACGCCTCAAAAGACGGAAACTTTATCTCATCCCGAATCTTATGGCAGAATTCCACCTCTACCATTTGTCCATAAATATTCTGAGAAAAATCAAATAAATGGACTTCTAATAATTGTATCGTACCGTTAATGGTTGGGCGTTTTCCCATGTTGGCGACGCCGTCAAAAATCTCACCCGATTTTAACCGCACTTTCACCGCATAAACCCCTTTTACAGGATTCACTTGACGATGTAAGCGAACATTCGCGGTAGGAAAACCAATGGTGCGGCCTAATTTATTGCCGTGGATCACTCGACCAAAAATACGATAAGGTTTACCGAGTAAATTTTGCGCATGCTGTAAATCATCTTTAGCCAGAGCTTCACGGATAGCCGTGCTACTGATACGTAACTCGTCTAAACAGAAGGTTCGGCTGTCTTCAACTTCAAAACCAAACTGCTTTCCGGCTTGTTGCAACATCGCAAAATTGCCTAAACGTTTCGCACCAAATTTGAAATCATCGCCAATGCTGAGAAACTTCACATTTAATTTGCGCACAAGCCAATCTTCAATAAATTGTTCTGCAGGAAGATCAGCAAAAGTGCGGTCAAATTTCGCGACGATCACCACATCCACCCCCGCCTGAGCTAAATAATGTAATTTATCTCTTAACCGCATTAAGCGCGCAGGGGCTTTGTCACCCATAAAATATTCGCGCGGTTGCGGCTCGAAAAGCATCACTGCCATGGGTAAATTCAGCGCATTCGCTTTCTGACGAAGATGACGCAAAATCGCCTGATGCCCCAAATGCACGCCATCAAAATTGCCAATGGTTAATGCGCACCCTGACAAATATGGCTGTGTATTATGAAGCCCACGAATTAATTGCATTACATCTTATCCAAAAAACAAAAAATAATCGGTGCATTATAGCGGTAACTTAATGTTTTGTCAGTAAATGGTGTTTACGAACACCCAATAGTACCAATACACCTAAATAAACGACCGCAGCCAGTCCGATTAACCAAGCTAGCCAATAGACACGCATTAAAAATGTCATGGCTGCCCATTCTTCGATAGACGGGCAGTTATACCAAAGCAAGCCGCCCATGGCTAAGGCTGCCCCTAAAACTTTCAGAAAAAAGACCGCACTTTTACGTGAAAAATGATACACATCTGCTTTCGCTAAACCACGATAAAGTAAATAAGCATTTAAGGTTGCTGACATCGCAGAAGCAATCGCTAAACCCACATAACTAAATGGAATCGCCAATACGTTAAAAGCCATATTGCTCACCATGGCGATGATCCCAATTTTCACGGGCGTTTTGGTATCTTGACGTGCGTAATAGCCATTAGCCAAGATCTTAATCAGCATAAAGCTAAGCAAACCGGCATTGAATGCCCATAAAGAATAAGAGGCTGCGTGCACATCTGTTAAGGTAAAGCTGCCACGCATAAACAATACCAGTAACATCGGTTGGGCTAACACGGCAATACCAATCGCGGCAGGTACGCCGAGTAATAAAATCATTCGTACGCCCCAGTCCATGGTATTGCGAAAATCAACCGCACTTTGGGAAGAATTGTCTTCTCGATTTACATGATGGCGAGCAAGTGTCGGTAAAATCACGGTGGAAATTGCAATACCAAATAGCCCAAGTGGAAACTCTAATAGACGATCAGAATAATAAAGCCAACTAATAGAACCCGTCATTAAGAAACTGGCAATGACCGTATCAAGCAGCAAGTTGATTTGACTTACGGAAACCCCGAACAAAGCTGGAATCATTAATCGACGGATTTTGGCAACCCCTTCATCATGCCATGCCCACTTAGGTTTTACGAGTAAGCCTGCTTTCTTCAAGAAAGGGATTTGGAATAAAAATTGTAATAAACCGCCTAAGAAGATCCCGATAGCAAGGGCAAGATCAGGATTGTCTAATCTTGGCGCGAGGAAAAGTGCGGTCGCAATCATGGCGATATTTAACAAAACAGGCGAAAACGACATCACGCCAAATTTGCCTATCGTATTTAAAATCGCGCCTGAAAGTGCCACAAAGGTGACGAACCATAAATAAGGAAAAGTAATTTTTAAGAGTAAAGATGCTTGTTCAAATTTGTGTGCATCCGGTCCGTCATTTAGCCAATCAGTAAACCAGCCCATCCCAAAGATCGCCGCAACAATAGGTGATCCCACCATAGCAAGCAAGGTGACAATACTGACTAAACCGCCCAGCGTGCCCGACACTTTCCCGATAAATTCTCGCGTTTTAGAAAGATCGCCCGATTTTTGATATTCGGCTAATACCGGCACGAAAGCCTGAGAAAATGCCCCTTCCGCAAATAAACGACGTAAAAAATTTGGGATACGGTTAGCGAATAAAAACACGTCTGCCGCCGCGCCTGCACCGATCAAATGTGCTATTACCACATCACGGACTAAACCTAACACACGGGACACTAATGTCATCCCACTCACGATAATGCCGGATTTTAAAAGTCGTTTACTCAAAATAGGGGTCTCTTCAAAAAAATTTGCCTTAATTGTATAGAATTTTTGTTTTTACGCTATATTCCAACGAAAAAAACTGATAAAATCCTGCCCACATCGTTTGTGTGAGCCAATAGAAAGCGCTTTTTTTAAATAACGATGCTTACTTTCGGTTGTGTCTCACCGAAATCAACACAAATTATTCATTGACAAAAGTATAAAAAATCGGCATATTCTACGCCCTTATTTTGTCATAATCATCTAACAGAAATTTTAGGAGTTTGACCTTGGCTAATATCAAGTCAGCAAAAAAACGCGCGGTTCAATCTGAAAAACGCCGCCAACACAACGCAAGCCAACGCTCTATGATGCGTACTTACATCAAAAAAGTATATGCTCAAGTAGCAGCAGGTGAAAAAGCAGCAGCTGAAGCAGCATTCGTTGAAATGCAAAAAGTTGTTGACCGTATGGCTTCTAAAGGCTTAATCCACGCTAACAAAGCAGCAAACCACAAAGCTAAATTAGCTGCTCAAATCAAAAAATTAGCGTAATTAAAGCATTAAAACAGCTTAAAAATAAAACCGCACTTTGGTGCGGTTTTTGTTTGCCGTAAACCTCCTGCCACAAACACCTCATAACGAGCTTGCATTCCCCCCTTTAACCTGTAAACTACCCCATAACTTAAAAATTAATCATAAAATAAACAATAAATGACCAAAAAATCTTTTAAAAAAGCGGATCCAAATTATCAAAAAGAATTAGCAAAATATGGTAATCCGATCCCAAGCAGAGACTACATTCTGCAAATTATTCGTGAAAATAATGCCCCGATGAGTCGGGAAGAAATTCTGACCGCACTTTCAATTAAAAATGACGAACAACAAGAAGCCATGCGTCGTCGCTTGCGTGCCATGGAGAATGATGGACAATTAGTTTTCACTAAACGTAAACGCTATGCCTTGCCTGAAAAATTGGATTTATTCAAAGGCATGGTCATTGGCCATCGCGAAGGCTATGGTTTTTTACAAGTCGAAGGCAAAAAAGAGGATCTCTTTATTCCTAATCACCAAATGCAACGTGTAATGCATGGTGATTTTGTATTAGCCCAACCTGCAGGCTTAGATCGCCGTGGTCGTCGCGAAGTCCGTATTGTTCGCGTACTTGAAAGTCGTAAAAAACAAATTGTCGGCCGTTTCTTCTTAGAAAATGGTTTTAGCTATGTGGTGCCTGATGACAGTCGTATCGGACGAGATATTTTAGTCCCTAATGAACATCGCAATGGGGCCCGAATGGGACAAGTTGTTGTGGTTGAATTGCAGGAACGCTCTGCCTCCTTTACTCAACCAGTTGGCATCATCACCGAAATTCTGGGTGACAATATGGCAAAAGGGATGGAAGTAGAGATTGCTCTTCGTAATCATGACATTCCTCACCAATTCCCAAGTGCGGTCGAAAAATACGTTAAAAAATTCACGGAAGAAGTGCCTGAAGAAGCCAAAAAAGGCCGTGTAGATTTACGCAATCTGCCACTGGTGACCATTGATGGCGAAGATGCACGCGATTTTGATGATGCCGTATATTGCGAAAAAAGTGGTAAAGGCTGGAAGCTTTGGGTGGCTATTGCCGATGTCAGCTATTATGTGCGTTTACGTTCGGCATTAGATACTGAAGCTTATAACCGAGGTAACTCCGTTTACTTCCCAAATCGTGTTGTGCCAATGTTGCCGGAGATTTTATCGAACGGATTATGTTCACTGAATCCACAAGTGGATCGCTTGTGTATGGTGTGTGAAATGCACATTTCTGCCAAAGGTAAACTCACGGACTATCGTTTTTATGAAGCGGTAATGAACTCTCATGCACGTTTAACCTATACGAAAGTCGCGGCGATTTTAGACGGCGATGATGAGCTCCGCACGCGCTATCAAGGGCTAGTACCACATTTAGAAGAATTGCATCATCTCTATCAAGCATTACTCAATGCACGCAAACAACGTGGTGCCATCGATTTTGAAACCATTGAAACCAAATTTATTTTCAATGCCATGGGACGAATTGATCGCATTGAACCTGTTGTGCGAAATGATGCTCACAAAATCATTGAAGAATGCATGATTCTTGCAAATATTGCAGCAGCAAACTTTATGGAAAAGCATAAAGAACCTGCACTCTATCGTATTCATGCCACACCGAGTGAAGAAAAACTGACGTCTTTCCGTGCATTCTTAAGTGAATGCGATTTAAGCCTTGAAGGAGGCATGAAACCGACCACAAAAGATTATGCAAAATTGTTAGAGCAAGTGAAAGATCGCCCGGATCACGAGCTTATCCAAACCATGTTGCTTCGTTCATTAAGCCAAGCGGTTTATCATGCGGATAATATCGGTCACTTTGGTTTGGCGTTAGAAGAATATGCACACTTCACTTCCCCAATTCGTCGTTATCCAGATTTAACTCTTCACCGTGGAATTAAGTATTTATTAGCGAAAGAAAAAGGCACTAAACGTAAAACAACGGATACTGGCGGCTATCACTATTCCTTTGATGAAATGGATTTGTTAGGTGATCACTGCTCGATGACAGAACGCCGTGCCGATGATGCAACTCGTGAAGTTGCTGATTGGCTGAAATGTGAATATATGCAAGATCACGTGGGCGCTGAATTTAGCGGAGTGATCTCATCTGTAACAGGCTTTGGCTTATTCGTACGTTTAGATGATTTATTCATTGACGGCTTAGTCCATATTTCTACTTTAGATAACGACTACTATCAATTTGATGCGGCAAAACAACGTTTAATCGGTGAAAATAGTGGTATGATTTATCGCCTTGGCGATAAAGTCAAAATTCGCGTAGTCGCCGTTCATTTAGAACAAAAAATGGTAGATTTCAGTTTAGTCGAAAGCACTCGAAAACCGCGTCGTGTTGGCAAAACGGCGAAACAAAAAGCGAAAAAAGTGTTTAAGGAACTGCCACCTAAAGCGTCAAAAAAACGTAAAAGTGCGGTTAAAAATAAAGATGTTTCGAAGAAACCGACGAGAAAACGGAAAAAATAATAAATAAGAGAACCCTATGTCAGAAAATATCTATGGTATCCATGCTGTAAACAGCATTTTAGCAAATAGCCCTGAGCGTTTAATTGAAGTATTTGTGCTGAAAGGCCGTGAAGATAAACGCCTACAACCCTTACTCAATGAGCTCTATGCTTTAGGCATTGCGGTGCAATTTGTAAACCGCCAAACACTAGATAAAAAATCCAACGGTGAAGTACATCAAGGAGTGATTGCGCGTGTGCAAGAAGCGAAAGAGCTAAATGAACATGATCTGGATGAACTCCTTACTCGTAAACAAAATCCACTTTTATTAGTGCTTGATGGCGTGACGGATCCCCATAACCTGGGAGCCTGTTTACGTACTGCGGATGCTGCCGGTGTGAGTGCTGTTATCGTGCCCAAAGATAAATCCGCTCAACTCACTTCTATTGCACGTAAAGTGGCTTGCGGTGCTGCGGAGACTGTGCCATTAATTCGCGTAACCAATTTAGTGCGTACTTTGCGAGATCTACAACAAAATCATAATATTTGGGTAGTAGGTACGGCCGGCGAAGCAACAGAAACTATTTATCAAAGTAAACTTACTGGTTCTCTTGCCTTAGTGATGGGGGCCGAAGGTGAAGGCATGCGTCGTCTTACTCGTGAACATTGTGATCAACTCATTAGTATTCCAATGGCGGGCTCAGTTTCATCCCTCAACGTTTCCGTTGCGACGGGTGTATGTTTATTTGAAATTGTGAGACAACGTCTTGCAGCCTAAAAATACGTGAAAAAACGACCGCACTTAATATAAAAAATGCCGATAAATCATTATCGGCATTTTTATTATTTTGAAATGGTTTTCCCGAATATCATGGAAAGCACTAAAGTACATAATGAGGGCACAAGCCACGCAAGCCCTTGTGAATAGAGCGGGAAATGAGTCATGATTTGATGTAACCCTTCCGGCAACATATCCAAGTTTTTCAAACTATCAATTAAACTAAAACAAACCGTTACTAAAATGGTCACGTAATAGCTCAATCGAATAGAAGGCAATTTATTACGCACAAGCTGTAAAACCACCAACATAATCGCCATTGGGTAAATCAACAACAAGGCAGGAATCGTCACTCGGAGTAATTTTGTTAAGCCATATTGTGAAATAATTGTCGTCATGGCAGTGAAGAAAACAATCCAGAATGGATAAGAAAAACGTGTCGAAAACTTAGAGAAATAATCACCACACGCACTGGTTACGCCCACTAATGTGGTTAGACTTGCTAAAGTAATAATACCCGCCATAATCCAGGTTCCCGCCGTGCCAAATAAACTGTTCACATAACGAGAGAAGATTTGGCCGCCATTTGTTGCACCTTGTGCCACCGCATCAGAAGTCGCCCCTAAGTAGAATAAGGCAAAATATAGACAAGCTAATAAAATGACAGATACAAAACCCGCTGAAATCGTATATTGAACAATCTTTTGTGGATTGGTCACATTTTTTGCAGACAACGCCCGTGCAACAATGCCACCAAAGGCAATCGCAGCCAGTACATCCATTGTTTGATAACCACTAATTAATCCTGTGGTTAATGCTGAATTCTCGGCATACGCCTGCGACGGAGCAACAATATCAGAAAGAGGTGACACAAAAACCGTTATCCCAACAACCAGTAATAAGACCAACAAAGCCGGCGTCATCACTTCACCCACTGTTGAAATAATGGTACTTGGGCGAATCATGAATCCCATCGCGATAATATTAAAGATCACAGAAAAAATAAGACGTGTCGTCGCACTATCTTCAACGATCCCCAATGGCAACCATGCCATTTCATAAGCGACATTAGTAATTCGAGGCATGGCAAAGGTTGAACCGATGACTAAATAAAGAATGGTTAAAAAGGATACGCCTGCCCACTTGGGTAAGTCCTTAGTCAGTTCTTCACCACGTCCTAATACTGACACAACAACCAATGTAATAAATGGCATGAGTACGCCTGTTATCACAAACCCTAGAGAAGCCGTTGCCCAATGGTTACCTGCGGAGTACCCCTCCATCGGTGGGAAAATAATATTTCCCGCGCCTAAAAATAAAGCAAAAATCATCATACCTAATACGATGATGTCTTTTTTTGAAAACATAAGTATTCTCGAATAAATAAATTTTAAGAATTTTACTATTAAATTGTTTTTTATTCCAAAAAGGAAAATAAATTTTGTGAAATAGATCACGAAATCTATCATATTCCGATTAAATCACACATTATCCAGCGACGCTTTTTCCAAAATCAGTAAATTTGTGATAGTATCTAAGCTTTATTATTTTTTATTACTTTTTTAGGAGAGAATGAATGAATAAACTGAGTTTGATTCAACAAATTCAGCATTTTTTCAAATTGGAATCAGCTGGCGGAATTTTATTACTTTTCTCAGCGGTAGTCGCAATGCTATTAGCCAACTCACCGCTTAATCAAACCTATAATGACTTTTTAAATTTACCAGTCAGCATTCAAGTAGGATCTTTTTCTATTGATAAAACCTTAATCCATTGGATTAACGATGGTTTTATGGCGGTATTCTTTGTTTTAGTGGGAATGGAAGTCAAAAGAGAATTATTTGAGGGATCCCTTTCAAGCTATCAACAAGCGATTTTCCCTGCTATTGCAGCGGTGGGGGGAATGATCATTCCAGCATTAGTTTACGTTTTTATCGCCCAACACGATCCCGCTTTAGCCGATGGCTGGGCTATCCCAATGGCAACAGACATTGCCTTTGCTCTTGGTATCATGGCGTTATTAAGTAAACAAGTGCCACTCCCACTAAAAATCTTTTTACTTGCTTTAGCGATTATTGATGACTTAGGTGCCATCGTTGTTATTGCACTGTTTTTCTCACACGGATTGAGTGTACAAGCTCTCATCTTTGCTGCAGTTGCTATTGTTGCACTTATCGCATTAAATCGCTTTAAAGTGACCGCACTTTGTGCCTATATGCTGGTGGGAACAATCTTATGGGCTTCGGTATTAAAATCAGGCGTACATGCCACTCTTGCAGGGGTTATCATCGGATTTTGTATTCCATTGAAAGGCAAAAATGGCGAAACTCCATTACATGACTTTGAACACATTCTTGCCCCTTGGTCATCTTTTGTTATCCTACCATTATTTGCATTTGCCAATGCGGGGGTAAGCTTTGATGGCATAGATCTCAGCATGCTAACATCACCATTATTGCTCGCGATTTCGCTTGGCTTAATTATCGGAAAACCTCTGGGTGTATTTGGTTTCAGTTATCTTTCCGTTAAACTTGGCATTGCAAAACTTCCACAAGGCATTAACTTTAAACAAATTTTTGCCGTGGCAATTTTGTGTGGTATCGGTTTCACCATGTCGATGTTCTTAGCAAGCCTTGCCTTCAATGCTGATGCAGGTGAAAGCATTAACGCGCTTTCTCGACTAGGGATCTTATTAGGCTCCACTGTTTCTGCGATTGTGGGGTATATGGCGTTAAAAGCGACTACCGCGAAAAATAAAGGGTAATCAAAACAATGGAAAAACTAACCTGTTATGTGATTTATGCTTCTGAAAAAATAGAGAGGCTGAGTCATTTTTTACAATGTGCCTCTGACTCTCATGTTGTTCCTATTTCTGCAGTAACTAAAGAACAGGTTAGCTTACTCGGTAATTCTTCAGCCTTATTTAATTTAAAGAAAGCAGAAGAACTACTTGATCGGACTCCCAATAACAAAGAAATTGCCCACACGCTATCTCATATTCAGTGCTGGAAGATGATTGCTGAAAATAAACAGCTACAAGATAATGATTTTGCTTTAATTGCTGAAAGTGAAATACAACCTGTTGAAAACTTCATTCAGCATGCTATCCATTATGCTAATAAATACTCTTATTACGGAATTATCAAATTACAGCGCGATGGTGAAACTCCTGCTTGTGAACGCCTATACCAAGCTAGTGATGAGCCTGATGCATTAATCTATGGTGATACAAATCAGTACAACTATGGCTGTTCGCTTTATCTCATCCGCAAAAATGTCGCAAAAAAATTAACCGTACTTTTAAGTGAAACAAAACCCTACTGGCTTGCAGATCAATTTACTGCATTCCATGAACCTCAGAATATTGCTCAAGCACGTTATCTATTGGGGAAAAATCCAAGACAAAAACAACAAGATAAAGTTGAAAATCCACTATTTAGTATCATTGTACCAATCTATAATGTTGAACGTTACCTCGAGCAATGTATTGAATCTGTCTTAGCGCAAGATTATCAAAATTATGAACTTATTTTAGTTGATGATGGTTCACCAGATAATTCTATCGACATTTGCGCCAAATATGCTAAACAATATTCTAATATTGTTTTTATCCATAAAATTAACGGTGGAGTATCCGACGCAAGAAATGCAGGCATTCAAATTGCTCGAGGAGAGTATTTAATGTTTTTAGATAGTGATGATTATTGGGAAGGAACAACTGTTCTCTCTGATTTACAAGAGATAATTACTGAAAATAATCCCGATACTATCTTCAATTATATGAGCAGTGTCTATCCTGAAAAAATTGTAAACCATTACATCAACCGAGATAAGCTAATAGGTTCTTTTAGGGAAGACTTTCAAGGTCTTTATCAAGATGGAATTTATCTTGGGTTCCCCTTTACAAAAACAATAAAAAGAGAATTAATTTTAAAAAACCACCTCTTTTTTATAAAAGGACGATCTTTTGAAGATGTGGCATGGAGTTTTTTTCTTACTAAATATATTAGTAGTTATGCGATTTATAAAAACTGCTTTTATATGTATAGAAGAGAAAGAAAAGGTTCAATTAGTTCTGTTGCGACCTCTAAAAATCAAGTAAGTCTATTTCAAAATCTATCTGATGTAATAACTGAAATAGAAAATATGAAACTCAACAATGAGTTGTTGCCTGGATTTAAAAAATATGTAGATGATATTTATGGGTATGTAATGACATGCTATGAACTACTGCCAGAGAATGAAAAAGTAGATTTTCTTAATTTGAAAGAAAAATACGAAAAAGAATTTAATGCTTTGTGGTAAATATTATAGATAAACACACTATTAATACTAATTAAGATTTATAAGTTGAATAAAAAATCCCTTAGTGCTCACTGAGGGATTTTTACAAGTCTTATTCAGAAAACAACCGCTTGATCTCTTTCTCATACAAATAAATATTCACAGGATTAGTTGGTAATTGCGAATCTAGATATTCATTTGCTCTTTTCACATATTCTTCATGATGCTTATCATGGTTATCAATCACATCAAGTAATACTTTTGCACCTTCAAATGCATCGAACTGATCGTAATAATACCCTACACCTTTCGGAATTAGTTTTGAATTATGAATAAATGGATAACCACCATACAAAGCATCATTGTAAGCATAATTCAAACCATTTTCCCACTGATGACTTAGCACAATATCTACATAGCGAGTAAGAAAATCAGGCATTTGATAACGCCCTTCTACCGTCATCACCCCATTTTTAACAAGATTAGTTCGACCTATGAAATTGAAAAAGGTTGGATTATCTTTTTTATCGTAGGTGTTGCACATATAGACGTTTTTAATTTTCTCAGGAGCTTCACGATAGGCTTGTTCAGCAATTAACACTGGCGTAAAACACGTTTTTACAATGTTAATATTGGCTTCAAAAGAAGCTATACGCTTAGCTTTTTTCTCAGTATCTGGTTTATACCCAAAAGTAAGATTATGCTTCTCTTTGATTCGCTTAATTACTTGATCACAGAATACTGGCGACCAAATTGCTGGTACAACATAAGCAGGACATCGATACATAATAGAAAAATAAGATTTGCAGGTGTTCTCATGCTGTGGAATCATCCATACAGAATCAAATAACGTACCATTAAACACTCTTCCTGCTTTCTTATCAAAAAGGAAATTTTCCATATCCATAATAAAGTCATTACCCATTTTATAGCAAACAACCTTACCACCATGTTGATGCATTCGAGTAACTTGATGAGGTTCAATCACCAATGTTCCCTCAATCAATACGTCTAATTGATCAATTACATCCTCAACATAAGCGTATTTCAAATTTAATCCATCAAGCATAAACCCTTCTGGAGGTGTAGTGCGTTTTTCTGGTCCCCAAGAAACCAAAACCACATCTTCTACAATGTCGGAGTGTTGAAACAAATGATAAAGGTGAATCACATTTTGGTTCGCACCATTTGCCCAAATATCTGTCACTTTTGCTTCTAAATTAAAAGTAATCCCAATTTTATATTTACGCATGCTCTCTTCCTTCTTCCTATTATTTAAATTATCTAAAAGTGCGGTCAAAAATAAAACTGTTTTTTAAATAACTTAAATAATAAAAATCACTCGGATATTCCTACCCGAGTGATTTATCTAATTTAGTGAGTGACTACCATTGATAACCTACACCGGCACCAACATTGTAATCACCTTGAGTGGTTGCAGCCCCGCTCACTTTGAAGATAACTTTATTGTTATCGCTCGCACGAGAGTAACCTACTGCAACGGCACTTTCACCTTTGTAGTTACCTACACCAAGGCCAACCATTGAACCACCTGGTTTAGTCACTTGTGGAATATTCGCTGCAGCAGTTGCTCCTGCGATACCACCACGAAGTTTCTTATCAGTTTTCTTCATTTCACTACGAACTGCACCAACAGAACGATCAACATATTGTTTGTTTGCTGCATCCGTACCACGAACAGGATCTGCGACATTTGTGATTCGACGTTCATTACCGACTGAACCAACTGAAACAGTATTTGCTTCATTTGCTACAGAGCCTTGGCCTAGTGCTACTGAGTTAGCTGCAGTTGCTTTCGCACCTTGACCCACTGCTGTAGAGTTTTTACCTGAAGCTTGTGAGTTATTACCTAATGCAGTGCCATTTTCGCCACTTGCATTTGATCCATAACCAACCGCAGTTGCATCTTTACCTTTCGCTTTCGCACTATCACGTTTGCTGGTGTTATCCGCTGCAAATGCTGTTTTACCATCTTTACTGATCAAGCCTGAATCTTCAATACGTTTTGCTGTGCTTTCAGCCGCTGAAGCTGAAGAGCTTGCTGCAGTTGCAGAAGAATCTGCCGCTGATGCTGAAGAGCTTGCTGCGGTTGCAGAAGAATCTGCCGCTGATGCTGAAGAGCTTGCTGCGGTTGCAGAGCTGTCTGCTGCTGATGCAGAAGAGCTTGCTGCGGTTGCAGAAGAATCTGCCGCTGATGCTGAAGAGCTTGCTGCTGTCGCTGAGCTGTCTGCTGCTGAAGCGGATGAGCTTGCTGCAGTTGCAGAAGAATCTGCCGCTGATGCTGAAGAGCTTGCTGCGGTTGCAGAAGAATCTGCCGCTGATGCTGAAGAGCTTGCTGCTGTCGCAGAAGAATCTGCTGCTGAAGCTGAAGAGCTTGCTGCAGTCGCTGAGCTATCTGCTGCTGATGCTGAAGAGCTTGCTGCGGTTGCAGAAGAATCTGCCGCTGAAGCTGATGAGCTTGCTGCAGTTGCAGAGCTGTCTGCTGCTGATGCTGAGGAGCTTGCTGCTGTCGCTGAGCTATCTGCCGCT
>JAGZRA010000022.1:0-32194 GCA_018381885.1 Parahaemophilus parainfluenzae | reverse complement strand
AGATCCCCGTATTGGCATGGTAACCGTGTCAGATGTGGAAGTATCAAGCGATTTAGCTTATGCAAAAGTGTTTGTCACATTTTTGTTTGATCATGATGAGGTGGCGATTACACAAGGCATGAAAGGGTTAGAAAAAGCAGCACCTTATATTCGTTCATTAGTGGGTAAAGCAATGCGTTTACGCATTGTACCAGAAATTCGTTTCTTCTACGATCAATCCTTAGTTGAAGGGATGCGTATGTCTAATTTAGTAACAAACGTAGTACGTGAAGACGAAAAAAAACATGTTGAGGAAAATGACTAATGTCGAGATCTCGCAAGCGTGGGCGTGATATTGATGGTGTATTTTTATTAGATAAGCCACAAGGCATGTCGTCTAATGACATTATGCAAAAAGTTAAACGCGTATTCCAAGCGAATAAAGCAGGGCATACTGGTGCGCTTGATCCATTAGCAACTGGTATGCTGCCCATTTGTTTAGGAGAAGCGACAAAGTTTTCCCAATTCTTATTAGATGCAGATAAACGCTATGTTGTCACAGCAAAATTAGGTGAACGTACGGATACCTCTGATGCTGAAGGGCAAGTGGTCGAAACGCGCCCTGTCAATGTGGAAACATCACAAATTTTGACCGCACTTGGGCAATTTCGTGGTGATATTTTGCAAGTGCCGACCATGTTTTCTGCATTAAAGCACAATGGGAAACCGTTGTATGAGTATGCTCGCGCAGGCATTACCGTAGAACGTGAAGCTCGTCCTATCACGATTTTTGAGCTAAACTTTATCGAGTATCAAGCACCTTTTCTAACCTTAGAAGTGCATTGTTCGAAAGGAACCTATATCCGTACATTAGTGGATGATTTAGGTGAAGTGTTAGGTTGTGGCGCTCATGTGACAGTGTTACGTCGAACTGCGGTTGCGGATTATCCAACAGAAAAGATGATGACATGGGATGCTTTGCAGGCGCTTGCAGAGCAAGGTGATCTTGAACAACTTGATCAACATCTTTTACCGACAGATACAGCGGTCAGTAAATTACCCGCATTACAGCTAAATACCGAGCAAAGTAAAGGTATCGGCTTTGGACAACGTGTCAAATTTGCTAATGAAGCAAAATTACATGGTCAAGTGCGGTTATTTTCTGACGAGAATATCTTTTTAGGCGTAGCACTTGTAGATGATAACAATGTGATTCGTCCACAACGCTTGATTACGCAATCTCTCTAACTATTTGCCTTTCTTTTTTAATTCCAGTAATCTCACCTGTAACCTTTTAATTGCAATCTATGTAAATAAGATATTACAGGTGAATTATGGATGCCCTTAACCATTTACGTCAGGAAATTGATGCGCTCGATCGTGAACTGATTCAACTTTTTGCTAAACGTCTCGAATTGGTGACCCAAGTAGGCGAAGTAAAGCATGAAAAGGGGTTGCCGATTTATGCGCCAGAGCGTGAATTAGCTATGTTACAAGCTCGCCGAGAAGAAGCGGCTAAAGCGGGGATTTCTCCACAGCTTATTGAAGATGTGCTACGTCGTTTCATGCGTGAATCTTATTCCAATGAAAATCAATTTGGTTTTAAAACCCTGAATCCAGCCATTAACAAAATTGTTATTGTCGGTGGTTACGGAAAAATGGGGCAGTTATTTGCCCGTTATTTGCGTGCTTCTGGTTATCCTATTTCTATTTTAGACCGAGATGATTGGGATGTGGCAGAACGCATTTTAACGAATGCGGATGTTGTTATTGTCTCAGTACCGATTGATCACACGTTAGAAACAATAGAACGTTTAAAACCCTATTTAACGGAAAATATGCTGCTCGCGGATCTCACCTCCGTGAAACGTGCACCCTTGGCTAAAATGTTAGATGTGCATAAAGGGGCAGTGGTTGGGCTGCATCCAATGTTTGGTTCCGATATTGCGAGCATGGCAAAACAAGTGGTTGTGCGTTGTGATGGGCGCTTTAGTGAGCGTTATGAATGGTTGTTAGAGCAAATTCAAATCTGGGGTGCAAAAATTTACCAAATTGATGCAGCTGAGCATGATCATAATATGACGTACATTCAAGCATTACGTCACTTTTCTACTTTTGCGAATGGTCTGCATCTTTCCAAACAACCTGTCAATTTAAGCAATTTATTGGCGCTATCTTCCCCGATTTATCGCTTGGAATTAGCCATGATTGGTCGTCTATTTGCCCAAGATGCGGCACTTTATGCCGATATTATTATGGATAAGCCAGAAAATTTAGACGTGATTGAAAGCTTGAAGCAAACGTATGAAGAAGCGTTACAATTTTTTGAAAAAGGCGATCGCCAAGGGTTTATTGATGCTTTCCATCAAGTGAGAGAATGGTTTGGGGAATATTCCGATCAATTCTTGCAGGAAAGTCGTCAGTTATTGCAACAAGCTCATGATTTACGACATGTATAAAATAAAAGTGCGGTTGATTTTCACCGCACTTTTGTTTTGTGATTTATTGTCTTGCCAAGCGTAAATTTTGCGGAATTTCCTCAAAGTTAGAACGGAATGGATTAATATCCAATCCACCACGGCGCGTATAGCGCGCATAGACGGTGAGTTTTTCTGGTTTAGCATAATGCATCAAATCACAGAAAATACGCTCAACACACTGCTCGTGAAACTCATTATGTTGACGGAAAGACACAATGTAGCGGAGAAGTTTTTCGCGATCGATTTGTTTGCCCACATAATGAATTTGTACGGTTCCCCAATCCGGCTGACTGGTGATAAGACAATTGGATTTTAATAAATGGCTTACTAAGGTTTCTTCAACCGAGTTATCGGACGTACAATTTTGCAAAATCTCTGCATCAAATTCGTAGCTGTGGATTTCAATATCCTGTTCGTCAATGCAATCGCCCGTTAACGTATCAATACGTTGTCCTTGATAGTGGGATAATGGATGTAAACGTACTTTGACCTCGCCTTGAGCACAAGCACTTAGGTCTTCACGCATCGTGCGTTCTACGCTAGCAAAATCAACAAATTGATTTTGGTTAAAGCTGTTTAAATAGAGTTTAAAGCTTTTTGATTCAATTAAATTTTCACTACGATAATCAATTTCCACATCAGCAATGGCGACTTGCGGCAAACCTTTTTGATTTAACCAGGAAATTTCATAGGCTGTCCAAATATCCGCCCCTTGGGTAAATGGCTGTTGTTCGGTTATACCTAAGCCATCACGATTGAGTTTGCGAGGCACGGGTTGTAATAAGGTGCGGTCATAATTTGCCGCATATTCTGTTGCTTGACCGAGTTTTAAAGATTGAAGGCTTTTATCTTGATAGTTCATTTGTTTTCCTAATGACGAAAGCGTTATAAAAAATTCCACGACACATTCGAGACTAATCGACATTGGTCGCATTTAAAGTAAATTACATCAAATAGTGGCGTTTCTAATGCCCAATTACCACCACATTGCGGGCAACTGCGTTGTTGTTCAGATTCTAAAGAATGGCCTCCGACACGGTATAAATAATAATAGGTCGGTATGCCGCTTTCTTTTTCAATTTCAGCAGCAAGGTAGCGTCCATGTTTAGTAAGCGTGCTATTAACCTCGGCGATTTCGTTTAACGATTCTTTTTCTAAAACAGAACCATTCATTTGTAACTGATCGCAAGCTTGCCAATTCTCCTGCCATTTAATTAAATCTTGACTTAAGTGCGGTTGATTTTTTAGCTGTTTATAGAGCGGAATTGGAGAAAAATCTTCTCCGCTATGTAACGGCGAGCAAGATTGTAAATGTGTGGTGTAGAGCATTTGCCATGCTGGTTGGCTACATTCTGCGGTGCTGTCTGCATTTAAATCATCGGCAATAATTTGAAAACCTTGAAAATTTAGACCGCTCTTTTCAGCATGTTCCATCGCTTGATTCACAGATTGATTATTGTTTTCGGGTAAAAGGCTATCTTGCTCAGGGCAAATAACGCGCATCGCAAAACCTTGTTCGCCATCTTCTTCCGTTAAATAAAGCGGGATTTCACGGCCGATAATTTGTCCGTTATAACGCCATTGGTCGATGACTGCATTGAGCAAACGGCTTTGTTGGCCAATGTCGTTTTCTAAGGCGGTCAATTTAAAAAAGGGTTCGATCAGATACATAATTACAGATTGTGCAAAATTTCTTCAATTTGTTTTAAACCGTTTAAGCGGGTTTCACTTAAGCGAGAGGCAATGCCAAGTTCATCAAAAAATTGACGAATATTAAATTGTTGTAGTTGATTATTGGTTTGTCCATTGATATTTTGCAGTAACAACCATAACAAACCATTCATAATGCGCGCTTCGCTGTAAGTTTGAAATTGAAACGTGCCATCATTTTGTGGAATGGCCATAAACCAAAGCCCCGCTTCGCAGCCTTGAATTGATTGCATTTGAGCCAATTCATCTGGAGAGGGGTGAGGAAGATGTTTACCGGCTTGAATAATGAAACGGTAACGTTCTTCCCAATTTTTTGCCTGTTTAATGTTTTCTAGCATGCTAATAACTCTAAGGATTTATCTAATGCCGCAAAAAAAGCATCCACATCTTGCGGGCTATTGTAAGGCGCAAAAGAAAGTCTTAATGTAGTGCGCTCACCAAGGCGGGCTAAGTAAGGTTGTGCGCAATGCTCACCAACGCGCAACGCAATCTTTTGTTCGCTTAATAGGGTAGCAAGATCGGATGCCGCAATCCCATCAAAAACAAAACAAACCACTGAACTTGGCTGCGGTGAATTAAATAAACGACAATTCGGATAGTTTTTTAACCGCACTTTACTTTGTTCGGCAAGCTTAACGGCATGAGCCTCGGCTGCTTGAAAATCCCATTTTTTGAGCCAATCTAACACCGCATCAAAGCCAATCACACCCGCAATATTCGGTGTGCCGGCCTCTAATCGATAAGGCAAATCAGCAAAGGTAATACATTCATGGGATACGCGCTCAATCATTTTTCCACCGTAAAAAAGCGGTTGTAATAGGGAAAGCGAGCTTAATTTTCCGCTTAATACACCAATGCCGTTTGGCCCATAAATTTTGTGTGCAGAAAAAGCAATAAAATCCGCATCTAATGCCTGTAAATCAATTTGTATATGGCTAATAGCCTGAGCGGCATCCACTAACACGAACGCATTACTATGTTGACGGATGAGTCGAATTAAATGTTGGATATGTTGTTCCGTTCCCGTTACGTTGGAAACAAAATTGAGTGCTACTAATTTGGTTTTCTCATTTAAGGCTGCAATTAAGGCATTTTCATCAATTAGCCAATTATCCAAAATTGGCAACACTTGAATTTTTGCCCCACATTTTTTCGCTGTTTCATGCCAAGTAACATAATTAGCATGATGGTCCGCTTGGCTAATTAAAATCTCATCATCTATATTCAAAGAGGGGAGTAAACCGTTGGCAACTAAATTAATGCTATGTGTCGTCCCAGAAGTCCAAATCACCGCTTTTTCATCTTCTGCATTAATTAAGGTTTTCACTAAGTGACGGGCATTTTCATATTGTGCTGTTTGTGCCGCTTCATACTGACTACGATGTACGGAGCCTGCCGATTGATAAAAAGTACTCGTTGCATCAATTAGTGCTTGAGGTTTTAATGCTGTCGCCGCATTATCCAAATAAACCACGGCATTTGGCGATTTAAAATAAGGAAATTCATTTTTAAATGATTGATAATCAAAAGCCATGGTTATCTCCGTGTTTAACTGTTTTTTTCTGTTTACGCCATTCATAAGGGGCAACAGGATAGGGATCGTGCCATAAACCGATTTTTTGTTGTTGGGCAAAATCTTGAGCTTGAAAGTAGAGTGGATTTTTAGCGAATTGTGGGTAAACCCACGCCATGCCATTTTTTAGCATTTCTAAGTTGATGTTTTGTTCTTGCAGATAAACCGTTGCCAAAATACGTTGGTAGCGATCATAACCAGAAACAGACAACGTCACATTTTGTTTGAAAACCAGTTGTGAAAGATATTGTTTGGCTTTCTTTCCAAATGGTTGGCCTTTTTCCGGAGCATCAATTTCTTGTAATCGCACTTTTAGTTGTTTTTTAGTGGGTAAGAGGCAAGTTAAGGTATCACCATCGCTTACACCAACGACCCAACACGCCATTTGGCGTTCAGCTGCCACTGAAAATTGAGACCAAAGTGCGGTCAAAATTAGGGTTAAAAATAAGAAGAATTTTTTAATCATTTGGAATTTCTTTGATCTGCATCGCAAAATTTAGCTAAAATGAATGGGTAATTTTAACAAAAAAGCGTAAAATAAATTTTAATTGTTATTAAAAAAGTTGATAGAGGAAATATGTTACTCCAAAAAGGCGTTCAACTCGCTCGTTCGCTCATCATTTTATACATTATGTTACTACTCGGCAATTTGATTTCTCACTATATCCCAGTGGGGATTCCAGGCAGCATTTGGGGCTTGTTATTACTTTTTTTAGGTTTAACGACTCATGTGATTCACCTGGAGTGGATTTATTTCGGCTCGAGCTTATTGATTCGCTATATGGCGGTGCTTTTTGTACCGGTGAGTGTTGGTATTATCAAGTATTATGATTTACTCGTTGCGCAATGGAAAATTTTACTCATTCCAAATATTCTTAGTACCTTTTTAACACTTTTTGTGATTGCATTTATAGGAAACTATTTATTTTACAAACAATCTTTTAGCCATAAACGTAAAAAAGTATTGGAAAAACGTAATCTTCAAGCAGACTAAGGTTTTATTATGCAGTATGCAATTTATCTTTATACCGGTTTAACGATTTTCGGATTTTGGCTCGCACTACAAATTAGTAAACGTTGGAAATCGATGATTTTCAATACTTTTGTGCTGACGGTGTCCATTCTTGTGCTGATTTTAGTGGTTAGCGGTATTCCTTATGATGATTATATGGCAGGTAATGCGCCGATTAATAATTTATTAGGATTGAGTATTGTCGCACTGGCATTACCGTTGTATGAACAAATTCGTCAAATTGCGAAACAATGGAAAATTATCCTTTCAGTAGTCGCATTGGCCTCAATATTTTCAATGTTTACCGGGGCTATTTTTGCCATTATTTTAGGTGCAAGCCCTGAAATGGTTGCGACGGTATTACCAAAATCAATTACTACGCCAATTGCAATGGAAGTAGCTTCACATTTAGGCGGCATTCCTGCCGTGACGGCGGTAGGTGTGGTTGTCGCCGGTTTACAAGGGTCGGTTTTTGGTTATCTCATCTTGAAAAAACTCGGTATAAAGCAACAAGAAGCCGTTGGTTTATCTGTTGGGGCGGTTTCTCACGCATTAGGTACGGTAAGTTGTATGGAAGCCGATCCGAAAGCCGGTAGTTATAGTTCGATTTCTTTGGTACTTTGCGGTATTATGAGCTCCATTTTAGCCCCCTTAGTATTCCATGTTATTCGTCTATTTTTATGAGAACCCAATTAGCTGATTTTTGGACTGAACGTTTTCTTCCTGATCCGCCTCGCGAAAAAGATCACCGACCACCATTTCGTCGTGATCGCGGGCGGATTTTACATTCTGCCGCTTTCCGTTGTTTGCAAGCCAAAACACAGATTCATGCTGTGGGCGAAAATGATTTTTATCGTACTCGTTTAACCCATTCCCTTGAAGTGGCACAAATCGGTAGCAGCCTGGTTTCCCAATTAAAATTTGCGGAAAGTTATGTTGCTATTTCAGACCAGCTTCATATTGAAAAAAGTGAATTACAGAAACA
This sequence comes from Parahaemophilus parainfluenzae, assembly GCA_018381885.1. Classification (GTDB taxonomy): domain Bacteria; phylum Pseudomonadota; class Gammaproteobacteria; order Enterobacterales; family Pasteurellaceae; genus Haemophilus_D; species Haemophilus_D parainfluenzae_AH. The sequence goes on along the minus strand of JAGZRA010000022.1, from coordinate 24,455 downwards.
ACTCAAACCTTTATTACCAAGCAATGATTTAATTGAAAGTTTGTGCTTTGCGCATGATATTGGTCATCCACCGTTTGGCCATGGTGGGGAAGTAGCCCTCAATTATATGATGCGGAATCATGGCGGCTTTGAAGGCAATGCGCAGACATTTCGTATCATTACTAAACTTGAGCCTTATACCGAAACAGCAGGGATGAATTTAACGCGTCGTGCTATTTTAGGCGTGGTGAAATATCCGAATATTTTAGACTTATCTTCACCACAATATGCCCAGTTGCCGCAAGCTGAAAACGCTGATCCGCGTTATGTCAAAATTAGCGATTGGAAACCAGGAAAAGGGTTGTTCCGTGATGACGTCACAATGTTTACTTGGCTGTTGCAAAATCTTTCTGAAAATGACCGCACTTTATTTGGCTCATTTCAAAAAGCGCGGTCAAATTCTGCCGAGTTTTTAAAAACACAATTTAAATCTTTAGATTGCAGTATTATGGAGTTGGCGGACGATATTGCGTATGGGGTACATGATTTAGAAGATGCGATTGTGACCGGTGTCGTAAATCAACATCAATGGCAAGAAGCATTGGCTGAACTTAAAATGATTCCTTCAGATTGGTTGGCAAAAAATATAGAACAAGTCAGCCAGCGATTGTTCTCCAATCATCATTTTGAACGTAAAAATGCCATTGGTGCATTAGTGAATTTCTTTATTACTCATGTACGTTGGAAAGTTACCGGCAATTTTGATGAGCCTTTGTTACGTTATAACGCAGAACTACCGCAAGATGTGATTGCGGCATTAAATGTGTTCAAAAAGTTTGTATGGAAATATGTGATTCGTCACGTCGAAACGCAACGTATTGAATATAAAGGGCAACGCATTCTTACGGAAATGTTTCAGATTTTTGAGTCGGACCCCGAACGTTTATTGCCAACGAATACCGCTAATCGTTGGAGAAATGCACCGGAGCAGGGCAAAAAACGTATTATTTGTGACTATATCGCGGGCATGTCAGATGCTTATGCCTTAAAGGTTTATCATCAACTCTAAAGTGCGGTTATTTTTATTGATATTTTGAATTTATAGGACAATTTTGTGGCATTAATTAGTTTAACTAACGCTTATCTTTCTTTTAGTGACCATCCCTTACTTGATCACGCTGAACTGCATATTGAACCGAATGAGCGCGTGTGTTTGGTGGGGCGTAACGGGGCTGGGAAATCGACTTTATTAAAAATTATTGCACAGCAAGTCACCATGGATGACGGCAAAGTGCAGTATGAAAAAGATTTAGTGGTTTCGCGTTTAGAACAAGACCCGCCTCGCCACGCTGAAGGCAATGTTTTCGATTATGTAGCGGAAGGCATTGAGCATTTAGCAGATTTGTTAAAGGAATATCATCATATTTCGCAAGAATTAACACAAAATTACAGTGAACAAATTCTTAATCAACTGGCACAAGTGCAAGCCAAATTAGAGCATGCCAACGGTTGGCAGTTTGAAAATAAAATCAATGAAGTTCTGCAAAAGCTCGAGTTAAATCCTGATACTAAATTAGCCGATTTATCGGGTGGTTGGTTGCGTAAAGCCGCCCTTGCTCGTGCGTTGGTGTGTAATCCTGATGTCTTGTTATTAGATGAACCGACTAACCACTTGGATGTGGATGCAATCGAATGGTTAGAAAACTTCTTATTAGAATTTACCGGAAGCATTGTGTTTATTTCTCATGACCGTTCTTTTATCCGCAAAATGGCGACTCGTATTGTGGATTTAGACCGTGGTAAATTAGTGTCTTATCCGGGTGATTATGATTTATACCTCACCACGAAAGAAGAAAACTTACGTGTCGAAGCGTTACAAAACGAGCTTTTCGATAAACGTTTAGCACAAGAAGAGGTTTGGATTCGTCAAGGTATTAAAGCACGTCGTACGCGTAATGAAGGCCGCGTGCGCGCTTTAAAAGCCATGCGTGAAGAACGTCGCCAACGTCGTGAGGTGATGGGTACTGCTAAGTTACAATTAGATAACTCAAGTCGTTCAGGCAAAATCGTGTTTGAAATGGAAAATGTGTCTTATGAGATTGAAGGCAAACAGCTGCTCAAAGATTTCAGCACGACCATTTTGCGTGGTGATAAAATTGCTTTAGTGGGGCCAAATGGTTGCGGAAAAACCACCTTTATTAAACTTTTATTAGGTGAAATTAAGCCAACGAGTGGTCGCATTCATTGCGGTACAAAATTAGATATCGCTTATTTTGACCAATATCGTGCTGATCTTGATCCGGAAAAGACGGTGATGGATAACGTTGCTGATGGCAAACAGGATATTGAGGTCAATGGTGTAAAACGTCATGTGTTGGGCTATTTGCAGGATTTCTTATTCCCACCAAAACGAGCGATGACACCCGTAAAAGCCCTTTCTGGTGGTGAACGCAATCGCTTGTTATTAGCAAAATTATTACTGAAACCTAATAATCTATTGATTCTTGATGAACCAACCAATGACTTGGATGTAGAAACCTTAGAATTATTAGAAGAAATCCTCACGGATTATCAAGGCACGCTATTGATTGTCAGCCATGATCGTCAGTTTATTGATAATGTCGCGACTGAGTGTTATTTCTTTGAAGGCGACAGCGTATTAAATAAATACGTGGGCGGTTTCTTTGATGCGAAAGACCAACAAGCCAATTACTTTGCCATGAAAGCTGAGCAAGAGGCTCAAAAAATCAAAAAAGAAGCACCCAAAGTACAGGAAAGTGCGGTCAAAAATAACGTTATTTCTCAAAAGCCGAAATCCATTAAACTTTCTTATAAAGAACAACGTGAGTTAGAACAGCTACCACAATTATTGGAAGAATTGGAAGAGAAAATTACCGCACTTCAAGCTGAAATTGGTGACCCTCACTTTTTCCAACAAGCTCATGATGTAACGGATGCGAAGCTAAAAGAATTAGCGGATACGGAAGCGGAGCTTGAAACGGCATTTATGCGATGGGAAGAACTTGAAGAGAAAAAGACCCAAGCTGAAGCAAAATAGGGTATAGGTAAAAAGAAACCGAGCTAAATAGCTCGGTTTTTTTATTACATATTACTAATAAAAATCACCAAAATAATCACTGGAACCACAAATTTGACATAGTTAAACCAGATTGTGGTGAAAAGTGAATTTGGCGTTGGTGATAGCTCTTTTTTTGCATCGTCTTTTAACACAAAACCAACGAAAATCGCACAACCAAGTGCGGTCAACATAAAGAGAATATTGCCGCTGACAAAATCAAAGGCATCGAAAATGCTTTTACCGAAGATAGTGAAATCTTTCCAAAGGTTATCCCCTAGAATAGACGGCACGTTACCCAATAAGAAAATCCCCATTAAGGTAACAAAAATCGCTTTACCACGGCGCATTCTGAGTTTTTCTTGTAATGAGGTGATGATGACTTCGTAAATCGTAATTGACGTGGTTAATGCCGCAATAAGCAATAAGCCGAAGAACACGATAGCAAAGAATTTACCCGCCCATAAGTGTGAAAATACAATTGGTAAACTTTGGAAAACCAAAGTTGGGCCAGCGTTAGGTTCAATGCCGAATGTGAATAATGATGGGAAGATCATAAAACCACATAACACAGCGATAATGGTGTTAGTGAAGCCTGTAATAACGGCTGTATGAATAAGGTTTTCTTCTTTGTTTAAATAGCTGGATAGGGTAATCAATACACCGAAACCAAGGCTTAATGCGAAGAATACTTGTCCTAATACGAAAATGAATAATTTAGGTGTGATTTTGCTGAAATCTGGTTTTAAGTAGAAAGTTACACCTTCCATTGCACCCGGTAAGGTGAGGGCCAAAATAATGTAATTCACCGCCACGAATAGGAAAGTGTAAAGCATGATTTCCCATGGGCTGTTGCTAATGTGTAAATCGTAGAAATCTTTGGCCACTTCTTTTGTAATTGGGGCGCTAATATCAAGGGTGTTATTCATCAGACTGATGATATAAGACATCACCCAACCACCTAATACCATGTAATAAGCCATGATACCAAATGCGCCAAGAAGCCCCATGTAACCAAGAATCTTCCAATATTTGGAAATGTTTTTACCTTTATCTTGGATTTTGTCGCCAAAGGCATCAATGGAATTCACACGCAAACGGCGACCAATAACGTTTTCCACTAAAATCATTGGGATACCAATGACAATCATCGCGATACAAAAAAGGAGTACGTAGGCACCACCGCCATTTTCACCCACTAAATAAGGGAAGCGCCACGTTGCCCCAAAGCCAACTGTCGCACCCGCAACGGTGAGCACATAAGTTAGTCGGCTAGACCACGTTTGGCGAGATTGATTGTTTGTTGTCATAATATATTCCGTTTGATTTTATTCGTTTAATATTCTGTTTTTTCTTTGTATTCGCAGAGATCTTCAATGATGCAAGCACCGCAGCGAGGTTTGCGCGCGGTACAAGTATAGCGCCCGTGCAAAATAAGCCAGTGATGTACATCTACTTTAAATTCTTTTGGCACAACTTTGAGCAGTTTTTCTTCCACTTTTACCACATCTTTGCCAGGGGCAAAATTCGTGCGGTTGCATACGCGAAAAATATGGGTATCCACTGCGATAGTAGGATGACCGAAAGCGGTATTTAATACCACATTCGCCGTTTTTCTGCCGACACCCGCAAGGGCTTCTAAGGCTTCACGGCTTTCAGGTACTTTGCCGTTGTGTTTCTCAACTAAATCACGGCAGGTTTTAATGATATTTTCCGCTTTGCTGTTATAAAGCCCGATGGTTTTAATGTATTCTTTTACCCCCTCTAAGCCGAGATCTAAAATGGCTTGTGGGGTATTTGCCACAGGGAATAATTTTGCTGTTGCTTTATTCACACCTTTATCGGTCGCTTGAGCCGATAAGATCACCGCGATGAGTAGTTCAAAAGGCGAATTATACTCTAATTCCGTAGTGGGATGCGGGTTTTGCTCCCGAAGTCGAGTAAGGATTTCAATTCTTTTAGCTTGGTTCATTTTTTCATATCAATTCGGTTTTTAATCGCCAACAGAATGCCTAATCCAATAAATGCACCTGGCGGAAGAATAAAGAGTAAAAAGCTGCTGTCAGCATGATAAATATGGAATGTAAGGAATTTTGCGCCTTGACCAAATAAGTTTTCAATGCCTTCAAAAAGGGTACCTTGACCTAAGATTTCACGTAACGCACCTAATACGGTGATACTTAATGCCATGCCTAATCCCATCGAAAAGCCATCCCAGGCAGCATGTGTAATGCTATTTTTAGAGGCAAAGGCCTCGGCTCGACCGATGACGATGCAGTTAGTCACGATTAAAGGAATAAAAATCCCGAGTGCTTGATAGAGTGTATAGGTATAAGCATTCATCAATAATTGCACCACGGTTACGGTGGTCGCAATAATCATCACATAAATCGGAATGCGGATCTCATGAGGAATTTGCTTACGAAAGAGCGAAACAACGGTGTTTGTACAGGTTAAAACCAACATAGTTGCAAGGCCCAAACCCAATGCATTCGTCGCAGTACTCGATACAGCTAAGAGCGGACAAAGCCCCAATAATTGTACGAGAGTTGAGTTATTTTTCCATACGCCTTGAATAAAGATTTCTTTCCAAACAGAAGGCGTTTGCGTTATTTCTTCTAAATTTTCAACCGCACTTTGCTCATCAAGTGCGGTCGTTTTTTCGGTTAAATCAGTCATAATAAATATCCTATTGCGCGTATTTTTTTGCCATCTCGTTGAGTAATGCTTCATTCTCAAGCATCACGAGAGCAGAGCGTTTTACTTGATTTACAATCGCGCGTGGCGTAATCGTTGCGCCAGAAAATTGGTCGAATTTACCGCCATCTTTTTTGACCGCCCAATCTTTTAGGCTTTCAGGTACGATAACTTGGTTTGTAAAACTCAAAATCCAATCGGAAATACGAAGTTCGATTTTATCGCCTAATCCAGGGGTTTCATGATGTTCGATGACACGCACACCTAAAACTTCACCTTTTGGAGTAATACCCACTAATAAACGGATATTCCCTGAATAACCATCTGGTGCTGTAGTTTCATAGGCATAGGCGGTTGGTGCATGATCTTTGATCGCAAAATAGACTTTTTGAATACCTTTGAGTTTATCTTGCTCAGGTGTTTCTACGCTTTCTAGCAAGTTATTATTAAAATAATCTTGCGGGATGACTTGGAGTAATAACGCTTTTTGTTGTTCAGCCATGGCTTCATCAATTTTATCTTTTGTCAGCATATAAATGCCCGCAGAAACAGCGGTACATACAAGCGCAATAAAACCTAATAACAAACCAAAACGGGAGGTAACTTTAAAAATACCCATTATTTTCTCCCTTTTGCAAAGTGTCCCGCTACGCGAGGACGGGTGTAGTAGTCGATAAGTGGCACACAAATATTACTTAACAAAATCGCAAATGCCACGCCGTCAGGGTAGTTTCCAAAGTAACGAATGAGGTAAACCAATAATCCGACCAAGGAACCAAATACAAGCTTGCCGCGAGGTGTAATAGACGCTGTGACAGGGTCAGTCGCAATAAAGAACGCGCCAAACATCATCGCGCCGCTAAAGAGTTGGCTAATCATACTTAAATGATGATGGCCTGACATCGCAGTGATTGTAGCTAAGGTCACAAAGGTCACGAGCATTGAAACGGGAATTTGCCAGTGAATTTTTTTCTTTAAAATTAATATAATTCCACCAAGCATGAATGCCAGATTGACTTGCCACCAACCTTCAGCAAAGTCAGTCCCGTTTTGTAATAAAATCGGTAATTTTACAAAATCATGGAATACGCTTTCATCGCCTTGATGCAAGTTATAGAAGATTTTGGCACTGTCTAATGGCGTTGCTTGTGTAATGCCATCAATGGAATGAACAAGTTGACTCAAACTAAATCCATCAGTGGTTAAGCCTGTGAAAATTAAAGAAAGAGAATCTGCAAATGTTGGAGGTTCATTCAATAATGAAATAGGTGGCATCCAACTTGTCATTTGTAGTGGGAAAGAAATCAATAGCACCACATAACCCACCATTGCCGGATTAAATGGGTTTTGTCCCAAGCCACCGTAAACGTGTTTGCCTAGAATAACAGCGGAAAGCGTACCAATTAAAATCACCCAATAAGGTGCATAAGGCGGAATCGCCATCGCTAAAATTAAGGCAGTAAGCACCACACTAAAATCTGAAATATAGACCAGGTTTGGCTTATTGCGTAATTTAGTCACAATAAACTCAAGTAATAATGCGAAAGAAATAGCCAATGCGGATTGCACCAAAACACCCATTCCAAAATAATAAATCTGCGTGAGCAGAGCAGGCAGCATGGCTGCAATCACCCATAACATAATACGGGCGGTTAATTTGCCTGAATGGGTATGAGGCGAACTCTCCATTTTCTTAAACATAATCTTTTCCTGCGTTATTCTGTTTCTTTGGCAGCTTCAGCAGCCGCTTTTTTTGCTTTAGCTCTTGCTATGGCTGCTGCGATAGCGGCTTTTTTCGGATCAAGTGCGGTTGGGTTTTCATCCGTTTTTTCGACCGCACTTTCAGTTTCATTTGTTGTAACTGCTTCACTTTGAGCGGCAGCTTTCTTGGCTTTAGCTCTCGCAATGGCTGCTGCGATAGCAGCTTTTTTTGGATCAAGTGCGGTTGGGTTTTCATCCGTTTTTTCGACCGCGCTTTCAGTTGCATTTGTCGTAACTGCTTCACTTTGAGCGGCAGCTTTCTTAGCTTTGGCTCTTGCTATGGCTGCTGCGATAGCGGCTTTTTTCGGATCAAGTACGGTTGGATTTTCATCTGTTTTTTCGACCGCGCTTTCAGTTGCATGTGTCGTAACCGTTTCACCTTGAGCTGCCGCTTTCTTAGCTTTGTCTCTCGCAATGGTTGCAGCAACAGCCGCTTTTTTCGGATCAAGTGCGGTTGGATTTTCATCTGTTTTTTCGACCGCACTTTCAGTTGCATTTGTTGTAACAGCTTCACTTTGAGCGGCAGCTTTCTTAGCTTTGGCTCTTGCTATGGCTGCAGCTACGGCGGCTTTTTTCGGATCAAGTGCGGTTGGATTTTCATCTCTTTTTTCGACCGCGCTTTCAGTTTCATTTGTCGCAACAGTTTCACCTTGAGCAGCAGCTTTCTTGGCCTTCGCTCTTGCTAGAGCTGCAGCAACAGCTGCTTTCTTCGTATCTTTTTCATCAGTTTGTGACGGTGTTGCATCCGACGCAGTGCTTGTATCTGCTTGTGCTTGTTGTCTAGCAAGACGGCGGGCTTTACGTTGCTCCATGAGTTCATGGTTATCCGGTAAGATTTCCCCTTTCTCAGATACGATAGTTTTCGTTTCTTTATTTGCTGCTGAACCCTCTTGTTTTGCTTTCAAGCGTTCTAACGCTGCTTTAACTGGGTCTTCACCTTTTTGTTTTGCAAGTTCTTCTCGACGAGCTTCTGCCGCACGTTGTGAACGCGCTTTACGTTCTTGCTCTTCACGTTCCATACGAGCTTGTTTGGCTTCAAAACGGATTTTAGCCTCTTCGGCTTTTTTCGCTTTTTCTTTAATTTCCCCAATTTTGGCTTTTTCTTGTCGGAAATATTGGATAAGCGGAATATGGCTTGGACAAACATAAGCACACACGCCACATTCAATACAATCTTTTAAGCAATATTCTTCTGATTTTTGGTGATCCTCACTGCGAGCATACCAATAAAGTTGCTGTGGCATTAAATTGACAGGGCAAGCATCAGAACAAGCAGAACAGCGGATACAAGATTGTTCCGGTTCGGGTTCACCATATTCAAAATGATCGGGTGCTAATAAACAGTTAATTAATTTTGTGACGGGTGCGTTGAGATCAGAAAGTTGTAATCCCATCATTGGTCCGCCAGCGAAAACAGGGAAGCGTTCGTCATATTGATAGCCAACTTGTGCTAATAAGTGGTCAACTGGTGTACCTAAGCGAACCCAGTAGTTGCCTTTCTCTGAAATTTTATCACCAGTCAGCGTGACGACACGTTCAATTAAAGGCTCATCATTAATGACCGCTCTTTTCACCGCAAAAGCTGTGCCGACATTATGCATTAATACGCCAATATCGTAAGAACGTCCACCACTTGGCACTTCCATGCCGGTAAGCAAATAAATCAGTTGTTTGGCAGCACCAGATGGATATTTAGTCGGAATTACGCGCAATTCAATGTCATTTGCACCATGCAGCGATTGTTGAATAGCTTGAATCGCTTCGGGTTTATTGTCTTCAACCGCAATCACCACTTTTTCAGGACGTAAGATATAACGTAAGATGCGAATCCCTTCGATCATTTCATCGGTGTAATCACGCATTAAGCGGTCATCACAGGTAATATAGGGTTCACATTCTGCGCCGTTAATAATTAAGAGTTTAACTTTCTTTTCAGCCGATTGGATTTTGGCGGCAGTTGGGAATACCGCACCACCTAAGCCGGCAACGCCAGCTTGATAAATACGATCAATAAGTTGTTCGACCGGTTGTGTAAAAAATTCTTCAAGTGGAAATTGCTCACGCCATTTATCTAAGCCATCCGCTTGAATATGAATCATGTCCTCGGTTAAACCAGAAGGATGCGGTGCGACGTGTTTTCCGATAAATTTTACCGTACCAGAAGTTGGTGCATGAACAGGCAAGATTCTTAAGCCATTACATTGTGTCAAAGGTTGGCCTTTTAGGACATAATCGCCTTCTTTAACTAATACATTTCCTGCAGTGCCGGCATGTTGTTTAATCGGCACATAAAAATCATGAGCAAGTTCTGATTGCTGAATAGGGGATTGGTTTGATTGAGATTTCATTTCAGGTGGATGAATACCACCTTTAAAATCCCAAATTTTGCCGGAGTTAAATCTTGTTAATACATCAGCCATGTGACTCCGACTCCCCAACCACTAATTTTTTCTCAATTTCTGTGGTATTTACGACTGGAATGACTAATTTAGGATCAAACTTCCAGTCCCAATTATCAATATCTTTTTTCACTTTAATCATGGAAATACAATCTGTCGGACAAGGTGCGACGCAAAGTTCACAGCCAGTACAGAGATCGGGAATAATTGTATGCATGGCTTTGTTTGTACCGATAATGGCATCAACAGGGCAGGCTTGAATACATTTAGTACAGCCAATACACATATTTTCATTAATAAAGGCAACTATTTCTTCTGGTTCCGCCACATCATCCATTGCGGGTACATCAACACCCATGATTTCGGCAATTTTTACCACCGTTGGACGACCACCAGGCACACATTTCGTGATAACGTCACCATTGGCAATCGCTTCGGCATAAGGCTTGCAACCAGGATAGCCGCATTGCCCACATTGGCTTTGCGGTAAGATGGCATCAATTTTTTCAACGATAGGATCAGCTTCGACTTTTAATTTAATCGAAGCAACGCCTAAAATCGCACCAAAAATTAAAGCAAGAACGGTTACTGAAATTAAGATAAACATTATTTTTTAGTGTTATTCCAAAATAAGCCGAGAAAAATCACTGTTACAGTAATAAACATTAAGAGATAAATCATTTTACTAACCCGGCGAAGCCCATAAAGGCAAGAGACATCAAACCAGCCGTAATTAACGCAATAGACGAGCCACGAAACGTAATGGGTACATCTGCAGCAACAAGACGTTCACGCAATGCTGCAAATAAAACTAAAACTAGCGCAAAACCTAAAGAGGCGCCAAAACCATAAATGACGGATTCAGTTAAATTGTGTGCCAAATTGACGTTTAATAATGCCACACCGAGTACCGCGCAGTTTGTGGTAATCAGTGGTAAGAAAATCCCTAATAATCGATAAAGTGATGGGCTTGTTTTATTGATTACCATTTCAGTAAATTGAACTACGAAGGCAATCACTAAAATAAAAACTAAAGTGCGCAAGAATGTGGCGTTTAGCGGCATTAAAATATAATTATCGACTAAATAAGAACACAGTGACGCTACGGTTAATACGAATGTCGTAGCAAGCCCCATACCAATTGCCGTTTCAATCTTTTTGGACACGCCCATAAATGGACAAAGTCCTAAGAATTTGACCAAAACGAAGTTATTGATTAATGCAGTACTGATAACGAGTAGAATATAATGTGTCATTGCGTCTAAATTTATTTTACATAAGTGGCGTATTATCGCTATTTATCGCCTTGAGAACAATAAAAAATTTGGGTTAGTGCGGTCAGTTTTTCCTTTGTTTTTATTTGATCATTGGTTCTACCTGGCTATGTTGGAAATAGCGATATAGCTGAGGTAGCAACTGAGAAATCAAGTTAAGTTGCTGGTATGGCAACGCAAAGACCGAATTGTTTTTGGCTTGGGTTTCATCCCACTGAATTTTTTTAAGGCTTTGTTCAATACTATTTTGGAGCTTTTCAAAAATTTCAGGACGAAGTTTTTCGATATTTTCCAGTGCATATAAAACCTTTTTCGCAACAGGATAAAAGTCTGACAAAAACTCGGTAGTTTGTTGTAATTGCGCCATTTTATTGCGATATGCCCCTAAAGCAGAAATATAGCTCAATAGGGAATAATTCATTTTTAACAAGTCAAAACCTTCCTGCAAATAGGCCTGATATTTCTTCGGCTCATTATTCATATTGGAAAGCGTTGTGCTTAATGCTGCCGCATATTGATGAGCGTTACGGCGTGCAATACGGTATTTTAAATTATCGCTTTTACCAAATTGTAGTTGGCTAATAATGTGTAAGAAATATTGTGCATCACTTTGAATCGCTTGACTGCTCACTTTATCAAGTTGGAGATATTTCCAATCCGGCCATAGATAAGAAACCGCAAACCATGCAATGGCTGAACCTAATACGGTATCAATTAGGCGCGGGAAGAGCGCTGCCTGAGTATCAAATCCCATCACATCGAAGCTGATCAACACTTGCAGCGTAATAAAGAACGTGGAGAAGCTGTAATTATTACTGCGAAAGAAGAAAAACAGCGTACTGGTCACCACCATTAAGCCAAGTTTCATCTCTAATGTTGGATTGAGATATGGTAATAAGGAGCCAATAATCACCCCTAAAATCGTACCAATAATACGCTGGCGTAACCGCACTTTGGTTGCGGAATAGTTTGGTTGACACACAAAGACCGCGGTAAGCAAAATCCAGTAACCCAAATTAAATTGGAAAAATTCAACAATTGCGCAACACAAAAACACCACGATAGACAAACGTACAGCATGGCGGAAAAGTGGTGATTCAAAAGTGAAATTACTTCCAATAACAGAAAGAATATTTTTTAGGCCTGTAATTTGCTCAGTATGGATTTGTGCTGTTTGATCATTTTCACTGGTTTCTTGCTCAAGCTGACGTAGCTGCCAGTTAATACTTTTCAGATTATCAATAAGCGTTTGAAGGGTGAGTAAAACATTGTTTTGTTCAGCGTGTTCTTTGCTATAAAGTTCAAGAGATTGAATTGTGCCTATTAATGCTTTTTCTACGCGAATATTATAGTGATAAGGCGTATTTTGACGTAGACAAGCCGTAATATCATGACAAGCTTGAGCTTGTAATTCGAGCAAACGCTGAATGCGGAAAATTAAGTCCGTATTTTTGAGCTGTTCCGCAATTTGTCGATAATCAAAATGTGTTGAATTTGCACGTTCATGAATGTCTTGTGCTGCAAAATAATAACGGATCATGCGTTGTGTGCGTGCATGGCGATGTTGTCCACGAATGCGATAGAAAAGCGCTGTTCTTGCTTGGTTAAAGGCATCCACCACATTGGTATTTTTCATTGCAAAATTAAGATGTTTTTTCTCGATTTCATCAATTTCATCAGGATCAAAAAACTCTGATTTGGCATCTAAATAATTACCTAAGGCACAAAACGCTTTTGCCACACTTTCTTGGACAGGACGGTTTGGGAAAAATAGATAGACAATAATGGTCACAATACTGTAGAGCAAAGTGCCTAATAAAATCATTACAGGATTGATAAACCAGCTCGCAGAATTATCCGGTGTATAAGTGAGGGTGGTATAAATGGCTACCACCAGCGTACCAAATGCAATAGTGCGATAACGTTCACCTACAGCGCCAACCATCGTAAATAAAAAGGTGATGATGGTCATCAACAATACATATTGAATCGGTTTACCAATATTGAGTTGAACGATGAAGGTTGAAATAGAAAAGGCAATTAATGTGTAAAAGATATTTTTTAATCGTCCAGTGAGGCGATTATCTAAATCCACTAAACCGCCTGCAATAATGCCTAAAATTAACGGCATGGATTGCGTGGAAATATCAAAAAACCAGACGCCAAACGCTGCAATATTCACTGCAATAAAAATAGGTATTGAAGCGATTACTTTTGCATTAAGCCATTGATTCATGTTGATATCCTTGCTTATTATTTTATGACTAAAAAATGGATGATAAAAAAGTGAGCGGGAAGGCTCACTTCTTTATCAAAGTGCGGTTAAAAAAACGATTATTTTTGTTTTTTTGCCCAGTTTAAGAAACGAGTTTGGGTTTCTTTATCGGCTTGTTGGAACCAGTATTGTAATTGTTGTTCAGCAACGTTTTCACCTTGCACAACAACTTTGCCTTTCGCTGCTTTTCCTGATGCTGCAGGCATCATACCTACTGTCGGTGCCGCTAAAGCTGAAACCGCTGCTGGTGCATTAGATGCATTATACTCAGCAAGATCGTTAACAATATTTGCTGATGGGAATAAACCTTCTTGTTTTAAGGTATCCACTTTAGCATCAATCACATTACCTGATTTTGTTTTAACGGTAATTTGTGGTTGTGCATTAAATTTTTCGCCATCTTCTTGAGAACGAATTTTTTCTGCAGATACCACAACATCATCAGCCGTACCTTTGAAGGTTACAATAATAGGATTAGATTCAAAAAGTCCTTGGCTAGAACCAGTACCCACGATCTCACCTAAACGTACCACAACTTGTTGTGTTTGATCCGCTTCTGCATTGAATGATTTTTTTTCTTTTAGAAGGGATTTACTGGCTTTTTGGCCGTTGATTGCAAGAAACTCAAGGTTTGATGAAGTGGTTACCGTGCCGGCAAAACTGCTCGCACTGACAGCAAGCGCGACAACACCTAAAGCAAACTTACATAATTTCATAATTACTCCTTTTATTTTTTGAATGAAATTAGATGGTTGTAATGCTATGCTAAATTTTAAAAAATGGGAATAGGAAAGTGCGGTTAATTTTTAAAAAGTTTTTGTAATAAAGGAGCAAATCATGGCAAAACGATTTGTTATATATGGTCGAGTTCAAGGTGTTGGGTTTCGCTATTTTACTTGGAAAGAAGCGGAGAGAATTGGCATTAAAGGCACCGTAAGAAATTGTGTAGATGGCAGTGTGGAAATTATTGCCGAAGGCAATGACGATCAATTACAGGATTTTTATAATTGGTTAAAAGTTGGCCCAAGAACTGCAAGCGTTGAACGAGTTTTAGAGGATTATATTGAAAATAAACGCTATCCTGACTTTTCTATTATTCACCGTTAAAACTGACCGCACTTTACAGCGTTAATTGATGTTCGTAGAATACGCCGCTTATTTATAAATAGGAAAAATTATGCGTAATCAAACAAAACTTCATCTTCAACAATTACAACTTGCTATGCAAAAACTTGATTTATGGCAAGCGGTTCCGCCTTCACAAGACGCTTTTTTAAGTGAAGAGCCTTTTGCTATTGATACCATGTCACCAGAAGAATGGTTGCAATGGATTTTCATTCCAAGAATGTTCGCATTACTTGAAAGTGGAGCAGCGTTACCCTCAAAAATTGCGGTATCGCCTTATTTAGAGGAAGCATTTAAAGAAGCAGAAGAAGATTTTTTAGTTGAATTATTGACACCGCTACGTGAATTAGAAGCCTTATTACAAAATCAATAAATGTTAGAAATTTTATATCAAGATGAATATCTTGTCGCCGTCAATAAACCAGCAGGCATGTTGGTGCATCGTAGTTGGCTTGATACGCATGAAACGCAATTTGTGATGCAGACCTTGCGCGATCAAATTGGGCAGCATGTTTTTCCTATTCATCGATTAGATCGCCCAACATCAGGTGTATTGCTATTTGCCTTAAATAGTGAAATAGCAAATTTAATGTGTCAGCAATTTGAACAGAAAACGGTGCAAAAATCTTATTTAGCGATTGTGCGAGGTTATTTGCAAGGCGAAGGACGGATTGATTATCCCCTTAACATCCAATTAGATAAGATTGCGGATAAATTTGCGCAAGAAGATAAAGCACCTCAAGAGGCGGTGACAGATTATGAAGGCTTAAAAATTGTGGAAATGCCTTATGCTGTAGGGCGTTATCAAACCACGAGATATTCATTAGTGAAGCTAATTCCCCAAACGGGCAGAAAACATCAGTTACGACGCCACATGAAGCATATCTTTCATCCTATTTTAGGTGATACACAATATGGTGATTTACATCAAAATCGTGCTTTAACTAAATATTCTGGCTGTCAGCGTTTATTTTTACATGCAGATACACTTATTTTTGAGCATCCTATTCATTTTACCAAAATAGAAATTAAGGCTGGTTTAGATGAACAATGGAAGCACGTGATGGAATTATTTAATTGGTCAACTTAACGAGAAGAAATAATGTTAGATATTAATTTAACCCATGAACAACAACAAAAAGCAGTAGAACAAATTCAGGAATTAATGGCGCAAGGAATTAGTAGCGGTGAAGCAATTCAAATTGTGGCAAAAGCATTACGTGAAATTCATCAAAAAGACGATAAAGAGACTTCTGATAATAAATAAGTAAAAATTTTGTGATCAATGTATCATTTTTAAAGTTTCGTTGTTGCATAAAAAAATAAAATGTTTGAATATATTTCCAATTGAGGTGATAAGGCATGAGTCTTATTGTTTTTAAGTATTAAGGGCGAAGCCTATAGAGGTCTACTATGGAAATTGGTGTAGTAAAATGGTTTAACAACGCAAAAGGATTTGGGTTTATTTCTGCAGAAGGCGTGGATACAGACATTTTTGCACATTATTCAGCGATTGAAATGGATGGTTACCGTTCATTAAAAGCAGGTCAACGCGTGCAATTTGAAGTGATTCACGGCGACAAAGGATCTCACGCCACAAAAATTATTCCGATTGCGGAATAGGCGAAACGCTAAAACGTTTCACAATCTTCTCTATTTAGCATAATCAAAAGCCAAGGTTTCGACCTTGGCTTTTTTTCATCTTATTTATTCAGCAAATTTTTCAAACCGGCTTTCATTGCCGTCATTTGGCTTTCATATAATGCTTTGCTTTCACGTTCATCAATCATATAAGTGATGGTTTCTGAAAGTGTCATTTTCATTTTTCGTGAATATTTAGACAAACGAAGCCAAACACCATATTCTAAATCAATAGATTTTTTCTTCGTAGATTGTTTTTCTGCATTAAAAAAGCGTTTACGTCTTGCACGAATAGCCTGATCAAGCTTAATAGGTAAATCAAGAGAAAGGTGATTTTTAATCCATTCCTCAATTTTTTCAGGATAATTCTGACATTCTATTAATTCTTGAACTTTGCTTTCTTCTAAGCTTTTTTCTTCATAACGGGTAATTTTTTCCCCTTCGCGATGTTTGCGAATGAGATAAATCCATTTCCAGTTTGCTTCTTGGTTTTCTAATTTCTGATATTTCATCGTTTTATTATACTTTTTAGTGACGTGGTAACCTCATAAATATACGCGCTTTAAACAAAATTTTCCAGTAGATTTTTATAACGGATTTTCACTCAGTGTGAAGTGTGCGATAATACCGCCAATTTAATTAAAGCGAGATATGTCGTGACTTCAACATCTTCGGAACAAGCCTTAAATTGGCAAGCCTTACAACCAGAATTATCGATTACTGAACTTTCAGCTGAAAAGGCTGATTTTTGGTCATTACAAAAACATGCCACAAAAGCGATTTCTTTATTTTTAAAACAGCCACGTCGCTCTCTATTGGTTTTAAAAGCCGATGATCAAGCAGAATATGCTGATTTATTAGCAGAACTTATTCGCCAAGAACAGCCAAAAGAGCGGTCAATTTTTGGGGTGAATTACGTCGTTGAGCAGGGTGATTCTTTTTCTTTCCCTCGTATTTATACCGAACCAGCTCAATCACCAGCAGATAATTTTGCCGCACAAGGTGATGTGCTGAAGGCATTACATGCCGATCAATTTAGTCTTTTTGGTAGTGTGCGTGTTCACCCAAGTTCGCAAGATATTTTGCTTACACCAGGTTTAGTGCATCAAGCTAATGGGGGCGTTTTGATTTTAAGCGCAGCAACGATGCTAAGCCAATTTGATTTATGGCAACGCTTAAAACATATTTTACAAACGCAAACTTTTGATTGGTATTCAGCCCATCCATTTAAAACCTTACCTTGTGATATTCCAAGTTATCCACTTAATTTAAAAGTGGTGATTTTAGGCAATCGCACTGAAATTGCGACCTTAGGTGAGTTAGAAGAAGATCTTTACAGCTTGGCGGATTATGCTGAAATTGAAAGCTATTATTCTGTTGCACAACCTAAAGCACAAGAAAATTGGGCTAATTATGTGTTGGCATTAGCCTCAAAATATGAACTTGATTTAGATTTAACCGCATTAAATAAACTATATCAGTTATTGGTGCGAGAGAGTGAAGATCGCTTTTTAATTAACATTTCACCGTTAAAAATAACAGAAATGCTGCTTAATGCCGCGACGTTGTCACAAAAACAAACTTTAAGTGCGGTTGATTTTGAGCAAGCTTTTAAACAAAAAAATGAACAGCACGGTTTTTTACGCGAGCGCACTTATGCGGATATCATGAACGAACAAATTTATGTGGAAACCAACGGTGAAATTGTTGGGCAGATTAATGGCTTGTCTGTGATTGAATATCCTGGCACCCCCGTTTGTTTTGGTGAACCTTCTCGTATCAGTTGTTTAGTGCAGTTTGGTGATGGTGAAGTCGTGGATGTGGAGCGTAAAAACGAATTAGCGGGCAACCTTCACGGAAAAGGCATGATGATTTCTGAAGCGTGCTTGGCGAGTATCTTAGAGTTGCCATCACAGTTACCATTTTCTGCTTCTTTAGTATTTGAACAGTCCTATGGAGAAATTGATGGTGACAGTGCGTCTCTAGCTATTTTCTCTGTATTAGTCAGCGCGTTATCCGATTTGCCATTGCCGCAAAATATTGCGATTACCGGTACAATTGACCAATTTGGTTTGGTGCATGCGGTAGGTGGAGTCAATGATAAAATTGAAGGCTTTTTCACCATTTGCCAACGACGTGGTTTAACGGGTAAACAAGGGGTGATTATTCCTGCAACAACAATTCAGCAATTAAGTTTATCTGACGAAGTGGTTGAGGCGGTGAAAAATGAGCAATTCTTTATTTATCAAGTCGAGGATATTTATCAAACAGCCAAAATCTTATTTGACCGCGATTTATTGGAAGAGAAAGAAGAATATGCGAAGGGCAAAGAGCCTATTGCGCGTCTAATTCAAAATCGGATTGCTTTCCGTTCGGAAACGCCGAAAAAAAGCTGGTTAGATTTCTTTAAATCTTAATTTCTTTAAAGCGAACCTTGTGTTCGCTTTTCTTTTATCTTAATTACACTGACTGATCCGACAAGTTGAGCTAACAAGTGTTCGCTGTTTACATTTCTTATAAATCCTCATAGAATCTTTACTTATTGGTCTTAACCAAGCAAAACTACATATACAAGGAAATAAAAATGGAAAACACCTGTACACCAAACATTAAAAGCAGCTACACCTATGAAGATTTATTAGCTTCTGGTCGTGGTGAATTATTTGGTAAAGAAGGCCCGCAACTTCCAGCACCAACGATGTTGATGATGGATCGCATTGTAAAAATGACCGAAGACGGCGGTGCGTTTGGTAAAGGGTATATTGAAGCAGAATTAGATATTCATCCAGATTTACCGTTTTTCGGCTGCCACTTTATTGGTGACCCAGTTATGCCAGGCTGCTTAGGCTTAGATGCGATGTGGCAATTAGTGGGTTTCTTCCTTGGCTGGGTAGGCGGTAAAGGTAAAGGCCGTGCATTAGGCGTAGGTGAAGTGAAATTTACCGGACAAATCTTACCAACCGCGAAAAAAGTGATTTATCGCATTAATATGAAACGTGTGATTAATCGAAAATTAGTAATGGGAATGGCCGACGGTGAAGTGGAAGTAGATGGTCGCGTTATCTACACCGCAACCGATTTAAAAGTTGGCTTATTCCAAGATACATCAAGTTTCTAATTTAAATAAACACAACATCATAAAAAAAGATAGCCCGATTCATTCGGGCTTTTCTTTTTCTATTCTTCTTCTATTCTTCGTCAATAATATCGACAAATTCGGCATTCAGTAATTTAGCTAAATCTTGTGGGGCCAATTCGACGCTTAATCCGCGTTTACCACCTGAAACAAAAATCGTATCAAACTCAAGTGCGGTCGAATTTATCACTGTTTTTACACGTTTCTTTTGACCTAATGGACTAATGCCACCGACTAAATACCCCGTACTTTTTTGTGCCGCATCTTTATCAGCCATTTCCACTTTTTTTACACCAATTGATTTTGCCGCTTTCTTTAAACTCAACATATTTGCCGTGGAAAGCACAAAACACGCTAATTTTTTCTGATCACCATTTTCAGCAACTAAAAGTGTTTTAAAGGATTGGTGTGGATCAAGCCCAAGTTTTTCAGCGGCCTCATCGCCAAAATGCGTATTGTTAGGGTCATGATCATAGGTATGGAGAGTAAAAGGAATTTTATTTTTCTTGAGTAAATCAATTGCCGGTGTCATCTGATTTCCTTATGTATTTATCAGTCTTTTTTCTGTAAAATGAATCGGTTCAGAACATTTTACAGCGGAGAGAAAAATGGACGCAAGCCTAAATATTGCTATTGCAGCAGAATTTGATCTATGTGAAAAAATTGCCGAAGCACTTGAACAAAGTGAGCTAGATGTAGGCAAGGTTTCAATTGTAGAAATTTATCCTTTTGAAGAAGAGCAAGCGGTACGTTTTCGTAATAAAGCGGTTGCTCAATTAGCTACTGATGAGATTGAGTGGGATAGCGTTAATTATCTTTTCTTCGCAGGTCAAATTGATCAAGCCCCCTTATTAGCTCAAGCCGCAGAAAGTGGCTGTGTGGTGATTGATTTAAAAGGGATTTGCTCTGCATTATCTGATGTCCCTGTTGTTGTCCCAACAATCAATGAAGAAAATCTGACTGAGTTAAGACAACGTAACATTGTGAGTTTACCCGATCCGCAAGTGAGTCAATTAGCTTTATCTCTACTACCAATTATTCAACAAACAAATTTAACTCAAGTCTTTGCAACGTCACTTTTACCGGCTTCTTATACGGATGGTAAAACTGTGAATAAACTTGCTGGACAAACCGCTTGTTTACTGAATGGTATGCCATTAGAAGAAGGTGAAATTCGTTTTGCCTTTGATGTGTTTCCACAACAAGCAGCTAATTTAAATCTGCAATTGCAAAAAATCTTCCCGCAGTTAGACAATGTGATTTTCCATCAAATTCAAGTGCCCGTATTCTATGGAATGGCACAAAAAGTGACCACACTTTCGGATTATGAATTTGATTACCAGCCACAACAAAGCGAATTGATTGAATTACACGATAGCCTTATTACGCCTGTGATTAACGGTGAAAATGAAAATGGTGAAGAAAGCGTAAAATTGCATATCAGCCAACAAAGTGCGGTTGAAAATGGTATTGAATTTTGGACGGTAGCTGATGAGCAACGTTTCAATATTGCCTTATTAGGTGTGAAATTACTTGAGTCGATTTATCACCAAGGTTATTAATTTAAGTTAAGGGGAAGACAATGCAACAATCTTTACTTGAACGCCTTTTTTCGATTAAAGAAAAGGGCAGTACGACCAAAACCGAAATTATCGCTGGTATCACCACCTTCTTTACCATGGTGTACATCGTGTTTGTGAACCCATCTGTATTAGGTGATGCGGGAATGGATAAGCAAGTTGTTTTTGTGACCACTTGTTTAATTGCTGCACTTGGCACCATTGCGATGGGATTATTCAGTAATTTACCTATCGCCCTTGCGCCTGCTATGGGACTCAATGCGTTCTTTGCTTATGTAGTCGTTGGCAAGCTTGGTTATTCTTGGGAAGTGGGCATGGGTACCATTTTCTGGGGCTCGATTGGTTTATTTGTTCTCACCTTATTCCAAATCCGTTATTGGTTAATGGCTTCGATTCCGCTTTCATTGCGCGTGGGAATTGGTGCGGGCATCGGCTTTTTTATTGCGTTAATTGGCTTTAAAAATATGGGATTGGTTGTAGCGAATCCTGCAACCTTAGTGGCATTAGGCAATTTACATAATCCTAAAATTCTGCTTGGCGTATTAGGCTTCTTCATTATCGTAGTTTTAGCTGCACGTAATATTTTCTCTGGGGTTTTAATTTCTATCGCAGTAGTGACTGGTTTAGCGCTTTTAATTGATGACCAAGTTACCTTCCACGGCATTGTTTCGATGCCACCAAGTTTAGGTGCGGTTGTCGGTAAAGTGGATATTGCCGGTGCGTTAGATACTGCATTATTGGGCATTATTTTCTCCTTCCTTTTAGTTAACTTATTTGACTCATCAGGCACATTATTAGGCGTGACTGATAAAGCAGGTTTCAGCGATGAGAAAGGCCGTTTTCCAAAAATGAAACAAGCTCTTTATGTAGATAGCGTCAGTGCGGTAGTGGGTTCTTATATCGGCACATCCGCTATCAGTACCTATATTGAAAGTGGTGCAGGGGTTTCTGTCGGTGGTAGAACAGGCTTAACGGCGGTGACAGTCGGTGTTTTATTCTTACTCACTATTTTCTTTTCACCACTTGCTAGTGTCGTACCAGCTTATGCAACAGCAGGGGCATTAGTCTATGTAGGGATTTTAATGGCATCCAGTCTTATTCGTGTACACTGGGATGATTTAACTGAAGCCACGCCTGCTTTTATCACTGCAGCGATGATGCCATTTACTTATTCAATTACTGAAGGTATCGCATTTGGCTTTATTAGTTATTGCGTCATGAAGGCTTGTACAGGTAGAATACGTGAGGTCAATGCCCCAGTGTGGGTGGTGTCTTTATTATTTGTGGCCAAGTTCGTTTGGGTTGGCTGATTTCATAAAGGCGTAAATTATTGCGCCTTCATTTTTATCGCATGCAACAAGGAGTGCAACATGCAAAATCTTTTATTTATCGTTAACGACTCACCATACGGTGGTGAAAAAACCTTTAATGCATTACGTTTTGCTATTAATCTGCAAGAAGATCACGGCAAAGAAGTGAACATTAAAGTGTTTGCTTTTTCGGATTCTATTTTAAGCGGTATTGCGGGTCAAAACCCAAATGAAGGCTCAAACGTTCAACAACTTATCGACATTTTAGTCGCTCAAGGCGCTGAAGTTAAATTATGCACCAGCTGTGTAAAAGCACGTGGTTTATTAGAGGCTAAATTAATTGACGGCGTAACTCTTGGCACCCTAGCTGATGTTTCTGAATGGACATTATGGGCGGATAAAGTTTTAACGTTCTAAAATAATAAGATAAAGAATAAAGTGCGGTGAAAATTCACCGCATTTTTTATGGAAATCCCTCAGCTAAATCCCTACAATAGGGGCACTCTAATGTTTACACCAAAATAAAAAATGAGCCAAAAATCAACCGCACTTAATGCCATTTCGTTACCCTTAAATCAAGTCAATTTAATTGAGGCCTCTGCAGGTACAGGGAAAACTTATACCATTGGTTCTATCTATCTTCGTTTACTTTTACAGGCTGGTGAGAATTGTTTTTCTCGTCCGTTGAATGTGGAAGAGATTTTGGTCGTAACCTTTACTGAAATGGCGACGGAAGATTTAAAACGCAAAATTCGGGAACGTTTAACGGCGGCAATTTCGGTTTTTTCTGAATATTATGAAAAGCAAGATAAGGCGATTTTCACTGGGGAACATCAATTTTTAGCGGAATTGTTGCCTTATTTAGAGGATATTCCGACTGCACTTCGCCGCTTAAAGCTGGCCGAACAAAATTTAGATTTAGCCTCTATTTATACCATTCACGGTTTTTGTCGCCGAATGCTGATGCAACATGCTTTTAATTCAGGCGTACATTTCAATTTAAAACTTCTCAAAGATCATTCTGATTTACTCAAACAATTTGCAAATGAATTTTGGCGGGAGCATTTTTATGATTTGCCTTTCCATCTGGCTGCATTTATCTCAAAAGAATTAAAGTCGCCAGAAGATGTATTGAATGATTTAGGCTCAAATATTGGAAATGATTTTTCTGTACAACTTGATAAACCAGAACTATTAGAACTGTCATTAACAGATTTTTTGCAAAAAGATATCACTAAAAATGCAGAAATTATTGAAAAGATTAAAGATACTTGGTTAGAAAGTGCGGTTAAAATCCGAAACCTTTTTGATGAAGAAGTCGTAAAAAAAGATGAATCTTGTTTAAATGGTAGATCATATTCAAGTAAAACGATTTTATCTTTTGTGGATGAAGTCACCTCATGGGCAAAAAATAGAGCAGATATCACCTTAAATGAAACATTAGTAAAAAAATTTACACAGTCGGCTTTAGATAACGCCATCAAAGCAGATTTTAAGAAAAAAGGGGTGAGAATAACGCATCCAGCCTTTGAAGAGATTGAAGCTTTAATTGAAGAAATTCAACCAAGTGATTTATTTAAAAAAATCATTCTCTATCACTATCGTCAGGGCATTCAAAAGAAACTCCTTGAATACAAAGCGAATCATCCTGAAAAATCCTTTGATGATTTATTACGCTTACTGAAAGAAGCATTACATGGTGAGGGTGGAGAACAGTTAGCGGAATTAATTCGTTTTCAATATCCTTTTGCCATGATTGACGAGTTCCAAGATACGGATGCGTTGCAGTATCAAATTTTCTCAAAAATTTATCACAATAAAACCGCGTCTGGTAATGTTGGCTTTATGATGATCGGGGACCCCAAACAGGCGATTTATCGTTTCCGTGGTGCTGATATTTTCACTTATTTAAAAGCAGCGGACGAAGCAAGTGAGCGTTTTAACTTAGGTACAAACTACCGTTCTTCTCAACCTTTAGTGGAAGGGGTAAATCGATTATTTGATTTTAAAAATGATCCCTTTATTTATGAAAATATTGAATTTTTAAATGTAGGTGCAGCCAAGAAGAATCTTGTTTTTCAGTTGAATAATCAACCTGAGCCCGCCTTCCGTTTTTACATTAATGATAAAGACAAATCCACCCAGCAAGATTATGCGAAAGCTTGTGCAATATCGATTCAGCAATGGTTAAA
Organism: Parahaemophilus parainfluenzae; assembly: GCA_018381885.1. Taxonomy (GTDB): domain Bacteria; phylum Pseudomonadota; class Gammaproteobacteria; order Enterobacterales; family Pasteurellaceae; genus Haemophilus_D; species Haemophilus_D parainfluenzae_AH. The sequence continues at coordinate 10 of JAGZRA010000022.1, read as the reverse complement.
AAGTGCGGCT
>JAGZRA010000021.1:0-35810 GCA_018381885.1 Parahaemophilus parainfluenzae | reverse complement strand
CGTTTGGTGATTTCTATTGCGAAAAAATATACCAACCGAGGTTTACAATTCTTGGATTTAATTCAAGAAGGGAATATTGGTTTGATGAAAGCGGTAGATAAATTTGAATACCGTCGTGGTTATAAATTCTCAACCTATGCAACCTGGTGGATTCGTCAGGCCATTACTCGTTCCATTGCTGACCAAGCGCGTACAATCCGTATTCCTGTTCATATGATTGAAACGATTAACAAATTAAACCGTATTTCTCGTCAAATGTTACAAGAAATGGGACGTGAAGCGACGCCAGAAGAACTTGCTGAGCGCATGGGTATGCCAGAAGATAAAATTCGTAAAGTGCTTAAAATTGCGAAAGAACCTATTTCTATGGAAACCCCAATCGGTGATGACGATGATTCACATTTAGGTGACTTCATCGAGGACTCAACCCTTGAATTGCCATTAGATTCTGCAACCGCACAAAGCTTGAAAGTGGCGACTCATGAAGTGTTAGAAGGTTTAACACCTCGTGAAGCAAAAGTATTACGTATGCGTTTTGGTATTGATATGAATACTGACCATACACTTGAAGAAGTGGGTAAACAATTTGATGTAACCCGTGAGCGTATTCGTCAGATTGAAGCGAAAGCATTGCGTAAGTTACGTCATCCAAGTCGTTCAGAAACCTTAAGAAGTTTCTTAGATGAGTAATTATTCATTTCATTCATATAAAAAAGAAAAGGCAGAGAGCTCTGCCTTTTTTATTTGATTAAATTTGGCTATTTACCACTAAATCACATTCCTTTAAAATACGCATCTTTCGTCATTTTAAAAAACAAAAAAGGAACTTTATGGAAGAATCTCAAGAACTAGAAAAGCTGCCTAGAGTAGTGACTAGTGTATTAAAAGTGGTATTAAGTTTTTCACTTATTGCGTTGGCTTTAGTATTGATTATTGCTTTAGCTAAAATTACCTATACCTTAGCAATTATGGTGTTTAATACATCAAGCGTAGTGCCTTATGATGTTGCCGAACAAGCCGTGATGTTTTTCTTATATTTCGGTTTTATTGGCCTTATCGTGCAATATTTTAAAAGTGGCTATCACTTTCCTTTGCGCTATTTTATTTACGCGGGGATTACCGCTATGTTGCGCCTGATTATTGTGAATCATGAGAGTTCGGTTGATACCATCTTATTCGCAGGCGCGATTTTAATTATGGTTATTGCACTTTGCTTAGTGTTGTATTCCAATAAAATTAAAATTTAAAAGTGCGGTCATTTTGACCGATATTTTGGAATGGATTATTCCGGTACAATCCATTCCACTGTCCAACTTCCCGTACCTTCAGGGACGAGCGTTTGGGTCAAATAAGGCAAAATAGATTTCATTTGCTGTTCTAATTGCCAAGGTGGGTTAATCACCACCATTCCACTTGCGGTCATACCACGTTGATCGCTATCAGGGCGAACCGCCAATTCAATTTTCAAAATTTTACGAATTCCTGTTGCTTCTAATCCTTTAAAAATGCGTTTTGTTTGTTGACGTAGAACCACTGGATACCAAATCGCATAAGTACCCGTAGCAAAGCGTTTATAACCTTCTTCTATAGCTTTCACTACCAAATCATAATCTTCTTTTAATTCATAAGGCGGATCAATAAGCACTAAACCTCGGCGTTCTTTTGGTGGAAGCGTGGCTTTGAGTTGTTGGAAACCATTTTCTGATTTTGTGGTGATATTTTTAAATTCTTTGAAATTATTGCGTAATAATGGAAAATCACTTGGATGTAATTCTGTCAGTAATGCACGATCTTGAGGACGTAATAATTGCGCGGCAATCATAGGTGAGCCCGCATAATAACGTAATTCTTTACCGCCATAATTGAGCTTTTTAATGAGATCCACGTAGCGAGCAACTTCTTCGGGTAAATCTGTTCTTTCCCAAAGTCTCCCAATTCCCTCTTTGTATTCGCCGGTTTTTTCTGATTCGTTAGAACTTAAACGATAGCGTCCGACCCCAGAATGGGTATCGAGATAGTAAAAACCTTTTTCTTTCAGCGAAAGATTTTCCAATATCAGCATTAATACAATATGCTTTAATACATCAGCATGATTGCCTGCATGGAAACTGTGACGATAACTTAACATGATTTGTCCTTTTGACGTAAAAAAGTGCGGTCAAAATTAACCGCACTTTTAGTATTTAAATCAGGGTTAGAATAATTCTTCTGGTTGCGTTGCAGGAATTGCGTCTTTGGTTTTACCTGTTCCACCATTTAGACGTTGTTGCAACTCTGGTGGAACATAATAACCGCGCTCTTGCATTTCCGCAATGTAAGTACGTTTAGGCTCGGTACCAACGATAAAGTATTCTTTACGGCCACCACCTTCAGAAAGTAAACCAGAGTTACTATCAATGGTTTTTTCCATGATGTTTGGAGGAAGCTCAAGTTGACGTTCTGGCACATCAGAAAGTGCAGCTTTCATATAAGCAACCCAGGCAGGCATTGCGGTTTTCGCTCCCGCTTCACCTTTACCTAATATGCGTTTGTTATCATCGAAACCAACATAGGTTGTGGTGACTAAGTTTGCGCCAAAACCTGCGTACCAAGCTACTTTCGCACTATTAGTGGTACCGGTTTTACCACCGATATCACTACGTTTAATGCTTTGAGCAATACGCCAGCTGGTACCTTTCCAACTAAGTCCTTGCTCACCATAAATCGCCGTATTTAATGCACTACGAATTAAGAAGGCTAATTCACCACTAATCACACGAGGTGCGTATTCTTGTTTTGCTGCACCGTCTTTCGCATCCGCCATTAAATCAACAGAACCGTCATTTAATGCGGATGTTTGAAGTTCTGGCAAGTCAGGTACATTCTCAGGTTGCTGATCGCCCTCACCTTCATCTGTATCGGTGTTGCTATTACCTTTAGCGGATTTTAGGTTATCAGGGTTAGCCACTTCTGCGACATCTTTAAAGCCATCAATTTTATCTTTGGTTTCACCATAAATCACAGGAATGTCATTACAGGTAATACAAGCAATTTTAGGGTTCGCAATAAATAAATCTTTACCGGTATTATCTTGAATTTTTTCGATAAGGTAAGGATCAATTAAGAAACCACCATTATCAAAAACTGCGTAAGCACGCGCCATTTCCAATGGCGTGAAGGATGCAGCACCTAATGCAAGCGCTTCACTGGCAAAATATTGGTCACGTTTGAACCCAAATCGTTGTAAGAAGTCAGCCGTAAAGCCAACACCTGCAGTTTGTAGTGCTCGGATGGCAATCATATTTTTAGATTGACCTAAACCTACACGTAAACGCATAGGACCGTCATAACGATCAGGTGAGTTTTTAGGTTGCCACAAAGGTTGTCCTGGTTTTTGAATAGAGATAGGACTGTCTTGCAATACGCTTGAAAGCGTTAAACCTTTTTCTAACGCAGCCGCATAGATAAATGGTTTAATCGAAGAACCGACTTGCACTAAAGATTGGGTTGCTCGGTTAAATTTACTTTGTTCGTAGCTAAAACCACCCACCATGGCCTCAATTGCACCATTATCAGAGTTTAATGAAACTAATGCAGAGTTAGCTGCTGGAATTTGACCTAAAATCCATTCACCGTTATCACGTTTACGAATCCAAATCTGTTCGCCCACTTTAACTGGTGATCTTCCTGCCCAACGCATTGCGTTAGAAGAAAGCGTCATTGTTTCATTATTGGATAAAAGTAATTCTGCACCATTCTTACCTAATGCGGTTACTGCTGCTGGAATGAACGGTTCTGAATCAGGTAATTTTTTCAAGAAAGCGACAATACGTTCATTATCCCATGGGGCTTCACCTTTTTTCCAAAGTGGTGCACCGCCACGCCAGCCATGACGCATATCATAATCGATCAGGTTATTACGGACGGCTTTTTGTGCTTCCGCTTGATCTTTTGAGAGTACAGTCGTGAAGACTTTATAACCTTTGGTGTAAGCATCTTCTTCACCAAAACGTTTTACCATTTCTTGACGGACCATTTCAGTCACATAGTCTGCACGGAACTCAAATTTAGCACCGTGATAGCTTGCAACGATTGGCTCTTTAATGGCTGCATCATATTCTGCTTTGGTGATTTTATTCTCATCAAGCATTCGACTTAAAACCACATTTCGGCGTTCTTCCGCACGTTTTGGCGAATACAGTGGATTCATGGTAGAAGGCGCTTTTGGCAAGCCAGCAATGACGGCCATTTCAGAAAGCGTTAATTCATCTAAGTTTTTACCAAAGTAGGTTTGTGCGGCAGCCGCAACGCCATAAGAACGATACCCTAAGAAAATTTTATTTAAATAGAGTTCTAAAATTTCTTGTTTACTTAAGGCATTTTCAATTTCAATGGCCAGTACCGCTTCGCGAGCTTTACGAATAATGGTTTTTTCCGGAGTTAAGAAGAAGTTACGCGCAAGCTGTTGTGTAATGGTACTTGCCCCTTGAGATGCACCACCATTGTTGACGGCAACAAAAATCGCACGAGCAATACCAACAGGGTCTAAACCGTGATGATCATAAAAACGGCTATCTTCCGTTGCTAAGAAGGCATCTTGCAGACGTTGAGGGACGTTTTCTAATTTCACCGGAATACGGCGTTGTTCACCGACTTCACCGATTAATTTGCCATCAGCCGTATAGATTTGCATCGGTTGTTGCAACTCAACGGTTTTTAGACTCTCAACCGATGGTAAGGAGGATTTTAAGTGAAAATAAAGTACACCACCGGCGACTAACCCCAGTATACATATCGTAAATAGGGTACTTAATATTAATTTTGCGATCCGCATCGTAAAATTCTCTCTGGTTTAATGAATATTCAAAAAATCAAAATTATGATCTTGGCTGCTAAGTATAAAAGATTAATCCCTTAAAGAATAGGAAAGAATATGGGAATTGCTCATAGAAAGCAGCGAAAACAACAAATTGGTGTGAGTAAACAACAAGATAACCTCTATTTTGTTTGGCTAGATGAATTCCACAAAGTTCAATCTATTTGCTTGAATGGACAACAAAATGACATTTTTTCCCATTTATTACCTTATTTACCACAAAAAACGAACCAATGTTGTTTTATCGGCGCCATTTCACCCCATTTAACTTGGTCTAAAACGCTTATCAACAATGCCGTTTCATTTTGCAAAAAGAATTACCGATTCCGTTGGATGAATTATGGTTTGATTATTTGACCACGCCATTAAAACAAGGTTTTCGTTTGGATATCACGGCAATTCGAAAAGAAAGTGCCAATGCAGAATTAGCAAAATATTTGCCGCTAAAATTGACCGCACTTGATTTAGTGAATCACAGCATTTTGCGTGCATTTTATGCCATTTTAGGGCAAGAGCCGACGAACGCCTTGTTTTTATATCAAGATCAACAAGGTTGTCTCGCCGTTTGTGAACGCTTACAACAACGACAAGTCTTGCAATCGCAAAGTGATTTACCGCAACTTTATCAACAGTTTATCCAACGCTTTCCCGAAACGATAGAACAGATTTATATGTATCAAACGCCCGATATATTAAATTCACGCACAATCGAATTACTGCCTCAGGATTGGCTGCGAATCGAAACAGATTTACCTTTCATCGCTTTAGGCAATGCACTCTGGCAAACAGATTTAAAGCTAGTGGATTTATCCTCAAAAACGACCGCACTTTTGACTCCAAGTAATCGGGAGAGTGGTGATGTTAAGCCTTAATCTATTGCCTTGGCGCTTAGAACAACATCAAAAGGCCTTTTGTCGTTTTATGTGGCAAGGTTTAATTTGGCTAGCTTGTTTAGTTTTGATTGTTGTTGGATTGAACCAACTCAATGAACAACAAGCACAAACCCTAAATCAGACCAAAGAAAAACTGACACAAATCACTCATCAAGTCCATCAGAAACGCATTCAAGTTCAGCAACTACAAAGTAACTTAAAAGAAATGAATGAGTTGACTGAAATGGATACGGAATATGTGTATCGAATGCTTAATTTATTAACTGAGTTGCCATTACAACAAGGTGAGTTAGATGAATTTACGCTCAATGCTAAGCAAGTTGTCTTTTCAGGTATGACAGAAAGCCAACAAGAGTTTGAAGAGATACATCAATTTCTCAAACACCATTTTACAGCGGTTAACTTAACTAAGTTTCAGCCAGTGCAACAGCAGTTATTTTTCCAATTTGATATTCCGCTATCGGAGCCTGTGCAATGAGGAACCTTATCAACGAGCTTGTTCAAAAAAGTGCACAAAGTTGGTTTGGGCGATGGCTTCGATTGCCTCAAATGGCCCATGCAGCCTTTTGGTTGAGTGCATTAAGTGCGGTCATCTTTTTACCTGTTTTTCGTTACGTTGAAAATAGCAACGAACGACATCGACTTGATGCAGAATTGAGTTTGCGGCAACAAGAGTGGGAGAAACAGGAAAAGATTTTACAAACCTTAAGGCAAAAGTCAGATAGCCGACAACTTTCTCCAGAGTTGGCTAATTCTGTGTTGCCGATCAATCAGCATGTTCAGGCGTTGTTAAATGGGCGACTTCGTTCGTTGGATTTGCGTTGGGATTTTTCTCAACATACGTTGTTGCATTTGTCATTACAAGGCTATTTTGTCGATTTACAGAAATTTTTGACCGCACTTTTAAACGATATTCCTAAACTTTCTTTAACGCAATTAAATATTGAAAAATTAGATGAAGAGGAAAATGCTTCTATTACATGTGAGTTAATTTTCCAACTGAATAAGGATAAGCGATGAAAAAACTTTTCTTAATCTTGATAGCATTTTTTTCTGTATCAGCATTTTCGCAAGATCCTTTTGATCGTAAACAAAGAGAACAAACCGAATATCCAAAAGAGGGGCTCACCCTACCGCCGGTGTCGACTTGCGTATATTCGGAGCCGAGACTGGCGGAGGAACGCCCATTGGCTCAGCTACATATTGTGGGTGTCGTGCAATACGGTAAACAGGCAGAAGTGTTATTTAATGATGATGGGTATATTCTTCCCGCTCAAGTAGGGCAGAGAATAGGAAAGGAAGGCTATTTAATCGAAAAAGTGAGTAAAAACAGTGTGACGCTTCAAGGTTATAAAGCCGGGCAATGTGAACAAACGACCTCAATCATAATGAGATTTTAATATGATAAAGCAGAAAATAAAAACAAAGTGCGGTCAGTTTTTAATGTGTTTTTTGATCCTATGGACAACTTACTCAGCGGCAGAAAATCGCGTCTTTTCACTTCGCTTAAAACAGGCGCCAATGGTGGCAACACTCCAACAACTTGCCCTTGAGCAAAATGCTAATTTAATGATTGATGATGAGTTAGAAGGAACGCTTTCATTGCAATTAGATAACGTGGATTTTGATCGTTTATTGCGTTCTGTCGCAAAAATCAAAGGGCTCTCTTTTTATCAAGAAAATAATATTTATTATTTGGGTAAGCCTTCTCAACATGAACAATATGCAGAGAAAATGACAGAACCGATGGCAATTAGCGGAGAAAGTTTGCCTAATGAAACACCGCTTGTGAGTACAACGGTTAAACTGCATTTTGCCAAGGCCTCTGATGTGATGAAATCTTTAACAACTGGTAGTGGTTCTTTGCTTTCACCTAGCGGCACGATTACATTTGATGACCGAAGCAATGTATTACTGATTCAGGATGATGCACGTTCACTCAAAAATATTAAAAAATTGATTGCAGAGCTGGATAAACCCATTGAGCAAATCGTGATTGAAGCACGTATTGTGACGATTACTGATGAAAGCTTGAAAGAATTAGGTGTGCGTTGGGGTATTTTTAATCCTACTGAGGCAGCCCATCGAGTGGGTGGCAGCTTAGATGCGAATGGCTTTAGTAATATCAGTAATAATTTAAACGTGAATTTTGCGACAACGGTGACGCCAGCCGGGTCATTAGCACTTCAAGTAGCCAAAATTAATGGTCGATTGTTAGATTTAGAATTGACCGCACTTGAACGTGAAAATAACGTAGAAATTATTGCAAGCCCTCGCTTACTCACGACCAATAAGAAAAGTGCAAGCATCAAACAAGGGACAGAAATTCCTTATGTGGTGACAAATGGGAAAAATGATACACAGTCAGTGGAGTTTCGCGAGGCTGTCTTAGGATTGGAAGTCACACCGCATATTTCGAAGGATAATAATATTTTATTGGATTTATTAGTGAGTCAAAATTCCCCTGGAAATCGCGTGGCTTACGGGCAAAATGAAGTGGTCTCCATTGATAAACAAGAAATCAATACGCAAGTGTTTGCCAAAGATGGGGAAACAATTGTATTGGGTGGCGTATTCCACGATACGATCACGAAAGGTGTCGATAAAGTACCATTATTGGGCGATATTCCAGGTATTAAGCGTCTATTTAGTAAGGAAAGTGAACGTCATCAAAAACGCGAACTCGTCATTTTTGTGACACCTCATATTTTAAAACAAGGTGAAAGAATGGAAATGGCTAAGAAAGAAAAGCATTTTAAGCAAGTTGAAAAAGTGAAAAAATAAAGTGCGGTCAATTTCTCTTATGTTTTCCCATTTTTTTCAGTTTAGCTGTGTGCATTGCAAGCGATCTATTCATCTTGGTCGAAATGGATTGTGCAGCCGATGTCAGAAGCAAATTAAAACTTTCCCTTATTGTGGGCGATGTGGTTCACCCTTGCAGCATTATGTAATGGGTTGTGGACATTGTTTGAAAAATGAACCCGCTTGGGAGCGTATTGTGATTATTGGGCATTATCTCGAACCGCTTTCTTCACTTATTCATCGTTTTAAATTCCAAAAACAGTTCTGGTTAGATCGCAGTTTATCGCGTTTGCTTTATCTTGCGGTGCGAGAGGCGAGACGAACACATGGACTCTCTCTGCCACAGGCGATTATTCCCGTACCGTTATATCATTTTCGACAATGGCAACGGGGCTACAATCAAGCTGATTTATTAGCGAATTGGTTAAGTCGCTGGTGTGATGTGCCTAACTGTCATCATGTGGTGAAACGGATTAAACATACTCACACTCAGCGAGGTTTAACGGCGAAAGATCGACGACATAATCTTAAAAATGCTTTTACAGTGAATACCCAAAAGCCTTTTCCTTATGAACGCGTTGCGTTGGTGGATGATGTGATTACAACTGGTTCAACGTTGGCTGAGATAACCAAACAACTTCGAAAATTAGGTGTAAAAGAAATTCAAGTATGGGGCTTAGCTCGAGCCTAAAATCTGTTAAGGATAGGATTTACCTATATCTATAAAAATAGGAATAAATGTAGAAAAAATTGCCGTATAGGAGTATCATTCCCGATGTATTGCATCAAGTATTAGGACTTTATTTATGGAACAAATTTTTATTTCAGATGCTGCACAAGCACATTTTCGGAAACTTTTAGATACACAAGAAGAAGGTACAAATATTCGTATTTTTGTCGTGAATCCGGGTACTCCTGGAGCAGAATGTGGCGTGTCCTATTGCCCTCCAAACTCAGTTGAAGCGACTGATACCGAAATGAAATACGATACTTTTTCAGCGTTTGTAGATGAAATCAGTTTGCCGTTTTTAGAAGATGCTGAAATTGATTATGTAACCGAAGAGCTTGGCGCTCAACTGACTTTAAAAGCACCTAACGCTAAAATGCGTAAAGTTGCAGATGATGCGCCTTTAATTGAGCGCGTAGAGTACGTGATCCAAACACAAATTAACCCACAATTAGCCAGCCATGGCGGTAAAATCACGTTAATTGAAATTACCGATGACGGTTATGCAGTTCTACAATTTGGTGGTGGCTGTAATGGTTGCTCAATGGTTGATGTCACCTTAAAAGACGGGGTAGAGAAACAGTTAGTTTCGCTCTTCCCAAATGAATTAAAAGGTGCACGAGACGTAACAGAACACCAACGTGGTGAACATTCTTATTATTAAGAATAGAGATAAAAAAGGGCGAATGATTCGCCCTTTTATTTTTTAAGCAGCAGATAATTTCTGTAATAATCGATCCATGGCCCGATATCCTAGCGCTTCTGCTAAATGAGGTTGTTGTATTTCTTTTTCGCCAGTTAAATCAGCAATCGTGCGTGAGACTTTTAAAATTCGATGATAGGCTCTTACTGAAAGTCCAAGCTTATTCAGTGCATTCTCAAGGAATAATGCATCTTTATCTTGTAATTTACAGTCCCGTTCAATTTCTTTGCTTGAAAGATACGCATTGATTTTACCGGCTCGAGCAAGTTGAATCTCTCTCACTTTTAACACTTTTTCTCGTACTTGTTGGCTTGTCTCACCTCTATCCCCTGTATTCTGTAAGCTACCTTGCGGCAGAAGAGGCACTTCAATGGATAAATCAAAACGATCTAAAAACGGTCCTGAAAGTCGGTTTAAATAACGCATCACTTGCTGCGGTGAGGTGCGATTATGTGTTCCAGTGTAATGACCCGTTGGGCTTGGATTCATTGCGGCAACGAGTTGAAAGCGAGCGGGGAACTGGATTTTCGCATTGGCACGCGAAATAATAATTTCTCCACTTTCTAATGGCTGGCGAAGTGCATCAAGCACTTTACGCTCAAACTCAGGTAGCTCATCAAGGAAAAGTACGCCGTTATGTGCGAGCGATATTTCGCCTGGTTTGGGAATGGTTCCTCCGCCAACTAAGGCAGGCAAAGAAGCACTATGATGTGGCGCTCGAAACGGACGTTGTTTCCAGTTATGAAAATTTAATTCATTTTGTACTAAACTCGTAACCGAAGCGGTTTCAATGGCTTCTAAATCCGTCATTTCAGGGAGCAATGCAGTGAGACGACTTGCTAACATGGTTTTACCCGTCCCAGGTGGACCTAAAAAGAGCAGGTTGTGTTGACCTGCGGCTGCAATCGTCAGAGCTCGTTTGGCGTGTTGCTGACCAATAATATCGGTCAAATCTAAGTGATTTTTAGCTGAAAATCCGACTGCACTTTCTTGTGCGAGTAATGAGGCCAAAGGTAATTTTTCTTGATTATTTAAGAATTGTACGACTTCCAAAAGGTTTTTAGCGAAATAAGTCTCTTGCTCTGAGACAAGTGAAGCTTCATTGGCATTTTGATAAGCGATAATGGGGGCTCGTTTCGCTTTTTGTGCAGCTAAAATGGCGGGAATCACGCCGTGTACGCCACGTAATTCACCCGTTAATGCGAGCTCGCCAACGAATTCAAACTGTTTTAAACGACTGCCATCAAGTTGATCTGATGCAGCTAAAATACCGATTGCAATAGGTAAATCAAATCGTCCCCCTTCTTTGGGTAAATCGGCCGGTGCAAGATTGACGGTGATGCGTTTAGCAGGATATTTGAACTGGGCATTCATTAATGCACTTCTGACACGATCTTGCGCTTCTTTTACGGTTTTTTCGGGTAGACCAACTAAGGTAAATCCAGGCTTTCCATTACTTAAGTGTACCTCAATAGTAACAAGAGGGGCTTGTACACCCATTGAGGCACGGCTGTAAACAATAGCAAGAGACATTCAGATTCCTTAAAGTGCGGTCAAAAATAATAAGATTTTCGCACTATAAAAAAAGCACAGAATGAAATCATGCATCCTGTGCTTTTTTTGCGATCGAGATCGCAGAAATGACTTTTTCTTGATAAAAAACTACGAGAAAAGTGGGGCAAACCAACTATCTAACTTGGCTGCTAATTTATCAATACCAATTTTGTTTTGTGCAGAAAAGGCCTCAACCTGAATATCACCTTGGAAGGGTAAAATCGCTTCACGTACCATTTTGACCTGTTTGCTACGCGCACTTTGACTGAGTTTATCCGCTTTAGTTAAAAGTAACATAACCGATAAGTCAGCAGAAACAGCCCATTCAATCATTTGTTGGTCGAGATCTTTTAAAGGGTGGCGAATATCCATTAAAACAACAAGTCCGCCTAAACATTCGCGTTTTTGCAAATATTCCCCAAGGGATTTTTGCCACTCGATTTTCATTTTCTCAGGAACAGCAGCATAACCATAGCCGGGTAAGTCCACCAATTTACAATTCGGCTCTACCTCAAAAAGATTGATGAGCTGTGTACGACCAGGTGTTTTAGACGTTCTGGCTAAGCTTTTTTGATTGGTTAACGCATTAAGTGCGGTTGATTTCCCTGCATTTGAGCGTCCCGCAAAAGCAATTTCAATTCCAGTATCTTCTGGGATGGCACGAATATTTGGGGCGCTCGTAAGAAAATGCGTTTTATGATAATTCAGTTTAATTTCAGACATAATGGTTCCTTTCATCAATTGACCCTAGCATATCACAAATAGAAAAATTGCTGAAATTATGAGAGAATGCGCGCTTTGTGTGATTTAAAGCCTCTTTAATTATATTAATAACTATGGAATCTCAAAAGAATCAATATCGCTGGCCAAAAGCAGAAGCCATTTATCCCGATAGACCAGGGCGTTCTTATGCGCTTAAGCGCCTACGTTATCGTCTTCGATCTTTTTTACATCAAGGCTCAATTGTTCACTTTGAGCAATTTATTAATCAGCATCCTTTTCTTGTTACATTATTAAATGAGCATGCAGATTATAGCTATCCATTAGTTTATCGTTTTTTAGATAAACGTTTTAATAGCAAACAGCGTTTCGAAGCTATTTGTGACAATCTACTTTTTTTACCTGAAAAATTGACCGCACTTTCAGCATCTATTTATAAAACGCCATTAAGTTTTGGTGAAGTGATTCCTGATTTTGAAATGACATTGTCGATGACCACGCACCAACCGATGGAAGGTTATTGGGTACTGGAGTTATGGCATAAACCACGTAATGAATTAGTGTATTTACTTACATTTGCCAAACTTGGTGAGGCGCTGCTTATTTCTGTGGTGCAGGGACCCAATTTTGAAGGTTCTAAAGAGATGGTGAAGCAACTTACAAAAACTTGCCATGGTTTACGCCCAGCTTATTTGATGGTGGAAACGATGAAAGCATTGACGAAAGCATTAGGCTTTAATCAATTATTAGGTATTCCACAAAAATATCAAAATAAATCGCGTTTTATTCAAAGTTCACATTATGTTGTAGATTATGATGCGATTTTTGATGAATCAGGTGGACAGTTGAAAGACTATTGGCAATTACCTTTAGAGATCGATATAAATCTTGATGAGGTACCGAGTAAGAAACGTTCTATGTATCGCAAACGCTATGCAATGCTAGATGATTTGGCTAAAGTAATTGAAGAAAAATTAGAATTGTAAAAGTAAAAAGTGCGGTGAATGTTGACCGCACTTTTTGTTTTATAAGACTTTCAAACAAGCCACAAAATGGCTGTTGTTTTGGCTAGTGAAAGGTGGTTTTTGTTTCGCGCAATTTTCATCAGCTTTTAGGCAGCGGGTACGGAACACGCAACCAGACGGCGGATTAATTGGCGAAGGTAGCTCACCTTCAAGCAATTCAATGGATTTATTGCGTTCCAATTTCGGATCGGGAATCGGAACTGCAGACATTAAGGCTTTGGTATAAGGATGTTTAGTGTTGTTATACACTTCCTCATCGCTGCCTAATTCCATGGCATTACCTAAATACATGACTAACACGCGGTCAGAAATGTGTTTTACCACTGCTAAGTCATGGGCGATGAAAATTAAGGAAAGCCCCATTTCTTTTTGCAGGGATTTCAATAAATTTACCACTTGAGCCTGAATCGACACATCTAACGCAGAAACGGGTTCATCACAAATGATTATTTTAGGCTCAATGATTAACGCTCGAGCGATACCGATACGCTGACATTGGCCACCAGAAAACTCATGTGGATAGCGGTTAATCAAGTTCGGTAAAAGCCCGACTTTCAACATCATCGCTTGTACTTTTTCTTTCACTTCAGCAGCACTTAAGTGCGGTTGATAGATCTTTAATGGCTCGGCAATGATTTCGCCAATGTTCATTCTCGGATTGAGAGAGGCGAGAGGGTCTTGGAAAATCATTTGGATATCTTTGCGAGTATCTTTCCATTGTTTAGCTGATTGTTTTCGTAAATTTTTACCAAGCCACAAGATTTCCCCTTCACTCGCTTCGACTAAGCCGATGATGGCACGTGCAAGCGTGGATTTACCACAACCCGATTCACCTACTACACCGAGGGTTTCACCTTCATAAAGCTTAAAGGAAACATCCTTTACTGCTTTTAAGGTTTGCGGTTTAGCGAAGAAAAGGGATTTATCATTTTTAATTTTAAAACTAACGCCTAAATGATTGACTTCAAGGAGTAATTCTTTGTTATTTGAAACTGTCATAGGGTAAATTTCTCCACGGGTAACCAACAATTGCGTAATTGACCCTCATTAAATGCGGTCAGTTTTGGCGCAGTTTGGCATTGTTCGGTAGCAAATTGGCAACGGGGCGAGAATGGGCAACCTTTTGGCAAATGTAAATAGAATAAGGATGGGTTGGATGATAGAAAATTTGCTCTGCTGTGCCGTATTCCATGGTTCGTCCGGCATACATCACCATCACTTGATCGCAAATACCCGCTACCACACCTAAATCGTGAGTGATCATAATAATCGCGGTATTAAACTCACGTTTTAACTCATTTAACAAAGTCATGATTTGCGCTTGAACGGTCACATCCAAAGCGGTTGTTGGTTCATCGGCAATAAGTAATTTAGGACGACATAGCAAAGCCATCGCAATCATCACCCGTTGACGCATACCACCTGAAAACTCGTGTGGATACATGCCCATGCGTTTTTTAGCTTCTGGCATTTTTACCGCATCTAGCATTTTCACGGATTCAGCAAAGGCAGTTTGTTTATCATAACCTTTGTGTAACTGTAGAACTTCCATGAGCTGTTCACCGATTTTCATGTAAGGGTTGAGTGACGTCATTGGATCTTGGAAAATCATGGAAATTTGCTCGGCGCGGATTTTATTCAATTCAGCATTCGGTAAATTAACTAATTCTTTACCTTCAAAAATGGCTGAACCTTCCACTTCACCATTGGCTGCCAATAAACCCATTAAAGCAAAGGCCGTTTGTGATTTGCCTGAACCACTTTCACCTACAATACCCAGCGTGCTTCCTGCATTGAGCGTGAAGTTTAAGTCATTCACTGCGGTGACGACGCCATCTGGTGTTTTGAAGCGAACGTAGAGATTTTTTACATCTAATAAAGGATTCATGATTCGCTCCTATCTATCTTTCGGATCGAGCGCATCGCGCAACCCGTCACCGATAAAGTTAAAACAAAATAGGGTAAGACAAAGGAAAAATGCCGGGAAAATTAGTAACCAAGGCGACACTTCCATTTGTGCAGCACCATCACTTAAGAGTGCCCCCCAACTACTCATTGGCTCTTGAGTTCCTAATCCTAAGAAGCTTAAGAATGATTCAAATAGAATGAGTCCAGGTACTTCAAGCGAGGCGTAAACTGCTACTAAGCCTAATACATTCGGAATAATGTGTTTCAAAATGATTTGGCGACGAGGTACGCCACAAACGATGGCGGCTTCGACGAATTCTTTATTTTTTAGGCTGAGGGTTTGTCCGCGTACGATACGTGCAAGACCAAGCCAAGCAATGGCCCCGATTGCGATAAAAATTAAGAAAATGTTTTGGCCAAAAAGAGTCACCAACAAAATCACGAAAAACATAAATGGAAATGAGCTGAGAATCTCTAAAAAACGCATCATTAACATATCTGTTTTACCGCCTACATAACCGGAAATCGCCCCATAAATTGTGCCGATAGTCACGGAAATGAAAGCACCAGCAATACCGACCAATAAGGAAATACGTCCACCGATCGCAGTACGTACCAATAAGTCGCGACCCGAGGCATCGGTACCGAAGAAGTGATAGCCTTCCATTGTTGGTGGGGAGCTCATCATATTCCAATCGGTATCTTCATAGGTAAAGGGGAAGAACCAAGGCGCTACGGTAATAAATACAATAATAAACGCTAGAATAATCAGACTGGCAACGGCCGCTTTGTTGCGGAAAAAACGGCGTTTCGCATCTTGCCATAGACTGCGGCCTTCTAGTTGCATTTCTTCAATACGGTCAGCCACGTGTTCCACAAAATCCGCATTTTTCTGATTAATCGGCTGAGTACGATAATCTGTCATAACTTGTCCTTAATAACGAATTTTTGGATCGATGATGGCGTATAAAATATCCACAATCGCATTAAATAAAATGGTTAATGTGCCCACTAAAATGGTGAGGCTCAAAACTAAAGAATAATCGCGGTTTAATGCGCCGTTTACAAATAATAACCCCATGCCAGGTAAACCAAATACGCTTTCGATAACCATTGAGCCGGTAATAATCCCTACGAAAGCGGGGCCTAAATAGGTTATCACGGGTAAAAGAGCAGGGCGCAAAGCATGTTTTAAAATGATTCTCGACGTGGAAAGTCCTTTAGCTTTGGCGGTACGAATAAAGTTGGAGTGCAGCACTTCAATCATCGAGCCACGCATGATACGCGCAATCCCTGCAACATAAGCGATAGTTAAGGATGCTACGGGTAAAATAATGTACATTGCTGAACCGCCATTCCAACCGCCAGCGGGTAACCAACCCAAATAAATGGCGAAAATTAGCACTAAGACTGGTGCGAAGACGAAGCTTGGCATAATGACGCCAAGCATTGAGAAACTCATCAAAATATAATCCCAACGGCTATTTTGATTGAGTGCGGCAAGCGTACCCGCTGTGACACCTAATACCACTGCAAAGGCGAAAGCGACCATCCCTAATTTTAAGGAAACAGGGAAGGCTGATGCGATTAAATCATTGACCGATTGATCTTTATATTTAAAAGAGGGACCAAAATCGCCTTTGGAAAGATTTTCCAAATAAAGGAAATATTGTTTATGTAATGGTTCATTTAAATGATACTTCGCTTCGATATTTGCCATGACTTCTGGTGGATAAGCACGTTCCGATGTGAACGGGCTACCAGGGGCGAGACGCATCAGAAAGAAGGAAAAAGTAATCAAAATAAACAGCGTTGGTAAGGCTTCCAACAGCCGTTTAAAAATAAATTTGAGCATAATAACTCCAACCAAAATGGGCGAAAAGTGCGGTCAAAAAACACGATAATTTTTAACCGCACTTAAATACGAGCAACGAATTAATGTTTAATAATATAAAGGTTGCGTAAGTAAATGTGATCTTGTGGATCTTTGCCTGAATAGCCTTTTACGTAAGGTTTCACTAAGCGTGGATTCACATAGTTAAAGATTGGCACGATACCGAAATCTTTTGCAAGAATTTCTTCGGCTTTCGCGTAGGCTTTTGCACGACCTTCCGCATCCGTTGCGACATAAGATTCAGCAATGGCTTTATCGTATTCTGGGTTCGCATATTTTGCGGTATTGTTACTCGAATTAGATAAGAAATAGTTGCCGAATGTTGTGGCTTGGTTGTAATCCGCATTCCATCCTGCACGTGCAGCATCGTAACGGCCTGCACGACGGCTATCAATGTAGGTTTTCCACTCTTGGTTTTCTAATTTCACATCAATTAAACCTTTGGTGTTCGCTTTCCACATAGATGCTGCAGCAATGGCCACTTTTTTGTGGTTTTCATTGGTGTTGTAAAGAATGCTGAATTTCAACGGATTTGCTTTGCTGTAGCCAGCTTCTTCTAAGAGTTTAATGGCTTCTTCATTACGCTGCGCCATTGGTTCTTTTGAATAAGCAGGTTGTTGAATGAGCTGACCTTCTTCGATGTAAGTCGGCGTAAATACATAGGTTGGTGTTTGACCTTGACCTAAAACTTTATCGGTGATCACATTACGGTCAAGGGATAAGTTCAAGGCTTTACGAACATTCACGTTATCAAAAGGCGCTTTCTTATTGTTTAATTCATAAGAATAGGTTGCAAGCGTACGTGTCGTGAATACTTCGCCAGGCAATTCTTTTTGTAATTTAGCAAACTGTTCTGGTGGTAAGGCATAGTTCGTCATATCTAAATCGCCTGCACGATAACGCGCCACATCAGTACTTGGGTTTTCAATCGCAAGGAATGTCGCACTGTTAATGACAGTCTCTTTATCGTTCCAGTAGAGTGGGTTACGTTCAAATTCGATTTTTTCATTAATAATGTGGTTCGTCAGTTTATAGGCACCATTACCCACGTAATTTTCTTTTTTCACCCATGCATCGCCCAATTTTTCGACCACTTTTTGTGGTAATGGCAATAAGGATTGGTGAGTCGTTAAACTGACTGCATAAGGCACAGGATTGGTTGCGTGAACCACAAAGGTGTAATCATCTTTTGCTTCAACACCTAATTCAGCCGGTTTTTTCTTACCGTCAATGATGTCTTGTGCATTTTCTACTTGTAAATAACTTAAGTAACTTGCATAAGGGGCTGCTGTTGCAGGATCCACTAAACGACGCCAAGCAAACACGAAATCGTGCGCGGTAACGGGATCACCATTTGACCATTTGGCATCTTTACGTAAATGGAATGTCCAAGTTTTAAAGTCTGGTGTGTTTTCCCAGCTTTCAGCTACACCCGGTTGAAGTTTACCTTCGGAGTCTGAGGTAACGAGGCCTTCAAGTAATTGATAAGCAACGGTAGATTCAGGTACACCTTCAGTTTTTTGTGGGTCAAAACTTTGTGGTTCAGCCCCGTTATTGATCACGATATGTTGTTTTTCATCTAATTGCGTTCCCTCAGGTACTATAACGGCTTGCGCAGAATAGGAAAGAGCAAGAGCAATTGCAGAGAAAAGTAGTTTGTGTTGCATTTGAGCCTCCTTGTCATTAGGCGATATTTTTATAAAGAGTCCTTCTCTTATTAGCTCAAAAATTCATGTTTGTAAAGATTTGTAAGGTGATTATTTAAAGAAAAATAACGTTTTGTGATTTGTATCTAATAAATTACGAAAAAATTGCTAAAAGTGATGGTATGAGGGGCAAATCTAGAATGAATTGGTTTTCCCTATCGTAAATATTTTCCTGGACGAATTACCCTTTTAAAGCTAATTATGCTATCGTAAGGCAGTTGAATTCAAACAAATCCATTCAAGGAGAATATAATGACAACTCAGTTAGATTCACTTCGTAGTATGACCGTCGTTGTAGCTGATACTGGCGATATTGATGCAATTAAAAAATACCAACCGCAAGATGCAACAACAAACCCATCTTTAATTTTAAGTGCTTCAGCATTACCACAATATGCCCCATTAATTGATGAAGCGATTGCTTATGCCAAAGCACAAAGTGCGGATAAAGCACAACAACTAATTGATGCAGAAGATAAATTAGCGGTAAACATCGGTTTAGAAATTTTAAAAATTGTCCCAGGACGCATTTCAACTGAAGTGGATGCACGTCTTTCTTACGATACTCAAGCAACCGTTGAAAAAGCACGTAAACTTATCGCACTTTATAATGCGGCAGGTATTTCAAATGATCGTATTTTGATCAAAATTGCTTCAACATGGCAAGGTATTCGTGCAGCAGAAATTCTTGAAAAAGAAGGTATTAACTGTAACTTAACCTTATTATTCTCCGAAGCGCAAGCACGTGCGTGTGCTGAAGCAGGAGTTTACTTAATTTCACCATTTGTCGGTCGTATCTTAGACTGGTACAAAGCAAATACTGATAAAAAAGAATATGCTCCAGCAGAAGACCCAGGTGTTATTTCTGTAACCAAAATTTATAACTATTACAAAGAATATGGTTATAAAACCGTGGTGATGGGCGCAAGTTTCCGTAATGTAGGTGAAATTATTGAATTAGCAGGTTGTGACCGTTTAACTATCGCTCCCGCTTTACTTAAAGAATTACAAGAAAATTCAACCGCACTTGTACGTAAACTAGACTACAAAGGTGAAGTAAAAGCGAAACCTCAACCATTAACTGAAGCAGAATTCTACTGGCAACATAACAGCGATGCGATGGCTGTTGAGAAATTGGCAGAGGGGATTCGCAAATTTGCAGTTGACCAAGAGAAATTAGAAGCAATGCTTTCAGCAAAACTTTAATAGATAAAAAAGTGCGGTTAGAAATAACCGCATTTTTTATTCTTATCATAAAATGTTCTAACTCTTAATAATTAGTTCTTGACTAACAAGTCAAAGTCATTGAAAATCAAAGACAAGTTTTGCTAAAGCAAAATGGGAACCGCGACTTTTGATACAAAGTGCGGTCATTTTTTCTTTTTTCGGAGCAAATATATGTCAGGTATTTTTGAACAAACTCCTGCTAATCGTCGTCGTTATGGCGTAGCGATTTTTGTTGGTATTATTGCAGGTTTAATTTCTGCATTCGTAAAATGGGGTGCTGAGCATCCATTCCCACCGCGTAGTCCAATCGATTTCTTCGCAGCAGCATGTAAAGTAGACATCACAGGTTTAAGCCAAGATCAAATTCTTCAAGTCTGTTCACGTGCATTCTTAAACCCACCACACGTATTCTTACGTGATTATTTAGGTATTGATCCAACTCAAGCAGCATTCACTTTTGCAGATCATGGTTTTGACTGGATTGGTGTGACTCACATTACTTTCTCATTAGTATTTGCTATTGCTTACTGCTTAGTGGCAGAACGTTTCCCTAAAATCAAATTCTGGCAAGGTATTGGTGCTGGTTTAATCGCAGATATTTGTGTGCACTATATCACTTTCCCTGCATTAGGTTTAACACCACCTGTTGCAGAATGGCCATTATATGAACATATTTCTGAATTAGTGGGACACATTTTCTGGTTCTGGACAATTGAAATTATTCGTCGTGATTTACGTAACCGTATTACTCGCGAGCCAGATGCAGAAATTCCATTAAAAAATGCAACTGAATAATTAATCTATATTGCAAAGCATGCCACCGAAAGGTGGCATTTTTGTTTATGTCGGGAACAAAAGTCATTTTTGGAAAACTAAAAAGCACCATGATTAAACATAGCTAACATAAAAGTCATATCTAGGTTTTAATAAATTTTTTGTAGTTATCTTTCAAGTTGGTTAGAATAAAGACAATTTTTTGTGATAGGAAAGTGGAATGAAAAAAACACCTTTACTTGCGGTCGGCTTAATGGCAACAGCTGTATTAACGGGTTGTGCAACCAAAGCTGATGGTGAACGCAATGATAAATTAGAAAGTTTTAACCGCACGATGTTTGATTTTAACTATAAAGTCATGGACCGTTATGTGTTAGAACCCGCAGCGAAAGGCTGGCGTGATTACGTGCCGACACCGGTCACAAAAGGTTTAGCTAATGTGGCAAATAACTTAGATGAGCCAGTGAGCTTTGTGAACCGTTTATTAGAAGGTGAACCGAAAAAAGCCTTTGTCCACTTCAACCGTTTCTGGATTAACTCCACCTTTGGTATCGGTGGTTTATTTGACTTTGCCAGTGCAAGCAAAGACTTGCAGGTTTATGATCAGCGTAGCTTTGGTGAAACGTTGGGCACCTATGGTGTAGATGCAGGTACTTATATTGTATTACCAATTTATAATGCGACAACACCTCGTCAATTAACCGGTGCAGTGGTCGATGCGGCTTATACTTATCCTTTCTGGAATTGGGTAGGCGGCCCATGGTCACTGGTGAAATATGGTGTGCAAGCCGTAGATAAACGCTCGAAAACATTGGACCAAACAGAATTGCTTAATCAAGCACAAGATCCTTATGTTACTTTCCGCGAAGCTTACTATCAGAATTTAGAATTTAAAGTAAATGATGGCAAAGTAAAAGAAAGTTCACAGAAAGAATTGTCTGATGATGTATTAAAAGAGATTGATTAAGAATACTCGTATAAGCGATAAAGTCACTTATATGTTAGGATAGCAAGCGTATTTATATGTCAATATTAAAGGAGAATATCATGACTAAAATTATTCATACAGAAAAAGCCCCAGCAGCAATCGGTCCTTATGTTCAAGCGGTAGATTTAGGTAATTTAGTTTTAACATCAGGTCAAATCCCGGTTAACCCTGCAACGGGTGAAGTGCCAAAAGATATTGTAGCTCAGGCGCGTCAATCGTTAGAAAACGTGAAGGCGATTATTGAACAGGCTGGTTTGAAAGTGGGTGATATTGTGAAAACCACGGTGTTTGTGAAAGATCTTAATGATTTTGCAGCAGTAAATGCAGAGTATGAGAAATTCTTTAAAGAAAATAATCACCCTAATTTCCCTGCTCGTTCTTGCGTAGAAGTTGCTCGCTTGCCAAAAGATGTTGGCTTAGAAATCGAAGCAATTGCGGTAAGAAAATAATAGGAAAGTGCGGTTAAAATCTGCAGATTTTTTCTACAATAGACTTTACAAGAGCGAGATTAATCACTATAATCTCGCTCCTAAATTACGCTTAGCGTAAAATTTCTGGTTGGTGCTTGACCTATTCAAGCCCCGTCCAAGACCGTAGGGAATGGTTAGCAATAATCGTCTTAATAATCCTACGTAGATGGTGAACAGAATAAGAATATTTCTTGCTTCTGGGCACCGAAGTCGTCCTGGTCTGAAAGATAACTCTTTCGATGAGGTAAATTAATTCCGAGAAATCGGAGTGTATTCAGGAGCTAAAAGCCAATGGCATTAAATCTTCAAGACAAACAAGCAATTGTTGCCGAAGTAAATGAAGCAGCCAAAGGTGCACTTTCAGCAGTAATCGCGGACTCTCGTGGTGTAACTGTTGATAAAATGACTGAATTACGTAAAGCAGCTCGTGAAGCTGGTGTAACAATGCGCGTTGTTCGTAATACTTTATTACGTCGTGCGGTTGAAGGCACTGATTTCGAATGCTTACAAGATACGTTTGTAGGTCCAACACTTATCGCATTCTCTAATGAACACCCAGGTGCAGCAGCACGTTTGTTCAAAGATTTTGCTAAAGCAAACGATAAGTTTGAAATTAAAGGTGCAGCCTTTGAAGGTAAGATCCAAGATGTTGAATTCTTAGCAACATTACCAACTTACGAAGAAGCAATTGCACGTTTAATGGGCACAATGAAAGAAGCTGCGGCAGGCAAACTTGTTCGCACTTTTGCGGCATTACGCGACAAATTACAAGAAGCAGCTTAATCATTAAGCGTTTCTTACTTCATTTAACTTTATTAATTTTAGGAATTGATTGTTATGTCATTAACTAACGAACAAATCATTGAAGCGATCGCTTCTAAATCTGTAACTGAAATCGTTGAATTAATCGCAGCGATGGAAGAAAAATTCGGCGTTTCTGCAGCAGCAGTAGCAGCAGCTCCAGCAGCTGGCGGTGCAGCAGCAGCGGCAGAAGAAAAAACTGAATTCGACGTAGTTCTTGCTGAAGCTGGTGCTAACAAAGTAGCAGTTATCAAAGCAGTACGTGGTGCAACTGGTTTAGGCTTAAAAGAAGCTAAAGACTTAGTTGAATCTGCTCCAGCTAACTTAAAAGAAGGCGTTTCTAAAGAAGAAGCTGAAGCACTTAAGAAAGAATTAGAAGAAGCTGGTGCAAAAGTAGAAATCAAATAATTTTTGATTCACTTATGTCCTGTTTCTCAGGCTTAATGGCTGGTGGTTTACCATCAGCCATTTTGTGCTATCAAAAACAGCACAAAAAACAGATAGGCATTTTCCGTTTAATGGTATCTGTTTCCACTTAAATTAATCAGACGTTTTAATTTAAGTAGCCCACTACAGAAGTAAGGTTCAGAGTGCGGTATCCGAAACGGCGTCAATTTCCGATATAAATAAAAACGTCAATTAATTTGACCGCACTTTTTTTATATCAACTCGGTCTCACTAAAATTTACAGAGGAAAACCAATAATGGGTTACTCCTATACTGAGAAAAAACGAATTCGTAAAGACTTCGGCAAACGTCCGCAAGTTTTAAATGTACCTTATTTATTAACTATCCAATTAGATTCTTTTGATAAATTCATTCAAAAAGATCCTGAAGGTCAACAAGGCTTAGAAGCTGCATTCCGTTCTGTTTTCCCAATCGTAAGCAATAACGGTTATACAGAATTACAATATGTTGATTACCGTTTAGAAGAGCCAGAATTTGATGTACGTGAATGTCAAATTCGTGGTTCAACTTATGCAGCAGGTTTACGCGTAAAATTACGTTTAGTTAGCTACGATAAAGAATCTTCATCACGCGCAGTCAAAGACATTAAAGAAAGCGAAGTATATATGGGTGAAATCCCATTAATGACTGACAACGGTACTTTTGTTATCAATGGTACTGAGCGTGTTATCGTTTCACAATTACACCGTAGCCCGGGCGTATTCTTTGATTCTGACAAAGGTAAAACGCACTCTTCAGGTAAAGTGCTTTATAACGCACGCATTATCCCTTACCGTGGTTCTTGGTTAGATTTCGAATTTGATCCAAAAGATAACTTATATGCGCGTATTGACCGTCGTCGTAAATTACCGGCAACCATTATTTTACGTGCGCTAGGTTACACCGTTGAAGAAATCTTAAACTTATTCTTCGACAAAGTAACTTTCGAGATCGCTGGCAATAAATTACTCATGACATTAGTGCCAGAGCGTTTACGTGGTGAAACGGCGACATTTGATATCGAAGCAAATGGCAAAGTCTATGTAGAACGCGGTCGTCGTATCACTGCTCGTCACATCAAAGCATTAGAAAAAGATAATGTGACACAAGTTGAAGTGCCAACTGAATATATCGCAGGTAAAGTAGCAGCGAAAGATTACGTTGATCTTGAATCAGGTGAAATTATTTGCCCAGCAAATGGCGAGATTTCTTTAGAAGTGTTAGCGAAATTATCGCAAGCAGGATATAAAGTGATCGAAACATTATTCACTAATGACTTAGATTACGGTCCGTATATTTCTGAAACATTACGTGTTGATCCAACTTACGATCGTGTAAGTGCATTATATGAAATCTATCGTATGATGCGTCCAGGTGAACCACCTACACCAGAATCTTCAGAAGCGTTATTCAATAACTTATTCTTCTCTGCAGAACGTTATGATTTATCTGCAGTAGGTCGTATGAAGTTTAATCGCTCATTAGGTATTCCTGAAGGCGAGGGTACGGGTATTTTAAGCAACGACGATATCATTCGTGTGATGAAAAAACTCATCGATATCCGTAATGGTCGTGGTGAAGTGGATGATATCGACCACTTGGGCAACCGTCGTATTCGTTCTGTGGGTGAAATGGCAGAAAACCAATTCCGTATTGGTTTAGTTCGTGTAGAAAGAGCAGTTAAAGAGCGTTTATCTTTAGGCGATTTAGATGCGATCACGCCACAAGACTTAATTAATCCAAAACCAATTTCTGCGGCTGTGAAAGAATTCTTTGGTTCTTCACAACTTTCGCAATTCATGGACCAAAATAACCCATTATCAGAAGTAACACACAAACGTCGTATTTCTGCATTAGGTCCAGGCGGTTTAACGCGTGAACGTGCTGGCTTTGAGGTGCGTGACGTGCATAACACTCACTATGGTCGTTTATGTCCAATCGAAACCCCTGAAGGTCCAAACATCGGTTTGATCAACTCACTTTCTGCGTTTGCTCGTACTAACGATTATGGTTTCTTAGAAACCCCATATCGTAAAGTGGTTGATGGTCAAGTAACCGAAGAAATCGAATATTTATCTGCAATTGATGAAGCGAACTACATCATTGCACAGGCGAACTCAAACCTTGATGAGAACAATCGCTTTACAGATGCATTCGTTACTGCACGTGGTGAACGTGGTGAATCAGGTCTTTATAAACCAGAAGAAATTCACTACATGGACGTTTCAACTCAACAAGTTGTATCTGTGGCAGCAGCGTTAATTCCATTCTTAGAGCATGACGATGCGAACCGTGCCTTAATGGGTGCGAACATGCAACGTCAAGCGGTTCCGACTTTACGTGCTGATAAGCCGTTAGTGGGTACAGGTATGGAAAAACCAATCGCACTTGATTCAGGTGTGGCGGTTGTAGCGAAACGTGGTGGTACAGTTCAATATGTTGATGCTTCTCGTATCGTTATCAAAGTAAATGAGGACGAAACCGTAGCAGGCGAAGCGGGTATTGATATTTATAACTTAATTAAATACACCCGTTCTAACCAAAATACCTGTATCAACCAAATTCCTTGTGTGAATTTAGGCGATCCAATTAATCGTGGTGAAGTCTTAGCAGATGGTCCTTCAACAGACTTAGGTGAATTAGCATTAGGTCAAAATATCCGTGTGGCATTCATGCCTTGGAATGGTTATAACTTCGAAGACTCAATGTTAGTTTCCGAGCGTGTAGTACAACAAGACCGCTTCACGACAATTCACATTCAAGAATTATCTTGTGTGGCACGTGATACTAAATTAGGTTCTGAAGAAATCACTGCGGATATTCCAAATGTAGGTGAATCTGCATTAAGCAAATTGGATGAATCTGGTATCGTGTATGTGGGGGCTGAAGTAAAAGGTGGCGACATCTTAGTCGGTAAAGTCACCCCTAAAGGCGAAACTCAATTAACACCAGAAGAAAAATTGTTACGTGCAATCTTCGGTGAAAAAGCATCTGATGTGAAAGACTCTTCATTACGTGTACCAAATAGCGTAAGCGGTACTGTAATTGACGTTCAAGTCTTCACCCGTGATGGCGTAGAAAAAGACAAACGTGCATTAGAAATTGAAGAAATGCAGTTAAAACAAGCTAAGAAAGACCTTTCTGATGAATTAGAAATCTTAGAAGCAGGCTTGTTTGCTCGTGTGCGTAATGTCCTTATCGCTGGCGGTATTGATGCGGCTCAATTAGATAAAATGGATCGCACAAAATGGTTAGAACAAACCATTTCAGATGAAGAAAAACAAAACCAATTAGAACAGCTTGCTGAGCAATATGAAGAATTACGTAAAGAGTTTGAACACAAACTTGAAGTAAAACGTAAGAAAATCATTAAAGGCGATGACCTAGCACCAGGCGTGTTAAAAGTGGTTAAAGTTTACCTAGCGGTGAAACGTCACATCCAACCGGGTGATAAAATGGCGGGTCGTCACGGTAACAAAGGTGTTATCTCAAAAATCAACCCTGTGGAAGATATGCCATACGATGAAAACGGTCAACCGGTTGAAATCGTATTGAACCCACTAGGTGTACCATCTCGTATGAACATCGGTCAGATCTTAGAGACCCACTTAGGCTTAGCTGCTAAAGGTATCGGTGATCAAATCAATGCGATGATCAAACAAAAACAAGATGTTGAGAAACTTCGTGGCTATATGCAAAAAGCATACGATTTAGGTCATGGCGCACAAAAAGTGGATTTAAGCACCTTTAGTGATGACGAAATCATGCGTTTAGCAGAAAACCTACGTAAAGGTTTACCGGTAGCAACACCAGTGTTTGATGGTGCTGATGAGCAAGAAATCAAAGAAATGTTGAAACTTGGTGGCTTACCAACTTCAGGTCAGATCACGTTATACGATGGCCGTACAGGTGAGAAATTCGAGCGTCCAGTAACCGTAGGTTATATGTACATGCTCAAATTGAACCACTTAGTTGATGACAAAATGCATGCTCGTTCAACAGGTTCTTATAGTCTTGTTACTCAACAACCACTTGGAGGTAAAGCACAATTCGGTGGTCAACGTTTCGGTGAGATGGAGGTATGGGCACTTGAAGCATACGGTGCTGCTTACACCTTACAAGAAATGTTAACTGTGAAATCCGATGACGTGAACGGTCGTACGAAGATGTATAAAAACATCGTCAGCGGCAACCAACAAATGGATCCGGGTACACCGGAATCTTTCAACGTAATTATGAAAGAAATCCGTTCACTTGGTTTGAATATCGAGCTAGACGAAGAGTAATCGACAAACCGGTCTTCCCCTGTTCGGCAGGGGAAGCAAAAGGAAGAAATCGCCGAAGTGCGGTTAAAAAACAAAATATTTTTGACCGCACTTTGAAACCCTTAACTCCGACAGGAGACTATTTGTGAAAGACTTAGTTAAGTTTTTAAAAGCACAATCAAAAACCAGTGAAGATTTTGATGTGATTAAAATTGGGTTAGCTTCTCCAGACATGATCCGTTCTTGGTCATTTGGTGAAGTTAAAAAACCTGAAACAATCAACTATCGTACGTTCAAACCTGAGCGTGACGGTCTTTTCTGTGCACGTATTTTCGGGCCAGTAAAAGATTACGAATGTTTATGCGGAAAATATAAACGCTTAAAACACCGTGGTGTGATTTGTGAAAAATGTGGTGTTGAAGTAACACAAACTAAAGTGCGTCGTGAACGTATGGGCCACATTGAATTGGCTTGTCCAGTTGCACACATTTGGTTCTTAAAATCACTTCCGTCCCGTATCGGTTTATTACTTGATATGCCGTTACGTGATATTGAACGTGTGCTTTACTTTGAAATGTACATCGTAACCGAACCTGGTATGACCGATTTGGAACGTGGACAGTTATTAACTGAAGAACAATTCCTTGATGCAGAAGACCGCTGGCAAGATGAATTCGAAGCGAAAATGGGTGCTGAAGCAATTCAAGATTTACTTAAAGGTATTGATCTTGAAGTGGAATGTGAAAAATTACGTGAAGAGTTACAAGAAACTAACTCTGAAACAAAACGTAAGAAAATCACTAAACGCTTAAAATTATTAGAAGCGTTCCAACAATCTGGTAACAAACCAGAGTGGATGGTGATGACTGTATTACCAGTACTTCCACCAGATTTACGTCCGTTAGTACCATTAGATGGTGGTCGTTTTGCGACTTCTGACTTAAACGATTTATATCGTCGCGTGATTAACCGTAACAACCGTTTAAAACGTTTATTAGATTTAATTGCACCAGATATTATCGTGCGCAACGAAAAACGTATGTTACAAGAATCTGTTGATGCGTTATTAGATAATGGTCGTCGTGGTCGTGCGATTACTGGTTCTAACCGCCGTCCATTAAAATCACTTGCGGATATGATCAAAGGTAAACAAGGTCGTTTCCGTCAAAACTTATTAGGTAAACGTGTTGACTATTCAGGCCGTTCTGTAATCACTGTAGGTCCATACTTGCACTTACACCAATGTGGTTTACCGAAGAAAATGGCATTGGAATTATTCCGTCCGTTTATCTACGCAAAATTAGAAAGCCGTGGTTATGCAACTACAATCAAAGCGGCTAAGAAAATGGTTGAGCGTGAAGACGCGATCGTTTGGGATATCTTGGCAGAAGTTATTCGTGAGCACCCAATTCTATTGAACCGTGCACCGACACTTCACCGTTTAGGTATCCAAGCGTTCGAACCACTTCTAATCGAAGGTAAAGCAATCCAGTTACACCCACTTGTTTGTGCGGCGTTCAACGCGGACTTCGATGGTGACCAAATGGCGGTTCACGTACCATTAACACTTGAAGCTCAGTTAGAAGCACGTGCGTTAATGATGTCAACCAACAACGTACTTTCACCTGCAAACGGTGATCCTATTATCGTTCCATCACAAGACGTGGTGTTAGGTCTTTACTATATGACCCGTGAAAAAGTGAACGGTAAAGGTGAAGGCATGTTATTGCAAGATCCGCGTGAAGCTGAAAAAGCCTATCGCACAGGTGAAGCAGAATTACATTCTCGCGTTAAAGTACGTATTACTGAATATGTGAAAAATGAAGCTGGCGAATTCGAAGAGAAAACCACATTAACCGATACCACTATCGGTCGTGCAATCTTATGGATGATCGCGCCAAAAGGTATGCCTTATTCATTGTTCAACCAAACATTAGGTAAAAAAGCAATTTCTAAACTTATCAACGAAGCTTATCGTCGTTTAGGTTTGAAAGAAGCGGTAATGTTTGCTGACCATATTATGTATACCGGTTTTGCTTATGCGGCACGTTCAGGTTCTTCTGTGGGTATCGACGATATGGTTATCCCAGAGAAAAAATACGAAATTATTTCTGCTGCGGAAGCTGAAGTGGCTGAAATTCAAGAACAGTTCCAATCTGGTCTTGTAACAGCGGGTGAGCGTTATAACAAAGTCATCGATATTTGGGCTGCAGCAAATGAGCGTGTAGCGAAAGCAATGATGGAAAACTTATCTCAGGAAGAAGTTATCAACCGTGAAGGTAATCCTGAGAAACAAGCTTCTTTCAACAGCATCTTTATGATGGCTGACTCTGGTGCTCGTGGTTCTGCAGCTCAGATTCGTCAGTTAGCAGGTATGCGTGGTTTGATGGCGCGTCCAGATGGCTCGATTATCGAAACCCCAATTACAGCGAACTTCCGTGAAGGTTTGAACGTACTTCAGTACTTTATTTCGACCCACGGTGCGCGTAAAGGTTTGGCGGATACCGCATTAAAAACAGCAAACTCTGGTTACTTAACTCGTCGTTTAGTTGACGTAGCACAAGACTTAGTAATTGTTGAAGATGACTGTGGTACGCACGAAGGCTTAGTCATGACCCCATTAATCGAAGGTGGCGATGAGAAAGTTCCACTTCGCGAATTAGTATTAGGTCGTGTTGTGGCTGAAGATGTGTATAAACCAGGTACAGAAGAAGTCTTAATTGCACGTAACACCTTATTAGATGAAAAACTTTGTGATGTGTTAGATGCAAACTCAGTAGACAGCGTAAAAGTACGTTCTGTTGTAACTTGTGATACTGACTTCGGTGTGTGTGCGAAATGTTACGGTCGTGACTTAGCGCGTGGTCACCTCATCAACCAAGGTGAAGCAGTGGGTGTTATCGCTGCTCAATCTATCGGTGAGCCAGGTACACAGTTAACCATGCGTACGTTCCACATCGGTGGTGCAGCTTCTGCAGCAGCGAAAGAATCTAGCGTACAAATCAAAAACAACGGTACTTTACACCTTGCTAACGCAAAATTCGTTGTTAATGACGAAGGTAAATTAGTTTTAACTTCTCGTAATACTGAATTAACCGTAACTGATGCATTTGGTCGTACGAAAGAACATTATAAAGTGCCTTACGGTACTGTATTGAACAAAGCTGACGGTCAAGAAGTGTCTGCTGGTGAAACAGTGGCAAACTGGGATCCACATACTATGCCAGTAGTCTCTGAAGTATCTGGTTTTGTGAAATTCGTTGATATCGTGGATGGTTTAACTGTAACTCGTCAAACGGATGAATTAACTGGTCTTTCTTCTATCGTGGTACAAGACGTGGGTGAACGTGCAACTGCAGGTAAAGATCTACGTCCAACCATCAAATTAGTTGATGCAAAAGGTAACGATATCTTCTTACCTGAAACTGACGTTATTGCGCAATACTTCTTACCAGGTAAAGCAATCGTTAGTTTAGATGACGGTGCGGAAGTGAAAGTGGGTGAACCACTTGCACGTATTCCACAAGAATCTGTAGGTACTAAAGATATTACCGGTGGTCTTCCACGCGTTGCTGATTTATTCGAAGCTCGTAAACCGAAAGAGCCTGCAATCTTGGCTGAAATTTCAGGTATCGTGTCCTTCGGTAAAGAAACCAAAGGTAAACGTCGCTTACTAATCACCCCAACTGAAGGTGAAATCTACGAAGAAATGATTCCAAAATGGCGTCAACTCAACGTATTTGAAGGTGAGATGGTTGAACGTGGTGATGTGATTTCTGATGGTGCAGAGACTCCACACGATATCTTACGTTTACGTGGTGTTCGTGCTGTAACTGAATATATCGTGAACGAAGTGCAAGAAGTTTACCGCTTACAAGGGGTAAAAATTAACGATAAGCACATCGAAGTTATCGTACGTCAAATGTTACGTAAAGCAGTCATTACCAAAGCTTATGACAGCGAATTCCTCGAAGGGGAACAAGTTGAAGTGGCTCGCGTGAAAATTGTGAACCGTAAACGTGAAGTGGAAGGTAAACCACCAGTTGAGTTCGAACGTGAATTACTTGGTATTACCAAAGCGTCATTGGCGACAGAGTCCTTCATTTCTGCGGCATCGTTCCAAGAAACCACTCGCGTGCTTACTGAAGCCGCAGTGGCAGGTAAACGTGATGAATTACGCGGCTTGAAAGAGAACGTAATCGTAGGTCGTTTAATCCCTGCTGGTACTGGTTTTGCGTATCACCAAGGTCGTCACAAAAAACGTATTGTAGACGATGTTGTGATTAAATTGTCTGAAGACGATGAAGCGGCAATTGTTGATGAATTCGTGATGACAGCAGATGATGCAACAACTAACTTAGCAGAAATGCTTAATATGGCAGATGATGCAGAGTAATCGCTAATTGCTAAAAAAGAAAACCCGAGTTTAGGCTCGGGTTTTTTATTATCTTAATGCAGAAAGTGCGGTCAGTTTTTGATGCGTTTTTCGTTTGGAAAAGTATCGTAAAAATGACCGCACTTTCTTTTCATCAATAAAAAAGCCACCTTATCGGTGGCTTTGAAATATTGTGCTTAAGCTGAGATTACCAGCCTTTTACAACACCATCTTTAAAGTGTTTTTTCGCTTCTTGGTAAACTTCTTCAGTTTGGTATGCTTTCACGAAATCTTGGATCGCTTTGCTGTCTTTGTTATCAGTACGTGCAACGATGATGTTTACGTATGGAGAATCTTTGTCTTCTACGAATACGCCGTTATCTTGTGCATTTAAGCCAACTTGACCCGCATAAGTGTTATTTACAACAGCAAGATCAACATCATCTAATGCACGAGCTGCAACAGAGGTATCTACTTCAGAAATTTTTAAGTTTTTCGGATTTTCAACGATATCTGCGACAGTTGAAAGAAGATCGTTAGAATTTTTAAGTTTGATTAAACCTTGTTTCTCAAGAAGGATTAATGCACGACCACGGTTTGATGGGTCATTTGGCACCACAATTTTCGCGCCATCTTTTAATTCATTTACATTTTTGATGGTTTTAGAATAGCCAGCAAGCGGGTAAACAAAGGTGTTACCAACGATCACTAAGTTGTTCAAGTTCTTCGCTTTTACATCTTCATCTAAGTAAGGTTTGTGTTGCATTGCGTTAGCATCTAAATCGCCTTTAGATACAGCCGTGTTTGGTAATGCGTAGTCATTGAATAAAACAAATTCAACATTTAAGTTGTATTTGTCTTTTGCTACTTTTGCCGCGGTTTCGGCTACTTGGTGTTCAGGACCAGCCATTACCCCAACTTTGATTGATGTTGGAGCAGGTGCAGTTGATGCTGCATCTGCTTTTTTCTCTTCTTTACAACCTGTTAATACTAATGCTGACGCGATAGCGGTGATAGCAAATAAGTTTTTTAATTTCATGTTTTTTCCTTGTTGTGAATAAAATGGTATAGAAAATAATTAACGGTGATCCACTCGTTTTGCGAGTGTGTCGCCTAATTTTTGACTGAGCATCACGATAATCACGATAACAATCGTTGCCGCCCAAGTTACCGATGGCATATTACGATAGACACCATAGTTAATGGCGAGGCTTCCTAAGCCACCACCACCTTGCGTTCCCGCCATTGCGGTATAGCCAATTAATGTCACGAAAGTGAGCGTAATCGCATTAATAAGCGTTGGTAAAGATTCAGGCAAATAGAATTTACGAATAATTTGCCAATTGGTTGCTCCCATGGCTTTTGCTGTTTCAGTCAAACCGGTTGGTATCTCAAAAAGTGCATTGCTCGTAAGACGTGCAAAAAATGGCGTTGCGGCTGCACTTAATGACACAATCGCCGCATTAGAACCAATGCTACCGCCAGGAAGTAACCAGCTCGTTAGCGGAATTAAAGCGAGTAATAAAATAATATAAGGAATTGAACGCCCGATATTAATAATGACGTTTAAAAACGCATTGAGTTTTTTGTTTTCTAAAATCGCCCCTTTATTGGTTAAAAAGGTTAAAAAACCAAGTGGTAAGCCTAATAAAGCGGCAATTAATGTCGATAATACTGACATATAAACCGTTTCAACGGTCGATACCGTTAATAAACTCGCAAAATTATCGGGAAATTGTTGGCTAAATGTTGCCCATAAATCATTGAACATAGCCTAGCACCTCTACTCGAACGTTATTTTCCATTAAATAAACTTTGGCTTGCGTAATCGCATCTTCATCACCTTCAACCTCCGCAATGGTAAAGCCAAATTTTACGCCACCGGCATAATCAATTTGTGAGGTTAAGATACTGAGCTCTACGCCAAATTTTTTCGATGCTTGAGAAAGTAATGGGGCATCGACGGAGCGACCAGTAAATTCAAATTTGATGATCGGATACGATTTGGCATGTTTTGGCGTATCAGATAGATTTTCTAAATATTCTTCCGGCAAGGTAATGTGGAAAGTTGAACTGATAAATTCTTGGGCCAACTCTGTTTTCGGATTAGAGAAAATTTCGCTCACCGTGCCTTGTTCAATCAGACGACCTTTATCAATTACGGCAACTTGATCGCAGATGCGTTTAACTACTTCCATTTCATGGGTGATAAGAAGAATTGTGATACCTAAAGTGCGGTTAATTTCTTTTAATAATTTTAGAATGGATTGAGTTGTAGCCGGATCTAATGCGCTAGTTGCCTCATCACAAAGTAAGACTTTTGGATCGCTTGCAAGTGCACGCGCAATCGCTACTCGTTGTTTTTGACCACCAGAGAGATTAGCAGGATACACATTATGTTTATCACTTAATCCAACAAGCGCTAAAAGTGCGGTTGTTTTTTCTTGAATTTCTGCTTTCGATTTATTTTCTAATTCAAATGGTAATGCTACGTTTTCAAAAACGGTTCGAGAGGTCAATAAATTAAAATGTTGGAAAATCATACCGATTTGGCGGCGTGTTTTCACTAATTCAGCGTCAGAAAGTTGAGTCAGATCCACATCATCGATGATCACTGCACCGTGAGTCGGTCTTTCTAATAAGTTTACACAACGGATAAGTGTACTTTTACCAGCACCAGAGGCGCCAATGACACCGCAAATCTGTCCCTTAGGCACATGTAATGAAACATTATCAAGTGCGGTCAGTTTTTTATCTGGAAGTGTAAAAATCTTCGTAATGTTATTTAGCTTAATCATATAAGCCCTTGTTCTCAGTTAATATTTGAATTTCATTTGTATTCTAGACGTCTAGAATGCTGTGTCAATATCTTCAGGGATCTTTTTTAGACAGATCAGTTATGACTTATTATTGCTTATATTAAGGATAAAAGGGATAATTTTGCCTTAAGAAAAAGATAAATGAGAAAATATATGAAGAAAGCTGTTTTTTTAGATCGCGATGGCACTTTAAATATCGACCATGGGTATGTCCATAAAATTGATGATTTCCAATTTATAGAAGGTAGCATTGATGCATTAAAAGAATTAAAGGAAATGGGATATCTTTTGGTTTTAGTGACCAATCAATCAGGCATTGCTCGTGGATATTTTTCAGAAGATCAGTTTTTACAACTAACAGAATGGATGGATTGGTCATTGGCTGATCGTGGTGTAGATTTAGATGGCATTTACTATTGTCCTCATCATCCAGAAGGGAAAGGTGAATATAAAGAAGACTGTGCATGCAGAAAACCGAAATCTGGCATGTTATTAGAGGCAATTAAAGCGCTGAAAATCGATCCTGCACAATCTATTATGGTTGGAGATAAGATTGAAGATCTTAAAGCAGGCATTGGTGCAAAAGTGAAAACAAATATTTTAGTGAGAACAGGCAAACCTATTACAGAAGAGGGAGAGAATCTCGCTGATTATGTTTTGGATTCCATTGCAGATTTACCAAGGATAGCAAAACGATTAATTAAGTAACAAAAATGATCTATTTTTTGTTCGAATAGGCGAAAAGATCTTCAACTAAGAAAAAATTTACATTTTTTTACAAAAAGATCTTGCAAAGGCATCTGAAATGCCTATAATACGCCCCACACAACGACGCGCTGTTGTGACTCTTAAGAAAA
>JAGZRA010000058.1:0-2786 GCA_018381885.1 Parahaemophilus parainfluenzae | reverse complement strand
CCTCTGGGTTATGATCCCGAGCCGCCCGGTCAGGCGGCCAGAACCATAGCCGGGGTCTTCCACGCCCCGCCACGTAGGCGGAAGTCGTCAACGTTGACGACAGGCAAACCTCCGTTTCCTTTTAGCTCAGATTGAGTAAGGTCAGGGCGCATCAGCGTGTCAATGGAGACACCGAAGAATTGCGCAGCACGGCACATGTCGTTGAAAGACCATTGTGCGCCGGTGTTAATCATTCGATTCAGATTCTGGCGATGCTTGCCCATGTATGCGGCGAGATCGCTTTGCTTCAGCCCTCTCAGGCTAAGCATCATCCTTATGTTGCCGATGGCTACGGCTTGGTAGTCGATCACCGCCGGCGGGGCTGTCAGTGTTTCGGTCATGGCATCACTATAACCACTTTTGATTACAAAGTCAACACGCTGACGATTTGTAACTCTGTCACTCAATGGTGTATCTGTAATCACATGCGGTTACAAACACAGGAAAACAAGACAGGTCCAGCAAGATCAACGGCACTCGCAGCTTCACCAAGAAGGACTATGTGGCGCTCGCTGACTTCTTCGACACGTCCGTGGACTATCTCATGGGTCGCACTCTTGACCCGTGGCCCACAGACAACACCCAGCCGGAAGAGGTGACGGCATGAGCGTGTTCTTCTTCGACCGTGATGGCCGCGTCGAGATCATTCCCCGGAGTCCGGCGACTCTGTCTTGCTCTTCGAGTCAGGAGCCGACCAAGGGTCGAGGTCTTCAAGGTCGATTCCAAGCATTTGCGAGGCGAATTGCTCGTAGGGGTAGCCATACTCCGCAGCGGTCGTCTGGATCATGTGAAGAGCCAGTATTCTTTCTTGGCGCAGGAGCGGACGCTTTCCTGGCAGTCGATACGGAAGCGCGACTCGTTCTGATCCGTGACCCATCCTCAGGCGGGTTGGTGACTCTTTCCAGTCCAGCAGGACAACGGGCTTGTCGACATCTTCCGTGGAGGTCGGCAGAATGATCGCCTCGAAACTCTCGCCCGGCTCCATCTTCCCCACGCTGTCCACGAAATCGAACCCGCTCGGCTTCGACGTGTCCGGCACGGCCATGCGAACCGCGCATGAACCGTCCGCCGCTTTGACGGTGACGGCGTATGCGGTTCCGTCCCCGTCGTTGCGCCAGCGCACCAGCAGACGCGGCCGCTGCAACCCGCACGTCACCAACAGATGCGCCATCGACTCGCGCGTCACCGAAAACTCGTCCTTCTCATGGCGCAGGTCGGGAGCCGGCCTCGTATGCCAGGGCCACCACACCGTCACCCCGGCGAACACCGCCGACACGGCGGCGCATCCCACCGAAACCCAAGTGGCGACATCCACGCTCGCACCCATGCATTCCCCCTCATTGAAAGAAGCAGTCATGACACACACTACAGCAACCACGGCGACCGCAGGCAAGGGGGGCGACGGCATGAGCGACAGGATGATGCGGCGCATGCTCAAGGTCTGCGCGTTCGTGCTGTTTCTGAGCGGTATCGCCATGATCCCGACCGGGATCGTCCAGAGGGATTGGCGTATGGGCTTGTACGGTGTGCTGTCCCTGTTGTTCGCGCTCGGCAACGTACTGCGAGCGTGCATAGTCAGTCGTCCCGAGTGCCCGAAACCTGTGGTCAGTGTTGCGTCCGAGACACAGGGCGATGGCGCGGACGGTACCGGCCATTGGGTGCGCATTGGAACACTCAAAGCCGATACTGTCCAGAATGGCGTCATTCCAGACCGCTCGCATCATCAGGGGCGGTATGAGATTCTACGCATCGAGAGCTTCGATGGCGACGTCAAAGCCGTTCAATCGTTCCTGAACGAGCATGACGCCGGCTATATCGCCGAGGTCACTCCTGAGCAGCCCATCATCGTTGAGGCCTTGGGCAACAAGGCATGCGTCTACGTCACCAAAATCGTGCAATGCGAGCTGGGCGACGTTCTCCGACTGCTGGAGGCGAAATGAGTAACGCCTATGAGCGTCGTGGCGCACAGCTCAACATGGAAAGCCTTAACAAGGATCTCGACACGTTCCCCGCCGTCACCCGCTACGGCCTGTCATCAACCAAACGCATGGTCACGCGAGACGCGATGGACCGCTGGATCAGAAGCATGGAGGAATAACCATGAGCCACAAGACCACCGTCACCGAGGAACGAATCGACGACCTCGCACGGGTGCACCGTCTGAGCCGGAACCAGCTCGCCGACGCGACCGGCCTGACGGCACGGGAATACGCCGACAGGAAAGCCGGCCTGATCCCATTCACAGCCGGCGAGATCGACCGGCTCGCCAGACTTCTGCGCTCCCCAAGCCGAGGGGGTGGCGTCATGAAGGTGAAAGACCTGTACTGGGCGGCCAGGAACTCGACCTTTTTCATAAACCTGGAGAGCGAGGGCCGGCCGCTGCTGTGCGAGCCGAGACTATCCGACGAGGGTGGCGTGCGCATCCGTCTGTGGCTGCGCGACCCCGCGGGAACGGGGACTGGCGGCGCGATCGCCCTGCTGTCCCGCGACGAGGCGGCGGTCTTGGCGAATGCGATCGACACTCGGCGCAACTGGGTCGGCGAGAAGGCCGACGACGCCTTGCCGCGCATCGGTGTGAGCGCCACCGTGGACTCGACCATGATCCGGTTCATGGAATGCAGGGGAGAGGGGCATATCGCCCTGACCGTCACGGAAGCCGGACGTCTGGCGTCATGGCTGCACGACATGGCCGACGGCCGTTGGCGCGACCACAACGGATATGTGCCGGAGGTAGTGAAATGAGTAAC
>JAGZRA010000020.1:0-57519 GCA_018381885.1 Parahaemophilus parainfluenzae | reverse complement strand
TTGGTAAATCCTTTTTATTATGCTTCCTTTTTGTACAAAGTTCGCTTAGAATAAGCTGTTCCGACCAGAAAGGAAGGGGAAACTATTGCCAAAATCTGTGGTCGCCGCCTTTCTGACGTTGAATTTTTCGGCGCTGTTGCTTGAGTAACAGCTTCTTTATCATCCTCATAAAAGGAATAAATTTATATGAACAAAGTGTTTAAAGTTATTTGGAACCATGCCACTCAAACGTGGACAGCTGTTTCTGAACTTGGGCATGCTAAAGGTAAAACCAAGTCTAAAAAAATTGTTAAATTGACCGCACTTGCGGGGGCTGTGCTTGGTGTAGTGGGTACAGCTCAAGCTGCTGTAGAATTGGGTTCAAGTTCTATTACAATTAAATCTGATAACCCAGCGGCGGATCACGCAACAAAAGGAATAAACAATATTAATATTGGTACTGGCGCGAATACTTATAGAAATGAAGGTCTGAATGCAGCCGGTGAGCCGATCGTATCTCATGATGCAATTGCTATCGGTAGCAGCGCGACAGGTACTGGCGATAAAGCAGTAGCTATTGGTAAAGGCGCAAGTGCAACTAAAGAAAATGGTATTGCAATTGGTTTTAATGCAACTAATCAATCTATTGACTCTGTTGCGATTGGTAGAGAAGCAACATCTAGCAAAGATATGGATGTGGCTATTGGTAAGCAAGCAAAAGCAACAGGTGGTGAATCTCTTGCTTTTGGTTCTCAATCAAAAGCATCTGGTCAGGCTACTATTGCTGTAGGTAAAGAATCTAATGCTTCTGGCTCTTCTGCAGTTGCTGCTGGTTATCAGTCTGCTGCAGCTGGTGATAATGCTGTAGCTGTTGGTAAAAATACGACTGCAGGCGCTAGCAATGCGATTGCTGTTGGTTTACGTGCAACTGCTACTGGTACACGTGCAATCGCAACAGGTGCAGGTTCAAGTGCAACGGGTGAGCAATCTCTTGCAAATGGTTTTACAGCTAAAGCTTCAGGTAATGACTCAATTGCACTGGGTAATGCAGCAAATGCTTCAGCAGCTAATGCTACCGCAATTGGTACAGGTGCAGTTGCATCTGATAATAATGCAGTTGCTTTGGGTGCAGGTTCTACAACTAAAGGGGCTATTGCTTATCAGTCTGATACATTTTTTGGCAAAAGATATGTATTTGCAGGTGGATCACCAAGCAGTGTAGTAAGTATTGGTTCTGATGGTAAAGAGCGTCAATTAGTTAATGTGGCGGCAGGTCGTATTAATGGTCAATCAACAGATGCAGTTAACGGTTCTCAATTATATGCAGCAATTCAAACGGTAGCAGATCATCACTGGACTGTAAGTGGTAATACAACTTCTGCTGTTCATGAAGAACACGGCGTATACAATAAAGATATTGTTGATTTCCAAAATGGTAATGGCACTAAAGCAACTATCGAATATACTGCTGCTGACCAAAGCTCAGGCAATCCACTGATGGTTCAGTTAAAATCAATGCGAAAGTGGCTGGCGGTACAGATACTACTGCAGCAGTGACTACTAATACTCCTAATGCATTAACTGTAACTAATACAACAGCAAATAATGTAACAACTTATAATGTTAATGCAAAAACGGGTTCTATTTCTACTACAACCTCAGGTGCGGCTACCTATGATAAAAATGGTGATTCAGCGACTGGCGGTGACTATGGTTCTCGTTTAACCAATGTAAGTACAGTAACCGATATCGTGAATAATGTTTCATGGCATTTAAATTCATCACCGGTATCTGGCACAAACGGTAAAATTACTGAAGGTAGTGATACTCAAGCAGCGGATGTTAAAGCATCAAATACTGTAAATATCAATGCAGGTAAAAACATCGAAATCAAACGTAACGGCACCACCATTGAAATCAGCTCAACTGCTGGTGAAAAAGGTGATACCGGTGCAACAGGTGCGAAAGGTGATACCGGTGCAGCAGGTGCGAAAGGTGACACTGGTGCAGCAGGTGCGAAAGGTGAAAAAGGTGATACTGGTGAAGCAGGTTCGAGTGTTGAAGCTGAAGTTGTAAATAATAACGATGGAACTCACACACTTACCGTTACAAATCTGGGTGATGGTTCAATAACTACAACTATCATTAAAGATGGTAAAAACGGTAAAGACGGTGCAACTGGTGCAGCTGGTAAAGACGGTAAAAATGCAACTGCGACTGTCGTGAATAATAACAACGGTACACACACTGTGACTATCGTAGATGGCAACGGTCAAACCACTTCAACAGTTGTTAAAGATGGTAAAAATGCAGAAGCATCTGTTACAAACAACGGTAATAGCACACATACATTAACTGTCGTAGATGGTAACGGTAACACTACCACCACTATCGTTAAAGATGGTGCAACTGGTGCGAAAGGTGATACTGGTGCAGCAGGTGCGAAAGGTGATACCGGTGCAGCAGGTGCGAAAGGTGCTGACGGTAAAAATGCTGAAGCAAGTGTTGTAAACAACGGTAACGGTACACACACAGTCACTATCGTAGATGGCAACGGTCAAACCACTTCAACAGTTGTTAAAGATGGTAAAAATGCAGAAGCATCTGTTACAAACAACGGTAATGGTACACATACATTAACTGTCGTGGATGGTAACGGTAACACTACCACCACTATCGTTAAAGATGGTGCAACCGGTGCAGCTGGTGCGAAAGGTGACACTGGTGCAACTGGTGAGAAAGGTGATAAAGGTGATAGCATCACTGGTGAAGTTGTAGATAACGGCGACGGTACTCATACTATCACTATCACTAATTTAGGTGATGGCTCAGTGACCACTACTATCGTAAAAGATGGTAAAGATGGTAAAGATGGTGCAACTGGTGCAGCAGGTAAAAACGCTGAAGCAAGTGTTGTAAATAACGGTAACGGTACACACACAGTCACTATCGTAGATGGCAACGGTCAAACCACTTCAACAGTTGTTAAAGATGGTAAAAATGCAGAAGCAGATGTTAAAGACAACGGCGACGGTACTCACACTGTAACCATTAAAGATGGTAACGGTAATACCACAACAGCTATCATCAAAGATGGTGCAACCGGTGCTAAAGGTGATACTGGTGCAACCGGTGCTAAAGGTGATACTGGTGCAACAGGTGCAGATGGTAAGAACGCTGAAGCAGATGTGAAAGACAACGGCGACGGTACTCATACTGTAACCATCAAAGATGGTAACGGTAATACCACAACAACTATCATTAAAGATGGTGCAACTGGTGCGAAAGGTGATACTGGTGCAGACGGTAAGAATGCTGAAGCAGATGTGAAAGACAACGGCGACGGTACTCATACTGTAACCATTAAAGATGGTAACGGTAATACCACAACAACTATCATTAAAGATGGTGCAACTGGTGCGAAAGGTGAGAAAGGTGATACTGGTGCAACAGGTGCAGATGGTAAGAACGCTGAAGCTGATGTGAAAGACAACGGCGACGGTACTCACACAGTAACTATCAAAGATGGTAACGGTAATACCACAACGACTATCGTTAAAGATGGTGCAACTGGTGCGAAAGGTGATACTGGTGATAGCATCACTGGTGAAGTTGTAGATAACGGTGACGGTACTCATACTATCACTATCACTAATTTAGGTGATGGTTCAGTGACCACTACTATCGTTAAAGATGGTAAAAATGGTAAAGATGGGGCAACTGGTGCGACAGGTGCTGATGGTAAGAACGCTGAAGCAGATGTGAAAGACAACGGCGACGGTACTCATACTGTAACCATTAAAGATGGTAACGGTAATACCACAACAACTATCGTTAAAGATGGTAAAAATGGTAAAGATGGCGTGATGACTTGGGATATTAAATCTACAGGTAACAAAGCTGAAGGCTCAGCAGATACAGCGAAAACCATTAAGCATACTAACACCGTTGATATGGCCGCAGGTAAAAACTTAACTGTTAACCAAACCAACAACAGTGATGGTGCAAAAGTAGAATTTGCCTTAAACAGCACTGTAACCAACTTAGATAAAGTTGTTGTTAATGGTAAAGATGGTGTAGATGGTAAAGATGGTGTAACCATTACAGCACCTGTTGAAGCTAAAGATGGTAAAGATGGTTCAGACGGCAAAGTTGGAATCAGCGGTAAAGACGGCAAAGATGCAGTTTCTATCTCTGGTAAAGATGGCGTTGGTCAAATCGGCTTAACCGGACCGAAAGGTAAAGACGGTAAAGACGGTGCATCTATCAACATCACAACAGACAACGGTAAACAAACACTTGTAAACCGTGAAGTTGGTGCTGATGGTAAACCAGGTAAAACTACCCAACGTATCATTTACGTACCAACAGACAAAGATGGTAACCCTATCAAAGATGAGAACGGTAATACAATCAAACGTGAAGTTGCAACCATGGATGATGGCTTAATCTTCGGTGGTAACACTGGAGAAGCACACAAAGCAGCACTTGGTACACAAGTGAATGTTAAAGGTGCAACTACCAATACAGATTGGAACAAGTTTGATGCTGGTAAAAACATTATGACTCAAGTTAACGGTGATACCATTACTGTGGGATTAGCGAAAGACTTAGAAGTTGATAATGTAGATGTTAACAACAATGTAACTGCTAAAGGTACAATCTCAGCACCAACATTCAAAGCTGGTGACACCACAATTAACAATGGTGTAGTGACTAACTTAACACATCATATTGATAACCCAACAACTGTTGTGGATGACAAAGTGTTAAATATCACTGATGAGAAGAAAAAAGAAGCTGCAACAGTTCGTGATGTATTGAACTCAGGCTGGAACTTACAAGCAAATGGTAAACCGGTTGATGCTGTAACACACGGCAACAACGTGAACTTTGCAAGTGATAAAGGTACTGTAACAGTTAAAGCGAACTCAGATGGTAAAACATCTGTTGTGAACCTTGATGTTAACGTTGATAACGATACCATCACTGTGAATAATAAAGGTCAATTAGTCGCTAGCGGTGCAACCAACTTTAATGTTGCAACTAAGGATGGCGGTAACAAAGTGGCTAAGAAAGGCGGTAGCTCAACAGCGAAAATTACCGCAGGTAAAACAATTACTTACACTGCAGGTAAAAACATTGCAATTGAGCAAAACGGTGGTGAAATCCTTGTTTCAACAACAAATGATGTAGACCATAACAGCGTAACCACAAATGATTTAACCGTTAATAAAGGTGGTAACATTGATATGGGTGGTAACCAAATTCACAACGTGAAAGCGGGTACTAAAGATACTGATGCGGTTAACGTATCTCAATTGAAACAATCAATTGGTGACGTACATAAACGTATCAATAAAGTGGGTAAAGAAGCTCGCGGCGGTATCGCAGGTGCTAACGCAGCAGCAGGTTTACCACAAGTTTACATCCCAGGTAAATCAATGGTTGCCGCTTCTGCAGGTACTTTCAAAGGTGAAAGCGCTGTAGCAGTAGGTTACTCACGCTCAAGCGACAATGGTAAAGTTATCTTCAAACTTCAAGGTAACGCAAATACCCAAGGCGACGTAGGTGGCTCTGTGGGTGTAGGTTACCAATGGTAATTTAACTTTCCATTAAGATAGATAAAAACCCAGCTTCGGCTGGGTTTTTTATTTGTACCAAATTAAGGATGAAATGGGATAGAATGAGCACACAATAACATTTCTAAAAAATAGTTTTGTGATTAATTAGATAAGCTTAAGGATATGTAACCTAAATGGCCACTTCAGAACAAATCAATATTGCATTTGCGATTGATGCAAAATATACCCCGCATTTGGAAACGTTGATAAAGTCAATTTGTTACTATAATAAGAATGTAAACTTTTATGTTTTGCATAATGATATTCCAAAAGAATGGTTCGAGGGGATTCAATGTAAATTAGAGAAAATGGGAAATAATCTATTTTCTATCCATATTTCTGACGATATTTTTAAAGATTATAAAACGTTGGAACATATTTCTTCGTCGAGCAGCTATTATCGTCTTTTGATCCCAAAACTTATTAATCAAGATCGTGTTTTGTATTTAGATTCAGATATTATTGTGAATGGGCCATTATCTGATTTTTATTA
Source organism: Parahaemophilus parainfluenzae (assembly GCA_018381885.1). GTDB lineage: Bacteria > Pseudomonadota > Gammaproteobacteria > Enterobacterales > Pasteurellaceae > Haemophilus_D > Haemophilus_D parainfluenzae_AH. Next base: position 51,423 of record JAGZRA010000020.1, on the reverse strand, counting down.
TAGCGATCTTAATGGTGCCGCTGTAGGCGTTGTGAAAGATTATGGGATGGGTGAAAACTTTCCATTTCCTTATTTAGATGCATCCGTTTCCAAAAAATATTTCAATAGCGGCGTTCTACTGATTGATTGTGTTACATGGCGCAATGAAGGTTTAGTCGATACGTTATTGCAAACGGTTGAAGAGTATGGTGATCAAGTGTTATACGGTGATCAGTGTATTTTGAATATTGTTTTACGAGAAAAGGCAAAATATTATAGTTTCACTGAAAATGCGCAGGTGCAATATATTGAAAAAATTAAACGAGAGCATGGTATTACTAAAGTTAATCTCAATGTTCCACCACTTATTATCCATTATGCTGCAAAGCATAAACCTTGGGATAACCAGAATCCAACATTATTTGAGCGTGAAAAATATTGGTTTTTTAGGCACTTAGATTGGTCTTATTTTATTGATATGGATAAATAAACTTTATATTTTGATTGCAATATGAAATTTATCGTAACTTCTGTGCAAGTTCTAGAATAAGTCTTGCGAGTATAGGTAGTGGATCGTTATTTATAAGATCTTGATATTTCAGTGCTAATTTTGTGGAACGCAGAGGTTGTTGACGAGCAATCTGTATTTTTTTCTCATCAGATGCACGATAGTTATAGGCAATTAGGCGGAGCTCATCAAGAGATATGTCAAGATTATGGGCGAGTAAATCACGTAACTGATTTTCCCAAGCAGAATCACGATATCCCTTTTTCTCCATTACCATCGTGATAGATTTTTCCAAGACTTTTTTAATTTGCTGAACTGTTGAGCGAATAGGGTAGTGTCCCAACCATAAATCATCCGTTTCAATGAATTCTGCATTGAATCGATTAATGAACCAATAATAGAATTGTTGGTTATTTGAACCAATAAATACGATACTTTGAACTTCTTTGCCTTCTTTATCTCGTACGGAATGGCTACCTATAGTCAATGTACAGGTTTCTGCAATCGCTCGTGGAATAATGACTTTTGGGGTGAGAATTTCTTCTTTTCGTTGATCGGTAAAATGAAAAATAAAATCTGGGTCATATTCGGTGGAGTGCGGTAGATAGCCTCTCCAGATGTACATGCCTACGCGATTTTGAGGAATAAGAGTAAGAAAAGCGTTCAATTTCTCACGGGAAGGACAATAAATAAATTCATCTGCATCAAGTGGAAAAATATAATCAATGTCAGCATCATTGTTGAGAATATGTTGCATCATATGATTTAATACGCGTTCAGGAGCAAATTCGAGTTCATTGTAATGATAGATATGAATTGGTAATCTCTCTTGTTTTAGATGTGTGAGAATTTCACGCGTATTGTCACTGCTATTGTGGTCAACAATATGAAGTTCATCTAATAAGGTTAAATTGTGTCGAATAAAAGTTTCAATAACATCACTTTCATTACGAACCATACTTAAGCCAACAAGTTTTTTATTCATCTCTATTTACCTTGCATTGAACGCCTAATATTTTTAAAAATGCTCTTTTGCTAACTTCAAATTGTCTAGTAACAGTTTTCTGTTTGGTTCTGGTACGGCTGGATTAAATAATAATTCGATGCAAAGATCATGGCAAAGCTGATAATTTCCCACCGAATTGGCACTCATAGCCAATTCCTCTTTAGCTTTCCATTCATAAACAGCGTGATCCACAAAAAGAATATCTTTACTTAGCGGGATGTTTGCCGCCACAGTTGCATAAATATAAGCCAGTCTGGCTTTGTTGTGGTAGCGTAGTTGGCGAGCTAAATGATAAAGACTTTCCGCACGTTGTGGGCGATATTCATAAGTAGCCAATAATAAATTTTGTATTTCATTGAGTGATGCATTTAATTCAATTTTTAATAGGGCAATTTGGAGAAGTGAATAATAAACTTCTTCATACCATCCCCCTAAATTTGCACGTTTGGCATACCACTCAATGGCCTTTTCAGGCATATCTGCATCACGATAAGATTGTGCAGTATAAAACGCATAGCGATCTTTAAGATCTTCATCTTCAGGTGAATAGAATGCTTTTTCTAACACTTGAGCATCTTGGAAATATTTTTGTGGATTGTTGCTACGCGCCCCAAATCGACCACTAATTACATAATAATCACCAAAGATTTTTTGCTCCACAACGGTTTTTTTACGTTGTTCAACAAATTCATGCAATACGCCACGCCAATAGAATGACCCATCATTACGAAACATAAGCGTACGGAAATAAACATTTGCACCCGTGACACTATTTGCCATGCGAAAATAATAGCGGTCACTCGTCAGTTCTTCAGGTAATACAAAATTTCCTTCAAAGCGATCATCAGCATCAAAGATTAATACATAATCTGTTTTTCCTTGTGCATGTTGTAGAGCACAGTTTCGATTATGGGCAAAGTTTACCCATTCATCGTGATGAATTTCGCCTTGAATACCTTTTTCATCAAAGAATTGTTTGATAATGTCTGCAGTATTGTCGTCCGAGCCTGTATCACTAATGACATAATAATCTAATGGAACATGAGTAATAATGTTCTCTAATGTATCTCGGATGATAGCTGATTCATTTTTGACAATCATATTCAAACAGATTGTTTTTTTATCAGTTCTTTGAGGCATTTTTCTATCTCTTATGTTTATTATTCATTCAAATTTATTTCTCTTTAGAGTTGAAGAGCATTATAGCGAAAATACATTTTGCTTGCTGAAAATTATGCGAAAAATGACCGCACTTTTTCTCGCATATAGACAATTCCAATTACATCAATTTATAGCTTTCTCATTCAGTTTTAGGCACAATAGAACAAAATTCCAATGAGTAAAAAAGGATAATGAAAATGACTAAACATTATGATTATATTGCGATCGGTGGCGGCTCCGGCGGGATTGCCTCAATTAACCGTGCGGCAAGTTATGGCAAAAAATGTGCGATTATCGAAGCAAAACATCTCGGTGGTACTTGTGTGAACGTAGGTTGTGTACCGAAAAAAGTGATGTTCTATGGCGCACAAATTGCAGAGGCCATTAATAGCTATGCACCCGCTTATGGTTTTGATGTGGAAGTGAAAAAGTTTGATTACGCGAAATTAGTCGAAAGTCGTCAAGCTTACATCGGTCGTATTCATACCTCTTACAATAATGTGTTAGCGAAAAATAATGTGGACGTTCTAAATGGTTTTGCGCGTTTTAAAGATGCAAAAACGATTGAAGTGAGCTATGCAGATGGTTCAACAGAATTAGTGACTGCAGATCATATCTTAATTGCAACGGGTGGCCGTCCAAGTATTCCTGCAGTAAAAGGCGCAGAATACGGGATTGATTCAAATGGTGTATTTGCTTTAAATGAATTACCAAAACGTGTCGCAGTAGTAGGCGCAGGTTATATTGCAGTTGAATTAGCGGGTGTTTTAAATAGCTTAGGCAGCGAAACCCATTTATTTGTGCGTCAGCATGCCCCATTGCGTAATCAAGATCCATTGATTGTCGAAACCTTAGTTGAAGTGTTAGCACAAGATGGTATCCAATTACATACTAAAGCATTGCCTGAAGAAGTCGTGAAAAATGCTGATGGTTCGCTTACCTTGAAATTACAAGATGGCCGTGAAACTACGGTGGATACGTTAATTTGGGCAATTGGTCGTGAACCGGCAACGGATGTGATTAATCTTGAAGTAACCGGTGTGAAAACCAACTCACGCGGACAAATTATTGTTGATAAATACCAAAATACGAACGTACCTGGCATTTATGCAGTGGGTGATATTATCGAAGGCGGTATTGAATTAACACCAGTTGCCGTGGCGGCAGGTCGTCGTTTGTCTGAGCGTTTATTCAATAACAAACCAAATGAGCATTTAGATTACAACCTTGTACCAACAGTTGTATTCAGCCATCCGCCGATTGGTACTGTGGGTTTAACTGAACCGCAAGCAATTGAGCAATATGGTGAAGAAAATGTGAAAGTGTATAAATCTTCTTTCACGGCAATGTATACCGCTGTCACTGAACATCGCCAACCTTGCCGAATGAAATTAGTGTGTGTCGGCAAAGAAGAGAAAATCGTGGGCTTACACGGCATTGGTTTCGGTGTAGATGAAATGATTCAAGGTTTTGCTGTAGCAATCAAAATGGGTGCAACCAAAGCAGACTTTGATAATACAGTCGCGATTCACCCAACAGGTTCAGAAGAATTTGTCACAATGCGTTAATTGCAGATAAAGAAAGTGCGGTCAAAATCTCAGATGTTTTTGACCGCACTTTTTATTGTGATTTGTTATTAGGCTGCTGCGCGATTGCCTAATGTACCATCATCTTCCATTTCTTTAGCCACACCGACGACCTCAGCAATTTTGTCTCCTTCTTTGAAGAAAACGAAACCACCATGTTCCATTTTGACCCAAGGTTCATCTTTGGTGAGCGGGAAAGTCGTAATGATCGTGACTTTGTCACCATCTTTTGCGTAATCATTAAAATCGATGACACCATCATCATCAATGCGGTGCGCTTTACCAAAAGGGGCTTTACGTGTTAAGTAATGCAAATTGGTTGAGCAGTGGGCAATCATCCATTCTCCGTTTGAAAGAATGAAGTTAAAGGTGCCTTTTTGCGAGAGCTCTTTGGTAATATCTTGAATGGCTTCAAAAATTTCCATTTCAGACGGTTTACGACGGAAGCGATTTTTCAAATATTCCGCCATATAACAAAATGCCGCTTCTGAATCGGTTGAGCCAATCGGCTGACAGAAACTCTCAGACATATCCGGTAATTCTTTTAAATTACCGTTGTGAGCAAACACCCAGTTTTGTCCCCAAATTTCACGAATAAAGGGATGGGTATTTTCAATGGTGACACCGCCTTGTGTTGCCTTGCGAATGTGGGCAATCACATTGAGCGATTTAATGTTGTATTGTTTTACACAATCTGCAATAGGGGATTGTGACGCTGCGTGGTTATCGCGAAAAATACGCACTCCACGACCTTCAAAAAAAGCAATACCGAAGCCATCTGAATGGCAATCAGTAAGACCAGCACGACGACGGAAACCTTCAAAAGAAAAGACAATATCCGTCGGCGTATTGCAGTTCATTCCGAGTAATTGGCACATAAATTCCTACAACTTATTTTTATATTTTTATAACCTTATAATGTGTGCTGATTTAACACCATAATGCGTTGAAATTCAAGATGGATAACAAAGGATTTTTAGAAGAAAATGTTACATAAAATAACCTGAGAATCTTTCTGATCTGAAGGCTAGGGATGAGCACTTTATTAAGCCAATAAAAAAGGCGTGTTTATCACGCCTTTTGCTATATTTTTTAAGATTATGCTTTAATTTCTGATCGGCTTTTTAAGAAAAAAAGTGCGACTGTTGAGATCAACATAACAAAGCCAACGCCCACATATAAACTCTGTTTGTCCCAACCCATATCTAATAATTGACCGGCAATCGTAGGGGCTAGAATCGCACCAATACGACCGATACCAATCGACCAGCCCACACCGGTGCTACGAATATCAGCATCATAAGTAAGGGGGTTTAAGGTATAAAGACCGCTGATACAGCCATTCATGAGTGCACCAACTAAAATACCGAATACCATCGCAATCCATAAAACGGACGAGGATAAGATAAAGGTAATGATTGCAGCGGAAGATAATACGGTGAATAAAATCAACACGCCGCGTGCCATCCAACGGCTAGCCAGTAAGCCATAGATTAGGGCGCCGCAAGTACCCCCTAATGAGATCATCATCCCTACGCTTACACTTTGCTCTGTCGTCATGCCTGCTTCTTTTAATAACGCAGGTGTCCATGAGCTAATAAAATAGAAACTGAACATGATCGCAAAGAAAGCCGTCCAAATTAACAGAGTGGAGTGTAAGTATTTTTCGCTGAATAATTGGCTAATAGGTAATTTAGTTTTAACTTTTTCCATTTTTTCTGGAAGTTTCCAATCACCGGCTAAACCAATTTTTTTTGCGATTAAATTTAACCGCACCTCTGCATTTTTAGGTTGTTTGGAGGTGAGGAAATCAATGGATTCCGGTAACCAAATAAATAAAACGACTAAAAGTAAACCGGTTAAGATAGCGCCCGCTAAAAACACGGAACGCCAGCCATATTCACCTTGCAACATTACCGCGAACATACCGCCTAATACCGCCCCGATACCAAAACCAGCAGCATAGACACTGATCGCAAAGCTACGCCATTTACGAGAGGAATATTCGCTGGTGATCACGTTTGTACCCACTAAAATACCACCGACACCAAGACCAGTGATAACACGCCAGAAACCGAGCCATTGATATTGTGAGATAAACGCCGAGCCTAACATCCCAATAGCGGAGAGTGATACTGCCATTAATAACAAGGGGCGACGACCAATTTTATCCGCAAGTGGTGCAAGGAAAAGTGAGCCGGCAGTCATACCAAACAAGCCAGCACTTAATAAATAATCAAGTAAATTCATGATGGCAGCCATCACCACAATCATCCATTGATAAGCCCCCATTGGGCTTTGTTCTATTTTGGCTCTAAGAGAAAGCGTTTCGGTCATTTTATTTCCTTAAGTTAAGCAAACTGGCGGGAGCTTGCGAGAGATTGAAGTTTACGCAAAATCATGCTGAGTACCACGCCATAAGCGGGAACAAACAAGACGATGCCGACAAATAATTTAAATAAGTAATCGACGAATCCAAGGCTAAACCAATGTTCTGCCATAAATGGATCGCTACTTTGATAGAATGCTACGCCAAAGAACATGAAAGTGTCGGCAAGAGAGCCAAATGTCATGGAGCTGCTCGGGGCAATCCACCACGTTTTTAATTGGCGTAGGCGGTTGAATACTAACACATCTAATAATTGTCCGAAAACATACGCACAGAAGCTGGCGAATGCAATACGGAAAACAAACATATTGAATTCACTTAATGCACCTAAACCTTGATATTGTCCATTAGAGAAAACAACCGAAACAATATAACTCACGATAAGCGCTGGAATCATCACGATAAAGATGATCCAACGCGCTTCTTTTGCCCCAAATACACGTACCGTTAAATCGGTGGCTAAGAAAATGAATGGAAAGGTGAGTGTGCCCCATGTGCTATGGAAAGAAAAATCATCAGCAAAACCAAGTGCGGTCAATTTTAAATTGATTTCAAATGGAATTTGAACGAAATAATTACTGGCTGTGATGATGAAGATATGAAATAAGCTTAATAAAATTAAAGCAAAACGTTTTTGTTGATCATTGAAGATTGGAGTATTAATTTTCATTTTAAGACCTTTTTAGTTGGTTAATCGGGGGTAGGGAACCCGACATGAGAAATAAATCCGCCAAATTGGCGAGCCGTGAATAATACTAGAATTTATTGGAATTGCAAGAAAGTGCGGTCAAAAATTTAGGTATTTTATTTAAATTCAATAAAAATGATAAGAATTGTTATTTACACTGAAATTATATTGTACTAGAATTCTCGGGCATTATTTATTCCACATATGCCAGGAGAGCATTTCAATGTATAAATCCAATCATTTAAAAACAACATCATTCTTCGCATTTAGTGCGTTAACAATTGCGCTTTTTTCAAACTATTCTCATGCAGAAGAGAAACTTGAGGAAATTAAAGTTACTGCGGAAGATCAGGTAAAACAATCACTTGGCTCTTCTCTTGTGACAGCAAAAGATTTAGAGAAACGCCCAGCGACAAATGATATTTCTGAAGTGTTACGCACCATGCCAGGTGTGAATTTGACAGGTAACTCATCTACAGGACAACGCGGAAATAAACGTCAAATTGATATTCGTGGTATGGGACCAGAAAATACATTGATTTTAGTGGATGGTAAACCAGTCACCTCTCGTAATGCAGAACGTTATGGTGTGCGTGGTGAACGTAATTCTCGTGGCGACAGCAACTGGGTGCCGGTTGAAGCGATTGAAAAAATTGAAGTATTACGTGGTCCTTCAGCAGCACGTTATGGTTCAGGTGCAATGGGTGGGGTGGTTAATATCATCACTAAACCTGTTACCAATGATTTGCACGGTAGCTTAAGCTATTACACCAACCAACCAGAAGACAGCGATGAAGGTGCAACGAACCGTGTCGGTTTTAATCTAAGCGGTGCGTTAATTAAAGATGTATTGCAATTCCGTTTATATGGTAACTGGAACAAAACGCAAGCGGATGAAGTCGGCATTAATGGCGATCCGGCGATTGCTGGTCGTGAAGGTGTACGTAATAAAGATATTAATGGCCGTTTGGTGTGGAATATCAATGAAAAAAATAAATTAACCTTGGATTCTGGTTTTAGCCGTCAAGGTAATATTTATAACGGTGATACACAAAATAGCTCAGCAGGGCTTTACAATAATAAAAACTATCCTGAAACCAAAACGTTGGCAGGAAGTAAAGCTGAAACTGCTCGTTTATATCGTCAGAACTATGCTTTAACCTATGAAGGTAAATTCGATCATTTCGACAATAAAACCTATATTACTTTTGATAAAACGAAAAACAGCCGTTTACCGGAATATTTAGCGGGTGGTCCAGAGGGCAGCTATTCGAGCACATCAGCCTTTAGTGATTCAATTCTTAAAAATACACGCTTTAGTTCAGAATTCTATATTCCATTTACCTTGGGTGTAGATCATATGCTGACAGTTGGTTTTGAAGGTGCACATAGTAGTTTAGATGATGACGCTTCTATGACACAGTTACTTGGTGGACGACGAGACAAGAAAACAGGGAAGGTGCTTTATGATTTGAAAGAACATTTACCAACTAGCATTTCAAATGTACGAGGAGGTCATAGTAGTCAAACTGAATGGGCAGTATTTGTTGAAGATAATATTTCAGCAACCCAATCTACCATCCTAACGCCATCTCTGCGTTATGATTACAACAGTTATTCTGGTTCTAACGTAAGTGGTGGATTAAACTTCTTACAGAGTCTCAACGATGATTGGAGAATTAAAGGCGGGATTGCAAGAGCTTATAAAGCACCGAATCTTTATCAAACTAACCCAAATTACCTACTATTTACGTTAGGTCAAGGTTGTCCAACGAATGTACCAAATAATAAAACTTGTTATTTCCAAGGTAATAGTGATATTAAACCAGAAACCAGCTGGAATAAAGAAATCGGAATTGAGTATGATAAAGACGGACTTCTTGCATCTGTGGCTTACTTCCGTAATGATTATCGTAATAAAATCGTGTCTTATGGTGAATTTATCGGTTTAAGCAACTTAGGTAACTATGTGTATAAATGGGGTAATGCGAACCGCGCAGTGATTGAAGGTTTTGAAGGTAATCTGACATTACCATTAATCCAAGATAAATTAAACTGGGTGAATAACTTCACTTATATGCATAAAACCAAAAATAAAGATACGGGTAACCCGCTTTCTATCGTGCCGAAATATACGTTGAATTCAAGTTTAAGTTATCAAATCACTGATAGTTTGGATGCAATGTTAACTTATACGCAATACGGTAAACAAAAATCCCGTAAAAATCCGGAAAACCGTATGGAAAATGGTAACAACACGTACGTTAATCAACTTGCTGGCTCAGAAGATATTGGTGGCTATGCAGTTTGGGGATTAAGCGCAGGTTATAATTGGAAAGATACAATCAGCATTCGTATTGGCGTAAGTAACTTATTTGATAAACGCATTTATCGTTCATCAAGCAGTACAAATTACAATGCTCATACTTATAACGAACCTGGCCGTGCTTATTATGCAACGGTAAAATATACTTTCTAAGTAAGAATAGATGATTCAAGCCCTGTTTATACAGGGCTTTTTTTATGTGTAATTAACTTAGACAACAAACACACAAAGAAATCTTGACTTAATGCATAAAAATAAATAATAATTATTATCATTTTAATTTTATTTGAGGGTGTACTAATGAAGAAAGCAAATTTTGCCTTATTGCCACTTGCTGTGTTTATTGCAGCGAATGTTCAAGCTGAAGAACAATTAGATGTGATTAATGTTGTGTCTGAGAATAGCGGGGCAAAAAGTAAAACCAATGTGATTACGACAAAAACAATGGAGCGTAGCACGGAGACGGAATTAAAAGGTTTATTAAAAGATGAACCGGCAATTAATTTTGGTGGTGGTCGTGGTACATCACAATGGTTTACGATTCGTGGTATGGGACAAGATCAAGTTGATGTGAAAATTGATGGTGCTTATACCGATGCACAATTATTCCATCACCAGGGTCGTTTCATGTTTGATCCGTCTTTATTAAAACGTGTTGATGTGCAAAAAGGGACAGGTTCAGCAAGCGCAGGGATTGGGGCAACAAGCGGTGCGATTGTTGCAGAAACAGTGAGTGCAAAAGATTTGCTCAAAGAAGGGCAAGATATTGGCTTCAAAGTTCATGCAGGTGTAAGTTCAAATAGTGGCTAGTCTAAAGGTGCGACCGTTTATTCTAAAGCTGGTCCGGTAGATGCGTTAATTTCTGCTAATTTTGTGACAGAACGTGACTATAAAGCCGGTAATGGCTATAAAGTCAAAAATAGTGCGTTAGGACAGCGTGGTTTATTAGCTAAACTTGGTTTTGATTTGAATGAGAATCACCGAATTGAAATTAGTCATCGTCAAGAACGTCATTATGGTGTTCGTGCACTTCGTGAAGAGTTTGATTTCGCACAAGATAATAATGTAGCGAATAATGCTCCTCGCTATCGTATTACGCAAAATGATACGACTAATTTAGAATGGAATGGTAAGAGCATGGGCTTTGTGACTAATGCTAAAGCCAATGTGTATCATTCTGTGATTAATCGTAAAGAGCCAAGTGAGAATTCAAAAACACGTTTAATTGCGAATGGGGCAAATTTAAATTTAGAAAGCGCAGTGGGTCAGTCTCATCTTATTAAATACGGTGTTAATTATCGTGAACAAGAGGGTAAACCTAATTCGCTAACCGTACAAAACGGTGTTCAAATGAAAAACCAAAAGAAACGTGATGTAGGTGTTTATGCGGAAGGTATTTGGGGATTAGGTGCTTTTACCTTAACAACTGGATTACGTTATGATCACTTTGATTTCCGAGCAATGAATGGCAAAAAATCTCATAAGGGAAGTGTAAACCCAAGCGTTGGTTTAATTTATGAAGTGAATAATGATCTAAGCTTTAATGCGAGCTTAAACTATGCAACACGTAGTCCTCGTTTCCATAAAGTGATGTTATCTTCAGGTGAAACTCGAGGTCGATCAGCTGTTTATTCAATTGCATCGAATATCAAACCGGAGAAATCACGCAATGCAGAAGTGGGTTTCAATTACAAACTAGCTGATAATTTCTCTTTAAACGGAAGCTATTTCTGGCAAACGGTAAAAGATACACACGCATTTACGCAAGTAAGCCCTGGTTTTTATGAAATCCAAAATGCAGGTAAGCTAAGAAATCACGGGTATGAAGTCGGTGCCGCTTATAAATATGAAGGTTTAACATTACGTGCAGGCGTGGCTTATAGTAAACCTGAATTAGATGGCAGAACAGTAGATAGTACTGTGACAGCTATTCCGATTGGACGTACTTGGACGACAGGTGTGTCTTATCGCTTCACTCAACCTGATATTGAAATTGGCTGGAAAGGTCGCTTTGTGCAACATACCAGTTATGACGCTACAACGAATAATCGTGGCGGCGGAGCAACAACCACTAAACGTCCAGGCTATGGGGTAAGTGATTTCTATATTACATGGAAACCGGCTGAAAATATCAATGTGAACCTTGCGTTAGATAATGCGTTTAACAAATATTATCGAAGCCACAGCCAACGTGCAGGTGTATCAACATTACCTGAACCAGGTCGAGATATTCGTTTAAATGTTAATTATACCTTTTAAATAAATCTCTAATTGCTTAACAGGGAATTAAAAGTGCGGTCGATTTTGACCGCACTTTTTTATTGATTGAATTTGGAAAATGGTGAATTTCAGATAATAAAAAACCCTGCATAGGCAGGGTTCTTCACACAGATTCAAATTATTTTGTACCTGGGATTTTGAAACGGCTGTTAAAGCGTTCAACACGACCACCAGTATCAACAACACGTTGTTTACCAGTGTAGAATGGGTGGCAGCTACCGCACACATCAAGGTTGATGTCTTTGCCTAAAGTTGAACGAGTTTTGATCACGTTACCGCAAGAACAAGTTGCAGTGATCTCTTTATATTCTGGATGAATACCTTGTTTCATAGAAAACCTCAAATTGAAGCCACGCCGCTATAAATGCTTTCCACTTACACCGCGTGAGTTAATAATCGCCGACAATCCGGCACCAAATAGACTGCGAATTATACTGAAAAAATCAAATTGATCAAGAGGTGTGCTTTAGTGATAGAATCATCGCAAAATTTTTGTTTATTTTTGACCGCACTTTAGGAAAGTTATGTTAGCCCAATCCTCTGTTGATGCCCCTTTTGCCCATTCCGTTTTACAATGGTATGAAAAGTTTGGGCGTAAAAATTTGCCTTGGCAGCAAAATAAAACCCTTTATGGTGTTTGGCTTTCCGAAGTGATGTTACAACAAACCCAAGTTTCTACCGTTATTCCTTATTTCGAACGCTTTATCAAAACCTTTCCTAATGTGACTGCACTTGCTAATGCGTCGCAAGATGAAGTATTGCATTTATGGACGGGACTAGGTTATTACGCACGTGCGAGAAATTTGCATAAAGCCGCTCAAACCATCAGAGATGAATATCAAGGCGAATTTCCTACGCAATTTGAGCAAGTTTGGGCATTAACGGGCGTGGGACGATCGACGGCTGGTGCAATACTATCTTCTGTGCAAAATCAACCGTATCCAATTTTAGACGGCAATGTGAAACGTGTCCTTTCTCGTTATTTTGCTGTTGAAGGTTGGCCTGGCGAGAAGAAAGTCGAAAATCAATTATGGCAGTTGAGCGAGCAGGTTACACCAACAACGAGAGTCGCTGAATTTAATCAAGCGATGATGGATATCGGCTCGGCGATTTGTACTCGAACAAAACCTAAATGCGATTTGTGTCCTTTAAGTAACGATTGTTTAGCCAATAAACTCGAAAAGTGGACAGAATTTCCTGGAAAGAAACCGAAAAAATCCTTACCGGAAAAGCAGAGCTATTTTTTGATTTTATCTTATCAAGGAAAAGTCTGGTTGGAACAGCGTGAAAGCAAAGGGTTATGGGGCGGATTGTATTGTTTTCCTCAGTTTGACGATAAACAAACATTATTGAATTATCTGAAAGAGCAAGGGATTACCGAGTATCAAGAATGGGTAACTTTCCGTCATACGTTTAGCCATTTTCACTTAGACATTCATCCCATTTATGTTGAAGTTGATCGAAAATCTGAAGAGGACGATCGTTCAGATTGGAAAAAATTGCCAGAAAAAGGAAAAGAATCTCGATCTGGTCTATTAAGTGCGGTCAAATATTGGTATGATCCAACATCACCTGAACAGATCGGGTTAGCTCAGCCTGTGAAAAATTTATTAACGCAATTTGTAAGGAATTATTATGGCTAGAACTGTTTTTTGCGAATATTTGAAACAAGATGCGGAAGGATTGGATTTTCAACTGTATCCCGGTGAATTAGGTAAACGTATTTTTAATTCAATTAGTAAACAAGCATGGGGCGAATGGATCAAAAAGCAAACCATGTTGGTGAACGAGAAAAAACTCAATATGATGAATGCCGAACATCGTAAATTATTAGAAGAAGAAATGGTGAATTTCTTATTTGAAGGCAAAGATGTGCATATTGAAGGTTACGTTCCCCCATCTAAATAACAAAAGATTATGAAAAAGTATTTATTATTGGCGCTACTTCCGCTTTTATATGCTTGTAGTGACTCGCCAACCCATCGACGTGGCATTAATTACGACGAAGTGTTTTCAAAAGACACGCAAGGTTTAGATATTTTAACTGGTCAATTCTCCCATAATATCGATCGCATTTGGGGAGTGAATGAGCTGTTAGTGGCGAGTCGTAAAGACTACGTGAAATACACGGACTCTTTCTATACGCGTAGCCACGTAAGCTTTGACGAAGGTACAATTATTGTTGAAACTCAACAAGATCTTAATCGCTTACACAACGCGATTGTTCATACTTTATTGATGGGCTCAGATGCGAAAGGTATCGACTTATTTGCTTCTGGCGATGTACCGATTAGTACGCGTCCTTTCTTATTAGGTCAGGTTGTGGATAACAATGGTCAGCAAATTGCTAACCAAGTGATTGCAAGTAACTTTGCGACTTATTTAATCCAAAATAAATTACAAACTCGCCGTTTACAAAATGGTAACACCGTGCAATTTGTGGTGATCTCAATGATTGCAAACCACGTTGAAGTGCGTGCACAAAAATATATTCCATTAGTCCGTAAAGCCGCAGAACGTTATGGCATCGATGAAAGCTTGATTTTAGGTATTATGCAAACAGAATCTAGCTTCAACCCGTATGCGATCAGTTATGCGAATGCAATCGGCTTAATGCAAGTGGTACCAAGCACAGCTGGTCGAGATGTGTTTGCGATGAAAGGTAAAGGTGGACAACCATCTGCGCGTTACCTTTATGATCCTGCAAATAACATTGATGCGGGTGTCTCTTACTTATGGATTCTGCAAAATCAATATTTAGATGGTATTACAAACCCTACCTCTAAACGTTTTGCAATGATTTCTGCTTACAACAGTGGTGCAGGTGCAGTATTACGTGTATTCGATGAGGATAAAGATGAGGCGATCTATAAGATCAACCAGATGTATCCTGAACAAGTATATCGTATCTTAACTACAGCACATCCATCGTCACAAGCAAGAAACTACTTACTGAAAGTGGATGCAGCTCAGAAGAAATTCCGTGTAAGACGATAATTTCAGAAATTAAATACCATGCCCGAAAGACTTTTCTCTCGGGCATTATTTTTTCTATAAAGTGCGGTTATTTTTAGTTGAGTTTTTCAAAATACGTTTGTTGACCGATACCCGAAAAAATAGTTTAATACGCTCCGTTGTCAGGCAGTAGCCAATAACGATAACGCCTCGATAGCTCAGTCGGTAGAGCAGGGGATTGAAAATCCCCGTGTCGGTGGTTCGATTCCGCCTCGAGGCACCATTTCCTCCTTAGTTCAGTCGGTAGAACGGTGGACTGTTAATCCATATGTCGCAGGTTCGAGTCCCGCAGGAGGAGCCAAATTCTAAGAAGCCGCTAAAGTAATTTAGTGGCTTTTTGCTTTTTAGGATTCAGCATTATTCTGTTGTTTTCCTCTCTTTAAAATTTGCTCAAATTTCTCACCGCAGTTTTTTGATCTAGATAAATATTTATGTACAAAAGTTACATAAAATTGTTAGCGAGATCACACTTTATTATTTTGCACTTTGCAATCAATCCCTAATCTCATCATAATGCAGCCACTAATTTAATGAATGAATAGTCATTAAATAAACGATTTTATAATTTTAACTTTAGAAGGTGATGTATGGACACTACAACTAATAAAAAATGGAATAAATTTGATACAGCTTGGGGCGCAGGGGTATTATTTTTACCAATCAATGCAGGGATGGGCGGTTTTTGGCCTTTGGTTGTGATGGCGATTTTAGTCGGACCAATGACATATTTTGCTCATCGTGGTTTGGCTTATTTCGTGTTGTCTTCTTCTAAACCAGGCAGTGATATTACCGAAGTAGTAGAAGAGCATTTTGGTCCAACTGCTGGGAAATTAATTACCTTATTATATTTCTTTGCGATCTTCCCAATTTTATTGATTTATGGAAACGGGATCACTAATACGGTTGATTCTTTTATAGTCAACCAATTAGGGATGGCTTCACCAAATCGTGTAATCCTTTCTTTTGTATTGATAGCGATCTTGATTTCGGTCATGTTGTTCAGTGAAAAAGTAATGTTAAAAATCACCGAATTACTGGTTTATCCATTGGTGTTGATTCTCTTTGCGCTATCGATTTATCTTATTCCGCAATGGAATGCTTCAATGCTTTATGAACTTCCGACGGCTGGTGGCTTTATCACGACATTGTGGTTAACTATCCCAGTCTTGGTTTTCTCTTTTAACCATTCTCCGGCAATTTCTTCTTTCACGCTTTCTCAACAACGTGAATATAAAGATTTTAATACAGCGGAATATCATATCGGTCGTACAGAGAAAGGGACTTCAACTGTATTACTTTTCTTCGTGATGTTCTTTGTGTTTAGCTGTGTATTAACCTTAACACCAGCAGAGTTATTAGAAGCAAAAGCACAAAATATTAGTATCTTGTCTTATCTTGCTAACAAATTTGATAACCCATACATTTCTTATTTTGCACCATTAGTGGCTTTCTTCGCGATTACAAGCTCATTCTTTGGCCATTATTTAGGCGCACGTGAAGGTTTAGAAGGTTTATACCTCAAAATAAAAGGTGAAAGCGTGAATCGTAAAAAATTAAATTACGGTACTGCAGTTTTCTTCTTATTGACTTTATGGGGTGTAGCGATCATTAATCCAAGTATTTTAGGTTTGATCGAATCCCTTGGTGGCCCAATCATTGCGATGATCCTTTTCATTATGCCTATGTATGCGATTCGCAATGTTCCAGCAATGAAACGCTATCAAGGTCGTTTTAGCAATGTATTTGTTACAGTTATGGGATTAATTGCTATCTCCGCGGTCGTATATGGATTATTATAAGCGGCTTTTTAGTTTAGCTTAGGATTTAAAATAATATGATTAGTGTATTTGATATGTTTAAAGTGGGCGTTGGGCCATCCAGCTCCCACACTGTCGGCCCCATGAAAGCAGGCAAGCAGTTTATTGACGATTTAATCGAACAAGGTAAATTTGATTCGGTCGCGACCTTGCATGTGGATGTATATGGCTCCCTTTCTATGACGGGACATGGTCATAATACAGATATTGCGATCATTATGGGATTAGCCGGTTATCTACCGCATGATGTGGATATTGATTTAATCCCAACCTTTATCGACCAGGTTAAACAAACCAAAAAACTGTCGATTGCACAGGGTAAAAAAACGGTTAATTTCGATTGGGATGCCAATATGGTATTCCATAATTCCTTTTTATCATTGCATGAAAACGGCATGACAATTACCGCATTAGATGCTGAACGTAATGTGCTTTATCGTCAAACCTATTATTCTATCGGTGGTGGTTTTATCGTAGATGAAGCGCATTTTGGTCAAGAGGAGGAGAATCCTGTAGCCGTGCCGTATCCTTATCAATATGCTGAAGATATTTTGAAACATTGTCAGGAGAGTGGCTTAATGCTCTCAACAGTGATGATGAAAAATGAATTAGCATTGCGTGATAAAAAAGAGGTTGAAGCTCATTTACAGAATGTTTGGAAAACCATGAAAGATTGTATTGAACATGGTATTAAAACAGAAGGTGTGTTACCAGGGCCATTAAAAGTTGCTCGTCGTGCGCCATCACTTTATCGTCTCTTGGAGGCAAATAGCGGCCGTTTAGCCCATGACCCAATGTATGTGATCGACTGGGTGAATATGTTTGCTCTTGCGGTAAATGAAGAGAATGCGGCAGGTGGTCGCGTCGTAACAGCACCAACTAATGGTGCGTGTGGCATTGTGCCGGCGGTACTTTCTTATTATGAAAAATTTGTCGCACCTTTAACGCCAGAAGTCATAGAACGCTACTTATTGGCTGCCGGTATGATTGGTTCCCTTTATAAGATGAATGCATCTATTTCGGGGGCTGAAGTCGGCTGCCAAGGTGAAGTGGGTGTGGCATGTTCAATGGCTGCCGCAGGTTTGACTGAGATTTTAGGTGGTACACCAGTACAAGTGTGTATCGCAGCTGAAATTGCAATGGAACATAATCTTGGCTTAACTTGCGACCCGGTTGGTGGTCAAGTGCAAGTACCTTGTATTGAACGTAATGCTATTGCTTCGGTGAAAGCGATTAACGCTAGCCGTATGGCATTACGCCGAACTACTAATCCTCGCGTAACCTTGGATAAAGTGATCGAAACCATGTATGAAACAGGTAAAGACATGAATGCCAAATATCGCGAAACATCGAAAGGTGGCTTAGCGGTGAAAGTAGTGTGTTCTTAATAGCTAATTGATAATAAAAGAGCGGTCATTTTTGACCGCTCTTTTTTATTTCCCTTTCACGTCAATAATAATTACTTCCGACTGTGAACCTAAACGCATTGGAATGCCCCAAAAGCCATAACCTGAAGTGACAAAAACATGTGGATTGCCAATTTTTTCATGACCATAATCCAAACGATACATCATTTTCGTGATTAAACTCGCGGGGAATACTTGCCCTTTATGTGCATGCCCTGAAACTTGAATATCAAGCGGAAGTGAAGCATGTTTTTCGATATCTGTTGGACGGTGATCCAATAGAATAATCGGTAAGTCAGTATTCACTTGTTTTAACAATGTCTCGGTGCTTGGTCTATCGTGAGCAAGATTGTCATTTCGTCCAATCAGTACCAATTCATTATTTAATGTTAATGTTTCATCTCTTAATACCGTAATACCGGCTTTACGAATTTCTCGATCAATTCGATCTTGATCACCGAATAAGTCATGATTGCCCAGTGTGGCATAAACGCCCATTGGCGCTTTAAGTTTTGCTAAATGCGGTTGCATTTTTTCGGCTAAATAAGCGTTGACGTTATCATCCATAATATCGCCAGGCAATAAAATGATATCCACCTTTTCTTGCTGCATAATATCAGCCAGTTTATCCAATTCTTTCCCGCCAAATAATTTGCCTAAATGGAGATCGCTTGCCATGCCAATTCGCAATGGTTTAATCGGTTTATCTAGCGTAATTTCATAATGAATAACACGTGTGACATAGGCGTTATACACACTTAAGGCAGTGATACCAATAAATAAAATCGGGTAAGCAATGCGTAAAGTGCGGTCGATTTTGGTGATGGATTTGGATTTTCGGAAAAGAAAATGAATACATCCTACGGCAATACTCGCAAAGGCTGAAAAAAGGAGTAGTGCGAGCATTAAAGCAATAAGTCGAAATACCGTAAAAAGCTTTAAAAAATGGCAAATAACCAAGACATTAGGAAGCAAAAAGCTGACAAAGGTAATTGCTCGTCTTTTCTTTTGGGAGAGCGGTTTATTAAGCCACCAAATCAGCGTTTTATTAAAAATATAAATCAGCAGTTGTAACAAAATAATAGCTGCCGTAAATATGAAGTAATAACGAGTTTCCATCAGCAATTCCTAAATAAAAGTGCGGTTGTTTTTGACCCAGTTTTGAAGTGTGGAATAATAAATTTCTCTGTTCCCAAAGGCAAATTTTTTCGCTAAAATGCGGCTCGTTTTAGTTAATTTAAGAAGGAAAATCCCATGTTCGGAAAAGGCGGTTTAGGCGGCTTGATGAAACAAGCCCAACAAATGCAAGAAAAAATGCAAAAAATGCAGGAAGAAATTGCCCAATTAGAAGTAACTGGCGAAAGCGGTGCGGGTTTAGTAAAAATCACCATTAATGGTGCGCACAACTGTCGTCGTATTGAGATCGATCCTTCTTTAATGGAAGACGACAAAGAAATGTTGGAAGATTTAATTGCTGCCGCATTCAACGATGCAGTCCGTCGTGCAGAAGAATTACAAAAAGAAAAAATGGCTTCTGTAACCGCAGGCATGCCATTACCGCCAGGAATGAAACTTCCATTTTAATTCATCGGGTGTGTGAGTTTATCGATTCACACACCATCCATTTTCTCCCATCATAAATACTATGCAAAGCAGTCCACTTTTAGAACATCTTATTGAAAATCTTCGTTGCTTGCCGGGTGTTGGCCCGAAATCAGCGCAGCGTATGGCTTATCATCTTTTACAGCGCAACCGTAGCGGTGGGATGAACTTAGCACGCGCGTTAACGGAAGCAATATCTAAAATTGGGCATTGTTCACAATGTCGTGATTTTACCGAAGAGGAAACGTGCAATATTTGTAACAATCCTCGTCGCCAAAATTCAGGCTTGCTTTGCGTGGTGGAAATGCCGGCAGACATTCAAGCCATTGAGCAAACCGGCCAATTTTCTGGGCGCTATTTTGTCTTAATGGGGCACTTATCGCCTTTAGATGGTATTGGTCCAAAAGAGATTGGTTTAGATTTATTGCAAAAACGTCTGGTAGAAGAATCTTTCCACGAAGTTATTTTAGCGACCAATCCAACGGTGGAAGGCGATGCGACAGCCAATTATATTGCTGAAATTTGCCATCAACATAATATTAAAGTGAGCCGTATTGCTCACGGGATCCCTGTCGGTGGGGAATTAGAAACCGTGGACGGTACTACCTTAACCCATTCTTTCTTAGGTCGTCGTCAGATCGACTAATCTTATGCGCCTGTTTATTGCCGAGAAACCCAGTCTTGGGCGAGCTATTGCCGATGTATTACCAAAACCTCATCAACGGGGTGATGGTTTTATTAAATGCGGCAATGATGATGTCGTGACTTGGTGCGTGGGGCATTTGCTCGAACAGGCAGAACCGGATGCCTACGATCCGAAATTTAAACAATGGCGTTTAGAACATTTACCCATCATTCCTGAAAAATGGATTCTGTTGCCGCGAAAAGAAGTCAAAAAACAACTTTCCGTGGTGGAAAAACTGATTCATCAAGCCGATGTTTTAGTTAACGCGGGTGACCCGGATAGAGAAGGGCAGTTGCTAGTGGATGAAGTGTTTAGTTATGCCAATTTATCCGCCGAAAAACGTGATGGCATTTTACGTTGTTTGATTAGCGATCTTAACCCAAGTGCGGTCGAAAAAGCGGTACAAAAACTCCAACCTAACCGTAATTTTATCCCATTAGCCACCTCTGCACTGGCGCGTGCGCGTGCCGATTGGATTTATGGCATTAATATGACCCGTGCTTATACCATTCGCGGTCGCCAAGCGGGTTATGATGGCGTGCTTTCCGTTGGGCGAGTGCAAACCCCCGTATTAGGCTTGATTGTTCGCCGTGATTTGGAAATTGAAAATTTCCAACCAAAAGATTTCTATGAAGTGTTGGCGTGGGTAAAAGACGAAAAAACATCTGAAAATCCGACCGCACTTTTTTCTGCACTTTGGCAACCAAGTAAAGCTTGTGAAGATTACCAAGATGAAGATGGCCGCGTGCTGTCTTTAGGCTTAGCCGAAAATGTGGTGAAACGCATTACCGATCAACCTGCCGAAGTGACCGAATATGTAGATAAGCGCGAGAAAGAAACCGCCCCTTTGCCTTATTCCTTGTCAGCATTGCAGATTGATGCGGCAAAACGGTTTGGCATGTCAGCGCAAAGCGTGTTGGATACCTGTCAGCGTTTATATGAAACCCATCGATTGATTACCTATCCGCGTTCTGATTGTCGCTATTTGCCGGAAGAGCATTTTGCTGAACGACATAAAGTGATGAATGCGATTTCACAGCATTGTCAGACTTACCAAACCTTGCCATCAGTAGTGGATACTGAGCAGCGCAATCGTTGCTGGAATGATAAAAAAGTGGAAGCGCACCATGCAATTATTCCAACGGCTAACACACGCTCAATAAATTTAAGCATTGATGAACAACGTATTTATGAATTGATTGCGCGTCAGTATTTATTGCAATTCTGTCCAGATGCGGAATATCGTAAAAGCAAAATTACCTTAAGTATTGCGGGCGGTACTTTTGTGGCACAAGCGCGCAACTTGCAAACCGCGGGTTGGAAAGAATTGCTTGGTAAAGAAGACGAAGATGAAAATCAAGAGCCGCTATTGCCGATCGTTAAAAAAGGGCAGATCCTGTATTGTGAACGAGGCGAAGTGGTGAGCAAAAAAACGCAACCACCAAAACCATTTACTGATGCGACGTTGCTTTCCGCCATGACAGGGATTGCTCGTTTTGTGCAAGATAAAGAATTGAAAAAAATTCTGCGTGAAACAGATGGACTTGGCACAGAAGCCACTCGAGCGGGCATTATTGAATTGCTGTTTAAACGCGGTTTTTTGACGAAAAAAGGGCGTAATATTCACAGCACAGAAACGGGGCGGATCCTCATTTCAGCGTTACCGGATATTGCCACACAACCTGATATGACGGCACATTGGGAAGCACAATTAACGGATATCAGTCAAAAACAGGCGAGTTATCAGCAATTTATGTTTACACTCAATCAAATGTTGCCGGATTTAGTACGTTTTGTGGATTTCACCGCATTACGTCGTCTAAGTCAGATTTCAAAAGGTTTAAGCTCACCAGCAACGAAACAAAAAAGAGCGGTCAAAAAATCGGAAGATTTAAACGCTGAAAATTGATTAAACTTAATACAATTAAGTAAAAAAAATGGGAAAGCGCTTGCGAAAAGCATGAATTTTATATAACATTTGCTCCCAGTTTTCTTGCGAAATCGCAATTTAGAGAAGAAAGAATAATGTACAATATTTTATTATTTATTTATGTATTAGTTTGTATCGCCTTAATCGGCTTTATCCTTGTCCAACAAGGTAAAGGTGCGAACGCAGGTGCGTCATTTGGCGGCGGTGCATCAGGTACCATGTTTGGTTCTGCAGGTGCAGGTAACTTCTTAACCCGTACCAGCGCAATCTTAGCAACTGGCTTTTTTGTGATTGCTTTGGTATTAGGTAACATTAACTCTCACCGCGGTAACGTACTAAAAGGTTCATTTGACGATTTATCTCAAACTGCTGAACAAGTTCAACAACAGCAACAACAAGCTGCTCCAGCAGTTGAAAACAAAAATAACGATATTCCGCAATAAGGAATAAAAACAGAATAAACGCTCTGGTGGTGGAATTGGTAGACACGCTATCTTGAGGGGGTAGTGGCCGCAGGCCGTGCGAGTTCAAGTCTCGCCCAGAGCACCAAATATAAACCGACTTAATCAAGTCGGTTTTTTTTCGCCTAAAATTTACTTGAATAGCTAGTTATTATCCCCTGTTTTGGTTACAATCTGTCGATTTTCTTTTTCTAGAAACCCATTAGGAGAGCACTATGAACTTCCCTCAAATCGCCCAGCAAGTGATTGATAAGCTTGGCGGCAAAGAAAACATCGCCACAGCAGCACATTGTGCAACGCGTTTACGTATTGTGCTAAACGATGAAAGCAAAGTGGACAAAGAAGGTATTGATAATATTGAAGGCGTGAAAGGGCAGTTTGCTGTCGCCGGTCAATATCAAATTATCTTCGGTTCAGGTACGGTGAATAAAGTCCATGCTGAACTCACCAAATTACTTGGTATCGGCGATGTGAGCAAAGCCGAAGTGGCTGAAGCGGCGTCAGGTAATCAAAACTTATTGCAACGTTTGGTGAAAGGCTTAGCGGATATTTTCGTGCCAATCATTCCGGCAATCGTCGCAGGCGGTTTGTTAATGGGTATTCACTCCATGCTTACAGCGAAAGGTTTCTTCGTTGATGAATTAAGCGTGATTGATATGCACCCGGGGCTTGCGGATTTGGTGGACTTCATTAATACCATCGCGAACGCACCATTTGTGTTCTTACCAGTATTACTTGGTTTCTCTGCGACCCGTAAATTTGGCGGTAACCCATTCTTAGGGGCAGCGCTTGGGATGTTATTAGTTCACCCTGCATTAGCAGATGGTTGGAACTACGCGTTAACCCTTGCACAAGGCAAAATCCAATACTGGAATGTATTTGGTCTTGAAATTGAAAAAGTCGGCTATCAAGGTACTGTCATCCCAACATTAGTTTCTGCTTGGGTATTAGCAACCTTAGAAAAAAGCTTCCGTAAGTTTGTGCCTTCTTACTTAGATAACCTTATTACTCCATTATTCTCGCTCTTTATTGCGGGCTTCTTAGCATTTACCGTAATCGGTCCAATCGGCCGTGAAGCGGGTTCATTAATTGCATCAGGCTTAACTTGGTTATATGACACCTTAGGCTTCGTTGGTGGTGCAATCTTCGGGGCATTCTATGCACCAATCGTGATTACCGGTATGCACCAAACCTTCATTGCAGTTGAAACACAATTATTAGCTGAAATGGCAAATACAGGCGGTACATTCATTTTCCCAATCGCCGCAATGTCAAACATCGCACAAGGTGCGGCCTGTTTAGGTGTGGCAGTGGCATTAAAAGATCCAAAAGTACGCGGTTTAGCGGTGCCATCTGGTATCTCTGCATTATTAGGGATTACTGAACCTGCAATGTTTGGGGTGAACTTACGTTATCGCCAAGCTTTCTTTGCGGCGATGATTGGTTCAGGTTTAGCGAGTGCCTTTATCGCATTCTTCAATGTAAAAGCCATTGCATTAGGGGCAGCAGGTTTCTTAGGTATTCCATCTATCAAACCGGATAGCCTTGCGATGTATAGCATCGGTATGGTGATTTCATTTGTGGTGGCATTCACGCTTTCAGTCGTTTTCGTGAAACGCGCACAAGCAAAAGCATAATCGAAATAAAAAAGAAAAAGCACGAGTTTAAGCTCGTGCTTTTTTGTTTGGAAAAAATGCGTCTAAAAATGACCGCACTTTAAGCGAGAATTAGCCTTCTCGACAATTTAACCACGCTGTTCTCATGCCTTGATTATTCTTGTAGTACACAGAATTATTTTCACGTGCGATTAAATCAACATAACTGCCATCGATCGGCTCATAAGAGCGATAAATCACTTCAAAGCGATTTCCACGTGCATTTAAGGTACGATTTTCCACATGATCAAACGGCACGGCTTTTCCACCGTCTAATTGGAAATAAATGCCAAAGTTATTTTTCATGCGACTTTCTCTTGAAAGCGGGAAGTAAGTGGTTAAATACGAACTAGAACCCGTTTCTGAATTATGGCAAGAATAGTAATAACGTTTGTAATCTTTCGGATTGTTTAATTCCGCTTGGCTAATGTTATTTTTAAGGTATCGTGTTTTAACGGTTTTCTTTGGTTGTTGTGTTGTTGTACAAGCAAACAAACCTATGAATGCCGCCGAGAGTAATGCTATTTTAAATTTATTCATCGATAAAGTTCCGAGAGTAGAGTTAATGAGAAAGGGAGTATGATAGCGGAAATTGGAGATTGTGCAAGGGATGGTATAGGTTATGAGTAGCTTTGAAAGTAAAACAATATGAATTTAGGTTTGGTTTTAATCGAAATTAGCTTTTTATGGGTAGTATGGACTATAAAATTGCAGGTAAGTATGATATATAATCCAATAGTATTTTTAGTTAAAGCAGTTCATATGAGTAATTCATTCGTCTAAGTTTTTATAAAGGAAAAATAAATTGAGTAAAATAGAAATTAAGTCATCTAGCAAGGTGAACGCAAATTGTTCAATTAAAGGAGATGGGAAATATAATAAATTTGCCTTTTTTATATTAATTCTTAGTCAATTTGTTTTTCTTTTATGTTTTAAAAATTCCATCATATTAAATGATTATATATCCTCTATTATTTACTTTATTTTTCAGTTAACTATCTTTGTTTATATTCTTTATGATAAGAGCCTTTTTCGTAGGGCTAAAATTTTGTTAATGGCAATTACATCTATTGGTTCAGTATCATATACATTATCGTATAATTATTTCTTAAGCTATTTATATGCTAGTTATGTTGATATAACAGGAGTCAGAAATCCTCTGTTTATTAATAGTGGATTTATGTCAAACTCATTAATTATATGGTGTACGGTATTGCTTATATATTTGTCATTTTTATTTGCTATGGTATCTTACATAGCATTTGTCTATAACATATTTAAAGCATCTCTTGAACTGAATATGGGGTTATTTATTAATAAGAGGAACCTTAGTATGTTATTGATTGTTTTCTTGGCTTTTATTTCAATGCGAAGCATAAGTGATAAATATAAAAAACAAGAGGTTGTTGATAATGTTATTAAATATTTTTTATATGAATATCAATATTATGATAATTACCTCGGAGATAAAAAATATGTATGCTCTAATTTAGAGCCTTTAGCCAAAGATGGAGAATTAATAAAAGTTTATCCTCTTTTTTCTGAAGATAAGGCTTCTTATGTCATAAAATCAGATGGTGATTACAAGTTTGGCATTTCTGAATGTAAAAATTAGGAAAGTAAAGAAGGTGCATTATATGCACCTTTCTATATATCACTTCATCGCCACACCCAACCACTTCATCATCTCTTTCTCATCCCAGCCTTTACGTTTGGCATAATCTTGAGCTTGGTCTTCATCAATGCGACCTAAGGTGAAATAGTTACTTGCAGGGTGGGTGAAGTACCAGCCACAGACGGAAGCTGCCGGCCACATAGCGTAGCTTTCAGTAAGCTTCATGCCGATGCGTTGTTCGACTTCTAATAAATCCCAAATCAAGGCTTTTTCGGTATGCTCAGGGCAGCTTGGATAACCTGGTGCAGGACGGATGCCGACATAGTTTTCATTGATTAAACCTTGGTTGTCGAATTCTTCTTGCGTGTAGCCCCAAATGCGGGTGCGTAGCTCAAAGTGCAAGTATTCCGCCATGGCTTCCGCTAAGCGATCGCCCACAGCTTGTAGCAAGATAGCGTTGTAGTCATCGCCTGCTGCTTTATAGCCTTCTACTAACTCCATTTCTTCAATGCCGGCACAGACGGCAAACATACCCATCCAGTCTTTTTTGCCGCTTTCGCGATCGGCAATAAAGTCGCTTAAGGCAAAGTTAAATGGGCTTTTGCTGTTTTTGCCACGTTCCGTTTGTTGGCGTAAGCCGTAAGCGGTGCCGATTGGTTGTGTGCGTTCTTCATCAGCGAAAAGTACCACATCATCGCCCACACGTTCCGCAGGGAAGATGCCTAAAATACCGCTTGGATTGAGTTTGTGGTTTTGCTCTAATTCATCTAAGACCACTTGTGCATCGTTCCATACTTTGCGTGCTTCTTCGCCGCCTTCTGGATAATCAAAGGCATCAGGGTAGCCACCCATTAACCCCCAAATTCGGAAGAATGGTGACCAGTCGATAAATTTACGTAATGTGGCAATCGGTACGTTTTTAAATTCCACAATACCGGTTTGATTTGGTTTTGGTGGCACGTAATCTGCCCATTCACCACTAAAGCCATCAAAGCGGTTTGCACGTGCTTCTTCAATGCTGAGCTGTTTACGCAGTGGTTTACGGTTAGAAAAGGATTGTTGGATTTTCTCGTAATCTTTCTTGAATTGTTCCCACAATGCCGCACGGCTTTCAGGATTCATCAATGCCGCACACACCGTCACCGCACGGGAGGCGTTAGAGGTATAAAATACGCCGTGTTCTTTATATTTAGGATAAAGTTTAATTGCCGTATGTTCTTTAGAGGTGGTCGCCCCGCCAATCATCACAGGCAGATTTAAGCCTAAGCGAGTCATTTCCCCTAAGAAGTATTCCATCTCATCTAGAGAAGGGGTAATTAAACCACTTAACGCGATGATGTCCGCTTTTTCATCAATCGCGGTTTGAATGATTTTGTCTGCTGGCACCATCACGCCTAAGTCAATCACTTCAAAGTTATTACATTGCATCACCACGCTCACGATGTTTTTACCAATATCGTGCACGTCGCCTTTTACGGTCGCAATCACCACTTTACCGTTGCTTGAACCTTTTTGTTTGGTGGCATTGATAAACGGCTCTAAATACGCCACGGATTGTTTCATCACGCGCGCAGATTTCACCACTTGCGGCAGGAACATTTTACCGTCACCGAATAAATCGCCGACTACATCCATCCCTTCCATCAGTGGACCCTCGATCACATCTAACGGGCTTGGTAATTGTTGGCGAGCTTCTTCAGTATCTTCCACAATGTAAGTGGTAATTCCTTTTACCAGCGCGTGTTTTAAACGTTCTGCCACTGGCCAAGTGCGCCATTCTGCGACAGAATCAACCGCACTTTCATCGTTGCCTTGGTTACGATATTTTTCTGCAATATCGAGCAGTTTTTCGGTGGCATCTGGGCTGCGGTTTAATACCGCATCTTCCACAATTTCACGTAATTCAGGATCGAGATCGTCATAAATCGCAAGTTGTCCCGCATTCACAATCCCCATATCCATGCCTTGTTTAATGGCGTGATAGAGGAAGACGGCGTGAATGGCTTCACGCATCACGTTGTTACCACGGAATGAGAAAGACACATTCGACACCCCGCCCGAGATTTTCGCGTGAGGTAGGGCACGTTTAATGCGACCTGTCGCATTGATGAAATCCACACCATAATTGTTGTGCTCTTCAATCCCTGTACCGATGGCAAAAATATTCGGGTCGAAAATAATGTCTTCTGGCGGGAAGCCGACTTGGTTCACCAAAATGTCATAAGCACGGCTACAAATTTCCACTTTACGATCTTCGGTATCGGCTTGACCCACTTCGTCAAATGCCATCACCACCACGGCCGCACCATATTTACGCACCAATTTAGCGTGGTCGATAAAGATTTCTTCGCCCTCTTTAAGCGAAATAGAGTTCACAATCGGTTTACCTTGTACCGACTGCAAACCTGCCTCAATCACTTCCCATTTGGAGGAGTCGATCATCACAGGCACTTTGGCAGCATCCGGTTCCGTCGCCATAATATTAAGGAAACGGGTCATGCATTTTTTGCTGTCTAGCAAAGCTTCATCCATATTGATGTCGATCACTTGCGCACCGTTTTCCACTTGGTCGATAGCAATTTCAATGGCTTCGGCAAATTTGTCTTCTTTAATTAAGCGTTTGAATTTCGCCGAACCTGTCACGTTATTACGTTCGCCCACGTTCACGAATAGGCTTTCATCATCAATATTGAGTGGTTCTAAGCCTGATAAACGCATCGCAGTTTTAATTTCAGGCAATTTTCGCGGCGCAATACCTTGCATTGCATCGGCAAAGGCTTTGATATGCTCTGGCGTCGTACCACAACAACCCCCGACAATGTTCACAAAGCCACTTTCAGCCCATTCTTTAAGGTGTGCCGCCATTTCTTCTGCACCTAAATCGTATCCACCAAAGGCATTTGGCAAGCCTGCATTTGGGTGAACAGAAACATAGGTTTCGCTGATTTTAGACAGTTGTTCAACATATTGGCGGAGTTCTTTCGGGCCAAGGGCACAGTTTAAACCAAAAGTCAGAGGCTTAGCATGACGAAGCGAGTTGTAGAACGCTTCAGTGGTTTGCCCAGAAAGGGTACGGCCGGAAGCATCGGTAATGGTGCCGGAAATCATAATCGGCAATTCCACACCTAATTCTTCAAATACGGTTTCAATGGCGAAAATGGCGGCTTTTGCGTTTAACGTGTCGAAAATGGTTTCGATCATGATTAAATCTGCACCACCTTCAATTAAGCCCTTAGTGGCTTCAGCATAAGCATCGACCAGTTCCATAAAGGTAATGTTACGGAAACCGGGATCGTTTACATCAGGAGAAATAGAGGCTGTACGGTTGGTTGGCCCTAACACGCCCGCAACAAAGCGAGGTTTTTCTGGTGTGCTGTATTTATCTGCGGCTAAACGCGCTAGTTTTGCGCCTGCAAAATTCAGTTCGTAGGCAATAGACTGTAAATCATAATCCGCTTGCGCGATGGTGGTAGAACTGAAGGTGTTGGTTTCAATAATATCGGCTCCCGCTTGTAAATATTTCTCATGAATCGCAGAAATTAACAGCGGTTGGGTTAAGGTGAGCAAGTCATTATTGCCACGTAAATCAACCGCACTTTCTTTAAAACGCTCGCCTCTAAAATCGGCCTCGGTGAGTTTATATTTTTGGATCATCGTCCCCATCGCACCATCTAAAATAAGGATGCGTTTCTCAAGGGCTTGTTTGAGTTGAGAGTTTTTGTTCAGCATAATTAAAATTCCGTAAAGCTAAGGATAGTAGAGAAATGATAGGGGGTAGATGAATAAGTGTCAAATCCAATACACTAAATGCTTTATCCTTGAAAATAAATAAAAATTTACTATAGTATTGATAACAGATTTTCTTAAAAAGAATATAACCATTTATTATTGAGGTCATTATGTGTAGAAAAATTTTTATTTCGTTTTTTTTAATTTTTATTTCTTTAAGTGATGTGATGGCAAGTGATTTCATAGATGTATCAAATTCTGATACAAATGTAAAAATGTTACCTAGCTCAGAAGCTGAACCTAAAATAAAAGATAATGATACTGAAATACAGATTATTGAAAAAAGAAAAATACAAGCATTTAATACTGCCGCTCGTTATATGAAAGCAAAATATTGTCTTTGGGAAACTGATTATGAAAAATTACCTAATAAAGAAAAAGCCAAACGAGTAATGTATGTACCTGAAATAGATAATAACGGTTATCATGCTTTTGTTTTCATGGTTAAGGATGTTACATGCGGCACGGGGAATGCAGGGCCAGCATTTGAATTAGTTCATCTTTTAACTTATAGAAGTGATTTATATCCAGCTAAAGTAGAGGATAGCAATCAACATGTAGGAGATATAAATAGATATAAACAAGAGGGAAATAAAATGATTATAGAGCATATGTTACTTGCTGATGATGATGCTCGTACTTTCCCAACACTTAAGTATCGTGAAACATTTACCCTTCCTGATTTGAAACCTGTCAAAAAAGAATTTTTAGGAAAGGTTAAATATTAACGAGATAATTAATTTAAAGAAAAGAAAGGCGGACAAATTGTCCGCCGAATGGTTAGCAATATTTGCTGTCCGAGTAAAAAAAACAGATTAACGTAAAAATGCCGGAATATTTTTTTCGTATTCACTGATGGCATCTTCGTGTTGTAACGTCAAACCGATATTATCCAAGCCGTTTAACAAACAATGACGTCGGAATTCATCCAGTTCAAAGTGATAGACTTTGTCACCTACAGTGACAGTCATCGCTTCCAAATCCACATGGATTTGTTTGCCCTCATTTGCCCACACCCATTGGAAGATTTCTTCCACTTCTTCTTCGCTTAAACGAATCGGTAACATGTGGTTGTTTAAACTATTGTTATAGAAAATATCCGCAAAGCTTGGTGCGATCATCACTTTGAAACCGTAATCGGCTAATGCCCAAGGTGCGTGTTCACGTGAAGAACCACAACCAAGATTTTTACGCGCTAATAAAATGGTCGCGCCTTGATATTGTGGATAATTCAATACGAAATCTGGATTTGGCTTGGTACCTTCTACATCCAAATAACGCCATTCATGGAATAAGTGTTTGCCGAAACCTACGCGGGTAATGGCTTGTAAAAATTGTTTTGGAATAATTGCATCCGTGTCCACGTTTGCCGCATCCAATGGCACTACTAAGCCTGAAAGTTGTTTAAATCCTGCCATTTTCTGCTCCTTAGTTTAATGTGACGTCACGAATATCAACGAATTTACCGAACATTCCCGCTGCCGCAGCCATCGCAGGACTCACCAAGTGAGTACGACCATTACGGCCTTGGCGACCTTCAAAGTTACGGTTTGATGTAGAAGCACAGCGTTCCCATTCGCCTAAGCGGTCATCGTTCATCCCTAAGCACATTGAGCAACCTGGGTTACGCCATTCAGCGCCCGCTTCGATAAAGATTTTATCCAAGCCTTCTTTTTCTGCTTGTTCTTTCACTAAACCAGAGCCTGGTACCACTAAAATACGTTTTACATTGTCGGCTTTTTTACGACCTTTCATGACAGCCGCTGCGGCACGTAAATCTTCGATACGAGCATTGGTGCAAGAGCCAATAAACACTTGATCCACCGGAATGTCTTTTAAATCGGTATTCGGTTCTAAACCGATATAATTCAATGCTTTTTCTGCTGAAGCACGAGTCACAGGATCGGTCATTTCTGCTGGATTTGGCACCAATTGATCGATACCGATTACTTGGCCTGGGTTTGTTCCCCAAGTTACCTGTGGTGCAATGTCTTTGGCTTCTAACGTGATGACTGTGTCAAATTTTGCATCATCATCGGATTTTAAGGTTTTCCAATAAGCAACAGCATCATCCCAATCTTTACCTTTTGGTGCATGTGGACGACCTTTTAAGTATTCGAAAGTCGTTTCATCTGGTGCGATTAAGCCGGCTTTGGCACCCATTTCTATTGCCATATTACAAACGGTCATACGGCCTTCCATAGAAAGGTCACGAATGGCTTCACCACAGAATTCCACCACATGACCTGTACCGCCTGCCATGGTGGTTTTACCGATAATGGCAAGAATAATGTCTTTTGCGGTAATGCCTGGCGCCACTTTGCCACGCACTTCAATTTTCATATTTTTCGCACGAGCTTGTTTTAAGGTTTGAGTGGCTAATACGTGTTCAACTTCAGATGTACCAATACCAAATGCTAAGGCGCCGAATGCCCCGTGCGTTGCAGTATGGGAGTCACCACAAACGATAGTCATACCTGGTAAGGTTAAGCCTTGTTCAGGCCCCATGACATGCACAATACCTTGTTCTTTGGTGGTCATGTCGAATAATTGAATACCGGTCGCCTTCGTGTTTTTTGCGAGCTCCAATACTTGAATTTTCGCTTGGCCTTCAAGTTTGTTCACATCACGTACTTGAGTAGAAATACTGTGATCCATGGTACCGAAAGTTTTACTGACTTGACGTACTTGGCGGCCTGCTACACGTAAACCATCAAAGGCTTGTGGGCTGGTCACTTCATGGATTAAATGACGGTTAATATACAAAATCGGCGTTTCGCCTTCAGCTTCGTATACCACGTGGGCATCGAATAATTTTTCGTAAAGAGTTTTTGCCATAATTTTTCTCAATTCGTTAGGAGCTTTGTTAGAGTAGTAAGTTTTAAATTGTCTGTTGGTATTTTTCTAATCCATTCGCAACTTTAGATGGATAGAACTCTATCACTTGATAATCTGCTATTTGGTGTTGGTGGAATGGATCTTGTTCAATAATTTGATTTACTTCATCAAGATCTTTTGCATTCATAATAATGATTCCACCAGTTCTAGGTTCTTTACGCCCAGACATTAGAAACTTACCTTGTTGATAAAACTTATCTAAAAATGTTCTGTGTTCATCTAGAAATTCTTCAATTTTCTCTAAAGGTTGAATATAGGTTAATGAAACAATAAACATATAATCTCCTTTTTTCTAGGGACGCTTACTCCCCTTTATTAAATTTGTTAATGGTGGACAAAATGCCCACCTTACGATTAGATTGCTTCAGCAATCAATGTACCCATTTCCGCAGTTGAAACAGGGGCAGAATCATCGGCTAAATCACCCGTACGGTGACCATTTGCCAAGACTTTTTGCACGGCATTTTCAATCGCATCTGCGGCATCATTTAAGTTGAAGCTATAACGCAACATCATTGCTGCAGAAAGAATTTGTGCGATTGGGTTGGCAATGCCTTTGCCAGCGATATCCGGTGCAGAACCGCCAGCCGGTTCATATAAACCGAAACCTTCTTCGTTTAAGCTAGCAGATGGCAACATCCCCATAGAACCTGTGATCATCGCCGCTTCATCAGATATAATATCTCCGAAAATGTTAGAGCAGAGGAGCACATCGAAAGACTCAGGTGCTTTGATTAATTGCATGGTCGCGTTGTCGATATAAATGTGATCTAAGGTGACTTCAGGGTAGTCTTTTGCCACTTCTGTTACAGTTTCACGCCATAAGATTGATGCTTGTAGTACGTTAGCTTTATCCACAGAAGTCACGTGTTTACGACGTTTCATTGCCGCATCAAAAGCCGCACGCGCAATGCGTTCGATTTCATATTTGTAATAAACTTCGGTATCGAATGCTTTGGTTTGTGCACCTTCGCCTTCACGCCCTTTAGGCTGACCGAAATAAATCCCGCCCGTTAATTCACGCACAACCACCATATCAAAGCCTTTTGCCGCAATATCTGCACGTAATGGACAGAATTTTTCGAGCCCTTTATAAAGGGTTGCAGGACGAAGATTACAGAATAATTTGAAATGTTTACGCAATGGTAATAATGCACCGCGTTCTGGTTGTTGATCCGGTGGTAAATTTGTCCATTTTGGGCCACCTACAGAGCCAAACAAAATCGCATCAGCATCATCACAACCTTTTAAGGTTTCTGCCGGTAATGGGCAACCACAATGATCAATTGCAGCACCACCCACATAAAACTCGTTAAAGTTAAGTTTGAAACCGAATTTTTCTTGGACTTTGTTTAATACTTTGATGGCTTCAGCCATCACTTCTGGACCAATACCGTCTCCCGGTAGAACAGCGATGTTGTATGATTGCATATTATTTTTCCTATTTCAGTCACACCAAAGTGCGGTTAATTTTCTCCCCTCTTTTGTAAAGAGAGGCTGGGGGGAGATTTTTACGATATAAAATTCACTGCAGAGGTTGATGTTGCTTCTGCCAAATCTCCCCTAACCCCTCTTTGCTAAAGAGGGGGATTGGATTAATGATGTTTGTGGCTTTTAATATCAGCGACTTTATGTGCACGATAAATGGCATTAATTGCATGAACTAAAGCAAGTGCGGAAGATTCAACGATGTCTGTCGCTAAACCAACACCGTGGAATTTACGGCCTTCGTGTTCAACCACGATATCCACCTGACCTAAGGCTTCAGCACCTTCGCCTTTTGCAGTTAAGTTGTAGTGCGACATTTTGATATCTAAGCCGGTTAAATTCAAGATCGCATTGTAAACTGCATCAACCGGACCATTACCACCGATAGAAGAGGTGCTTAATTTTTTACCATCCAATTCCACTTGAACAAATGCAGTTGCTGGATACTCTTTAGTGGAGTGTGCAGAAAGTTTATCTAACACTAAACGATCTTCATCCCCTTGTTGCATATCAATAAAGGCTAAGGCTTCTAAGTCATAATCGAACACTTGGCCTTTTTTGTCTGCCAATTTTAAGAACGCTTCATACAATTTATCTAAATCGTAATCTTGTTCGGTGTAGCCCATATCTGCCATGTGACCTTTTACGGCTGCGCGACCAGAACGTGCGGTTAAGTTCAATTTCTCTTTCTTCAAGCCGATAGTTTCTGGTGACATGATTTCGTAGGTATTTTGGTTTTTTAACATACCATCTTGGTGAATACCGGATGAATGTGCGAAAGCGTTTGAACCTACAATTGCTTTATTCGGTTGGATTGGCATATTACAAAGTTGGCTCACCATTTGGCTGACACGATGAATTTCTTGTGTGTTGATACGTGTATCCACGCCCATAAATTCTTGACGAACTTTCATTGCCATCACGACTTCTTCAAGTGAAGTGTTACCCGCACGTTCGCCAATGCCATTAATGGTACATTCAATTTGACGAGCACCGTTTTGTACTGCGGTTAAGGAGTTAGCCGTTGCCATACCTAAGTCATTATGGCAATGTACGGAAATCACTGCTTTGTCGATATTTGGCACGCGGTTACGTACTTCAGCAATAATATTACCGAATTGATTAGGTAAGCAGAAACCAACGGTATCTGGAATGTTTACTGTAGTCGCCCCCGAATTAATTGCAGCCTCAACAATACGACAAATATTGTCGATACCGGTACGGCCCGCATCTTCGCAAGAAAATTCGACATCGTCAGTATAATTACGTGCATGTTTTACTGCGGCTACAGCCATTTCAACCACATCGTCAAAGGTACGTTTTAATTTGGCTTCAACGTGTAATGCTGAAACTGCAATAAATGTATGGATACGAAACGCTTCTGCCACTTTTAAGGCTTCAGCCGCAGCATCAATATCTTTAATTACCGCACGAGAAAGTGCCGCAACACGACTATTTTTGATATGGCGTGCAATGGTTTGAACGGATTCAAAATCACCTTGAGAAGAAACCGGGAAACCGACTTCCATCACATCCACGCCGAGACGTTCAAGGGCTAAAGCAATCTGTAATTTCTCTTTAACGGTTAAGCTTGCTTTTAACGCTTGTTCGCCATCACGCAAGGTGGTATCAAAAATAATAACGCGATCTGTCATAGTATTTTCCTTCTTTTATCACTCAAAGTGCGGTTATTTTTACCGTGATTTTAAAACGAAAAAACCCGCAATCTTAAAAGTGCGGGTTGATAATAGATTTTTTACATAAAGGTGTTTTTTATCCTCAACTTAGCCGCACAAAGAATGTGAGAGCAGGAGGTTGAGAGATAAAGAAACAGCTTGGTACATAAAAAGATAATCCTGTAAAAAATTCTGTAAAACGCTGTCCATATTACGGATAAAAATGTTGCTGTCAAATCATTTATCAGTGATTTATATCTAAAATAAATATCTCTACATAATCTTAAAAGTTTATTTCTCTTGATATAAGTTTTTTATCAGAATTAATCTCTAAAAATGGCTTTTAAGAGGCGGTTTTTGTCCTGTTTTATTCCTCGTTTCTGGTATGCCGATTTTTTCTAAAATTTTTTCTCTTTTTGCGATTTGAATCGCAGAATTAAGACAAACTTTTCATTTTTTGAGACAAATCTCGCCATAATTTTCTTTTTAAAGGAGAGAATTATGAACGATTTTACGTCGATTTTATTGCGATTAGCTCAAGTGCCCAAATTGGGCAGTGTGCGGATTCAACAAATTTTGGCCCATGTGAATATAGAAGACTTGTTAAATTATGATGAAGTGGCATTTCAACAAATGGGTTGGGATGCTTTGCAGATTCGTCGTTGGTTTCAGCCAGAAATGAAATTTATTGAACCCGCTTTGAGCTGGGCAGAAAAAGAAGGTCATCATTTAATCCACTGTTTTTCAGATGACTATCCTTTTTTACTTAAACAAATTAGTGGTTTTCCACCTTTATTATTTGTGAAAGGCAATTTGGCCGCACTTTCTGCTCAGCAAATTGCCATGGTTGGAAGCCGTTATTGTTCGGCTTATGGTGAATATTGGGCAAAATATTTTGCGACAGAGCTTTCTCTTGCAGGATTGACGGTTACGAGTGGGCTGGCTTTAGGTATCGATGGATTTAGTCATCAAGCGGTGGTGGATATTCAAGGGCAGACCATTGCCGTATTGGGCAGCGGATTAGCGCACATTTATCCAGCGAAACATCGCCGATTAGGCGAGCAAATTATTGAAAATAACGGGGCATTAGTTTCTGAATTTATCCCTACGCAAGCACCGATTGCCGAAAATTTTCCTCGCCGTAATCGCATTATCAGCGGGCTTTCATTAGGAACATTAGTCATTGAAGCGACAGAGAAAAGCGGTTCACTCATTACAGCACGCTATGCCTTAGAACAAAACCGCGACATTTTTGCGTTGCCGGGGAATATTCAAAGTGAATACAGTCAAGGCTGCCATAAACTGATTAAGCAAGGTGCGATGTTGGTGGAAAATGTTAAAGATATTTTAGATTGTCTTAATCATAACGTTGTTTTTCAGCCTCCAGTACATAATACGCAAATTAATAAGCCGATAGCTAAACCACTAACAGCAAAAACACCAAGCGTGGAGCCAAGTCATCCTGAACTTTATCAGCATATCAGTTATACACCCATAAGCCTTGATGATTTATCGGTTGCATTGAATTTGCCGGTAGATTTGCTTTTAGTGCAGTTATTAGATTTAGAGTTACAAGATTTAATCATCAATGAGAATGGACTCTATAAGCGGATAGCGTAAATGGGGTGGAGCGATGAGGCAATCCTGTGCTAAGATACGGTTCAGTTTTAGAAAGGAGAACCTATGTTAGCCATTATTTCCCCGGCAAAAACCTTAGATTTTGAAAGTGCGGTCAGAAATCTTCCTGTTTCTCAACCCCACTTGACGGATTATAGTGAGCAACTGATTGAAATCTGTCGTCAATTATCTCCCCAAGATCTTTCTTCCTTAATGTCTATCAGCGACAAGCTTGCGGGCTTAAATGCCGCTCGTTTTGCTGAATGGACAAAATCTCACAACGAAAAAAATTCACGCGCAGCCATTTGGGCATTCAAAGGTGATGTTTACACCGGTTTGGATGCTGATAGCTTATCTGATGAAGATGTGCAATTCGCTCAACGTCATTTACGTATGCTTTCCGGTTTATATGGCTTATTAAAACCTCTTGATTTAATGCAGCCTTACCGTTTAGAAATGGGCACGAAGTTAGCGAACCCCAAAGGAAAAGATCTTTATGCTTTTTGGGGTAATATCATCACTCAATCTGTGCAACAAGCACTTGATGAGCAAGGCGATCGTGTGTTGATCAATTTAGCTTCTGATGAATACTATAAATCAGTAAAAGAAAACCAATTAGATGCACAAATTGTTAAGCCTGTTTTCTTAGATAATAAGAATGGTAAATACAAAGTGGTCAGCTTTTATGCGAAAAAAGCCCGTGGTTTAATGTGTCGTTTTATCATTCAAAATCGTTTGGAACGTGTTGAACAATTGAAAGAGTTTGACCTAGGTGGTTATTGGTTTGATGCGACATCCTCAACTGAAAAAGAATTTGTATTTAAGCGAGATATCAATGAATAAAATCCTGGTTATATTGACCGCGCTTTTACTCTCAGGTTGTGCGGCAAAAGTGAGTCAGCTTCAAACTCCTGAAAAAATTGAGTACAACGGCAAAACTTATAAACTTACTGCAAGCCAAGATTTGGATACGATTGCGCGTTATGTTTATCTTGCAGAGCCAGATACCTTAGAAAATTGGCAATCTCAAATTGAAGTGTTGCTTGATCGTGATTTATCCCGTTCTATTGAGCAACGCGTAGCATTGCGTGAGAAGGTATACCGTAATTTAGGGGTGAAAGATTTCAAAATTCTTGCTAATTCAACGAATCCGAAAAAGCCTGCCACTGAGTTAAATGGTTATGTCATTTATGCTCCGACAGAACAAAATCCTTCTTGGCAAGTGGACATAGCTAAGGGTAAAAATGTGCCACGTTGTGGTTTTGTACAATATCAATATTCTCAAAAAGTGGAGCAAGGTAAGAAATTTCAGCGTTTAAATACAGTAAAAATTGTGAAAAACTTACAAAAGTATTTGGTGGCGAAAGAAAGCAAGACATTACAAAAAGCCGATCTTTCTTGGAAGTGTGAAAGTTATTTCCATCACTAAAACTTATACTAGATCAAATTCCACGTAAATTTTAAAAATTTTTCTAGAGCAGAAATAATGGATGGTGTAATCTTGACGCCAATTATTCTTAGAGTTCAAAGTAGGTAAATATGATTAAAAAAATTGCTGTATTAACCAGTGGTGGTGATGCACCAGGTATGAATGCTGCCATCCGTGGCGTTGTTCGTGCAGCTCTTGCAGAAGGGCTTGAAGTATTTGGGATTTATGACGGTTATCAAGGCTTATATAATAATAAAATCCAACAGTTAAATCGTTATAATGTATCAGATATTATTAACCGTGGAGGTACATTCTTAGGCTCTGCGCGTTTCCCAGAATTTAAAGATCCTGCGGTACGTGAAAAATGTGCAGAAATTTTACGTTCACATGGTATTGATGCCTTAGTTGTTATTGGTGGTGACGGTTCTTATATGGGGGCTAAATTGCTTACTGAAGAACATGGTTTCCCTTGCGTAGGTATCCCTGGCACAATTGATAACGATGTGGCTGGAACAGATTACACAATCGGTTATGAGACTGCACTACAAACAGCGGTGGATGCCATTGACCGTTTACGTGACACTTCAAGTTCTCACCAACGTATTTCTATTGTGGAAATCATGGGGCGTCACTGTAGTGACTTAACCATTTCTGCAGGTATCGCCGGTGGTTGTGAATACATTGTGGCATCTGAAATGGAATTTAATCGTGAAGAATTAATTCGCCAAATTGAACGCAGTATTATTCGTGGAAAACGCCATGCCATTATTGCGATTACTGAATTAATCACAGACGTACATTCTCTTGCACGTGAGATTGAAGCGCGCGTAGGCCATGAAACCCGTGCAACCGTATTAGGCCATATTCAA
Source organism: Parahaemophilus parainfluenzae (assembly GCA_018381885.1). Classification (GTDB taxonomy): domain Bacteria; phylum Pseudomonadota; class Gammaproteobacteria; order Enterobacterales; family Pasteurellaceae; genus Haemophilus_D; species Haemophilus_D parainfluenzae_AH. Next base: position 11,548 of record JAGZRA010000020.1, on the reverse strand, counting down.
CGTGGTGGTTCACCTTGTGCCTTCGACCGTATTTTGGCTTCACGTATGGGCGTATATGCGGTAGATATATTGCTACAAGGTAAAGGTGGCTACTGTGTGGGTATCCAAAATGAAAAATTAGTTCACCATGATATTATTGATGCAATCAACAATATGCGTCGTGAATTTAAAGCAGATTGGTTAGAAATGGCTAAACGCTTAGAATAATCTTTTTACGGTTATTTAAAACAAAAGAAATCGGGCTAAAACAATCATTGTTTTAGCCCGATTTTTATATGCTTAGATTAGGCTTTTAGTTTATTTTTCTTACGTTGCAAGAAGTACACGAAAACGAGTAATAATGCACAAGCAAGAGACACAATAAACAAGCTACCAAAGAATCCATTCCAGTGAAGAGATTGAATAATCCACGCTAATGGTGCTCCCGCCGCTGCCGCACCAATATAGGCGAAGAGACTAACGAAACCGGTAGAAGAACCTGAAGCATGTTTGTGGGAGTTTTCAGCTGCGGCCATGGCGATAAGGAATTGCGGACCAAAGATAAAGAATCCCATCAGGAAGAATAAGCCACACATCACAAAATAGTTATCGCTTGGGATGAACCATAATGCTAAGGAGGTTGAAATAATACCTAACACATAAATGATGTTCATTTGGGTACGGTTTCCGTTGAAGAACTTATCAGAGCCCCAGCCCGCAAAAAGTGCCCCTAAGAAACCGCCGATTTCAAAGAAAGAAACGGCTGAGTTTGCTTTAAGTAAGTCATAACCGTGGGTTTCTGTTAAATATAAGTTACCCCAGTCATTGATACCGGTACGGATGATATAAATAAAACACCAAGAAAATGCTAATGCCCAGATAATGCTGTTTTTGAACACATAAATTTTAAGAATTTCCCAGTTAGATAAACCTAAACCTTCACTTTCATGTTCTTTTTCAGCAATATCATTACGCCATTCACCGACTGTTGGAAGTCCCATAGATGTTGGGCGATCGCGTAATAAGAAACAAAGAGCAAAACCGATGACACAGGCAATAATCCCTGGCACGATCATGCCGTAACGCCATCCCCAATAAAGGGCAACGGCACCAGATAAAATTGGAATGAGTGCACCACCTAAGTTATGTGAGGTGTTCCAAATAGCCCACCATAAACCACGTTCATTACGTGAGTACCAAGTATTCAGGATTTTTGAACATGGAGGCCAACCCCAACCTTGGAAAAAGGCGTTGATCATCCAAAGGGTGATAAACATAAAGACAGATGAGCTCATACCGAATAGAATATTGACGACACCTGTCATCATTAAGCCTATCCCCATAAAGTAACGAGGGTTAGAGCGATCACCAAGTACACCCGATAAGAATTTAGATACACCGTAGGTGAGATAAAACGCAGTACCCATGATCCCGATATCAGCTTTTTGTAGCCCGAGATCCGTCAGCATAGCAGGCATGACGAAGTTAAAACTTTTACGAGTAAAATAGAATACGGCATAGCCGATATAACTGGTAATCATCAAATGTAATCGCCAGTAACGATACGTTTTATCGATCTCCTCTTTGCTTTTCGTAACCGGTAAATCCGGTGGTACACTGAAGATACCCATAATATTTCTCCTCTAATGATAATAAACCGTTCCAGTATATTACAAAGCCGGTTTTCAAAAGGGGACTCAGATCAAAAAATGGGGGATTTATAGGAAAAAATAGCTTGATGAATAGTTGATTTGATAATGAACGAAGAAGTGCGGTCAGAAATTTTAGTTTTTTGACCGCACTTTATTAGGCTTAAGGATGGTTTTGGCGAGTTTTATGCTTTACGTTGCAAAATTAAAAAACGACAATCATAGGGATTGTCTTCATCAGCTTGGCGATATTCTTCAAACTCGATGTTCCATTCAGACCAATTAATTTCAGGGAAGAAGGTATCGCCGTCAATGTCTGCTTGAATTTGCGTGAGATATAGTTTATCTGCTTTAGGTAAATATTGTTTAAATAACTCGCCGCCGCCAATCAACATAATTTCATCAAATTCTTTGACAAAATCGACCGCACTTTCAAAATTCTCTTTCCAGATGACACCTTCATGTTCGTAAGGCGTGCGTGAAAGGACAATATTGGTACGTTTGGGTAGTGGGCGACCAATGCTTTCAAAGGTTTTACGACCCATAATTACCGGTTTGCCTGTGGTGTTTTTACGAAACCAGGCTAAATCAGCAGGTAAGTGCCAAGGCATTTGATTATCTTTTCCGATGACGTTATTTTTTGTTGTCGCAACGATCAAACTTAATGTCATATTTTCTATCCTATTTTTCTTTTTTTTCACTATATCATAGCTACTCACAAAATCTGTATACGAGGTTGGATTTTTCGTGATTTTTATTAATTTTAGTGCTAATTTAACCGCACTTTTCTATTTTTTCACTGAGGATAAACTATGTCGGCAAATCGCAAAACAATCGTCGTAAAATTTGGTACTAGCACATTAACGCATGGTTCCCCAAAATTGAATGCACCCCACATGGTCGATATTGTTCGCCAGATTGCCCAACTTCATCAAGCAGGTTTTCGTGTAGTGATTGTGACATCAGGGGCGATTGCCGCTGGACGACATTATTTAAATCATCCTCAACTTCCCCCAACCATTGCTTCCAAGCAGCTTCTAGCCGCAGTAGGGCAGAGTCAGCTTATTCAAGCCTGGGAAAAATTATTTGCGATTTATGATATTCATATTGGACAAATTTTATTAACTCGTGCTGATATTGAAGACCGTGAACGTTTTTTAAATGCGCGCGATACATTACATGCCCTGTTAGATAATCATATTATTCCTGTGATTAACGAGAATGATGCGGTGGCAACAGCTGAGATTAAAGTAGGAGATAACGATAACTTATCTGCATTAGTCGCGATTTTAGTGCAAGCGGAACAACTTTATTTATTAACAGATCAACAAGGTTTGTACGAAAGCGATCCTCGTAAAAATCCAGATGCGAAATTAATTCCTGTGGTTGAACAAATTACCGACCATATTCGTTCTATTGCAGGCGGTAGCGGTACAAACCTTGGTACTGGCGGGATGAGTACAAAAATTATTGCGGCAGATGTGGCAACGCGTTCAGGTATTGAAACGATTATTGCACCAGGTAGCCGACCTGATGTCATTGTGGATTTGGCTTACGATAAACCAATTGGCACTAAATTTGTTGCGCATCATTCAGATCGTTTAGAAAGCCGTAAACAGTGGTTATTTGCCGCACCATCAGCGGGCATGCTGACGATTGATGAAGGTGCTGAAAATGCCATGTTAGTACAGAATAAATCGTTGCTGCCTGCAGGAATTACGGCTGTGGAAGGGCGTTTCTCTCGGGGGGAAGTTGTCAAAATTAAAAATACCTCAGGCAAAGTGATTGCACTCGGTATGCCTCGTTATAACAGCGATGCGTTGGAATTAATCAAAGGGAAAAAATCTCAAGACATTGAGCAAATTCTTGGTTATGAGTATGGTGCAGTTGCGTTACATCGTGATGATATGATTGTGCTATAGTCTGCAATAGAAATCGGATCTCTCATATTTTCTGAACCTTCCTTTTATTTTGTCGGTCTATAAAACCATAAAAAGGGCAATAGCCCGATATTAAGTAGTAAAAGGAGACAACATGAGATTAATAGCGACCGTTTTAGCTGTTGGGCTATTAAGTGCTTGTACGCAGGGCTATTATGTAAAACATCGTAGCCCCATTTCAGTGAGCAAACACGTAAAGCGTTTAAATACGACAGCTTGCCATGATAAAGATGACTGGTATTTAGATGGTTATCGTGTCGGGAAAGATTTCCAAGCGCAAAGCCAATCTCAATTGAATAAACGTATTAATTATTGTGGACGACGAATACCTGAAGAACTACGAACCGCATGGTTTAATGGTTTTGATGCAGGCTCAAATGGTGTTCAGGTTGATATAGAGAGTTATGATGGGGATGCGATCTTAACCTATGATTATGACGATGATGATCGTTATAGCGAAGACGGGGAAGAATAAAAAAAGTGCGGTTAATTTTAACCGCACTTTTTCGTTTTAAAGGATATCGAGTAATTCGACTTCAAACACTAAGGTTGAGAATGGTGGGATAGATGCGCCAGCACCACGTTCACCGTAAGCCAGTTCGTGTGGAATAGTGAGTTTCCATTTAGAACCAACAGGCATCATTTGTAATGCTTCGACCCAACCACGAATTACGCCATTTACTGGGAATTCAGCTGGTGTACCACGAGCAACCGAACTGTCGAATATGGTACCATCTGGTAATGTACCTGTGTAGTGAACACGTACTTTATCAGTCGCAGATGGTTTGTTTCCATTACCTTCAGTTAAAATTTCGTATTGTAAACCGCTGTCAGTCACGTTTACGCCCGCTTTTTTCGCGTTTTCTTCTAAGAATTTTTTACCTTCTTCTTCAATCGCTTTAAATTGCGCTTGTTGTGCTTCAGCCGCTTGTTGTTGAAGCGCTTGAACAGAATGCATTAAATCATTAATTTCTAATGCAGGTTGATTACGATTTAATGCATCAAAAATGCCTTTTGCTACCGCTTCAACAGAAATATCCATTTGGCTATCTGCTAATTGTTGACCGATTTGTAAACCGATACCGTAGCTGCCTTTTTCAGAAATACTTTCTAATTTTACTTGTTCAAAAATTTGAGCTGTCATTGTTTTTTCCTTTGTTGTAAAACTATTTTTTCAATGCCAAGATTTCACCCATGCGAACAGGTTCATCAACACTTAAATGATCGGCAATTTGTACTTGTCCGGCTTGGAATAAATTAATTACGGTAGAACCAAGTTGGAACCAACCCATTTCTTGACCTTTGCTTAATTTAACCGTACTTTCACCTTCATAAGTCCAGACTTTCACTTCGTTATGGCGTGGTGGATTAATCACGCCAGCCCAAACGGTACCGATACTTGCAGTGATTGTTGCACCCACTAAGATTTGTACCATAGTACCGAATTCAGTATCAAAGACACAAATCACACGCTCATTACGTGCAAAGAGGTTCGGCACATGTTTCGCTAAAAACGGATTGACGGAGAATAAATCACCCGGCACGTAAATCATTTTGCGAAGTGTACCATCACATGGCATGTGCACACGGTGATAATCACGTGGTGATAAATAAGTGGTGACGAATTCCCCATTTTTAAAGGTCTCAGTTAAATCTTTATCTTCTGCTAATAAATCATGTAAGCTGAAAAAGTGACCTTTCGCTTGCAGTAGACGATCATCGTCAATGTGTCCACATTCACTTACACGGCCATCCGCAGGGCAGCAAAGTGCGGTAGGATTTTGGTTAATTGGACGTGCATTTTCTTTTAATGGACGGATAAAGAATTCATTAAAACTGGCGTAATCGCTGAATTTTTCTTTTTCAGCAATGCTCATATCAATGTTGTATTTTTTTGCAAACGCTTTAATCACAAAATGTGTCACGGCGCCCCATTTTTGTTTAGCTAACCAACCTGCTGCTTGTGTCATATAGATTTGTGGCATCACATATTGAAATGCAACTTTTAGGCGTTGCCAATAAGAAATTGGGTTCATTAATTTCTCCAATAAGATTTAAAAGTCGGGCGATTATAACAACTTATTTCACTTGTGCAATGTTAGTTGATGTTTTTGCGTAAGATACAAGCAAGAAGCCGACATTTGTCGGCCTCTTTTTGCGTTTATAAAATCATTTTGACTAATTTGTCTGCTTGAATCCGTGCAAATTTCTTCAAGAGTTTTTGCACCGGTTCAGGATATTGCGTCAATTCTTCTAATTCAGAATAATCTTGCAATACTTTGGTATGTTGGCGGATGTGTGACAATTCTTTTTCCACTTGTGGCAGAAGTTCTTCTTTCGGATCGTGGATTAATAATCCATTTTCCGCATCTAAACGCCATGCGCGAGGATTCAGGTTGTTCCCCGTTAAAAGAATATACTGGTTGTCCACCCAAACACCTTTGAGGTGATAAGTGTTATCGCCGTCTTTCCATAAACGCACCGTTAAATGGCCATTTTTAATGTAAGCATCAAATTTCTCACAGAAACGACGAAGATTGCTTTCATATAAATAAGGCAATGCACCTGCCATTTTAAATGGCTGCTCTGGTGGAATATAGAAATCGTTCGCGACTTTATCTCCTACGATAATTTCCACACGCTTTCCTTGCTCTAATAAGCGGGCAAGTTTACTTCTTAGTGTGCGAGGGAAGTTGAAATAAGGGGTGCAAATCACCAATTTTTCCTGCACTTGTAAGAATAAATCTTCGATAACTTGATTTAATTCATTGCCTGATGCACCTAAACCAAAAAGTGGTGAAATGGTTAAAACATCGGAAAAACCAACCGCACTTTCTAGCTGATATTCAGCATGAGCCGCTAAGTTTTTACGATAAGCTTTTATTGCACTACGAATTTCTTTGGTGCGAGGACGATTAGCCACATCTAATGGATGAACCGCGCTGAAATCCAATAAATAATCATTGATGAAATTAACCATAGAGTCTGCTAGTGCAGCATTATGGATTTTTTGATAGCGGTCGTAACGGTATTTATCTTGTTGTTGTAAATACACGTTATTGATGCTTGCGCCGCTATAAAGCACGGTATCGTCAAACACAAAGCCTTTAACATGTAATACACCGAAGACTTCACGGGTATTAATAGGCACACCGAAGAACATATTCGGTTCATCGGGAAGTTGATAGGTTTGGCGTTGTTCACAATACCAATCAGCGTTAGTGGCAGATTTTTCTGCGCCGAGTAAATTGCGTTGTCCGCGATGCCAATCCACTAAAATTTTCACATCCAATTCAGGATGATCTTGTTTTACGCGATAAATTTCATTGAGAATTTCTTGTCCCGCTTCATCTTTTTGCCAATAAAGCGCGGTTACGTAAATGCGTTTTTTAGCTTGGCGAATTAATTCTATAATTTGTGCTTTGAATTCAAACGGACTAAACAGAAACTCAACCTGTTCTGCCTGTAAAGGAAGAAAAGGCAAATTTTTTAAATTTTGTTCTGCTCGTTTAGCTTTATTGATTAACATAATCGATCTCTACACTAAAAATTAATGCTCTAGTTTACAATATTTCCTTTGTGGATTGATAGAAAAAAGGTTTTTTTTCGTTATAATGCTCACAAATTTTCGCATTTTTTGGCGAATTATTATTCAATTTTTCCTTCGAGAAGCAAATTATGAGCAATTCACGCAAACCATCATTCCAAACAAATTCCAGCAAATCTTTTCAAGAGCGTAGCCCAAAACGTGCATTTAATGATAAAGAACGTCGCTTTGATGATCGTCGCAATAATGAAAAACGTGAGGGAAATCGACCGCACTTTGATAAAAAAAAGGATGATCGTAAACCTTCTCGTGGCTTCCAACAGCAAGAGGTGAGAGAACCCCAAATAGCTGAACTTTCATTAAATAAAGCCAATGGTGAAAGTGGCTCGGTAAAAGTAATGGTGAAAAGTACGGGTGTGAGCTATAAACCGAAAGAAAAGAAAACAGGCGCATTATCACCACGAGCACCGGAGAAAATTAAAAAGAACCGTGCTGAAGAAATGAAAGTGTATGGTGAAAATGCGTGCTTAGAATTGTTTGCTGAGCGTCCAGAGAGCATTGTTCGCGTATGGGCAACGGTGCAAATGGCGCATCGAATTGGTGAGATTTTCAGTTATTTAGCCGCAAATAAAAAAGTGTATCACGTCGTGGATAGCGATGAGCTAAGCTTAGTAAGTGGTACCGAGCATCATGGCGGCATTTGTATGTTAGTGAAAAAACAACGTACTTTTTCTTTACAAGGTTATTTAGATGTCCCGCGTCAAGAAGACTGCTTAGTATTGCTTGATCAAGTTAATAATGCGCAAAACTTAGGTGGCGTTGTGCGTACTTGCGCCTTCTATGGCATTAAAAATGTAGTAACAAATCAAGTTGAACAGCTTTATGCGCCTGCTGCGATGCGTGTAGCTGAAGGCGGGATGGAACATATTCGTATTTTAGAAACAGAAAGTACAGAAATTGCGTTAGAGGCTTTACGTAAGTCTGGCTATCAGATTATTCATGTATCAACCAATAAACAAGGTGTTGCGTTGGAACAACTCAAATTTGCAGAGAAAGTCGCGTTGGTATTGAGCGAAGGTAGTACAGATGATATTCGTGAGAAAGAAGATGTGAATGTTCGTCTTTCTTTAAGTAATCCATTAAAAACCGGATTAAATATTGCGGTAAATACAGGAATTTTATTAGCACATTGGTATGTAAAATAACCTCAAGTGCGGTTATTTTTACACTTATTTTCAAGGCTGGCAGATGTCAGCCTTTTTTCTTTTTTAAAATGTGTGTCACTCAATTTTTCATCTTTCTTTCATAAAGTTTTTGGGGGAAGTTAGACAAAAGATCTATACTATTCCGAGTAGTTATTTAACAGGGAGTTTTTATGCCTGAACGTTCAGCCAATATTAGTACACATGATCCTTTCGGAAGTTTATTAGGTTATGCACCGGGTGGGATTGCGATTTATTCATCAGATTATCATACAGCCGATGAGAAAGAGTATCCGGATGATGCTGCCTTTCGCAGTTATTTAGGAAGAGAGTACATGGGCTACAAATGGCAGTGTGTAGAATTTGCGCGCCGTTATTTATATCTCAATCATGGCATGGTGTTTACTGATGTAGGAATGGCTTACGAGATCTTTTCTCTACGATTTTTACGTCAAGTGGTGAATGATGCCTTATTACCCTTACAAGCCTTTGCAAATGGTTGCAAACGTAAGCCTGAAGCAGGCGCCCTTTTAATTTGGCAAGAGGGGGGCGAATTTAAACATACGGGGCATGTGGCGATTATTACCGAAGTCTTAGAGGATAAAATCCGCATTGCTGAACAAAACGTGATTCACTCTCGCTTACCAAGCGGGCAGCAATGGACGCGTGAATTACCGATGACGGTTTCTGAAAGTGGTTATTTTCTGCATGATACCTTTGATGATACCGAAATTTTAGGTTGGATGATCCAAACGGAAGACACCGAATACAGTCTGCCACAGCCAATGCCTGAAAAAGAGAAACTTGAAATTCATGCAGAACATATTGAAAACAAGGGGCAATTTGAACATAAATGGCTGAATGAGCAAAATGAATTTGAAGCCGCTTATGTGAAAGCAATGGGCGGGCATAAAGTTAGCCATTCTGACCAATATCGTTACTTTACGATGTCTGAAACAGCACAGCATGAGTTGATTCGTGCAACTAATGAATTGCATTTAATGTATTTACATGCCACAGATAAAGTTTTAAAAGACGATAAGCTATTAGAATATTTCAATATTCCAAAATTATTATGGCCTCGCTTACGGTTGTCTTGGCAAAATCGCCGTTATCAAACCATTACGGGGCGTTTAGATTTCTGCATGGATAGTCGTGGATTGAAAGTGTATGAATACAACGCAGATTCAGCCTCTTGCCATGCGGAAGCCGGTGAGTTTATGAATCTATGGGCAATCCAAGGTGGATTGAATATTGGTGAAAATCCTGCTGATGGCTTACGTAATGCATTAGCGGATTGTTGGAAACACAGTGAAGCGACGCCGCTTGTTCATATTATGCAAGATCATGATGATGAAGAAGATTACCACTCATTGTTTATGCGTAACGCACTGGTCCAAGCCGGATTTCAAGCCAAAATTATTCATGGCACAGAGGGATTACATTGGGATAGTCGTGGTCGTTTAATTGATGATGAAGATAATCAGATAAAAACGGTGTGGAAAACATGGGCTTGGGAAACCATGTTGGAGCAACTTCGTGAAGATGCGACAGGCATGGAAGTGGCTCCACCAATTCGCACGGGCTATCCGGAAGATAAAGTACGGTTAATTGACGTTCTACTTCGTCCAGAAGTCTTAGTCTATGAGCCGCTTTGGACAGCTATTCCAAGTAATAAAGCGATCTTACCTGTATTATGGTCATTATTCCCGAATCATCGTTATTTACTTGAAGCAGGATTTGAACTGACACCAGAGTTGGTTAAAAATGGTTATGCACAAAAACCAATTGCAGGCCGTCGAGGTGATAATGTGAAACTCATTGGTGAGTGCAAATCTGTACTTGATAGCACAGACGGTCGATTTGATAAGCAGGAAAGTATTTATCAACAACTGTGGTGTTTACCAAAAGTGGAAGACCAATATGTTCAGGTTTGTACTTTCACTGTAGGGGGGCATTATGGTGGTAGCTGTTTACGCTCAGACCCGAGTTTGGTTATTATGGGAAACAGTGATATGCAACCGTTAAGAGTATTATTAGATAAATCTTTCCTTAAGAAATAAAAATAAAATCGGCACTCAATGGGTGCCGATTTGTTATTGTTAATTTATAAAATTATTTTGCTTCTTTGTTATCAGTTGGTTTTTCATCTGTTTTTAACATATCAGCAGGAATAAAAGTTTGTTGTACTTTTGACATATCTGGAAGATGGTGTGCAATCCCTTTGTGACAGTCGATACAGGTTTTGTTTTGTTCCTGTGCAAGTGCGTGCATTTGTTGTGCCACAGTTTTTTGTTGTGAGTAATCCATATCATTAAAGTTATGGCAGTTACGACACTCTTGTGAGTTATTCGCTTTCATACGCGCCCATTCGCGTTCAGCCATTTCTAAACGATGTTTTTCAAATTTCTCTTTAGTATCAACTTTACCCGTATAGTATGCTAATACTTCAGTAGAAGCCTGCATTTTACGAATCATTTTTGGCACAAATTCATGAGGAACGTGACAGTCAGAACAAATCGCTTTCACACCTGAACGGTTGCTAAAGTGAATTGATGCTTGGTATTCAGGTACAACATCGTTAGTATGACAATCTGAACAGAATTGTTCAGTATTAGTTGCTGACATACCGACATTAAATAGGTTAGTTCCAACAATAGTACCAATGATAGTTAATAAAATCACCCCACCAATTGCCATTTTGCTCGGCGAGCGTAACCAACGACAAACTTTTTGAATGCTTGATTTAATCATGGTTTAGCTCCTTATTTACCTTGCGTTTTACGAATGGTTTCGAATTTATTTTGAATAATTGGATTTACGTTAGTTTGCTGAACGTGGCATTGTAAACAGAAATAACGACGTGGTGAGGTACCTTCTGTTTTTTGACCATCACGTGTTAAGAAATGACTCTCAGGAACACGTGGCGCACCCGTTGTTGGGGCAACATCTGGCGCGTGGCAACCTAAACATTGATTCGCATTTTTAGTCACTTGTAAGCCACGAATGCTGTGTGGAACAAGTGGGGGTTGGTTAGGAAAAGTAACAGGAATATTGCCTACATCTTTATAAGGATTATTAAATGCAGGTGCAAGACTTTCTGCTGTTTTATCGATGCTGTTTGCAACTTGTGGTGCATCAGCAAATGCCAATCCACTACATAAAGCCAGCATGAAAATAAATGATTTTTTCATGAAATCCACTCCATTAAATAATTAAATATTTTTAATT
>JAGZRA010000019.1:0-25530 GCA_018381885.1 Parahaemophilus parainfluenzae | reverse complement strand
CACCCGCGACGAGGTGCTTGTCCTGATCGACGAGTACATCCACTGGTACAACCACGAGCGCATCAAACAGTCGCTGGGCTGGATGAGTCCGGTACAATATCGTCAAAGCCAAGGAATGGCTGCATGACTATCTCCAAGAAAATGTCCGCAGCCCCTTTTTTAACCTGTTTTTACGAAAAATGTGGGCAAAATGTGGGCAAAAAATGAGCCTCGGAATGCTACTCCCAAAACGTGAAAACCGCCCCTCCGTCCAGCGTTATGCCGGATGGAGGGGCGGTGTTTTTATGGTTATTCGGTTTTGGATGCCTTGGCCTTGAGGGTGCTTGCGCCGATGACGACGCCGATGGCCAGGGCGACGGCGTTGATGGTCGTCGCGGCCTGATCGGCCCACGTCCAGCCCCATACGGGGCCGAGGGTCTGCACGAGCACGCCGATGGCCGGCAGCACGATCAGCGCGAGCCATTTGAGCACGTCATAGGCTCGGTTCGGCAGCAGCCAATCGGGCACGGTCGGCTCCGTGCCGGCGGTCTTGGGTTCGGTGTTTTCGTCGGTCATATTGTCCTCGATTCTGCAGTTGGAACCTGGGAACCCCGCCCGGCTAAGGTGCGGGGTTCCCAGGTTGGGTTCGGGTTCTCAGTAGTTCAGTAGTGCAGCACTTCGCCGGGGTAGATCACGTTGGGGTTGCCGCTGCGATAGCCGGTGAGCTGCGTGTAGCCGATGCCGAGGCGGGCGGCGATGCCGCTGAGGGTGTCGCCGCTGCGCACGGTCACGGTACGGGTTGCCGGCGGCGCGTTGCTGCCGGTGGCGACGCTGCCGCCGCCGTTGTAGGTGACGACCTGACCGGGGTAGATCAGGTTGAGGTTGCCGCTGGGCACGCTCCACTTGGACAGCGGCCACAGGCCGGTGCGCGAGGCGATGCCGCTCATGGTGTCGCCGGAGCGGACGGCCACGCGGGTCGTGTTGGCCTGCGCGGCCTGCTGCGGCGCTACGGTCGCGGTGCCGGCGAGGCGCTGGTTGACGATCGCCATGACCTTGTCGTAGTTCGCGCCGAGCGCGTCGCGCCGCTGCTGGCCGTTGCCGTAGTCGCCACGGATGGTGGCGGTCGCGAGTGCCTGTAGGTCGATGGTCTGGGTCGGCGGCTTCTCGGTCTGCGGCGGGGTTGCGGGCTTGGCTGCGCCGGCGGGGTTGGCGTAGGCCTGCCACTGGCTTGCGTCGCCTCTGAAGTAGTTGAGGTCGAGCGGCCCGTTGTAGCCGCTGATCCAGCCGTTGGAGGTGTACTGGCGCATGGCCTCGCCGTAGACCGCGTAGTTCCACGGTCGGCTCTGGTAGCCGGTGGGCGCGTTGCTGGCGTACTGGGCGACCCACAGGCCGCAGTTGGCGCGCACGTCGCCGGGTATCTGGCCCAGCGCGCTGGCCTGCACGTACACCATCGGCCATACGCCGGTGAGCGTGTGGACGCGCTGGACGAACCGGCGAACCCAGTCGGAATTGCCCCACTGGGCGTTCTGATAGGACTCCCAGTCGAGCACGAGCACGGCCCTGCCGATGTAGTCCCTCGCCCGGCCGACGAAGTAGTCGGCCTCGGCCTCGGCGTTGTTGCCGCCGGCGTAGTGGTACAGGCCGAGGCTCTTGCCCCGGTCTGTCACGCACTTGGCCTGCGTGCGCCAACTGGAGTTCTCGAAGCCTACGCCCTGGGACACCTTGACTACGGCGAAGTCGTAGCTGGCGGTGCAGGTCACGTTCGAGGCCTGCCAGCCGGACACGTCGATGCCGACCATGTCGGCCATCGCGATCGCCGGCGTGCACGCGAGCAGCACGGCGACGACGACCGCGAGGATCCGCATTACCAGGCTCGGCTTGCTCTTGTTCTTGATGTCCAATTCCTCTCCTTACTGTTGATGGATATGGAAAAGCCCCACCCGATCGGGCGGGGCGGAATTTCTGATTGGCTGGCTGTTACCAGCGGTCGTCGCCGCCGCGCACGAACATCAACACGACGGTTACGGCGACTATCATCACGATGACGATCATCGATGCCTCCTCAGTTCGCGGATGTCCTCGCGCAGCTCCAGATGCTCGCGTTCGGCGTTGGCGACGCGTTCGTTCACCGTCTTGAACTCGCAGTTCATGGCGTCACGCAGCCCGTCGATCGCGTCCATGACCTTCTCGTGCTTCTCGTCCATGTCCACGCGCAACGGCGCCTGATGGTCGTTCGTGATCTCCCACTTCGTGGCCGACTGCTGGTCGCGCAGCCCGCGGATCTGACGGGACTGGATCACCGCCACTATGACCGTGGCCAGACTCGGCACCACCGCGATCAGGATCACCGCCCACAACGGGGTACCGGCTGGCGGATTCATAGGCTGTCCTTTCGACGTATATGCTCGGGGTATGGGCAACAGGTTCTGCAGGATTTGCGGCGAACACAAACCGCTGACGCTCGAGCACATCCCTCCCCGGTCCACGGGCAACGACCATGTGGTGGTCGTGCACCGCGGGGATGAGGCGGTGATGCACTCGTTGTTCGACATGGAGGTCCGGGACGACGACGGATACAGGCAGTCACACGGGATGACGTTCAAGACGCTGTGCGAGGACTGCAACGAGTATCTCGGCGCCAACTACGTGGAAACGTTCAAAGGCCTGTACCTGGATTTCGCCCATGAATCCGGCGACATCCTCGACGGGCTCGACCGTGACCGGAACGAGTCCGAGACCGACGGTGTGGAGCGGTACTGCCGGTTCGATCTGAACGAGGGGTTCCGTCCCCTGGCGTTCGTCAAGCAGGTGGTGTCGAACTTCTGCGCCACGACGGCGCCGGGCAGCATGCTCGACTGCAGGGACTTCCTGCTCGACCGGGGGAACACTTCGTTGCCGGCACGCTACCGTCTGCACATGGCCGTCCTTCCGAAGCTTGACGGGGAGAGCGTGTTCTCCGGGTGGATGCGGGTCCTGTTCGACGACGGGACGTTCTGCGACATGGCGTTCATCCGCATGCCGCCGTTCGGTTTCGTGCTCTACGACACGGTATCCAGCACCTATCTGCCCGACCGCGCGGGCGACATCACGCCCATGTCCCGCATGGGCTGGGACCTGACCGGGAGAATCACCCTCGTCCTCCCGACGGTCACGGGAAGGAACGCGTCGAGACCTTACCTGTGGGGCCGGTACCAGAACGCCGTGTGACGGGACGCGCCCCGCCTATCGGTCGGGTTCGTCGAGTGGGACGCTGCCCGTGAGCTGGATCCATCCCTTGTTGTTCCGGATGGCGCCGGGGTCGATGGCGATTCTCCCGTACGCGTCGATCTTCCAGCACCGGTCGACGCGGTCCATGATCTTCGCGGTCACGTCGACATCGACCCGGCATCACCACCTCCACGAGGTACACGATACTTCCTTACAGGGTTCTGAGGAAGTGTTCGATGATGGTGCTCCGGTATTCGTGGGCCTTCTCGTTGGGATGAGCATCGGAAGCCGCGAAAGCCTTTTGTCTAAGCTCTGTTGCTTTACTCGATACCGACCCAGAAGGAAGACGACCTTGAAGACCCATGGGAATACGCGGGTCTCCCTTCAGATCAAGATATGGAATCCCCCACCACTCCGCGATTTCCACCAATGTGTCATGCATCGTCTGTGACGTCCATGCATCCGCGATTATAATGCCGATTTTGGCGTAGGGCATATTCGTAATCAGATATTCCAATGAGAAATTCCATGCCCCCCATAACGTATCGAGTTCCGTTGATTCTTTGGTTCCGATATGATCCGGAATCCTCGACTCCTCGTTTAGACCATAACATAACGTAATGTAATCGGCATCTGTCGGAACTTCCTTGTACCGATACTGACAGAAGTTGTTGGATGCGACACCAGTACTCATGGTTGTTCCGGCAATAGCCAGATTTACATACGTCATATTGTTACGATCGGCAATGAATTTACCATATGGATGGTGGTTATTGGAACCGATCTCCGCAGAGAAGCTGTCGCCGCAGATCACGTATTTCTTTCCGTACAGGACGTTCGATGCATAGGCCGCCACGGCCCTGGAATCGATGTAGTCGCCGAGTGCCACCGGAGCCGTCGAGACGACCTGGAATTTGTTCGCATCCGGAACGATGTATCCCAAGAACCCGAACCGTATGTACGCGCCACCGATCCTCCTGCACTCGCGCAGGGACACGGTAAATTCCACGCTCGTGATTTTACTCGTGTCCTCGTTGTCGCCGAGGATGCGGATGAATTCGTAGTCGCGATTGTAGAGCGCGGCGGCGCGCGACTCATACGCCACCATGGTCCTCACGGTGATGTACGTGTCTCCGAGCAGGTCGAGGTCGATGTAGTCGGACGTGTACCCAGAGTCAAATGGGGTGGCACCGCCCGATGAGTTCAGGAACGCGCCGGACGTCATCTCGTCGTACCTCGGGCTCAGCACGGTCTCGTCGCCGAGGAGAAAGCCACGCCCGTACACCAGGCCTTCCACGTCGGACAGGACGCCGCCGACGGCGTCCGACACCCTGCCGACGTTAAGCGCGGTCGCGTACCTGCCGTCCAGCATCCACCGTATGGCCTCGCCGTCCTTCTCGCGCAGCGACAGCGTGACGTCCGAGGTTGAATCCGTCCATGCGAACGACTGGGCACGCATGTACGAGGCGCCATCCGGCACTTGGAACACGTACTCCCCGTTGAGGTTATCGGTTCTAACGCTCCCGACATTGCGCATCAGCGAATCGTAGAAGAATACGAACGGCGCGCCGTTGGCCGATCCCGTGTACACGTACTCCTCGCCGGCCGACGCCATGACCACGTCGGTCACGTAGCATAGGACCCCGTCGACGGTTTTGTATCCTATGCCGCTGTCGTGCAGTACCTCGCCCCTGTGTAATATGACGCGCACGCCCGACACGCCCGACGCCGACGCCTCGCTCACCGAAACACACAATCGCGCCTGCGCCCTGACTGCCTCGCCGGCCGACCCGTACGTTGTCCCGTCCGCGCCCACGCGCACGTCCCTCAACTCGGTTCCCACGTCCCCGCCATCCGACCCGGACGCGACGACCACGTCCAAACGGGACGACAGGGCGTTCAGACGGTCACGCATGTCCCCGGCCAGTTCGGAGGCCGCCGTGCGACCCGCCTCCAAACCCGCCGCGCCGCCCGCCGACCGCGCGGCGACGACCACATCCGAAGATGCGGGCATGGTCGCCTCGATGATGTCGACTATCTGCTCAGCCATACCAGATCCTTTCCGTTAGTAGTTCAATCCGACAGGGCGTAATAGCCCCAGCCCAACGTGCGCTTCGTCCCGCCGTCCGGCGACGTGACCGTGACCTTCCACTGGCCATACCGGCGCGACGACCAGATCGCGTCCTCGAACGCGGAGGGCGGCAGGTCCGCTATCGCGTACCCGTCCGACGTCATCTCCCCGCACGCGCGCGAATACCACAACTCGCTCCCGTCCGGACTACGCAGTTCGACCACGCCGCTCCACGAGCTCAGATCCACCGCCTTCACGGTCCCGTCCGGATACCTCTGCCGCCACCGGCCACCCAAACGCTCGCTGTCCCCACGCACCAGGCGCAGGTCCGCGCGACCCACCTTCCTGCCGAAAACTGCCATCAGATGCCTCCGATCAATCCACAGGTCACGCCGGCGTGCCCTGTTCGAGCTTGCCGACCCTCGCCTCGAGCTTGTCGAACCTGTCGTCCACCTTCGCGAAGTTCGCGTTCAGGGTCGGGACCAGGTTCGTGTTGATATACGAGCGAATGCTGTTCTCAAGATTGCTTTGCATCTGGCCCAGCTGGGTCTGTTGCGACTGCAATGTGCTGAGCATGCTCGCCTGCTGGTCCTGCACCGACTTCAACTGCTTCTGCTGCGCCGCGAACTGATCCTGCTGCTCCTTCAGCATCCGCTGCTGCTCGGCCAACTGTTCCTGTTGCTGCTGCAGTATGACCTGCTGCAGGCCCTGTGCCTGGGTGAGTTCGTCGAGTTTCGAGGTCAGTTGGGTCAGTTCGGTGCCGGTGGGCCGGTTCGCCTCTTTCTTCGATGCCTCGCGTTTGCGTTGCGCGTTGACCTGACGGGAGGCCCAGTCGGCGCCCGGCGACGAGTACACGCGGGTCAGATCGGTGACCGGCGTATCCAAGGGTTCGCCCTTGTCGGCGTCGACGCTCGTGACGACGGCTTGTGCGAGGAGCCTCATACCTTCGTCGTTTGGGTTGATGCCGGTGGCGTGCATGTCGTGGTCGGAGCCACAGATGGCGCGCATGTTGTGGATGACGAGCGCGTCGGCCGAGGTGCCCGCGAGGGTGATCGCGGTGAGCACATGCCCCTGTCGCGCGATCGCCTCGGCATCGGTGGCATCGGGGATGCAGCCGGGACCTACGCCCACGACGATGCGCGCCACGGGAAACAGCCTCTTGGCTTTGGCGATCGTGTCCGCGACCGTCTGCTGCATGTTGGCCAATGACTCGTAGGAGTCGGTCAATCCGGCCATCAGGAACACGTAGCCGACCTGATCATGTGGATAGCCGGCATCCGCGTTGGCCGCGTCGAGCTGCATACTGATGGTGTTGCCGTCGATCAGGTATCCGGCGTTGGTTTTCGCGTAGTTGTGTTCGGTCAGGTTCAGTTCGCCGCTGGCCAGCGTGCTGTACCGTTTCGCCGTCGCACTGGCACCAGTGCCCTGGGTGACGCTGTCGCCGCACCATACGGCGTGCGTTCCCGCCGGTATGGCGCGGGTCTGGTTGATTCCGCTCACGTCTCGTTCCTTTCCTGGGCCTGCAGGGTGAGCCAGTCGCTGTCTGCCGAGCCGCTCAGGTCGGTGATCTTCAGTCTGAGCAACCGGGAGCCGAGGTGGTCGTCCTCGACGCGCAGGTCGGCATGGTCGCCGACTTTCACATGGTGTTCCTCACCGACCTTGACCTTGTAGGTTTCCGCGGGGAACGCGCCCTGGGCGAGGTCTCCCAATGCGTGGGCCTGCAGCGTCTTCAAATCGCTGACCGTGGTGTGCGTGGTATCCGCGGACTGGCAGAACAGGTAACCCTGGTCGGTGAGCCGGGCGGTGGTGCGCCGGCACATGAGGGTCTTGTCGCCGTCCTTGCCGCCGGTGAGCCACGCCTGCGAGGTCATCGACCCGCCGGCCCCAGCCACCGAGGAGAGGATGACGCGCTGGCCGGGTATCACCGCGTTCCACTGGTGCGTTGAATCAATGAGCTCGTTTCCGGCATGCAGGTCGAATATGAGACTCCCGTCGGGTTTGACACGCGGGTCGAAACGTATCTCGATGCCGTGTTCGAGGTTGGTCAGGTCGAGGATCCGGTCGGCGCAGGTGGCCAGATCCCACGCGTAGTAGGTGCGGGTCCTGTCGCCACCGGTCGTCGCGGGCAAGCCGATGGGCAGGCTGCCCCATTGCATGGCCTCGGCGGTCAATCCGCGTGCGATGTCCGCGTAGCTGCCTTTCAGGGTGAGGTCCATGTCTCCGGCGGGGTGTTTCTCGTCGAGGAGCATGCTCCCGTCGCGCCACGAGTCCTTGAGCGCATGGTTGATGACGAGTCGTTTGGTCAGCAGGGTCAGGCCGCCGCCCACAGTGAGCTTCAGGCTCCGGTTCTCGGCATCCCACTCCCAGTCCGTCAACGGGCCCGCATGCACCACTTCGAAACCGCCATTGGTGGCGCGTTGCAACGCGATCAGCGCCTTCCAGCAGCGCAGGGATTCGAACAGTCCGAGTCTGGCGGCGGTCCGCGTGTAGTCGACGGTCACGTTCATGGATCCCGGCTGGTTCAATGATTCCGTCCAGTCGGCCGCCGTGTAGGGCAGCCGGTAGAGATGCCGGCCGGTGACCGGCTCGTACACATGCACCGTCAACGGGGCAAACTGTGATGCCATGAGGTCACCTCCATGCCGGTCGAACGATCATCAACACCGCTCCCCCGCCGACGACGACGGCCGATACGACGGCGCCGCCCGACGGGATCTGGAATGCGTCGTCATAGGTGACAATGCCCGCGCTGGGTATCATGTCCCGGAAATCCAATGCCAGATTCTGCGCATCGCCCTGCCATTGCACGCGATGCCCGGCATACGACAACGTCAGCGAGGTCGCATGCCCCGATATCCTCACGCTCGGCCACGTGGCCGCCGTGCCGGGGTTCTGGCAGCGGATCACGCCGCCGGATGCCGTGTAGGTGACCGGCTGCCCGTATTTCAACGGGTCTGGACAGTAGATGATGAGCGTGAAAGTGAACGCGCGGAGACTGAGCAGCATGCTTGGTGCGGGATCATCGGCAAGCCAGCCGGTCAGGGTACGCGCTCCGAGCGTATCCTCCACAAGCAGGGTGACCGGCTGATAGGCGAACGCGCATATCCTGTCGCGGAACTGCGCCGCGGCCACGGTCGAGAAGCGGGCCATCGCGCATTTGATGGTGACGGTTCGAGATTCGCCGGTGAGACGGCTGGGCCAATATGATCCGTCCTGTTGAGGTATCGGGATGCCGGTTTCCCGTGGTTTGGGCGTGCCAAACAGTCCGTCGATGCCATTGAGGGTGATCCATGCATTCGCCCGGTTGTCGAGCCTGTTATCCGTGAGAACGATCGCGTCATTCTCGGATATGAGTTGTATGCGCATGATTACTCCTTGCGTTTACCCCCATTGGCTTGATGCCGCTTCCAACCGGGCGCCAGCCATGGCGAACAGGACTTCGGGATCGGATCCGCGTGCGTCGATATCGACCTGAACGTTGGTGTTCCTTGACCGGTCGGTGTTTGCAGTCGGCTGGAGTACGCCCTTGGGCGCGTAGTCAGCCACCGTGGGTGGTGTGAGCGTGAATCCGTCGAGTTTCAGTCCGGCCACGATGTCGTCAAACGCGCGGTCGACGTAGGCCTGGCTGTCATCGATGCCTTCGGCGATGCCCCGGCCCATCATGATGCCGACCTGATCCCTGAACACGCGGCTTGGCGAGTGGATGCCGAGGAAGCTTTTGACGCTTTCCAACGCCCCGGACACGGCGTTCTTGGCGGCGTCGAACAGCCGGCCGGCGGCGGAGGCGATGCCGCCCGCGATGCCGGTGATGATGTTCAGGCCGACCTCGCCCCAGTCCACGGAAGTGAACGCTTTCCACAGGCTGGACACGATGGCGGGTATCTGGCCGATGAGCTGGGGTATCGCGCTGGCGAGCCCGTTGGCGAGGGTGACGAGGATCTGCACGCCGGCGGCGAGTATCTGCGGCAGGTTCGCGGCTATCGAGCTTGCGAGGTTGCCGATGATGGTCGGGGCCTGCGCGATCAGCTGCGGCAATGCGTTCACGATGCCCTGCACGAGGCCGAGCAGCAGGTTCATGCCGCTGTTGAGCAGCTGGCCGACGTTGGATGCCAGACCGGACACGAGAGCCGTGATCATGCCGATGGCGGCGGGGATGAGCGTGGGCAGTTGGGCGGCGAGCCCGTTGACCAGCGTGGTGACGATGAGCACGGCCGTGCCGATCAGTTGTGGCGCGTTCGTGGCGATGGTGTTCATCAGCGCGGCGAGGATCGCGGCTCCCTGCGCGATCATGGCCGGCAGGTTGGCGGTGATCTGCATGTTCAGCTGCTGCAGCATGCCCGGCAGTTTCGCGGACAGCTGGCCGATCATCGCGAACAGCTGCCCCTGCATGCTCTGATCCAGCAAACCGAGTCCCGCTATCAGTGCGGCGATGATGCCGGCGATGCCCATGTATTTGATGAAGTTGCCCGGACTGAAGAATCTGCCGAATATCGAGCCGATGGCAACGAGCCCTGATTGGAGTCTGGGGCCGACCACGGACGCGATGCCGGAGAACGCGTCGCCGATGGGTCCCAGTGCGGCCTTGGCCTTGCCGGCCACGTTGGAGGCGAGCTTGCCGAGTCCGTCGCCGAATGATTGGAGCGATGTGACGATTGGGTTGTTCTCGAAGCCGGACGCGATGCCGGAGAACGCGGAGGTGAGTTTGGTCTTGACCGGCGCGGTGATGGCTCCGATTTTGGATGACAGTTGGGTGCCGAGTGCCGAGACTTTTTCTCCGAGTCCGCTGTTGGCGATTTTCTCGCCGGCGAGCTGGAACGGGAAGGCGATGTCTTCGGCGATGGTCTTCGCGTCCATCGTGAAGGCCGTGAATCCTTTTTTGAGCTGGCCGGGCAGTGCCGTCATCTTGCCGGTGAGGGTTTTGATTCCTTTGTCGCCGCTTTTGCCGAGCAGGTCAAAAACGCCGGTGATCTTGTCGATGTTGCCGCCGATGCCTGTGAACAGGGTGAACGCGCCGGCGAGTTGGCCGATCTGGCTGGCGATGTCCTGGATGGTGATGCTGCCGTCGGCGAGGCCCGTGGAGAATCGTTCGATGAGTTTCACGGCTTTGTCGATGTAGGGGCTGAGTTGGTCGTTGAGTTTGTCGACGAGCGGGGTGAGTTGTGTGCTCAGGGCGTCGACGGCGGGGATGGCTGCGTTGAACAGTTTGCGCAGTGATTCGAGCGCGATCTTGCCGGGGCCTTCGCCCAGTCGGCCGAGCGCGGCCTTGACGTTGGCCAATGCGCCTTGGAACGTGTCGCCGGCGGCGAGGGCGGCTCCTCCGAGTCCTTCCTGCATGGCCGTGGCGAACGTGTTGAAGTCGATCTTGCCCTTGGACACCATGTCGGAGACTTCCTCGGAGGTGGTGTTCAGGTGTTTGGCGAGCAGTTGGAGCACGGGCACGCCCGAGCTCATGAGTTGGAGCATGTCGTCGCCCTGCAGCTTGCCTCGTGCGGCCACGGAGCCGAAGATGGTGCCGATGTCGGTCAGCGAGCGTCCGCTGATCTGCGCGGTGTCGGCCACGGTCTTGAGCACGTTGGTCATCTGCTGGCCGCCGGCGATGCCGGCGGCGGACAGGCTCGCGGCCACGGTGGCGGCGTCGCCCAGGCCGAACGCGGTGCCCTTGACCGAGGCGAGCGCATTGTTCATGATTTCGGTGATGCTGGCGCTGTCGTGACCGAGGCCTTTGAGTTTGGCCTGCGCGTTCTCGATGTTGAGGGCGCGTTCGAATCCGCCTTTGGCGGCGAGTGCGGTGACGCCTCCGGCGATGGTGCCTATGGCGCCGAGGCCGAGTTTGCCTATTTTGCCGAATGCGCCGCCGAGTTTGGTCAGGATGCTGTTGCTGCCTTTTTTGCCGGCGTTTTCGACGGCGGTGTTGAGGTCTCCTTCGAGTTTTTTGCCGAAGTCCTTGCCGGATGGCGAGACCTGGACGTATACGGTGCCGATAGTGTTTTCCTTGGCCATCGAGACTGCTCCCCTGTGTGGTTGGGTTGGTCCCGATGGCGGTCGGGATTATTCGGTGATGTGGAATCGTTGGTTGAGTTGGTGGCGGCGGCGCATGCGTTGCGCGCGTTCTGCCGGGGTTTGTTGGCGGGTTGCGCCGAATTGGTCGGCTCGTTTGTCTGTCCATGGCCGCCAGCCGCGGCGTTTGAGCCGGCCTTCGAGTTCGAGCCGGTCCCACATGGCTATTTCCTCGCCGGTTGGCGTGTATGACCATCCGGCCAGGGCGGCGTACGAGTTGCTGGTGTGGTCTCGTAGGATCTGGCGGGTGAGTTTCCATGCCTTGCCCAGGCTCAGGCTGGCTTTGGGCTTGTGGCCTTTGGGCGCGTTGAGCCATGTGTCGAGGCGGATGGGCTGCCATGTGGTGTGGTAGCGGTGCAGCCAGTCGGCCTCTAATGCTTCGCGGTGGTTTTGCCAGAGGATGATAAGGCAAGCGCTTTTGGGTCCAGTCCCGATTGTTCGGCCCAGGTGCGTACGGTCGCGGTCAGCCATGCGATCCCGTTGCCTGTCTTGCGCAGCGCGTTCCAGTAGTCGGGGCGCAGTTGCTGGAAGTAGGCGAGGAACGCGCTCATCGCGTAGCTGGATTGTTCCTCGCTGAGCGTGGTGTGGCTTTTGATCAGGAGGATCACGTTGACCAGGTCGATGGGCAGGTCGGCGGAGTTGAGGTTGGGCAGGTCGAGTTTGACGCCGAGCACGTCGAGGTGCACGTCCTCCAATGGTTCGTCGTCGTTGACGGGGGCTTCGACCTTCGCGTAGTCTGTCATGGCTGTCTCCTTTGTTCTATGGGGTTTCGGCGGTCTTGGATGTGTGGGGTTCCCGCGCCGCCAAGACCGCCATCCTGCGACGCGGGAAGAATCAGGGGGCTCCTTATGGGGCCCGGGAAAGGTCAGGCGGTGACGGTGACCGGCACGCTGACGCTTTTGCCGCCGGCCGTGGCGGTCACGGTGACGGGTTTGCCGGTTTCGGTGGCCGCGACCCCGGTGACGGTGACCGTGGCGCCGGATGCCGTGGCGGTGGCCTTAGACGTGTCGCCGCTTGCGGCGGCGAGCTTCCAGCCGTCGGCGTTGTCGGGTTTGACCGTGACTGCGAACGTGGCGGTCTTGCCCGCGGCGACGCTCAGGGCGGCCGGGTTGGCCGCCACGGATTCGATGCTTGCGGCGAGCCCGGCCCTTTCTGCGGCGAGCAGACCGTATACGTGGAACATGTAGCCGTCGGCGGCCTTGAACATCTTGAACGTGACGTTGAAGGTCACGACCTCCGTGCTCACGAGGGTCATGTCGTCTCGGTCGCTTACCTTGCAGCGGCCGATGGGCAGGACGATGGGGTTGCCGTACTGGTCGAGGCATGCGAGCACGGCCATGTATTCGATGTTCGTGGCCGCGTCCTTGACGTGGAACGCGCCCTTGTCGTCGGCCTCGACGCCGAAGTACGCTTCGGCGATGTCCTTCTTGCATTCGATGCCGGGGATCTGCAGCGTCCAGTAGCCGGGTTCCTGTTCGGAGACCACGATGTCGCCGTTGTGGGCCTTGATCTCGGTGTCGTCGCCGGGCTCGGGGTGGAGCACGGCGCCGTCCTCGCTGTTGTAGCCGACCGGCAGCTTGCCGGCAGGCGGCGTCCAGTTCTCGGATTCCGGCATGCCCGGCAGGTCCGGGTCCTTGAGCTTCCAGAGGAACAGCGCGTAGTCCTTGATGAGTTTGACCAGCTGCGCGTTGTTGCCGCTGGTGATGTATGCAGTGTCCGTTGCCATTGCCATATGCCTTTCAATGAGTTGTGCCGGGGCATGTGGCGGCGTGCCCGGAGACGGTTAGTTGGTTTCGACGGTGAGCAGGAGCACGAGGTACGCCATGAGGCACCCGTTCTCGTCCGTCATGCGCATCGGCCCGGATTCGTGGCCGATGGTGACGACCGGCCGTGGCGGGTGCGGGCCGGTCAGATAGGATTCGATGCCCGCCGCCAGTTTCTGCGCGGCGTCGATGTCGCCGGCCCCGTCGTCGCGGCGCACCCACACGGATACGCGCAGGCGCACGTACTGGCTGACCGGCGTGGCTTTCTGGCCTGGTTCGCCTATGATCACGCATTCGCGCGGCGGATTGTCGCGCGATCGGATGCTGGAGAACACGACATCGGGGAACTCCTCGCGCAGCAGGGGCAGGAGCACGGGCTCCACCCGTCTTGGAAGGGTGCGGGGAGTGGTGACGCTCATACGACCACCTTGCCCAGCATCTGGCTCAATACGCCGTGCGCCTGTTCGAACGCCGCGGGAGCGGTGGCGACCACGTTGCCTCGTTCCCTGTCGTCGTTGCGGTACACGGTGACGGCGGGGTCGATCCGGGCCATGCCCTCCATCTGCTTCTGCACGTCGTCCAATACGGGTGCGGGCAGTTCGTGCAGGATCTGCCGGTCGAACGCCTTGCGGTTGAGCACGACCCTGACTTTTCTTGCCATGATGTCAGCCCTCCTTGAGTTTCACGTTGACGACGTCGCCGACATGCGTGCCGTCCTTGCGCCGCCATTCGCATACCGCTCCGTCGACGGGCACCCTGCGGCCCCTGACGCCGATCAGGTCGGTGTCGAGGATGCCGGTGGGTTCCGTGGAGCGGATGTAGATGGTGTGGTCGAAGGTCACGCCCGATGATTCCTCCGAAGCCGTTTCCGGCGTGTTCACCGGGGCGACGAGCCCGCTGAAGCTTGTGATGAGTTCCAGCGGGCCCTGCACGGTGTTGCCGTCGGCGTCGAGTCCGGGCTCGCCGCGCCAAACGTCGATGCGTTCCATCAGACCACCTCCCCGGATGCCATGTCGATGCTGTAGGCCCGCTGGCCACCCAAGCCGAGCACTGTGAGGTAGTCGTTGTTCCATCGCAGGTAGCCGTCCGGCGAAGCCCACGAGTAGGAGTTGGAGAAGGGGCCGGTGGTCTCGGTGTTCTGCGTGACTCCCGTGGGCACGCCGGACACCTGCTGCTCCATGGCGGTGCGCACCATCTGGCAGCACACGATCTCGAGTCCGCGCTGGTGCGCCGTCCACCACGAATCCTCATGGGTCTCGGGGTAGACGGACACGTGGTTGCGGATGCTCTCGCTCGCATCGAGCAGCAGCTCGTCCGCCTGCGCCTGTTCGTCGGGCGTGAGCGTATGCCAGCGTTTCTCCAGATCCTCGTGCGTGGCGAACGGCACGGGCTCATCGGCCATGACGGGCCTCCTTATCCGATGACGCCGGCTGCCTTGAGCGAGGCGAGCGCGGCGTTGAGCCGCTTCTTCGTCTCGTTCAGTTCGGCTACCACGGCGTCGAATTCGGCCTTGGTCGGCGTATCGCCGGCGGCCGCCGCCGCATCGGCCGCGGACACGGCGGCGACGGCCGCGCCTTTCTTCACGCCTCCCAGCGCCGCGGTGGTGGCGGCGGGCAGCGTATAGGCGGAGCCGCCGGTGAACGGCGTGCCGTCGGGGTTCCACAGGCGTGCCGGCACGTCCATGGCACCGGTCTTGTGTTTCTTCCTGCCTGCCGGCTGGATGATGAAGTCCTGGGTGAACGCGCTCATCAGTCACCCGCTTCCGTGGAGGACTTGAGCACGGCGAACGCCTTGGGTTCGACGACCGCGTAGGAGAACATGGCCTCGGTGCGGTAGGCGATCTGGTTGTGGGCCTTGAGGTCGACGCCGGTCTGGTCGGGGTCGCCGTAGGGGATGATCTCGGACGTGATGTCGCGCACCATGCCCCATTTGATGAGGCTGAAATCGCCCATGATGGCGAGCACGTGGGTGGGTGTCTTGGCCTTGGCCCCGTTGACGGTGGCGCTGGTGGCGGCCTTGATGCCGTCGAGGGTGCCGACCTGCAGGTTGAGCGGGATCTCCGGGTAATAGCGCATGCCGGTGGCGGGTACGCGGATCTTGCGCAGACGGGAGGCCCACGTGCGGCTGATGGCGATGCCGTTGATGTCGTAGGTCTCGTTGAGCTGGTCGGCCAGGTTGTCGACGTTGGTGATGTCGTCGTCTCCGGCGGTGACCTGCATGGCTCTGGCCGTGAGCGCGTCGAAGCCGGTGAGCGGCCCGCCGGTCTTGGGGTTGACGGCGTGGTAGACGACGTAGTCGAGGGCGCGGCCGATGGCCTCGGCCTGGTCGGCCTGGATGGACTGGATGATCTGGAAGCGGTTGTCCTCGTCGGCCCATTTGAGCTCGCTGGTGACGCGGGTGGTGGTCTGCACCTTGAACGTCTTGCCGCTCACGTAGTTCAGGTCTTGCTCGTAGGAGCTCTTGGTCTGGCCTTCGGCGGTCACGTCGGCCTCGGCGGCGCCGTTGAAGATCATGTATTCCTTGTCGGTGAAGATCTGCGGGCTGCTCGGGGACAGGGCCGCGATGGTCGATGTCTCCTTGACCTTGTTGACGACGGCCGTGGCGACGGTCTTGGGCAGGTGGAGTTTGCTGGTGTCCATTGCCATGATGTTGTTCCTTTCTGGGGGATGATTGCGTTTAGAGGTTGGAGAACAGGTCGTCGGCCCATGCGCGTTCGTCGGCGCCGGCGGCCTTGCCGTCGGGGGTCTTGCCCTGGTGGGGCATGCCCTTGGGCTTGGGGTGTGCGTACTGGTCGATGGCCTTCGCGTTCGCGGTCATGGCCTCGAGCGTGTCGCCGTGCAGCAGTGAGGCGGGCACGCCGGTCTCCTTGGAGACCTGCGCCCTCCACTCGTTCTGCTGTCGTTCCGCCTCGTAGGCGGCGTTGGCGGCTTCGAGTTCCTTGATGCGCTTGGCGTCCTTCTCGGCTTCGGACAGCTGCGAGTCCTTGAACTGTTGCAGTTCCTCGGCGGCCTTGCTGTTGTCCTTGGCGCGCTGCTCCTCGAACTTCGCCTTCCAGTCGATGTCCTCGCCGGGGTCGGCCGGGTCTCCCGTTGCGGGGTCGCCGGAGCCGCCTTCGCCTGCGCCGGAATCGATGAGACGAAGGTTGTTGCGGAATCGGTGCCAGTGCGGCATGTCGTGCATGATGGTTCTCCTTTGTGGTTGATGGGGCCCGTTCCGGGCGTAAAAACCACCCGTGCGGGTGGTGTGGAGTGGCGGGTGCAGGATTCGAACCTGCGTGGCGTGATGCAGCCGATTTACAGTCGGCCCCGATCGGCCTCTCCGGCAACCCGCCGTATGGTAGAATCGAGGTAACGGGGATCCCACGTAACCGGCTCTTGAGACCGGCACATAATCCGGGGGGTTATCCCCGTTCTTCTATTTCAATACGATTTGGTGGAATCCTTCCGAGTCGAACACCCACAGCTCTTTGATGTGGGATTCATGACGGGCGTTGTACAGCGACTGTTGGTTGACGAACTTGTCGGGCAGTTTCGTGCTTCCGAAGTCCAGTACGAACACGTCCTTGACAACGCCCTGTTCGACGCCGCCGACGACGGCGTCGTTGATGCGTTGGGCCACGTTCCTGTATTTCAGGCTTGCTGGTGATTTCAGTTCGGCGTCGCATTCGTGGCTCAGCCAGTGGAAGTCGTTGCTGGGCTTGCCATCATGGCTTTTCGGTATCCACTCGTATTCCTCGCCCAGCTTCTGGAACTTCTCGAGGAACACGATCTCGTGCCGTTCGAGGATTTCCCTGCTCGGGTCGACGCCGACGGCGAGCTGGCGCCGGTACCAGGATTCCGCAGTGCCTTTTGGCTCTCCCTTCATTGACAGGAGTCTGACGGACTGCTCCCACGGCATGGTCGGCGTCGGGTAAACGCCGTCCGTGAACGCCATGGGATTGTCCCGGCGCATGCGCTTGAGCTTCTCCCGGTAGTCGCCGCCTTCCTTGCTGGCTTCCTGCCACATGGCGGTGAGCCGTTCGGGGTTGTATCCGGCGAGTGTCTGGCGTCCCCAGCTGGGGACGATCTGGCAGTCGCAGTCCCGGTGGTATTGCATCTCCAGGCCTGCCGAGTCCTCGCTCAGGTAGGTGAAGCCCCGTGAGGCGAGCATGGTGCAGAATGCGCATGTCCTTGCTCCGCGCGGCACTCTTGCCCATCGTGGTTTCGACGGGTCGATGCGCATGTTGCGTTGGGTGGTCAGGCGTGCGGCGGCGTTGACCATGTCGGCGACGAACTGCATCGCGTCATCTGGGTTGCCCAGATCGGGCCACAGGTCGTCGATCGTGGCTCCCGCGCGCGACTGCCCGTTCTTGACCTGCGTGTAGGTCAGGCCGGCGTAGTCGGTGTTGTTGAAGCCGCCCTGCACCTGCCAGAGGGCGCGGTCGGGGTCGATGAGCCGCGTGTGGTCGAAGTCGTCGAGCCGGACGCCCGCGTATTCGCTCCACAGGCCGCGCACGGTGTCGTAGTATTCGTTCGCCAGCTGGGAGGCGTCTCGGGAGAAGTCGCGGATCGCGTCCTTGACGTTCAGGGGGTCGCGTTCGACCATGTTCTCGATGACGTCGGCCGCGCTCTCCCTGAGGTTGTCAAGGTCGGTCTGGTAGTCCCTGTATGCCTTGTCCAGCAGCCGTTGCAGTTCCGGCGGGGCCTTCGGATTCGCTGCCATCGGCTGCCTCCGTGTCCTGCGGGTTCATCCGCTGCTGTCTGAGCTGGTCGATGTTCCGTTGGGCCTTCATCCGCTGCTGGTAGGCGCGGAACGACTGGAGCTCGCCGGCCGTGAGACCTAGCTTGGCCAGTCCCACGTCGGAATCCGCCCAGTCGCCGTTCACGCCGGCGACCTTCGTGTAGTAGTCGGCTCTCGCGGCGTCGCTCACCTCGCGGGTCGGGGCCCACAGGGGGCGGATGCCGGTCAGGTCTGGCGGCTGCGGGCTGTTGTCGCGCAGTTGGACGGCCATGCCCATGGCGTTGAGCAGCTGGCGGGAGAACATGCGGTTCTGCCGGTTCGCGGTGCGCGTCAGCTGGTTCTCGGCCGCGGCGAGCGCTTCGGCGCTGGTGGGGTTGGCCAGTCGGATGCCGAGTTGTTCGGGCGGGATGTCGGTTTCGGTCGAGGCGAGCATGGCGATGGTTTCGAGCATGTCACCGTGGGGTTGCATCGATGCCTGGGAGACCTGTTTGAGTTCGGGTATGTCGCCGTTGATGTCGCGGCTGATCGCGTTGATGCTGCTGACGAGCGCGCTCCACGTGTCCTGTTGGAAGGATTCGCGGCTCAGGCCGAGGAACCAGATTTTGGGCACCGAGTAGAATTCGGCGGACGCTTCCATGCGGACCATGGTGCGCATGGCCATGTCGGTCAGGTTCATGAGGGCCCGGTTGATGCGTGAGCGGCCGAAGGGGCGGTCCATCTGCTTGTCGTAGACGATGGGCACCACGGCCACGCGGTCGAGCCGGTTGTATTGGGGTTCCGCAGTCCACCCGTATCCGGTTTTCATGCAGGCGTAGTTGCGGCCGGGCAGCCATGCGTTGAACGCGGTGATGTTGCCCCATTTGTCGCTGTCGGTGATGGTCAGCGCGGCCTTGATGCGTCGCCGTCCGTTGTCCCACAGGGCCGCCGACCAGTCGGCCGAGCGCGGGGTGATGAGGATCCGGTCGTTGTCGGCGGGGTCGTAGTCGATGGTCAGGAAGCTGCAGGAGTGCTTGTAGCAGCTGATGACGGCCTCGCTCATGTCGGTTTCGAGCTCGTTCATGCGCATGATCTCGTCGATGCCGTGGTTGTCGGCCCCCGTGGCGGTCTCGAATCCCTCGAACACGCTCTTGTCGGCGAGCGCTCTCACGCTTTTCTGTGGCCAGCCGACCACGACGCCGGCTTTCTGGGCGACGATGTTCGGGATGCTGATGCCGAGGTTGTTGAAGCGTTGTTTGGCGTCGTAGAACGCGGAGCGCAGCAGGTTGCGCGGGTATTTGGCGCGCCAGAGCTCCAGTAGGCGGATGATGTCCGTCATGTCGTCGTCGGGCACGTTGGCGATGTGTGTCATGAACGAGGAGCCGGTGGACAGGTAGGGGTTGCCGAAGCTGATGGATTGTTCGTTCATCCGATCATGACCTCCTGTACTCGGTCCGGGTCTCGTTTGGTTATGGTGGTGCCGTAGAGGGCGAGCGTGCAGGCCACCAGGGGGCTTATGTCGATGTCGCTGCCCATCGGGTTCCATCCGACGGCGCCGGATTTGCCGATGCTGCGTGTGGTGGCGTTGGCCACGGCCGTGGCGAGCGCCGGTGCTTTGTCGTCCGGCAGGTGGGTGAGTTTGCCGTCTCTGAGCATGTCTAGGAATTTGCCGCAGGCGCGGCCCATGTCGCTGTAGTTGGTGACGATGACTTTCACGTGCCGGGCCTTGAGGTCGGCCAGCAGGCTCATGGCGGGTGATTGCGAGTCGATGACCACGCTCGCGGTGCGCGGCCAGTGGTCGGCGATGTAGTCGACCGCCCATTGGGTGCCTTTGGATTGGGTGGCCTCGAAGCGGCGCAGTTCGATGTGCGCGGTGCCGTCCCTGTGGTTGACGGCTCCGCCGATGGCCAGCGACCTGCGGTCGGGTTTCATGTCGAGCGCGTAGCCGATCAGTCCTTTGATGTTGGGTGTGCCGGTGGCGGCTTTGGCCCATTGTTCGGGGTTGATGGCCTGGCTGGTGGTGGTCTCGTCCCAGATGCCCAGTGCCTCGCGTTTGAAGCTGTCCTTGCCGAGCTGGCGTTGCATGCGCAGCATGCTGGTTTCGCTGGTGCGGCGCGGGAAGCTCGGGTTGGCTTTCCTCCATTGGGCGCGGTCGTCGCTGTCGGCGTCGCGGTCGGCGGAGAATTCCACGTAGAGCATGTCGTCCTCGCCGGAGAGCGCTTGGCGGCGGCGTTCCGTGAACGCTTCGCCGGGGTCGGTGGGGCGCGGTGGGGTGCCGATGTAGAGGACGAGCGCGTTGGGGCTGGTGTTGGTGGCGGGCACCATGTCGCTGATGGCCTGTTCGGTCAGGATCTGGGCTTCGTCGAACACGATGATGTCGACGGCGTCGTTGCCTCGGGCGAAGCCTTGGGCTCGTGCGCCGAACAGTATCTTGCTGCCGTTGGCGAAGGTGATCTCCTGCATGCCGTTGCCGCCGCGCACGCCGTCGGTGCGGCCGGAGTGGTCGAGGTATCCGATGAGCGCGGGATTGCGTACCAGGGTGCGCACGTGGTCGAACGTGTTGCTGTTGGTGCGGTTGTGGTGCGCGGTCCAGATGACGGTCAGGTCGGGGATGAGCGTGCACAGGATGACCACGAGGCTGGAGACGGTGAAGGTCTTGCCGGTCTGGCGGCAGATGCTCAACACCACGCCGCCGACGGACGCGGCGAACGTGCCGTCCTTCCTTCGTCCGAGGATGAGGGTCAGCAGTCCCTGCTGCCAGCGGTCGTAGCGGATGCCGCATGCTTTGGCCCGTTTGTTGACCTTGGGGAACATGCTGGTGACGATGCCGGAGGGCATGACGATGTGGCGTGCGACCTCAGATAGCTTCGGGTCGGAACTCTCCGTCATCGTCGTCCTCCTCCGAATCCTCTAGCGTCGTCATCCCTTGCGCGGGGTTGCCTTCGAGCCGTTCGATCTCGCGCGTCAGGGCGAGCAGCTGCTTGCTGATGCCGGTCAGGCTGCCCGGCGGGGTGCCGGCGCTGAACATGGCTTCCTTGAGCCGGGCCTGCGTGCGTTTGAGCACGCTCACGTAGTCCTCGGGCCCGTCGTTCATCATCGCCTCGAAATCGGCGGCGGTGAGGGTGTCCATCGCCTCGGGCTCATGTTCCACGTCCCCGGCCGGGGCCGGAGGGGTGGTGACGCGGCTCATGCGCTTGGCCCTGCGGTAGGCGCGCTGCTTGCATTTGGCCGAACAGTACTTCGCTTTCTTGCCACGGCCGGACGGGGTGAACGGCTGGCCGCATTCCTCGCAGATCACCGCGCTCACCTCCAAAAAAACGTAACGGGATAACGTAACGGCCGTCCAAGGCGTTACGTTTTGACATGCCGGGGAGATATCGGCCCTGCGCCCGAGGGGGCTTCGACCGGGCCGGACGGGTCTCCTCCCCACGTTCACCACTCGCCGCTTGTCACCAATGGCATCGAGGTGGCCTTCAGGTCGGCCGGGTGCCCCTGTTGAAGAATCTGTTTGATGCGTTCGCGCGCCCATTCGACGCTGTGGTTGGAGCGGACGCGGTTGCACCAGCGGTGCGCGAGCCGGCAGTTGCTGAACAGGTATGGCGAGCCGCCCTTGCTGACGGGTATGATCTCGTCCACCTCGGGCGAGCCCGGCAATCCCGGCGGCAATGATTTGTCCACGGGCCTGCCGCACAGGTGGCACGTGTCATAGGCCGCCAGCACCCGGGCCACGACCTGCTGGCGTCGCCAGCCATTGGCATGACGCCGGTTGCCACGCCGTCCGCTCATAACCCGGCCTTGTCGCACGACCGCTGCCATGCGTCCGCGAACGCCTGCACGGCCCGGCGCACGATGGGT
The DNA here is from genome assembly GCA_018381885.1 of Parahaemophilus parainfluenzae. Taxonomy (GTDB): domain Bacteria; phylum Pseudomonadota; class Gammaproteobacteria; order Enterobacterales; family Pasteurellaceae; genus Haemophilus_D; species Haemophilus_D parainfluenzae_AH. Next base: position 3,903 of record JAGZRA010000019.1, on the reverse strand, counting down.
TCGAGGGGGTCGACCACAATATGCCCGGCCGGGGTGACGCTCACGGGCACCGGGAGGGCGTCGATGTCGGCGAGGGTATCCCCCCTGCACGTGATCTGCAGGCTGATGGTCGGCATGCCTGGCATTGTCATGGCGTCATCGCCTCACAATCAAATGAAAAGAGTGGCGGGGCGAACATCACCGGCGCTTTGGACGTGCCGGCGGAGTACTCTCGCCCCATGCAATGCGGTCAGATACGCGAAAACCCAGCCACTTGAGCTGGGTTTTCGACACTTCTGCCACTGCATATTATGGCTTCACCTAACGGATTTTGTCAAATCGGGGCCGATGAGCAGCCGGTACACGTCGCAGTAGGCGTATCCATCCGCATGACGGGGCAGTTTGCCGCGCTGCTCCCACGTGGTGATGGTCTTACGGCTGACCTTGAGCCCCGAGACGGCGAATGCCTTGGAGATGTCCGCCGCCGAACCTCGCTCGGAATCATCCCAACACAATGTCTTGAGTCGGCGCAGTTTGACCGTCTGAGCTCGCTGTTCCCTCCCGCACACGGGACAGGTGACCCACTGGTCTGCCGCGCCTGTGGTGAGCATGGTCTCGCATAGTTCGCAGGTGCCGATTTCGCGGCGTTGCTCTGGCGGGTCCAAAACCGTATCGACCTTGCGGGCAAGGTCGTTGATGACGTGCATGTAGAGGCCGGCGTCCGCGACCGTGGTGAGTTTGGGATGTCCGGCGCATGCGATGAGCGTGGCCATCAGATCCTCGTTGCGTTTGTCTTTGCGCCAGTCCAAGGCATCGATTCCGTCAAGACGATGCCATAGTTCACGGGCCGTGGCGTCGAGCATGTCGATCAGGTCGAGCACGTCAAGCCTGATAGGCGTGGGCGGCGTGGCCGTCTGGATGCGCACGGGCGCATGCCCGCCCGGATGCAATGTGGCGTCGAGGCTGTCATGCAATGGCGTGACGTCACGCGCCAATTGCAGCAGCGTGCCGGCGAAGCGCAGCTCGCACGCCGTGCACAGCGCGTACCCGTTTTCGATTATGGTGTTGCAGTTCTGGCAGTTCACGAAATCCCTCCACATCGGCTAAACTGGTTGCTTGCTGACATGCCCTCCGCCTTTGGTGGAGGGTTTCGTTTTATTTGCCTCGTCGTCGTATCCGCCGGTCCAGATTGGATGGGATTGGCGGTATTCCAATGATTCGTTTATTTGCGTTGAATCAAATCAATGGTTCGATGAATTCCGGGGTGGAATCGTCCTTGTGGGGTGCGGACGTTTCCGGATGGGCGATGATGTACATGACCTCGTTCAGCGGCAGTCCGAGGAGCTTCGCCGTGTACTCGGGTGTCGCGGCCTTGCTCCGATGCCATTTGAGTATCAGCTCACGCTGGTTGTTCGTCGCGCTCACTTCACACCTCCCGTATGCGGGTCGATGAGCTGGCAGCTCATGGCATCGATACGGTTATTGGTGCGGGCTTCGATGCAGAGGCGTTTCACGTCGCCCGTGGTTTCGACCCGTTGGATGATGGTCTGTTCCGGTGCCGGGGTCGTAACCGCGTAGGCGGTGAGGCCGATGACGGCCAGCACCATCGCGACGATGACGGCGATGACGATGGTGAAGACGAGCCTGATGGTGGATTCCACCGACCAGCTTCCGCGCTTCATCGCGTGCCTCCGAGCACGCTAATGTAAAAATCGGTGGTGATTAATGTAATTTCTTTCATCTTGTCTCCTTGAGCACGTTGATGGAGCGGAAGAGTTCGGTGTTGAGTGTGGGGTTGCCGTTGGCGTCCGGTTTGATGACGGTGGTGAGGTTGTCCGCGTCCTGGAGGATCCACCAGCCGTTTTGGGGGAAGTAGGAAAGGTAGCCGTCCAGTGTCTGGCCGCTCTTCGTGATGGCGACGAACCGGTGCAGGAACAGTTCGCTCGGTGTTGAGTGCTGCGCCGCGTCGATGATGTCGGTGAGGGTTGTGTTCTCGTTCATTGTTGTTCCTTCGTTTTCATGGCGTTGACGGCTGCGAGCGCCTTTTTGGCCGCGTGCAGCCATGCCTGTTTGGAGACTTCGCTGACGGCGTCCCAGTTGGTGGGGCCGGGTGTGCCCTCGAAGAACCCTCGGGCGCAGGTCTCGATCTCCTCGTCTGTGGGCTCGTCCGCGTTGAGTTCGTTTTCGATGCGGATGGCCAGGTTGAACGCCTTGTCCCAGCCGGCCTGGTAGCCGACGACGAACGCTTCGGCGGCTGACTCGTTGCCCAGCCCCGCGTCGGCGAGCGCCGCGAGGGCCTGTTGGGTGAGGTCACTCATCGTCGTCCTCCACGATGGTCGGCATGCCGCTGGTCTCGTACATGGTTCTGGCCACCGCCTTGAGGTTCCGGATGGCCGTATCGGAGTATTGGCCGAGGCGCAGGATGCTCACGCCTTCCAGCACGCAGGCGCTCGCCAATGCTTCGGTGAGTTGGTCTTGTGTCCAGATTCGTGCCGTGTGGCTCATGCGGGTCTCCTTCGTGGGGTGCAGTGCTCGTGTGCCGGTTGGTCGTCCTCCATCCATTGGTCCTGGTTGTTGAGCCAGTGTTTGACGCATCGGGTGTGGTTGTCGGGCACGGGCTTGCGGCACAGGATGCAACGTGGCTTCATGGCCGGTCCTCCTTTTCTGCGAGCGCCGGCCCCGTCATGAGGGTGAGGTAGTGGCGGTATTCCGCGATGTCCCTGTCGAGGCAGTCGTGGACGCGGTGCGTGGGTTTCATGCGGTGCTGGTATGGGTCTTGGCCGCAGGCTTTGGCTGCGAGGCGCAGTGCGGTGACGTCCAGCATGCGGTAGTGCAGCAGTTCTCCGAATCCCGTCATGCAGAAGCGTTCGACCATGGGCAGGTCGAAACGGCTGATGTTCGTGCCGGCCGGGTGCAGGGTGTACGTGGTGGCCATGCCTTGGATGAACCGGAGGGCCTGTTCGGCGATGACCCTGGGTGAGTTGGCCAGCGGGTCGCAGGATTCGCATTGGGCGAGCAGACCGTTGTTCAGATGCAGTTCCAGGGCGGAGGGCTGCACGGTCAGCAGGGTCTCCCGGCCGATGTGCACCACGGCCTCGAACCGCCCGTATTCGTGCATGGCGTCCAGGCTGGTGCAGCGCAACCCGATCTCCAGTATCGAACACATGTTCGCATCGAGGCCGGTGGTCTCCACGTCCATCCATAGCAGGGCTTCGGGTTTCTCGGGGATCATAGCGTCTTCTCCTTTCCGGCGAGCGCCTGAACGATGGCTCCCTGGATGGTTCGGGTTTCCTCGCGGGTGAAGCCCTGAGGGATGATGATTGTCCTGGTGCTCACCGGTATGTCGGGCGGGATGAGCATGGTCACGCTGGTGCCGTCCTCTCGGGTGAAGTCCACGTTGTCGAGTTCGCCGGGCACGGTGACCGCGTAGGCGTTGATCATGAGTGTTCCTTTCTGCTGATTTATCGGTTGGTTTGCGGGTGGTTGGGCATTCCCTCGGGCGGCGGGCATGAGTGCCATTGGCCGTCGGTGTCGAGCAGTATCCAGCCGCGCCGGCAGCTGTACACGGGCACTTGGCTTGGCTCGGGGTCGTAGCTTTTGAGCAGGTAGCCCAATGCTCGGGCCTGTTCGGGGTGCCGGTGTATCCATCCGTGGCATCCGGTGCTGTTGTCCGTGCCGCACACGGTGACGATGTTCGACGCCGCGTGTCGTTCGGGGTCTCCGTACGTCTGGCTGCGGCGTTTCCGGTGGTGATGGCTGCTGCCGGGCCATTCGCCGCCGCGCAGGTATCGGTCGCAGACGATGCACCGGTTGTTTTCACGGCCCTCCACGAGGCGCAGGGTCGCAGCTGTGGGTTGGTCGCTCATGCTTGATGCCTTTCGTTGATTTCCGTCACGAGCCGTTGCGCCACGGTCTCCGGCTCTT
>JAGZRA010000018.1:0-23969 GCA_018381885.1 Parahaemophilus parainfluenzae | reverse complement strand
TCTTCCCGCCATAAAAAAAGCCTTAAATTATTCAGGAAAAATTGCGTTATTAAAAGGGCGATCTAATTACTTATGTTTGGAGCGTCTGGATCAAGTTATCGCTCAAGGTGTGCTTGGTGATAAATCTGTTTTAGCCGATTTAAGTAAAGTAAGAAAATGGAATAATGCAACGAAAACAGGTGATTTAACAGAATGTATTGAATTGGCTGAAGATAGCCCAATTTTGCCTCAATTGACGAGTACGGCAGAAAGTTGTTTGGGAACAGATTGTCCCAACTACGCTGAATGCTATGTAGCACAAGCTCGTAAAAAAGCGTTAAATGCAGATCTCGTTGTTGTAAATCACCACCTTTTCTTTGCTGATATGGCGGTAAAAGAAAGTGGCTTTGGTGAGCTTATTCCCAATGCAGAAGTCATTATCTTTGATGAAGCACATCAACTTCCCGATATAGCTAGCCAGTATTTTGGCCAATCATTAACCTCTCGCCAGCTATTTGATTTATGTAAAGATATCAATATTGTTTATCGAACAGAATTGAAAGATATGCCACAGCTTGGCACAACGGCAGATACATTGCTTAAAGTCATTCAGGATTTTCGCCTTCTTCTTGGGGAAGGAAATCAGAGAGGAAATTGGCGTGAGCTATTTAAACAAAGTGTGGTCAAAAAATCGGTTGAATTATTACAAGAAAAAATAGAGTTTCTTTCTGAAGTTATCAAGATTGCATTAGGTCGCTCTCAGACTTTGGATAGTATTTTTGAACGCACTGAAAGTATCAAGAATCAATTAACGCGTCTTTGTGATACGGCTATTGTTGGTTATTGTTATTGGTACGAAAGTATGGGGCGACAATTTGGTTTGCATATTACGCCACTTACTGTCGCAGATAAATTTGGTGAACAGCTAAATAATAAAGAAGCAGCTTGGATTTTCACCTCGGCGACGCTTGAAGTTGGAGGCACTTTTAATCATTTCTGTCAGCGACTTGGTATTGAGCAAGCAGAACAAAAAATTCTTCACAGTCCTTTTGATTATCCTAATCAATCGCTACTTTGCGTACCACGTTATTTACCGGCAACAAATCAAAATAATACGTTACAATCTCTTGGTGAAATGTTGTTGCCTATCATTGAAGCGAATAAAGGGCGATGCTTTGTGCTTTGTACTTCCTATTTAATGATGAGAGGCTTAGCTGAGTATTTTAGAGAAAATAGTGAGCTTTCTATCTTATTACAAGGTGAAATGCCTAAAGCAAAATTACTCGAACAGTTTATTCATGAAACTCATAGCGTGCTGGTTGCAACTTCTAGCTTTTGGGAGGGCGTGGATGTCCGTGGTGATGCTCTTTCCTTAGTCATTATTGATAAATTGCCTTTTACCGCACCAGATGAACCTTTACTAAAAGCACGTATTGAAGATTGCCGATTACAAGGAGGCGATCCATTTAATGATATACAGATCCCTGAAGCGGTTATTACGCTGAAACAAGGTGTAGGACGCCTAATTCGAGATGTAACAGATCGTGGTGCGGTAATTATTTGTGATAATCGTCTTGTTATGCGAAATTACGGCGAAACCTTTCTAAAAAGTTTACCTAATTCAACCCGTACCCGAGATCTCAACAAAGTGGTACAATTCTTACAAAATGAGAAAATGGATTAATAATGAAAAATATCACCTTATTAGCACTTGATACTTCAACAGAAGCCTGTTCTGTTGCACTTTGGCATAAAGGCGAAAAAACACATCTAGATGAATTAGCGCAACGTACACACACAAAACGTATTCTTCCAATGGTTGATGAGTTACTTGCCAATTCAGGTATCAATTTGAAACAATTAGATGCGTTAGCATTTGGACGCGGCCCGGGTAGTTTTACTGGTGTTCGTGTTGGTGCAGGGATTGCTCAGGGGCTTGCATTAGGGGCTGATTTACCTGTTATTGCGGTATCAAATTTAACTGCAATGGCTCAGGCTGCATTTGAATTACATCAAGCTGAAAATGTGGCCGCAGCCATTGATGCGAGAATGAATGAAGTTTATTTTTCTCAAGTAAAACGAGAAAAAGAGCGGTCAGAATTGGGTGAGTTTTTCCAATGGAACCCTGTCATTGAAGAACAAGTTTGCCAACCAGAAAAAGTACTTGAGCAGCTTTCAGATTTAACCGCCTATCGAGTCGGCACTGGTTGGGCAGCGTATCCTCAATTTAAAGACAGTGGTTTAGAAGGGAGTGATATTATTTTACCTTCTGCACAATATATGCTTGAGCTTGCTTTAACAGATTATGCTCAAAATAAAGTCATATCCGCCTTAGAAATTGAACCTGTTTATTTGCGTAATGAAGTAACTTGGAAAAAATTACCTGGGCGTGAATAATTTTCAAAAAGGAGTTGAAGATGAATAAAAAAACGATCTTAGTTTTGACCGCACTTTCGGCCACATTAGTGGGATGTGTCAATGCACCGAAAGGGCTGGAAAAAGAGCAGTTTACTTTAAAATCATTATCTTCAATTCAACCGAGTGATTATGGCTGTCAGTGCAAATCAATTCGTTTGGGCGGAAAAGTATTAACAGCACAAGCCTTGCCAAATAAAACTAAGATTGAAGTATTAAGCTATCCAGTTTATTCAACCTCAGCAAAACCTATGATTGATGAACAACCTAATGGACGTTTTATCACTTATCTTGATGGTTTTGTGGAGCCAGAAAGCTTAAAAGATCAATTTATTACAATTGGTGGTACCTTGCTGAAAACAGAACAAGGCAAGGTTGATCAAGCCAATTATATTTATCCGGTTATTAAAACCAATCATTATCGTGTTTGGAAGCTTTCTCAAAGCTATTATTATCCAGATGATATGTGGGATGATTGGGGCTTTTTCGGTAGACGACCGTATTATTGGTATGGCGAGCCTGAAATTCGCTATTATCTCTATTAACTAAATGATAAAATTAAGAAAATTTTCCAAAGAATAAGGATAAAAAATGGAAAAAGTTTGGTTTCAAAATTATCCAGAAGGTTCACCCACCACGCTGGATACCTCAAAATACGATTCGATTCTCGATATTTTAGATAAAGCAATTCGTGAACACCCAGATCGTCCCGCCTATATCAATATGGGGCAGGTTTTAACATTTCGTAAATTAGAAGAGCGTAGCCGTGCATTTGCCGCTTATTTACAAAATGAATTGAAGTTAGAACGTGGTGAGCGTGTTGCACTGATGATGCCTAATTTATTGCAATATCCAATTGCACTTTTCGGTATCTTGCGTGCAGGTTTAGTTGTTGTGAACGTGAATCCGCTTTATACCCCGCGTGAATTAGAACATCAGTTACAAGATAGCGGCGCAACAGCTATTGTTGTGGTTTCAAACTTTGCTTCAACCTTAGAAAAAATTGTATTTAACACTAAAGTGAAGCACGTGATTTTAACAAGAATGGGCGATCAGCTTTCTTTTGGTAAGCGTAATTTGGTCAATTTTGTGGTGAAATACGTTAAAAAGTTAGTGCCAAAATATAAATTACCGAATGCCGTCACTTTCCGTGAAGTATTGAGTATTGGTAAATTTCGCCAATATGTTCGTCCTCAAGTAGATCGTGAAGATCTAGCCTTTTTACAATATACAGGCGGAACGACAGGTGTTGCTAAGGGTGCTATGCTGACACATGGCAATATTATTACCAATATTTTCCAAGCTAAGTGGATTGCAGAGCCATTTATTGGCGATCATGCTAAGCAACGCGTTGCCGTACTGGCTTTACCGCTTTATCATGTTTTTGCCTTAACGGTAAACTGTTTACTTTTCTTAGAGCTTGGCGTGACTGCGCTTTTAATTACGAATCCACGTGATATTGATGGCTTTGTTAAAGAGCTCAAAAAATACCGCTTTGAAGCGATTACAGGGGTAAATACCTTGTTTAATGCGCTACTTAATAATGAAAATTTCAAAGAAGTGGATTTTTCACGATTAAAACTTTCTGTTGGCGGCGGTATGGCGATCCAACAATCAGTCGCAACACGTTGGCATGATTTAACCGGCTGTAACATTATTGAAGGTTACGGCATGACAGAATGCTCACCGCTAATTGCCGCTTGTCCGATTAATGTAGTGAAACACAATGGTACAATCGGTGTACCAGTGCCAAATACTGATATTAAGATTATCAAAGACGATGGCTCAGAAGCACAACTTGGTGAAGCCGGAGAGCTTTGGGTTAAAGGTGAACAAGTCATGCGTGGGTATTGGCAACGTCCTGAAGCGACTGCTGAAGTGCTTAAAGATGGCTGGATGGCAACGGGGGACATCGTCATTATGGACGAGAGCTATAGCCTCCGTATTGTTGACCGCAAAAAAGATATGATCTTGGTTTCAGGCTTTAACGTTTATCCAAATGAAATCGAAGATGTGGTGATGCTAAATTATAAAGTCGCTGAAGTGGTCGCTATCGGCGTGCCACACGAAGTGTCGGGAGAAACCATCAAAATCTTCGTTGTGAAGAAAGATGATAGCCTCACGCGTGATGAATTACGCCAGCATTGCAGACAACATCTCACAGGTTATAAAGTCCCGAAAGATATTGAGTTTCGCGATGAATTGCCGAAAAGTAATGTCGGCAAAATTTTAAGACGCATACTGCGTGATGAAGAAATAGCAAAACGCGCGCAACATTAATTAAATCAGGGATATGTGTTCATATCCCTGTTTAGTCTGTACCTCTATTTGAAAATACATCCTATTACAATGATAAAAGAATGCCAAAATCAACCGCACTTTACGTTAATTCAAAATAATGAAGAACTGGCTCAGGTTTGTCAGTTAGCTCGTCAGCAAAGTGCGGTCGCTTTAGATACCGAATTTATGCGGGTATCGACCTATTATCCTAAATTAGGATTAATTCAACTTTATGATGGTGAACGTGTTTCATTGATCGATCCTTTATCCATTACTGATTTTTCACCTTTTGTAGAATTATTACGCGATGAGCAGGTAACAAAAATCTTGCATGCTTGTAATGAAGATTTATTGGTTTTTTTACAAGAGTTTGATGCACTTCCACAACCTATGATGGATACGCAAATTATGGCACGTTTTCTAGGTTTTGCTAATTCAGCGGGCCTGGCCAAATTGGTGTTGCATTATTTGGGCGTTGAAATGGATAAAGGGGCGACCCGTACAAACTGGTTGAAACGTCCACTTTCACCCGTACAGCTACAATATGCGGCAGGGGATGTATGGTACTTATTGCCGGTCTATCAAAAAATGCAAATAGAATTAGTGCAATCACCTTGGCTTCAAGCGGTAATTGATGATTGCCAGCTTGCAATTTCGAAAACCAGTAAATTAGATGATCGCGATCTAAATAAAGCTTATTTGGATATTCCGAATGTTTGGAAATTGAATCCGCTCGAATTAGCGCGTTTACAGCTATTGGCAAAGTGGCGACAAGAAACGGCAATGGCACGAAATTTAGCCCTTTCTTATGTGGTGAAATCGGATAACCTTTGGAAAGTGGCAAAAAATAATCCTCGCAATACGTCAGAAATGCTAGCGCTTGGATTATCTGAAAATGAAGTGCGTGTACGTGGCAAAAAAATGCTTCAATTATTAGCGCAAAGTCGCCGAATTTCCCCTTATGATTATCCTAAACGTTTAGTGCGTATCGTGGATGATCCTCGTTATAAAAAGGCAATTCGGTTATTACAAGAAAAAGCCTATGAATTGACACCAAAAGGATTAACCCTTGATATTCTGGCGAGTAAACGAAATTTAGAAGATCTCATTAAATGGGTTTGGCTAAAAAATGAAGATATGACAAAACAGCCTGATTTGCTTTTAGGGTGGAGAAGAGAGATTGGCTTGAAGCTGGTTGAATGCTTAAAATCCGTAGAGTAGCCAGTAAAAACAATCCTAAAAATAACCGCACTTTGAATTATCAAAAGTGCGGTTATTTTTTTATTTATAGGTATAGTTTTTATAAAATGTGATTTATTTCACAAATCTGACTAAAATATTCAACTTTTTCTTGTTTATTGCTTCATTTTAAGTAAAATACTTAAAGTTTTATTATGTAAGGTAATAACTGATTGAAATCCATTATTTTTTTGTGGTTATTTGCTAGGTGAATTTCATTTATTTCCCTACATAAATTAAGGAATAATTTATTTTGCTTTGTTTTGATTTGATGTTTAATCAAGAAATATAAGCTAAGTAAGTTATTTTAATTTTCAATGATTATCTATTTGTTATTAATATAAGAGGACTTTCTATGAAACCTATCTTTAAAACTACCGCACTTGCGGCCTTTGTGGCTCTTTCTTTGACTGCCTGTGGCAGCTCATCGGGTTCTAATGACTCAAATTCAGTTGTATCTCAAGTTGAAGTACAAAAAGCGAAAACATCAGAGCAAGCAAAACGTATTGCAGAGAATCTGAAAGACAGCGCAAATAAAGCGAAATCAGCGGTAGAACAAGCGAAAAGCGCAGCTGAAAAAGCAAAAGCAGTAGCGGATAAATCTCAATCAGAAGTAGATGCATTGAAGAAAAGTATCTCATCAACAACAGATGCAACCAAAAAAGCGGCATTGGAGAAAAGTTTAAAAGCGAAAGAAAACGCATTAGAAAGTGCGAAAAAAGCGTTATCTGATGCTCAACAAAAAGTAGAGAAAGCGCAAAAATCTTTAAATGCACATAACGATGCTGTGAAAAAAGCGAATAATCAAATTGTAGAATTGCAAAAAGCAGAAGCAAAAGCGGCAGCTGATGCAAAAGCGAAAGCAGAATTAGAAGCAAAGAAAAAAGCGGAAGAGCAAAAACGTCTAGAAGCAGAGGCGAAAAAGAAAGCTGAAGAAGCGAAAAATGCCAAAGATAAAGCTGAAAAAGAGCGTTTAGAAAAAGAAGCGAAAGAAAAAGCAGAAGCCGCTAAACGAGCAGAAGAAGAGAAAAAACGCTTAGAAGAAGAGGCGAAGAAAAAACAAAATAAACCGATTGTTCCGCCAACTGTTCCAACACCTACAACTGGAACAGACTTTAATTCGACCAAAACAGTACATGGTAAAGAGTGGCGTTATATTGATATGGGGAAAAATAAAGATCCTTGGGGCCCTAGTAATGGTGAATACACTTATGCACCAGAATCTCTGAGTAATCTTCCGCCTCATGTAAATCTCCCTGATGGCTCAGGTGTTGTTAATTTTAATAAATTGTCAGGTAATAAATTAGGCAAGTTCTCTGGTAAAGCAACCGATCAAGATTATGTTGTTTTTGATGAAGCGGCTAGAAATGGTATGAATTATATGTTCGTCAATCAACCATATTCAACCTACGGCGTGCTTTATACCCCAACAGCAGAAGATCCAAAACGACTTGCTACAAGACACGTAGCTTTTGTGAGAGTGAACGAGGATGGAAGTAAATTCACGGGTAATGCAACTTATAAAGGTGGTGTAATTGCTCAGATTGGTGCTTATGAACGTAAAGCAGATGAATGGTCTGAGGGGGAAAAAGATAAAATTACCTATGATAGAAAAGAAATGATAAAAGATGACGGCTCTGTCACGGTTAATGTCAAAATGAATGGAACAACCGGAAAGCCAATGATGGATGGTGTCATTAATAGTAAAGCCATTGGTCAAATTAAATTAGGTACTCAGGAAGTACTAGATCAATCTGCTCATATTGGTTATCCAGATCCAGTAATTATAAGAAAGAATAACCATGAGGCTAGAGGAGTAGCTGTTCATGCTAAAACAACTGGACAATATGCCGCAACATTTGGTGGTAAAAATTATTCAGAGGTTGTTGGTATAGTAGGGTTAGAAAAATTTGTCAGCCACTCGACTATTGATAAAAATGACCATACTGAGGGTTTAGGTGAAATTAAAGAGGGTGGTAAAACATATGTCATTGAAAAATATCAAGCTACTTTCGGTGCTAAAAAATAACCCTTTCTTTTAATCACGTTCTGCCGCCGTTGTGCGGCAGATTTTTCTAATAAAGTATAATGAAAAAATATAGTTTCTTTTTACTCGCCTTATTTCCAACCTTAGCAATTTCTGCTCCGTCGCCGGAATTAAGCACAGAAATTGATAAACAAGTAAAAATTGCTGAACCTGAAAAACAGCGAGAAAATCTACCGCACTTAGCGGAAGAACAGTCCTACTCAACACGAATTAGTCGTGAAGAATTAGAGCAAAACCAACCGCTCACCACTCAATTATTATCACAAGCGATTTATTCTCGTGATGCTGATTTAATTGAGAAATTATTAGAAGTGTATCAAACCTTTCCTGAGCAAGATCCGATTTTAGTGCTATTTGCACAAGGAAAAGTGGCTGCATTAAATGATGACCAGGCAACTGCCATTGATAAATATCGTGAAGTGTTGGCACAAAATCCTAATTTAAATCCGGTGCGGATTGAGCTTGCAATCGCCTTGTTTAATCAGAAACAAGATGGTTCAGCAAAGGCTCAATTTGACAAAGCTAAAACGGCTGAAGATTTACCGGCACCGGTGATGGAACTCATTGACACTTATTTATCTGCTTTGAATGAGCGTGATAGCTGGAATGTGGATATCGCCTTTAATTATGTGCGAGATACAAACGTGAATAATGTGGGCAGTGGCAAGCAAGTTATACTTGCAAATGGGGGCGTTTTAACTCGAGCTGATGATATGATGCCACAAAGTGCTCATGGGCTAGCATATTCCTTAGATATTTCTCGTGACTTTAATTTATGGGGTTCGAATTATCTTTCAGTCGGTAATGAGTTTTTTGGTAAAAGCTATTGGGATAATCATGAATATGACGATCTTTCTAATCGTACATTTATTGGTTATGCCTATAAAACTTCAAAACAAACTTTCCGCTTAAAACCTTTTTATGAAAAACGTTGGTATGGTGGTGAAAGTTATCGCTGGGGAAATGGTGTTCGTCTTGAACTCACACATTGGCTTAATCCAAATTGGCAAATTGCTTTAGCCGGCGAGTTTGCTAAACAGCGTTATTTTGATAGCCAAGTATTAAATGGTAATAATAAGCTTGTTTCTGCCACCTTATTATGGATGCCTAATCCTAAACGCTTTTTCTATTTAGGTTCCGATTTTTCTGCTGAGAGAACCTTAGTTCGCCAATATTCTTCAGACAGTAAAAGCTTGCGCCTAGGTTGGGGACAAGAATGGAACTGGGGCGTCTCTTCGCGTTTAGGACTTTCTTTAACACAACGTGAGTACAAAGATATCGCCAAACTTGCAAATGTTGATTTGTTTTCTTTTGGAAAAATTCGTAAAGACAAAATCTACGGTGTAAATTTAAGTCTTTGGAAACGAGATTGGCACTTGTGGGGTATCACGCCGAAAGTCGTATTTAGTTGGAAGAAACAAGATAGTAATATCCCAGAAATGTATTCTTATACCCAAAAGAATGTAAATCTTATTTTTGAAAAAACGTTTTAGTCATAAATAAAACGTTATTTCTAAAACAACCTAAAAAATAACCGCACTTTGAATTATCAAAAGTGCGGTTATTTTCTTTAGTGTTTTACAACGATGGTTTTAATTAAGCTTGAGTTGCTTGGATTGCGGTTAATGCGATGGTGTAGATGATATCATCCACTAATGCACCACGAGATAAGTCATTAACCGGTTTACGCATACCTTGAAGCATTGGACCTACAGCGACTAAATCTGCAGAACGTTGTACCGCTTTATAGCCGATGTTACCTGCGTTGATATCAGGGAATACAAATACGTTTGCTTGACCTGCCACTTTAGAATTTGGTGCTTTAGATGCTGCTACATCTTTCATCACAGCTGCATCGTATTGTAATGGACCGTCGATTAATAAATCAGGACGTTTTTCTTGCGCAATACGCGTAGCTTCTTTCACTTTCTCTACAGATTGACCTGAACCAGAAGTACCGGTTGAGTAAGAAAGCATTGCGACTTTCGGATTTAAACCAAATGCTTTTGCCGATTCAGCAGATTGAATTGCGATTTCAGCCAGTTGTTCAGCTGTTGGTTCAGGGTTTACTGCACAGTCACCATACACTAATACTTGGTCTGGTAATAACATGAAGAATACAGACGAGATAATTGAGCTACCTGGTGCTGTTTTGATGATTTGCATCGGTGGACGAATCGTATTTGCCGTGGTGTGAACGGCACCAGAGACTAAACCATCAACTTCGCCCGCTTCTAACATCATCGTACCTAATACAACGGTGTCTTCTAATTGCGCACGCGCTTGTTCTTCCGTTAAACCTTTAGATTTACGTAATTCAACTAAACGAGCAACGTAGTTTTCACGTACGTCAGCTGGATTGATGATCGTTACGTCAGCACCTAAAGTCACGCCTTGTTCTGCCGCAACTTTTTTCACAGATTCTGGATCCGCTAATAATACCGATTTTGCGATACCACGTTCAGCACAGATTGCTGCCGCTTTAACAGTACGAGGTTCATCACCTTCTGGTAATACGATGGTTTTACCTGCTTTGCGTGCTAAATCAGTTAATTTAAAACGGAATGCTGCTGGAGAAATACGTGCTTCACGAGCAAGTGGTGCAGAGATTGCATTCGCTAATGCTTGAGCATCTAAGGTTTTAATTTTGCCTGCTTGTGCACCAAATACACCTAAGATTTCAGAGTTGTTCACACCACCAAACTCTGAAGCAAAGGCTTCTACTAATGTGCCTTCTTCATTGTTTGCCACTAAGATAATTTGTGCATCTAAGGTTTGTGCAATCGCGAAGTTTAAGCTATTTGCAAAAGGCGCTTGAGCTGAAGGTTGAACACCTTTAACAACCACTAAATTTGCATTTAATGCTTGGAAATCAGCAACGATTTTTTCTAATAACACGTCTTTTTGATTATTTGCGATTAATGCTTGAGCGGCTTTCACATCTTCTACTGCATTGAATACGACAGTGCCTGTTGTTTTAGCTGCGTCTAATGCTGCCGCTAAATTTGCTTCTGCGCTAGTTGGAATAAGAATAACTGCTTTAGTCATTTTGATATACCTTTTAATGAATGAAAAAACCTGCTGATTTCTCAGCAGGTTTGAAGGAAGTTGATTAGCCCGCTAAACGTGCTGTATCTTGTGCAATTACTAATTCTTCGTTGGTTGGAAGAACGATAGCTTTGAATGCAGAGTCATCAGCAGTGATCACGCCTGATTTACCAAAGCGAGCAGCAAGGTTGCGTTCTTTGTCTAATTTGATGCCGAATAATTTTAAGTGGCCTAATGCTAATTCACGAACGTGAGCTGAGTTTTCACCGATACCACCCGTAAATGCGATGGCATCTAAGTGGTCATCACCTAAAACTGCCATGTATGCACCGATGTATTTCGCTAAACGGTAGCTGTAAACATCTAATGCACGTTTTGCTTCTGGTTTAGAGGCATCGTCGTAGTTATCTTCTGCATAACGGCAGTCGCTCGTTACTTCAGTTAAACCTAAAAGACCTGATTTTTTCACTAAAGTCTCTTCGATTTGATCCATTGACATGCCTAAGTTTTTGTATAGGTAGAAAACGATCGCAGGGTCAATATCACCACAACGTGTACCCATCACTAAACCTTCTAACGGGGTTAAACCCATAGAGGTATCGATACATTTACCATGACGAACCACAGAAACCGAACCACCGTTACCTAAGTGACAGATAATTGCGTTTACTTGGTCTGCTGGTTTGCCTACGTATTCCGCAACTTCGCGAGAAACGAAGTAGTGGCTGGTACCGTGTGCACCGTAGCGACGTACGCCATGTTCTTTGTAAAGTGAGTATGGAAGTGCATATAAGTATGCTTCTTCAGGCATAGTTTGGTGGAATGCTGTATCAAATACGACAACGTTCTTATCTTTTAAGTGTGGGAATGTTTTGAATGCTTCACGGATACCGATTAAGTGAGCCGGGTTGTGAAGTGGAGCAAATTGTGCTGCATCTTCAATACCTTTAACCACTTCATCTGTTACAACAACAGATTGGGTGTATTTCTCACCACCGTGAACGATACGGTGACCAATCGAGGTGATAGAGTTTTTAAGCTCATCAGTCATAATGTTTGACGCGATGAAGTTAAGTGCTTCTGTGTGCGCTGCACCAGCACCTAAATTTGCGCTACCTTTTTCACCGTTAAGTTTCCATTTAATACGAGCTTCAGGAAGATAAAATGCTTCTGCTAAGCCTGATAATTTTTCTTCACCTGTTGCAGGATCAAGGATTGCAAATTTTAATGAAGAACTACCACAGTTAAGGATGAGAACAAGTTTTGACATAGGAACCCTATTTTTGATTGAGGTTAATAAAAATCCATTCAAAAGAACGGACTACAAATCTTGCATAGAATACACCTTTTGGCGTATAAAATAAATTCACTAGAAGGGAAAAATACGATCTTTTATTAGAAAAGTTGAAAATTTCAACAGTTTCTAGTTAAGGATGACAATTAAACCTAAACTAGAGTATTATAAGTGCGGTTATTTTCTAGGATGTTTTTATGTCATCATTTTTTTCAACCTTAAAACGTGGGCAAATATATTTGCAAACGTGGCCATTAGAAGCGAAACTCGGCATTATTTTTCCCGAAAATCGCATTATTAAAGCCACAAAATTTGCACAGAAGTTTATGCCTTTTATGGCGGTATTTTCGGTGGTTTGGCAACAGCTTTATGCCAAGACGGATCTTACTGCATTAGCGATTGCTATTTTGACCGCACTTTGTGCGTTAGTGATGCCATTACAAGGTTTATACTGGTTGGGAAAACGTGCAAAATCACCGTTAGAACCGCAAAGTTCTCAGTGGTTTTATGAGATTAGTGAACGTTTAAGAAAACAACATGAAAGTTTGCCAACCGTGCAAGATAAACCGACATATCAGCACTTGGCAGAAGTACTACAAAAGGCACAGCAAAAATTAGATAAAGCATTTTGGCAGGAAATCTAGCCAATGGCTCCAAATTTAATTGACGCAAACGTTTTCCTTTTGTTGTTTTTTATGTAAAATACTGCGGTCGCAATGGCGGCCCTTTTTAATTGAGAGACTATTTAATGATTGATTACATTATCATTGGCATCATCGCATTTTCGATTATCGTGAGTTTATTACGTGGGTTTGTGCGAGAGGTTATGTCCCTTGCAAGTTGGGTCGTTGCATTTATTGTCGCTAGCCAATTTTATCCTTATCTTGCCACTTATCTTACTCAAATCGAATCTGACTACGTGCGTAACGGCACAGCAATCGGCATTTTATTTGTTTTAACCTTAATTGTAGGCGGCATTGTTAATTATGTGATTAGCCAATTAGTGGATAAAACAGGACTTACCGGAACAGATCGTGTTCTTGGTGCGGCATTTGGCTTAATTCGTGGGGCGTTAATCGTTGCTGCGATCTTATTCTTCTTGGATACCTTCACTAACTTTGAGCAAACCGATTGGTGGAAAGAATCAAAATTAATTCCTCATTTCGGCTTCATTATTGAATGGTTCTTCCAACAACTACAAGCAAGTTCTAGTTTTTTAAACTCAACTTTTAAACAATAAGGTAGTCAATCAGTATGTGTGGAATTGTCGGTATCGTTAGCCAAAATCCGGTTAATGAATCCATTTATGCAGCATTAACGTTATTACAGCATCGAGGTCAAGATGCGGCGGGGATTGTCACAATCGATGATGAAAACCGCTTTCGTTTGCGTAAGGCTAATGGTCTTGTAAGCGATGTATTCAGACAAGAACATATGTTACGTTTACAAGGTCATGCAGGCCTCGGACATGTACGTTATCCAACCGCCGGCAGTTCAAGTGTATCTGAAGCGCAGCCTTTCTATGTTAACTCACCTTATGGTTTAAGCCTTGTTCACAATGGCAACTTAACCAATTCAGACGAATTAAAAGATAAATTATTTAAAGAAGCACGTCGTCACATAAATACTAATTCGGATTCAGAACTTCTTCTCAATATTCTTGCAAATCATTTAGATAGAGTGAATAAATACCATCTCGATCCGCAAGATATTTTTAATGCAATTCGTGCGACACACAAAGATATCCGTGGTGCTTATGCATGCTTAGCGATGATTATTGGACATGGCATGGTGGCATTTCGTGATCCGTTTGGTATTCGTCCACTCGTGTTAGGTAAACGAGAAGAAAACGGCTCTGTAGAATATATGTTTGCCTCTGAAAGTGTGGCATTAGACGTCGCAGGTTTTGAATTAGTGCGTGATGTAGCACCAGGCGAAGCGATTTATGTGACCTTTGATGGCCAGCTTTATGCTGAGCAGTGCGCAGAAAGTGCGGTCTTAAATCCGTGTATTTTTGAGTATGTCTATTTTGCTCGTCCTGATTCAACAATAGACGGTGTGTCTGTTTATGCCGCACGTGTTCACATGGGTGAACATTTAGGTAAAAAAATTGCAAAAGAATGGGTTGAGGAAGCTGATAACATTGATGTTGTTATTCCAGTACCTGAAACTTCAACAGACATTGCTTTACAGATTGCGAAAATCTTAGGCAAACCTTATCGTCAAGGTTTTGTGAAAAACCGCTATGTCGGTCGTACATTTATTATGCCTGGCCAAGCACAACGTATTAGTTCAGTCCGTCGCAAGCTCAATACGATTAAAGCAGAATTTAAAGATAAAAATGTGTTATTAGTCGATGATTCTATTGTTCGTGGTACAACATCTGAACAAATCGTGAGTATGGCTAGAGCAGCAGGTGCGAAGAAAATTTACTTTGCATCCGCGGCACCAGAAATTCGTTATCCGAATGTGTACGGTATTGATATGCCAACAAAACAAGAGCTTATTGCCTATGGCCGTAATGTTGACGAAATTGCGAAATTGATTGGCGTAGATAAATTAGTTTTCCAAGATCTTGAAGCGCTGACAGAATCAGTACGCCAAGAAAATCCAGCTATTCAAGGATTTGATTGTTCAGTCTTTACTGGCGAATATATTACGGGCGATATCACACCAGAATACCTTGATAGTATCGCTTCTCAACGTAGTGATTCAGCAAAGAAAAAACGTGAAAAAGATGCAAGCAACCTTGAAATTCATAATGAAGGTTAATCGCGTTTAAGATCGTAAAAAAGCACTAAATTCAATGAAGCGTTTAGTGCTTTTTCTTTTTGGTTAAATATAAAGAAAAATGACCGCACTTGATGTATTCAAAGTGCGGTCATTTTTTTATGCGTTTTAGTCTTTATAAAGATCGTTATAAAGCGTACTTTCAAATTGCACAAGTGGTGCTCGTTTTGTCTTACTTTCTAAATCACCGGTTGAATAGCCATTGATAAATTGAACGAAAGCCACTTTTTCACCTCGAGCATTAGTCATAAAACCGGCAAGGTTATAGACACCTTTCAATGAGCCAGTTTTAGCGATGACGTTTTTTACCAGTGGTGGATTAATTAAGCTACCACGCCCACTGATTGTGCCATCCACACCTGCAATTGGAAAGGTTTCCATTAAGTGCAATTTATCTTCGTTTTTGGCAATGTATTCTAGGACAGAAAGCATGGTTTTAGGTGCAACTAAATTATGACGAGAAAGACCCGAACCATCAGCTAAGATGCTGTTACCAAATTTAATGCCTTGTTTTTGCAATACGGATTTCACTGCTAATGTGCCTAATTGGAATGAAGCAGGGCGCTTATAGTAGTTGTAGGCTACTGCTCTAAATAAGGCATCGGCAATTTGGTTATCCGATTTTTTCATCATTTTTTTCAATAGCTCAGGCAATGGTTTAGATAAATGCTGGGCGAGTTTTTGTCCTTGTTGTGGCTTTTGTGGTTGTTTTACCTGACCGGTAAATTCAATACCAAGACGTTTTAATTGACGTTGAATAATGGCAGCAGCGTAGGCATCAGGATCTTGCACGGCGAAGCTAAGCCCAAATGGTTTAGTTTGGCGTGCAATACAGCCTTTTACTTGATAGCGATTATTGTCGTGAACAACGACGTCTAACTGGCAATAACCGGCTTCTTGCTGATCCACAATATAAACTTGCCCAAAAACTTGAATAGGGAATTGAGCGGGAACGTTAATTTTGACTGTTTCACCTACAGGTTGATTTGCATCCAGCTCGGCATAGAAGCAGTTATTATCGATATTTGCTGCTGCAGGAGGGGAGTTAAAGCACATTGTAAGATCGTTCCAAATCCAACCTAACCCACGATCATGGCTAGCAAATACAGAGGTATCTAAAATAAGATCACCATTGATTTTCTGAATGCCTTGGTTTTTTAAATTAGCTAATAGGCTATAAAGTTGTCCGCTAGTTAGATCGGGATCGCCAGTAAATTGCACAACAAGATCGCCTTCTAAAACATTATTCTGAATTTTTCCGTTACTTAAAAGTGAGGTTTCAAATTGAAAGGTATCACCTAATACTAATTTAGCAGCAACGGCTGTGAACACTTTTTGTGTACTGGCAGGCAACATAAACGTTGAACCATTGTAATCCGCGATAATTTGATCTTTATTGAGGTTTTTGGCAATGATACTGGCAGAAGCACCTTCCGGTAAGTATTGGGTGATAGAAGCCACATTAACTTCAGCCATAGAGGAAAAAGAAAAGCCGAGTGTGATAAGTGCCGCTTTAAGTGCGGTCGAAATAGAAGATTTTTTAGTCATTTTTAGTTCTGTTATGGTTGCTATTTTTCTCAAGACGAATAATAATAAGCTCCGAACTCAATAGAGTAAATCATTTTTTATTTTTCATTGACTGCGGCAAGGTTGCAAGACGTTGTCGTGGTTTTGTTTTTACCAAATTTCAAGGAAAAAGAATGAAACAAATTCCAATGACCGTGCGTGGTGCGGAGCTATTACGTCAAGAATTAGATTTCTTAAAGAATGAGCGTCGCCCTGAAATTATCAAGGCGATTGCTGAAGCACGTGAGCATGGTGACTTAAAAGAAAATGCGGAATATCACGCGGCGCGTGAACAACAAGGTTTTTGCGAAGGGCGTATTCAAGAAATTGAAAGCAAACTTGCAAATTGTCAGGTTATCGATGTCACTAAATTACCAAATAACGGAAAAGTTATTTTTGGTGCGACAGTTGTATTAGTGAATACCGATACTGATGAAGAAGTCACTTACCAAATTGTGGGCGATGATGAGGCAGATATTAAATCAGGTTTGATTTCTGTGAATTCACCGATTGCTCGTGGCTTGGTGGGGAAAGAGTTGGATGATACCGTGAATATTACCACACCAGGTGGAACGGTTGAGTTCGAGATTATTGAAGTAAATTATATCTAAAAAAACATCCCCTCAAATTGAGGGGATAACAATTATTTACGAGGCAGCTGGATTTTACCTTCCTCGCTTGGTCGATAAAGCACCAAAATATGTCCGATGGTTTGAACATTAGATGATTTGGTTTCACGAACAATCGCATCAATAATTAATTGTTTGGTTTCGCGATCTGCGCCAGCAATTTTTACTTTGATTAATTCGTGATGATTTAATGCATTATCGATTTCGGCTAATACACCTTCGGTTAAGCCGTTACCGCCAAGCATGACGACAGGGCTAAGGTGATGAGCGAGTCCTTTTAAAAATTGTTTTTGTTTTGTTGATAATATTGTCATAAGGAATCCTTTAAATAGATGAATATGAGTCAAAAAAAGACCGAAAAGAGCGGTCAGAAAAAACGTGGTTTTTCAGCACTTTTTGGTAAGTCTAGCCTTGAATTTGGCAGATTGTACCCAAATATAGACGAAACTACTACAAAAAATAGTACAAAAGAAAGAGATTATGGGAAAGAAAAAACGTTCGGCGAGTTCTTCTCGTTGGCTAAACGAACATTTTAAAGATCCGTTTGTTCAGAAAGCACATAAACAAAAATTACGCTCACGTGCTTACTTTAAGTTAGATGAAATTCAACAAACGGATAAATTGTTTAAACCGGGAATGACTGTGGTGGATCTCGGTGCTGCACCAGGTGGTTGGTCACAGTATGTTGTGAGCCAAATTGGTGGAAAAGGCAGAGTGATTGCTTGTGATATTTTGGATATGAACCCAATTGTCGGCGTGGATTTCCTGCAAGGCGATTTTCGTGACGAAAATGTGCTGAATGCATTATTAGAACGAGTTGGTGAAGCAAAAGTTGATGTAGTGATGTCTGATATGGCGCCAAATTTTAGCGGCATGCCATCTGTTGATATTCCTCGTGCAATGTATTTAGTTGAACTGGCTTTAGATATGTGTAAGCAAGTTTTGGCGAAAAAAGGCAGTTTTGTGGTCAAAGTATTCCAAGGAGAAGGTTTTGACGAGTATCTGCGCGAAATTCGTTCACTCTTTAGTGTCGTAAAAGTGCGTAAGCCTGAAGCCTCTCGTGGGCGTTCTCGCGAAGTTTATATTGTAGCAAGCGGTTATAAAGGCGAATAGATAATTGCTTTGATAGCTTTTCATTGTGTCGGGGATGAGATAGTATCTCGTTTAATTTTAATTAACTTAAGAAAGGCAGGTTAAACCTTGAACGATATGGTCAAAAATCTAGTTCTATGGGTTGTGGTAGCAATTGTCATGATGACAGCTTACCAAAGTTTTAATTCCAATGGCGTGAGTGACTCAACAGATTACACAACCTTTGTGTATGATGTGAGTAATAGTCAAGTGAAAGAAGCGCGTTTTGATGCGAATGAAATCACCGTGACCAAAAATGATGGTTCTAAATATATGACCGTCATGCCACCGTTGGAAGATAAAAAGCTCTTAGATGACTTACTAAATAAAAAAGTTAAAATCGAAGGTACGCCTTTTGAAAAACGCAGTTTATTATCACAAATTTTAATTTCGTGGTTCCCAATGTTATTCCTTGTAGGGGTATGGATTTTCTTCATGCGTCAAATGCAAGGTGGCGGTGGCAAGGCCATGAGTTTTGGTAAAAGCCGCGCTAAAATGCTGAACCAAGATCAAATCAAAGTGACTTTTGCTGATGTTGCAGGTTGCGATGAAGCAAAAGAAGAAGTCGGTGAAGTAGTTGATTTCTTGCGTGAACCGAAAAAATTCCAAAACCTTGGAGGTAAAATTCCAAAAGGGATTTTAATGGTAGGTCCTCCAGGTACAGGTAAAACCTTATTAGCAAAAGCTATTGCGGGTGAAGCAAAAGTGCCTTTCTTTACCATTTCAGGTTCTGACTTTGTAGAGATGTTTGTGGGTGTTGGTGCTTCTCGTGTACGTGATATGTTCGAGCAAGCGAAGAAAAATGCACCATGCTTAATCTTTATTGATGAAATTGATGCGGTAGGTCGCCAACGTGGTGCCGGTTTAGGTGGTGGACATGATGAGCGTGAACAAACCCTTAACCAAATGTTAGTTGAAATGGATGGTTTCGGTGGTAACGAAGGCGTAATCGTTATTGCTGCAACTAACCGTCCAGATGTACTTGATCCAGCATTAACTCGTCCAGGCCGTTTTGACCGTCAAGTTGTTGTAGGTTTACCGGATGTGAAAGGTCGTGAGCAAATTTTAAAAGTTCACATGCGTAAAGTCCCTGTGGCTGATGATGTAGATGCAATGACACTGGCGCGTGGTACACCAGGTTATTCAGGTGCAGATTTAGCGAACTTGGTGAATGAAGCGGCATTATTTGCTGCACGTAGCAATAAACGTACTGTATCGATGCTTGAGTTTGAAAAAGCCAAAGATAAGATCAATATGGGGCCTGAACGTCGTACCATGATCATGACGGATAAACAAAAAGAATCGACAGCGTACCATGAAGCAGGTCACGCCATTGTGGGTTACTTAGTACCTGAACATGATCCGGTACATAAAGTCACGATTATTCCTCGTGGCCGAGCATTGGGTGTAACTTTCTTCTTACCTGAAGGCGATCAAATTAGTATCAGCCAAAAACAATTAGAAAGTAAACTTTCAACACTTTATGCGGGACGCTTAGCAGAAGATTTGATTTACGGTGAAGAAAATATTTCTACCGGTGCATCTAACGATATTAAAGTGGCAACCAATATTGCACGTAATATGGTGACCCAATGGGGCTTCTCAGATAAACTCGGTCCGATTCTTTATACTGAAGATGAAGGCGAAGTATTCCTAGGTCGCTCAATGGCGAAAGCAAAACATATGTCTGACAAAACAGCACATGCAATTGATGAAGAAGTTCGTGCGATTGTAAATCGTAACTATGCGAGAGCAAGACAAATTTTGATCGACAATATGGATATTCTTCACGCCATGAAAGATGCGTTAGTGAAATATGAAACCATTGAAGAAGAACAAATCAAGCAATTGATGAATCGTGAACCTGTTACACCACCATCTGGTTGGGAAGATAACAAAGACACGAAACCAACAGCAAAACCGCAGGAAGAGAAAACTGAAAGTGCGGTTAATCATTCAGAAGATCCTGAAGCATAAAAATACAGCCTTCCTAATTTGGAAGGCTTTTTTATTTATTATTTCATTCTTTTCATTACTATATTCCGTTATAATCTAACCTTTCAAATTTGATTTAAAAATTGACCGCACTTTATGAAACTTTATGCTAATAACAAATGTCTAGATTTATCATTCCCTCAAATTATGGGAATTTTGAATTTCACACCTGATTCGTTTTCTGATAGCGGGCAGTTTTTCAGTCTAGACAAAGCATTATTTCAAGTTGAAAAAATGCTGAAAGAAGGTGCAACAATTATTGATATTGGCGGTGAATCAACTCGTCCAATGGCGGAAGAAGTGTCTGAAGCTGAAGAATTGCAACGTGTGATACCTTTGGTTGAAGCCGTGCAAAAACGTTTTGAGTGTTGGATTTCAGTGGATACCTCTAAAGCAATTGTGATGCAAGAAGCGGCTAAGGTCGGCATGGATTTAATCAATGATATTCGTGCTCTACGTGAACCAGGTGCTCTCGAAATAGCAGGACAGTTGAATTTACCCACTTGTATTATGCATATGCAAGGACAACCTCGTACAATGCAAACTAATCCACATTACGATGATGTGGTTCAAGATGTTTATCAATTTTTAAACGATAGAACTCAAGCTTGTTTAGCTGCGGGAATAGCCAAAGAAAATATTATTTGGGATATCGGCTTTGGTTTTGGTAAAACGGTACAGCATAACTACAAGCTTTTACAACAGTTGGCTCACTTCTGTGAAAGTGGATATCCTGTTTTAGCAGGGCTTTCACGTAAATCGATGATTGGTGCCGTATTAGATAAACCCGTGACTGAACGTGTTGTGGGAAGTGTAGCTGGGGCATTAATTGCGGCTCAAAATGGTGCGACAATTTTGCGTGTTCATG
Organism: Parahaemophilus parainfluenzae; assembly: GCA_018381885.1. Classification (GTDB taxonomy): domain Bacteria; phylum Pseudomonadota; class Gammaproteobacteria; order Enterobacterales; family Pasteurellaceae; genus Haemophilus_D; species Haemophilus_D parainfluenzae_AH. The sequence goes on along the minus strand of JAGZRA010000018.1, from coordinate 2,688 downwards.
ATGTAGCTGCAACAGCAGATGCCTTGAAAGTATGGCAAGCTACGAAAGAAGCGTAAATAATTAACAGATTTTATATGTTGTAGAATAAATGATTTCTGCAACATCATTATTCAAATTTAATAAGGAATAAACATGGCAAATCGTAAATATTTTGGTACTGATGGGGTACGTGGAAAAGTAGGTACATATCCAATCACGCCAGATTTCGCATTGAAATTAGGTTGGGCTGCGGGTAAGGTTTTAGCCTCTCAAGGTTCTCGTACTGTGTTAATCGGGAAAGATACTCGTATTTCAGGTTATATGTTGGAATCTGCACTTGAAGCAGGTTTGGCAGCAGCGGGTTTAACTGCCGCATTTACCGGTCCAATGCCAACACCTGCCGTGGCGTATTTAACTCGTACTTTCCGTTTAGAAGCGGGTATTGTCATTTCGGCATCACATAACCCTTATTATGATAACGGGATTAAATTCTTCTCTTCACAAGGCACAAAATTACCAGACGATATTGAAGAAGCGATTGAAGCCATGCTTGATCAGCCAATGGATTGTGTAGAGTCTGCTGATTTAGGTAAAGCAAGCCGTATCAGCGATGCTGCAGGACGTTATATTGAATTTTGTAAAAGTACTTTCCCTGCACATCTTGGTTTAGATGGTTATAAAATCGTGGTGGATTGTGCAAATGGTGCAACCTATCATATTGCGCCAAATGTATTACGTGAGTTAGGTGCGGAAGTGATTGAAATTGGTACTGATCCAAACGGAATCAATATCAATGAAAAATGTGGTGCAACCGATGTAAAAGCGTTACAGGAAAAAGTACTTGAAACTAAAGCGGATGTTGGTCTTGCTTATGATGGTGATGGTGACCGTATTATGATGGTGGATCACTTAGGTAATAAAGTAGATGGTGACCAAATCCTTTTCATTATTGCTCGTGAAGCTTTACGTTCAGGTCAATTAAAAGGTGGCGTAGTGGGCACATTAATGAGTAATATGAGCCTAGAAATTGCGTTAAAAATGTTAGGTGTACCTTTTGTGCGTGCTAACGTTGGCGACCGTTATGTGCTAGAAAAAATGGTAGAACATAACTGGACGCTAGGCGGAGAAAACTCAGGTCATATCATTATTGCTGATAAAAATACGACAGGTGATGGTATTATTGCATCACTAGCTGTATTAAGTGCAATGGTTCAACATCGTTTATCTTTAAACGAGCTTGCAAGTGCGGTGAAATTATTCCCTCAAGTACTCATTAATGTTCGTTTTGCTGGTGGTGATAATCCATTAGAAAGTGAAACGGTAAAAGCGGTAGCTGCAGATGTGGAAAAACGTTTAGAAGGCAAAGGTCGAATTTTACTGCGTAAGTCTGGTACTGAGCCTCTTATTCGCGTCATGGTCGAATGTGAAGACGGTGTACTTGCAAAACAATGTGCAGAAGAAATTGCAGAAGCAGTGAAAGCAAATTAATTGAGTGGGGGCTTGCCCCCATTTTTTATCCATAAAATTTATTTTTTATTATTTTTAGGAAAGCCAATACATGAAAATTTTTATTATGCGTCATGGAGAAGCAGAAGTTATTGCTTCATCAGATGAGTCGAGACATTTAAACGACTACGGACGCAAACAATCAATATCACAAGGTCAATGGCTTAAAACCCATCTAAATTCAACCGCACTTTCAATTCAAAAAGTGATTGTCAGCCCTTATATACGAGCGCAAGAAACGTTTGAGCTTGTAAATTCAGCCTTAGGTAACACGCTTAATGATATTGAAATTTGGAGTGGGATTACACCTTATGGTAATGCTACATTGGTAGCTGATTATCTATCTGTTTTGCAAGAAGAAGGTACTGAAAGTGTTTTACTCGTTTCTCATTTACCTTTAGTAGGCAGTATTGTTTCAGAGCTTTACGGTAAGCGAAATCCAATTAGTTTTTACCCTTCAACGATTGTTCAAATTGAGTGGAATGGTGAAAAAGGCACCATTGAAGCTTTCCATTATCCAAAATAGAATGGCTAAAATACGAAAAACAAAGTTTATATGATTTACTTTTTAAAAGCAGTCAAAAATAAGCAACACCTAAAAATGTATATTTTTAGGTGTTTTTTTAAAATTTTTTTGATAGACTGAAAATGAGCTATAAATGAATAGCTTAAATTAAGCCATCATAATGACACAAGGGGAGTAGCTATGAACAATAAAATCGGAGATAAAGCAACTGAAGTAAAAGATACGACAGTGAATGCTGCAACACAAGTTAAAGATGCATTATTTGCAGCGGCTAACTATATTAAAGATGCTGTGACACATAAAGCGTCTGAGGCAAAAGAAGTGGTTGAAGACAAAGCTACTGAAGTGAAAGATGTAACTGAAGATAAAGTATCTGAAGTAAGAAAAGCAGTTTCTGAAGCAAAGGAAGCAATCGATGATAAAGCTACTGAAATGAAAAAAGCAATCGATGACAAATTTTCTGAAGTAAAAAGAGCCGTCGAAGATAAAGCATCAGAAGTGAAAAAAACAGTTTCAGAAGCTACAGATGAAGCGGCAGATAAAGCAGCAGAGCTAAAAGATGCAGCTGAAGACAAAGTTGCTGAAGTGAAAGATGCGGCTGAAGATAAAGCAAAAGAAGTAAAAAAAGCAGTTTCAGAAGCAAAAGATGAAGCTGCAGATAAAGCATCTGAGCTAAA